>NZ_FWWW01000001.1 GCF_900176135.1 Hymenobacter roseosalivarius DSM 11622 | reverse complement strand
AGCATTCTACACCACTACACCAACTGTCGGTCTGGATTCGAGCCGGTGGTACTGGCGCGGCGAAACAGTAGCGCCGACGCAACCCACAGCCCGGCGAAGAGGGTATTTAGCACAAGTACCCACGCCACGCCTAGATTAATCTCGGGCCTCCAGATCAGCATTGCAACAAAAGGAACTGCGAACTGAGTAAGCGCCGCGGCAAACATGGCGTTAGACATGCCCAGCGGCCGGAGTTGCGCCACGATGGCCCCGATGAAGCCAACGGCCAACACCCCACCATACAGCAGGTTGGCAGGGTTGTCCTCGCTCCCGATGAACCCTACAGCCAGGTTGCCCCACACGAGCAGGAGTGCCGCCGTCACCGCCACGCCAACAGCCAATTTATACGCGTTGTTGGTTGCCTTGCTCGCCACCAGCACATACGTGAGGCCCGTGCCGAATAGCATGACGCCAGCGAAAACGAAATCCGACAAGGTCCAGACCACCTCTTGGGTAAACTGCATCGCCACCAAGGGTATCAGCAATAGAAACGCTGTAACAAGCGCAATGCGGGTAACGCTTTTGGTTAGTGTCATGATAGTAGTGCCTTTGCTTGAGATGGGTAAATAGTGATACAAAGGATATAAAAGAACTTTGTATTTCAAAGTAGATGCACGTTTTTTTGTTTGGATCATGGTTAACGCCCTTACCAGAAGATGTTTGTAAGCTATGACTTAGGGCTGTCCCAGCCGAATGGCATCTTCCACATGCAGCTACTTCAGGAAATACTCGTCGGGCAATACCACCAGAAGATTGCCGTGGATGGCGACCGTCAGGATGTCCAAGCTCGGGATTTCCAGGTTGTTGGTTCATTCAGAATAATGAGGTCCGGCACCTGATGGCTGATCATCAGGCCGCACAGTAATAGCATTCATCTTCCGCGAATACCGACTGCCAACATGTATGTTTGGGCTTTATTACTTATCCGTAATTAGCTCATGACGAAACGTACCATCAGCAGCTTAGCCGAACTAGAAGGCCTCGTAGGGCAGGAAGTAGGCGTGTCGGCCTACCACACCGTCACCCAGGAGCAGATCAATCAGTTTGCCGCCGCTACCCTCGACCACCAGTGGATTCATACGGACCCGGAGCGGGCGCTGGCGGAATCGCCGTTCAAGGCTACCATTGCCCACGGCTACCTCACGGTGGCGCTGCTGCCGTATCTGTGGCAGCAAATCGTGGCTATTGAGAACCTCAAGATGCAGGTTAACTACGAAATCGAGCAGCTGCGCTTCAACCAGGCCGTGACCGTGAACAGCCAGGTGCGCCTGCGCGCTACGCTGCTTTCGGTGGCAAATTTGCGCGGCATTGCCAAAGCGCGCCTGCAAGTGGCGCTGGAAATTCTGGATTCCAAAAAGCCCGCGTACACCGGGGTGATTACTTTCTTATATCATTTTCAGGACTAGTAAAACAGCTGGCGCGCCGCTGCTGGGAAGAGTAATCGGGAGAGGAAAAAGCCCCCCACGGTACTGCTGCGAGGCAAGCGCAGCCAGCCCTGACCGTTACCTGAAAATATGCAGACGCAAACCAGTCAGGCAGCATCGGGCTATGCCAGGAATTTGCTATATTTAAGTAGGTTCTCGCGTTTCCTTTCCCATGTTTTCCTCCCGCACCGATGATGAATACTAATACCCTATTAGGCCCCCTGAAAAATGCCGAGCGCCACGAGATAGGCGGCGTGCAGGTTGACGTAGTACGCACCGGTAATTCGCGCGTGAAGCGGCTGGTGTATCCGGTGGGTTTCCGGTGGTCGAAGGATGTGAAGCCGGTGATTGGAACGGAGCTATGCGAGCACGCGCACGTCGGCTTTCTGGCGGCGGGCCGCCTTACCATTCAGTATCGGGATGGTGAAATGGAGGAATATATTGCCCCCCAGGTGGTGGCCATCGCGCCGGGCCACGATGGCTGGGTAGTGGGCGAGGAGCCCGCGATACTAATTCAGTTCGATTTTGAGGGCGAAACAGTGGAGCGTATGGGCCTGAAACGCGGCTAAGCGAAGCCGCAAATTCGGGAGAGGCAAGGCACCGGCCGAAGCGCGGCAGGTGCCGTGATTGATAAGTCTGCTAAGAACGGACACGGCGTATTCAGGTATGCTTCAGGGGAGCCGTTGCGAGCATCTGTAGCGCCAACGCTGGCAGAACGACGCAGGCGACGTATTTCGTTAGGACAACCCTTTTCAACGGTAGCTACGATCATGAATACGCACGAACAAGACCACAGAAGCTGGAAATACCGGCTGACGCACCCTACCTGGTGGGTGTACATGATGCTCATTCCCCTGGTATATTTTCTCTACTGGCTGATTGTGATATCCGGGTTGTCGCGCTGAACGGTGAGGGGCCGCTGCAAAAAGCCCCCCACTTACCTGAAGCATAAATCTGTGGGTGGAGGACGGATATAACAGGCAGAAAGCACGTAGAAGGCAACCTGTCTACTTCGTCTGTTATGCCCGCGTACTACATCGGCTGCTCCGGCTTTTCCTACCGCGACTGGAAAGGCATTCTGTACCCCGAAGGCCTGCCGCCGCGCAAGTGGTTTGCCTATTACTGCACCCAGTTCAATACGCTGGAGGTAAACGTGACCTTCTACCGCATGCCGGAGCTGAAGGTCTTCGAAACCTGGTACGCGCAGAGTCCCATCGATTTTCGGTTTGCCGTAAAAGCCCCTCGCATCGTAACCCACTACAAGAAGTTCAACGCCGAAGCCGCGCCCGTGCTGGCCGATTTCTACGGTACCGTGCGCGAGGGTCTGGGCGACAAGTTGGGACCGATTCTGTTTCAATTGCCGCCCAAAGCCGCCTACACGGAGGAGCTGCTGGGCCGCATGCTGGAACAGCTGGACCCGGACTTTCACAACGTGGTGGAGTTTCGGCACCCAAGCTGGTGGGAATGCGAAATCCTGCGGGAGCTAGGGCGGCGTGGTATCACCTTTGTCGGGCAAAGCTACCCGGCCGCCC
>NZ_FWWW01000014.1 GCF_900176135.1 Hymenobacter roseosalivarius DSM 11622 | reverse complement strand
TGAGGTGGTCCAGTTAGGCAGGACAGTTTAAGGCAGTTGATTGAAAAAGCTGCTGCTGAGCGTTAAATGGGGTTTGGTAGTGGATGCTGGAGTGCAGACGTTCGTGATTATAGTAGTCAAAATAATCAGCCACGCTGGCTTGCGCGTCAGCTAAATTGGTAAAAACGGGCCACTCGCGGCGTTCGAGTTCTTCGGTTTTGAGGCGGGACCAGAGACTTTCGGCCTGGGCGTTATCGTAGCACTCGCCGCGCCTGCTTTGCGAGCGCAGGCCGTAGTGCCGATGCAGCAAGGCGCGGTAGGCGTTGCCGCAGTACTGGCCGCCGCGGTCGGAATGCACCACCAGGCCGGGGGCGGGTTGCTGGGCCCATAAAGACCGCTGCAAGGCCGTGGTGACCAGTGCCTCGGGCATCGTATGGAGCACCTGCCAGCCCACGACGTACTTGCTGGCCACGTCCTGGAAGGCGCACAAATAGGCCCAGGTGCCGTCGGCCAGGGGCAAATAGGTGATGTCGCTGACCCAGACCCGGTTGGTCTGGGTCGGTTTGGGCTGGTCGAGCAGCCGGTTGGGAGCGCAGCGCAGGCCGTGGGTGGAGTCGGTCGTGCGCGGGGTGAACGCCTTGGGCTGCAAGGCCCGCAAGCCCCGGCGGGCCAGGGCCGAGCGCAGGGCCTGCCGCCCCACCCGGTGACCCTGCTGGCGCAAGGCCACCCGTAGTCGGCGGGTGCCGTAGCGGCGTTTGTGGCGCTCAAATAGGGTCACCAGGGCCGCTTCCCAAGCCGGCGGTTGCGCCCCTATGGCCCGCTGCTCGCCCTGCTGCCAGGCATAGTAGCGGCTGGGCGCCACGCCCAGCACCCGGCACAGGCCCCGCACCGGATAGGCACCCTGCTGCGCGTTGATGAAGCGGTAGCAGCTCATCGGTCCGGCGTCTGTGAGAAGATGACGATGGCTTTTTTTAAAATCTCCAACTCCTGCGCCTGCCGCCGGGCCAGCGCCCGCAGCTGGCGCAGCTCGGCCGCGGTGGCCGGGTCCAACCCTGCCCCCAAAGCGGCCGCGATGGGCGTTTGCGCTTCTTTTTGCCACTTATAGAGCAGCTTCGGATTTAGATTCAGCGCGCGGGCCGCCGCCTGCGTCGAGCGGCTCTCGCCGACTAGGCGCAGGGCTTCGGCGCGGAAGGCCGCGTCATATTTGCGTCGTTTGGGGCTGTGGGGAGTGATGGACATGATTTGAGAAAGGTAAGTCCCAACTCTGTCCCGCTTTGCTAGACCACCTCAT
>NZ_FWWW01000053.1 GCF_900176135.1 Hymenobacter roseosalivarius DSM 11622 | reverse complement strand
ATGGCTTCGCCTCCTCCGCTGGTGCCTGCAAGGCGCGCAGCTCTTTCAGCGCTTCCTGGGTTTTTTCCAAGTTTTTGGTTTCCTTCTCCTCTTCATCCACGGGCAACTTCGACATATCACCAAAGAAGGTCAGGATGTTTTGCCGCTGCGGGGCCGAGATATTCTCGAATTTCTTGTCGGCGAGCTTGCGCACCCATTCCCCGTAGGTTTCGTCGGCAAGGGCGTATTCGCCCGCCCGCGTGGGGCGGCCCGTATCGAAGTCGGCATTCGACAGCGGGGGCGACTTGGCTGTTTGCTCCTGCTGAGCCAGGGTACAGTATTCCTTCATCACGATGCGGACGCTTTTCTTAAACAGCTCCTGGGCTTCCGGGGTGGGCAGCTTGAAGGCAAAGGGCTGAAGAGGACCAATTTTGGGCAGCACCCGCACCACCAGGGAGAGCATGCGGGCCCCAAAGCCAGGCTTCTGGTAGTCGGCGCCGTACTGACGCCGATACGCCCGCTCACTTTGCCGGTACATATAATCGCGGCGGCGGGCCTGGGGGCTCAGCTTCCTGATTTCGTTGCGCTCGGCGTGCCAGGCGGCGCGGGCCGCAATCGGGATGAGCTGGCGCACAGCAAAGCGGTAGCTGCCTATGGCCAGGTTGACATTAGCCAGCACCTGACCCAGCTCTAAGCCATAAGTTTTTAAGAAAGCGCGTTCGAGAACGGGTTTGCTCACCTGAAAACCGATAAAGCTCTGGTAGTCAGCCGAGCGGTACCGGCCACTGGCTAGCTGCACTACATCGAAGGCAAATTCCAGCTGGGTATGCTGCACGGGTGCCTCGTGGTAGGTGATGGCGGGGCCAAATTTCGCCCTCAACTCGGGATACACGGAGGCCATGGCCACATTGGTGCCCGCCGGGTGCCCCTTAATATCGGCTACGTAATGCGCCAGGGCACCCAAAGCGAAGGCATACTCATTGCGGTCGTGGGCCTCATCGAGCAGGTTGCGGACGAAGTCGCCGCTGCGGACGTAGTGCGTAAGGTTGGTAAACAGCTCGGAACCGAATGGATAGAAACCCATATCCTGAATAATTGCCCCCCCGTACGCGTGCGATTTGGCCTCAATCCATTCCTCGCGGGTGGCGGTGCCATATTTGCTTTTCAGCAGGGGCACCAAACATACATTCCAGGTTGAGTCGATGTTGGCCTGGTGGGTAAGCACGGAATATGCAGCGGCTGATGGCGCGCAGAGCAGCAGAGCCGCCAGAGCGGAAAAAAGCCATTTCAGCATAGTAGAGGGAGGGAGCAAGAGGCAGGATGCTGAAAGTAGGATTTTTAGAATAGTCAGTACGCGAAAGCTGAACGGGAGTTATGCATAGCCCAGAACTATTTTGCCGCTTTAGTTCTGGCCCCTAAGAAGCGCTGGGGGGCATTTTCAGTAAAGATATCACCCTTGCCGGTTCGGCTGCTCAAACAGCTTTCACTGACGGTTGATAGCAACTTTTTACTCTACTTTATCAGCAATGACTTCGGGCACGCCGAAGCTACTGAGCATGCCATCGACCACGGCCACGCGCCACACCCGAAACACCGAGTAGCGCAGATCGCGGTCTATTTTCACCTGGCCCGGCTCCAGACTCTGATTGGGCTTGCGCGGATTATTGTCGCGCACGAGTAAGGCATTGGTCAGCAGGGAGCCCACGCGGGTAAGTATGTTTTTCTTATCGGGGCCGGGCTTCTTTTTAAGCATCGACACTTTCAGATCGGAGTAGCGTGCCCAAACCATGCCGTTGGCGCCCTGTTTGGTGAACTGCACGTTGCATAAGATTCGCTCTACCCGGCCTTTATCAAAGCGGATGAAGGCCGCCGGCTCGCTTACGGGGTTCAGAATTGCGAAGGGCACCGGCCCAAAACTGCCAACAAAGCTGTGGCCGCCCTGCGGGTCGCGCAGATTGAAGCGGAACACGCCTTCCACTAGGCATTTATCCTCCAGATACCCCGATACGCGCCCAATACTCGGGCGGGCCGCTGCTACGGCCGCGTCGTTGGTAAGATGCGTGATGCTGGCATTGAAGCGGGTCAGGTTGAATATGCCTGGCTCGGAGCCACCTTTCACGATTTCGGCGCTTCGAAAGTTGAAGTTGATAATGCGGGCCAGTGCTATATCCAATCGAAAGGGCAGCTGCCGCAGCTGCTCCGGCGTGACGGTGGAAGCCCGCGCGGGCTGCGGATAATTGGCGTTGTTGGTTACCTGAAGGCGCGGGTCGCGCAGCTCCAGCAAGCCGGCTACAAGAGCTCCTTCGCGCGCCAGCGCACTATAATCGAGGCCCGCCAGGCGCAGCCGGGGCAGCTGCACCGCCATGCGCGGCACCGACTGAGCCTTGCGGCGGGCAAACTCGGAAGTGCTCATGGTGGGCGTCAGCGTCAGGCCATCGGCTTGGAGCTGGGGGGCATTTTGCCTACTTCCAGGCGCACGTTTCGTACCAGCACCGTATCCAGGGGCACCTCCTTGCGACGCAGCAATGCCAGCAGCCCGATGCCCTCTACCCGCACCAAGCCTACATCAGCCCGCAGGCGGGGAAGCTTGCTGTTACCGTTGGTGGAGTCGGAGCGCAGCCGCAGGCCCCGCAAAGTCAGGGAGCGGTGCCATAAGCTGGTTTGCAGCTCTCCTACTATACAGCTGATAATAGCCTTTGGAAGCTGTCGCTACCTGGCGCTCCACTGTTCGCCGCAGCCAAGGGTCGAGCAGAAAAAGCACTGCGCCGATTAATGCCGCTATTACGACGGCTGCGACAAGCAACCATTTGCCCCACCGCCGCGCCTTTTTCTGGGGTTTAGCCGGAGTCAGGACGGGCGCAGAGGCAGAAGTATCAGGCACTGTTCAGTTAGTAAAGCCTACTTAAACGGCAAACTCCACAGTAGTGGCTGTTGCCTACATTAAAGTATTCAAGTTGTCTTCTAGTGCCTTAAGTAGATAAGGGAAAATTTCAGCACTAGGCCGCGACAATTGGTTGTTCCTGATTTTCGGACAGTCTTCGTACCAAAGCCCTATAAACAACGTTTAGCAACTATGTCATTTTATAAGCTCCTACTAATTGGCTCACTCTTGCTGCTGGCCACGCCTAGTCAGGCCCAGCAAGTGGAAGTGGTAAAGTTTCCGGCCCTGGAGAAGCGCCTGAGCCAGCCCAACGACACGACGTATGTGGTCAACTTCTGGGCAACGTGGTGCGGCCCTTGTATTAAGGAGCTGCCGTATTTTGAGCAAGCCAATAAGACCTACGCTGGCCAGAAAGTGAAAGTGTTGCTGGTAAGTCTGGACTACGCTTCTCAGCTTGATAAAAAAGTAAAGCCGTTTGTGCAGAAACGCGGCCTCAAATCCGAAGTGCTGCTGCTCAACGAAACGGACCCCAATACCTGGCTCGGGAAAGTAGATAATACGTGGTCGGGGGCAATTCCTTTCACGCTGATGCTCAACAATAAAAAGCAGAAGCGTGCCGCCTTCGAGCAGGAGTTTACCCAAGCCGAACTTACCACGCAGCTCACTAGGTTTTTGCGTTAGCCAGGTCGGTTTAGCGCGTATCTTCTCACCTCTAACTTGTTTGCCTTTCGATGAAAAAGCTAACTTCCTTCTTCGTCCTGTGCTTTAGCTTCGTGCTGCTGAGCGCTTTTGTGCGGCCTTCCGGCGGCTATCAGGTAGGCGACACGGCCACCGACTTTAAACTGAAAAACATAGACGGCAAGCTTCTGGCGCTGGCCGATAACAAGGCCGCCAAAGGCTTTATCGTGGTGTTTACTTGCAACACCTGCCCCTACGCCCAGGCCTACGAGAGCCGCATCATTGATTTGCACAACAAATTTGCCCCCCAGGGCTATCCCGTGGTAGCCATCAACCCCAACGACCCGGCCGTAGCGCCCGGCGACTCGTTTGAGAAGATGCAGGCCCGCGCCAGTAGCAAAAAGTATCCTTTTCCTTACCTCTTCGACGAAACCCAGAGCGTGGCCCAGGCTTACGGCGCTACCCGCACGCCCCACCTTTACGTGCTCACCCGCCAGGGCAACGCTTTGAAGGTAGCCTACATTGGCGCCATCGATGACAACTCAGAAGAGCCTACCGCGGTGAAAACCAGGTACGTGGAGAATGCTCTCACCGACATCATGGCTGGCAAACCTGCCGCTCCCAACTCCACGAAAGCCGTTGGCTGCACCATAAAGTGGAAGAAGGCGTAAAAAAAGCCCCCCAGCGGTTAGTTGATAAGCTCTTCTCTCCTTAGACTTCACTCAAACAGCCCCACCACCTTATCCGGGAGCAGGGCTGTTTATGCTTTTTGCTAAACGAATGCCTGCCCCGAAGCTGGCTTTTCGTCTCATGCCCCCTTCAACTAGCTGTTCAGGCATATTTTGCTCCAGCTCGTGGGCCTGCACCTGCGCGAGGACTTAGTCAAGTCAGAAAAGATCTGTTCTGGTTGAGTGGCAGCTGCGGCAGAGCAACGGCTAGCAGCATAATTTCCAATCCGATTGCTAAAAACACCATCAGCCACCAGTACAAGCGTTTGACGGGTTCCTCCGGATGGGGCCACCATAGCAGCAGCGGCAGAAACAGAGCCACAAAGCTCTGACTCAGCGTATGGCCAGTAAAACGCAAACACATACTGGTAACAACGGCTAATAAAGCACCTACTAACAACATATACTGCTGCCAACGGGGAATCTCAGGTATCATGCTAGCAACCCGTTTAGTAAATCTGATTCGCTCCGGATACCGTGTATAGTGGGTCGTCCAGAACGTTGACGTCGATGAGGGATTCGGCCCTGGTCAGTAACTTCCGGCAATCGGGACTAAGGTGACGCAAGTGGACTTTCTTGCCGGCCCGGTGGTAGCGCTCCGTCAGCTTGTTTAGGGCCTCGATGGCCGACATATCCGCCACCCGGCTTTCTTTGAAGTCGATGACCACTTCGACGGGGTCGTTTTGCACATCGAACTTCTCATTGAAGGTTTGCACCGAGCAAAAGAACAATGGCCCGAACAGTTCATAGTGCTTCACGCCCGCCTCGTCGAGATGCTTGCGCGCCCGGATGCGGGTGGCGTTTTCCCAGGCAAAAACCAGAGCGGCGATGATAACGCCGATGAGCACGGCCAGCGCTAGGTTGTGCAGGGCCACGGTGATACCCGTAACCAGCACCATCACCAGCACATCGGAAACAGGCATCTTGCCAAACGTCCTCAGCGAAGCCCACTCGAAGGTACCCACCGACACCATGATCATCAGGCCCGTGAGAGCGGCCATGGGCACCTGCTCAATGTAGGAAGCGCCGAACATGATGAAGACTAGCAGCATTATCGCCGCCACAACCCCAGAAATGCGGGCGCGGGCCCCGGACGAAATATTGATCAGGCTTTGCCCAATCATGGCGCAGCCGCCCATCCCGAAGAAGAAGCCCGAGGTGATATTAGCCACACCCTGCGCTACGCACTCTTTGTTGGTGCGGCCCCGCGTTTCCGTGATTTCATCAATCAGATTCAGCGTCAGCAGGCTCTCAATCAGGCCCACGCTCGCCACGATGGCCGCATAGGGAAAAATAAGGGCCAGCGTTTCCAGCGAGAAGGGCACGGCCGGAATATGGAAAGGCGGAAAGCCGCCTTTAATGGAGGCAATATCACCGACCGTTTTAGTATCAATGCCCAACCCAATAACCAGCGCTGATACGGTCAGGATAGCAGCCAGCGAGGCCGGCACCACCTTAGTCAGACGCGGCAGCCCCACGATAATGATGATGGTGAGGCCCACCAGCCAAAGCATAGTAAGCAAGGGAGTCCCCGTCAGCCAGTGGCTTGCGCCAGCTGCGTCTATGGTTTGAAATTGGACTAACTGGGAGAGGAAGATGATAATGGCCAGCCCGTTGACGAAGCCAAACATCACCGAGTGCGGCACTAACCGAATAAACTTACCCAGACGTAACACTCCAGCCAGCACCTGTATCATACCGGCCAACACAACGGTGGCGAAGATGTATTCTACGCCGTGGCTTTTGGCCAAGGCGACCAACACGACAGCCACCGCGCCGGTTGCTCCTGAAATCATACCGGGTCGTCCGCCCAGTAGGGAGGTAACAAGCCCCATCACGAAGGCGGCATACAAGCCTACCAGCGGCGGCACTCCCGCAATGAGGGAAAAGGCTACCGCCTCTGGAATCAAGGCCAGGGCCACGGTGAGGCCCGATAGGATTTCGTTCTTGTAATTGACTTGGTACTGAGTGAAGTACTGAAATACCTGTTGCATAAAACACACTAAAGATGGACAAAGGAAATCCGTCTGCTTTTAGCAAAGAGCAGGAATAGGAATACTAAAAGCCTGTATTCAGGGCGGGGTAATCTGAAAAAAGCCCCCCAGGGGCAGTAGAGGCAATTTCGCACAGGCAACTGCGTAGGTCCTACATTCATTGGCAGATCATTAATCTAAGCCCACTTACCTAGTAAGCATAAATTCATATGCTTGCTGTCTGAAAAGCAAAAGCCCCCACGTCCAATTAGACGCGGGGGGCTTTTTTGTAGAGAGCGAGGGATTCGAACCCCCGGAGGTTTAACCCTCAACGGTTTTCAAGACCGCCGCAATCGACCACTCTGCCAGCTCTCTATTTTCAATTAACAGTTAACAATGAGCAATTAACAAGTAGACTTAACGCTAACAAAACGGCTGTTAATTGCTCATTGTTAATTGAAAACCGCAGAGAGGGGGGGATTCGAACCCCCGATACCGTTGCCGGTATAACGGATTTCGAATCCGTCGCATTCGACCACTCTGCCACCTCTCTAACGCTTCCCCAAATAGACGGTTTAGGGACGGCAAAAGTAAGAGGCAATTGACAATTAGCAATGCATGGGGGTAATTATAACTGATTTTTTTATGCTTCTCCCTTGGTTAGTGCTTTCCCACCGTGGCCAGATGCCGGCCGCTTATGGCGATGGGCTGGTTGGCAATGGTCCGTAGGCGGCCCGTAACGGCATCTATACTGACATTTACCTCAAAGCCCAGGATGAGAGTCATACACACAAAATCCAGCCACACCATAAAGCCTACCAGCGTACCAATAGAGCCATAGAAGTGATTGTAGCTGTCAAAAATCTTGACGTACAGAATAAACAGAAAGGACACCAGGAAAATAAGCAGCGTAGCGACCACCGCCCCAGCCGACAGAAACGGCCACTTATCCAGCACGGGCGGCACGTAGTAGTAAATAACGCAGGTGGTGAGCAAAAACAAGCCCGCCACCGACCCATATTTCAGCAAGCTGATTAGCTGATTGGTCAGCTCTTCAGGTACGATTTCGTAGAAAACCAGGGCATCGATAATATAGGTGCCGAAGAAAATGCCCGCAATGGCGAACAGCAGCACCGACGAGAGTACAATAGTCAGGAGAGTAGCAATGACGCGCTTGCGTACGTAGGTGCGACGCTTGAACGACGGGTATTTCTTCTCAAACGCATCCAGCAGGGCCATAATGCCATTGGACGAGAGCACCAGTGCCGTTAAGAAACCGAAGGAGAGCAGCCCGCCGTGGGGGATATTGATAATGTCTTCGATGGTATCGGCGGTAGCCACATACATCTCGCGGGGCATGATGTCGCGCAGAAACTGGAGGATATCGATGTTTAGCTGCGGAATGGGGATATAGGGAATGAGCGTGAATAGGAAGATGATGGTGGGAAAAATGGCGATTGTAAAGTTGAAGGCCATATAGCTGGCGCGCTTGGTGATGCTGTCCAGCTTTAGCTCCTGAATCATGCGGTCGAGCACGTCGTACACCGATGCGCGGCCGTGGTTGAAGCGTAGGCGCTTGAGCCACACGATGAACTTGCGGTACGAACGCCGACGACGCACCTCGGAATAGTGGTAGCGGCGGACGGGGTTTTTCATAGGTCAATGGTCAGCTTACAATCGACATAACAATTTGCCTCCCAACAGGTGTTCATCACTCCCCGATTTCCTGTCGGGCCATTTTAACTTATAAATCCGAAGCTACCCGGAATTGAGAGCCGCTACTTGTCCTTTTTGGGAGCAAAAGCCGCCGGCGCGGGCGCGTCGGGGGGCAATTTGGACGAGGTAGGTGTAAGTGGCCCAGCCGTTTCGTCGTCGGTAAAGTACGGGGCGAGCTTGGTTTGAATGGCATCCGGGATGGGAACCGGCCGGCCCGTTGCCGTGCTCACGAACACCATCAGCGTGTGGCCCTCGGTGAGTAGTTCCAGGGCTTCGTTGTAAATCTCGTACTCAAACAACACCCTTGATCCTTCCGCTGGCTGGCGCAGCAATAGTCGAACGGTCAGCAGGTCATCGTAGCGGGCGGGGCGACGGAAGCGGGTCCGAATCTCGCCTACGGGCATACCTACGCCGTCGGCCTCCAGGTCTTTGTAGCGGATACCGAGCTGCCGAAATGCTTCCGTGCGGGCTACCTCAAAATACGCCGCGTAGTTGCCGTGGTACACGTAGCCCATCTGGTCGGTTTCGGCGTAGCGGACGCGGATTTGGATGTCGGAAGAGTACATAAATTATTCTGTTAAGCCGTACATCTTAACCACGTTTAATAAGTAATGACCGTGAATTTTCAAATGTTCTATATGAATGATAATTACCAAAAACACATTCTCGTTTTCCGTCCCTATCAGTATATGTTCAAAAAGGTTACTAGCGTTTCTGTAAACATATAGCACATTTAAAATTTCAAATCCTTCCAAATCAGTAGCAGGTATCGACTCGATATACGGCCATATATCGAGTAATTCTTCCTCATTTCTAGTAATTTCTCGCATTGGAGCTTCGAAAGTCTGGTTGTAGCCTTCAAAGGTTAGCCTAACTGTATTCATCCTATTCTGTGCTACTACAATATGAATTCCCTAATCCTCCGACTGCTATCATAAAGCTTATTATTACTTCATAATCCCGCTCCGCGTGAGGGCAGCCTGGTAGCGGCGGGCATTCAGCAGGTGGTCGCGCTCGTTGGTGGCGAAGGCGTGGTAGCCGCTGAAATCTTCTTTGGCGCAGAAATAAATGTACTTGTGCTCCTCGGGGTTCAGCACGGCATCAATGCTAGCAATGCTGGGCAGATTGATCGGGCCGGGGGGCAAACCTTTGTATTTGTAAGTATTGTAGGGCGAGTCTTTCGCCAGGTGTACGTTTAAAACGCGCTTGATGCCGAAGTCGCCGTTGGCATACACCACCGTGGGGTCGGCCTGGAGCAGCATGCCGCGCTCCAGCCGGTTGAGGTAGACGCCAGCCACGCGAGGGCGCTCGTCAGCGTGCTGCTGCTGTTCGGCCTCCACGATGCTGGCCAGCGTGCTGACCTGGGTGCGGCTCAGGTTCAGGGCTTTGGCTTTGGCGTCGCGGGCGGGCGTCCAGAACTTGTCGTACTCCTTTTTCATGCGCTGCATGAGGTTTTCGGCCGAGGTATTCCAGTATAGCTCATACGTATTAGGAATGAACATGCTAAGAATGCTCGTGGTATCGAAGCCCAGCGAGCGGGTGTAGCTAGGGCTGCTGAGCAGGCTATCGAACTCATTTGGGCGGGCGTCGATGGTGGTGCTCAGCTTCGCGGCAAGGTCCTGGCGCAGGCGAATATTCTGGAAGGTAAGCTTGAGCGGCGACTGAATACCACGGCGTAAATCATTGACCAGCTCGCGGTTGGTGTAGTCATCTTTCAGCTCGTAGCGGCCCGGCTTCACCAGCTCGTTGTACTTCATAAGCTTAGCCACGAAGCGAAAGGAGAGCCGATCTATCACAACGCCCGTAGCATCAATCGAGTCCATGACGGCCTTATAGCTCTGGCCCTGCCGGATAAGCACATAAGTCGGCTGGCCTTTGGTTTCGACATTGGGCGTGTAAAAAACCTGGTAGAAATAATAAGAGAACGACACGAACAGGACGCCGAGCACGGCTACTACGGCGGCAAAACGGTTGCGACGCTTCTGGGCTTTGGCTTTCGATTCGGCGCGGGTAAGTTGTGACATAAGAAGGGTAGGATACAGCTATTAAGGAAGAACTGGCAACGCGCCGGGCGCTGGTAATCAGCTTATTTTTTCGGGCTCAAAAGTACACGTTCTATACTTCCGGTGTTGCTAACGCGAAAAAAGCCCCCCAGTGTTCTGGTAAGATCGGCTGGGGGGCTTTTTTTGGATTTAAAACGTTGGCAAAGCAACCTTCACCAAAAAAAATGCGAAGGAGTGGCAGTTATCTACCTACTGCAGTACCTTGCCCGATTCCGGCCCGACGCCGGTATTTACCCGATTCCTTCACCTTTTATTCGCCCGCTCATGGCCGCCACACTCCTCCGCATCCACCCCGATAATCCGCCCCAGAACCGTTTGCTGCAAGCTGTGGAAGTGCTGCGCAAGGGGGGAGTTATCATCTATCCCACGGATACGATTTACGGTTTAGGCTGTGACATTCATAATGCGAAAGCAGTGGAAAAGCTGTGTCGTATCAAGGGAATTCACCCGGAGAAAGCCAATCTTTCCTTTATTTGCCACGACCTTTCTCACATCACCGACTATGCCCACGGTATCACCACGCCGGTGTACAAAGTGCTGAGGAAAGCGCTACCCGGCCCTTTCACGTTCATATTCGAGGCCAGTCCTAAAGCTCCGCGCTACGGCGGCGTGAAGCGCAAAACCGTGGGCATCCGCGTTCCCGACCATAACATCTGCCTGGGTATGGTGCGCGAATTGGGCAACCCCATCGTCAGCACTTCCATTCACGACGACGACGCCCTGATTGAGTATTCCACCGACCCTGACCTGATTTTTGAGAAGTACCGCTCCCTGGTAGACCTGGTTATCGACGGCGGCTTCGGCAACAACACCGCCAGCACCGTCGTCGACTGCACCAATGACGACTTCGACATTATCCGCCAGGGCGCCGGCGACATCGAGCAGTACTTGTAAGGTAAAATGGTGAAGTGGTGAAATGGTGAGTTTGATGCTTAGGTTGCGCCATCTGCGCGGTCTGCGCCTCAAGAAGGTCAAACTCACCATTTCACCACTCACCATTTCACCATCTTATGCTTCCAGCGCCGGTGCGACCATAAATAATCAGCGGGGGCCGCTTGAATGTCGCGCTCTAGCTGGCGGGCGAAGGCTTCAGTAATCTGGTGGCCGTCTTTGGGTAAGGAAGTTTCGCCGTCGTAGAGCTCGACAAGGCGCATTTCGTAGTAGCCACGCCGCTGGCGACGGATGCTGACGTATACTACGGGGCAATGAAACTGCGCTGCCAGCTTATCAGCGCCAGTATAAAACGCCGTTTCCTGGTGCAGGAACTGGGTCCAATACTGCTGATCGGCGCGGCTGGGACTTTGGTCGCTAAGCATACTGAGCACCCGACCTTCGTTGCGGTGGCGCACTAGGTGGCGCAATGTATCGCGCATAGGCACGAGCCGAGCGCCCGTCTGGGTACGCAGGCGGTACACGAAATCTTCGAAAAACGGATTGGCCAGCGGCTTATACACACCATCCGCCCGTGGCCCCAGCCAGACTGCCCCAGCTGTGATAATCCACTCCCAGTTGCCCGCGTGCGAGCCTAACGCCAGCACCGGGCCGCCTTTAGCCAGCAGTTTCTCCAGTACTTCCGGGTTGGGCATATGCACCCGCTGTTTCAACTCAGCGGCAGAAATGTCCCCCAGCTTCAGAATTTCTACCAGCAGTTCGGCAAAGTGCCGGTAAAAATCCTTTGCTAGGTGCTGAATTTGTGCCTCTGTTTTCTCGGGAAAAGAGTTACGCAGGTTCGTCAGCACCACCCGCTTTCGGTAGCGCAACCCGTAGGCCATCACCAGATAAAACCCGTCGGCCACCACGTACAGCACCGAAAGCGGCAAGTGCGCCAAGCCAGTCAGCATCCATTCAAGGGGGCGGTAATACCACGGATAAGGTTTCTGGGGGGCTTTTTTCATCGGGGCACAGTCGCAGCGGCGGGCGCGTACTCGTCGGGGCGGCGTTGGAGACGGGCAGTTTGCGAGGTCAATAGCTTGCCTTTGGCGTCGCGCACTTCTATGATCAGGTTATAGTCGCCGGCCATCAGGTTAGCGATGTTCATATCGCCTAGCACCAAATGAGGAGCCCCGGCTACGGGGCGAGCCAAGCCGGCGGCGGTCATGACATCGGGGCCACCAGCTGCTGAGCGTATTCTGGCGCGGGTGGCCAGCACCAAGGGCGAGGGCGCATCATAGAGTTCGGCATACCAAGCCAGTCGGTCGGCGCCGCGGGCATATAGGCCGTTGGGCGTACGCGCCAGACTGTAGCCGCCACGCGTGAAATTGTCGCCTTCCACGGCCGATTTGCCCCCCACCCGACTTAGCAGCACAATATCACTCAGCCGCGTCTTCTCCTGATCAAAATCCAGCGTCAATGACTGCTCCAGCTTGCCGAGGCTCTTTTTGCTGGTCTGGTCCTGCACCGTCGCCCGTAGCGTGTACTGACCGTCGGGCAGCTCGATGCGCTTTTGAAAGTTGACGGGATTTTTTAGCGCGCTGCTGGTGTCGTTGAGTACGGGTGGCTTCAGGGTAATAGTTTCCTGATACGCCGCGGAGCCATCGGGACGCCGGGCCTCCAGCATAACCACCGCCGCCGCCTGAAACACCTTCGGCGCCCGCTTCCGATAAAGCAGAGCCTGGCCGGCTACGGTTACGTACAACTCAACAACGGCCCCTTTTATGGCGGTGTTTTCATTGCGAAAGCGTACTACGTCGAGCAATAAGGCCGGTTTTTGGGCCTGAGCTACCAGGGTATGGCTGAGCAGAAGCAGCCCAGTGAGCAACCGCTGGGTGAAGAATTTTGTCATTTTGACTGATTAATGGCGCCGCGAAAGTACTCCCGAACTCCTTACTATTGCAGCGCCTTCGCTCGCCGCCCCTCATTTATCCGCTTCAATGCCCATCTTATTTGAATTGCCTTATAATCCGCCGATTGCCTTTTTCGCCGAACTAGTGGGGGCCGATTCTTTGTTACTGGAGAGCCACGAAAACTATCGCAAGCAAACCTATCGCAATCGGTGTCTTATTCTCACGGCCCAGGGCGTAAAGCCGCTTACAGTGCCCGTGGTGGATGGTAATCGGAGCGAGAAAGTCAAAACAGCAGCGTTAGAGATAGATTATCGGCAAAACTGGGTCCACCAGCATTGGCGCACGCTGCAAACCGCTTATGGTGGCAGTCCGTATTTTGAATATTACGCCGACTATCTGCACGATATCTACGTACAAAAACCACCGCTGCTTTTTGACCTTAACCTCACCTTACTGCACTTCTACTTACGATGCCTGCGGCTGCGAATTCCGGTGGCATTTACCCCTGAATATCATTCCTCCTACCCCAACCCTACGGTGCGAGACCGGCGCGATTGGCTGACACCCAAAGCGCCTGCTCCCACTGAACCTGACACTCCGTCCGACCCCGACTGGGTGCGGCCTTATTCGCAGACCTTTGGCCTGCAATTTGTTCCTCATTTAAGCATATTGGACCTACTCTTTTCGCAGGGACCCAACGCTGGCAGCTATCTCGCGTAGATTTCCTTAGCGCTGCCCCCGAACCTTCGCCCGCCCTTTCCTGTTTTCAGGTTGATCCGGCCCAACCCGCTTTTATCGGCGGGGATCTATATTTTCTTCACTACCTTATCTGCATGGAAGCTAAATTCTCAAATCGAGTCAAAGAGGTCATCTCTTTGAGCCGGGAAGAAGCCATCCGCCTCGGGCACGATTATATCGGTACCGAACACCTATTGCTGGGCATGATCCGCGAAGGCGAAGGCACGGCCATTGGACTGCTCAAGAAATTGGGTGTGTCGGTGGAAGAGCTTAAGTACGCACTGGAACAAGCCACCCGCAACACGGCTACGCAAGGCACGAGCATTACCGGCTCAATTCCGCTGACCAAACAAACCGAGAAAGTACTCAAGATCACCTATCTGGAGGCTAAAATCTTCAAGAGCGAAATTATCGGCACCGAGCACCTGCTTCTGTCGATTCTGCGTGATGAAGACAATATTTCTTCGCAAATCCTCAGCAAATTCAACGTGAACTACGAATCCGTACGCGACTCGCTGGACTATCACGGCAACCCTGCCCCCACCGACCGCGCCCCCGACACCGACGACGACGACAACGACAAGCTCTTCGGCGGCTCCGGCCGCGGCAGCAGCTCGGGCAGCAGCAGCTCGGCGGCGAAAAAGCCCGGCGAGAAGTCGCGTACGCCCGTGCTCGACAACTTCGGCCGCGACCTGACCAAGCTGGCCGAAGATGACAAGCTCGACCCTATCGTAGGCCGCGAGAAAGAGATTGAACGCGTGGCGCAGATTCTCTCGCGTCGCAAAAAGAACAACCCTATCCTCATCGGTGAGCCCGGTGTTGGTAAAACAGCTATTGCGGAAGGTCTGGCCCTGCGCATCATCCAAAAGAAAGTGTCGCGCGTGCTCTTCGGCAAGCGCGTGGTGACACTGGATTTGGCTTCGCTGGT
Source organism: Hymenobacter roseosalivarius DSM 11622 (assembly GCF_900176135.1). Taxonomy (GTDB): domain Bacteria; phylum Bacteroidota; class Bacteroidia; order Cytophagales; family Hymenobacteraceae; genus Hymenobacter; species Hymenobacter roseosalivarius. Next base: position 27,674 of record NZ_FWWW01000053.1, on the reverse strand, counting down.
GGCCGGTACCAAGTACAGGGGGCAATTTGAGGAGCGCATGAAGGCCGTGATGAACGAACTGGAAAAGTCGCCCGACGTTATCCTCTTTATTGACGAGCTGCACACGATTGTAGGTGCTGGTGGAGCTTCCGGCTCGCTGGACGCATCCAACATGTTTAAACCCGCTCTGGCCCGCGGCGAGATTCAATGTATCGGCGCTACTACGTTGGATGAATATCGTCAGTACATCGAGAAAGATGGTGCTTTGGCCCGTCGTTTCCAGATGGTGATGGTGGACCCCACCACGCCCGAGGAGACGATTGAAATCCTGCACAACATCAAGGACAAGTATCAGGATCACCACCATGTCGTGTACACTGATAAGGCCATCGAGTCGTGCGTGAAGCTATCCGACCGCTATATGTCCGACCGGTTTCTGCCCGATAAGGCCATCGATATTCTGGACGAGGCTGGTGCCCGTGTGCACATCAACAACATCGTAGTGCCTGAGGATATTCTCAAGCTCGAAGAGCAGATTGAGAATATTAAGGGCGAGAAAAACCGAGTGGTGAAGTCGCAGAAATACGAAGAAGCCGCTCAGCTTCGCGACAAAGAGAAGAAGCTTCTGGAGCAACTCGACTCAGCTAAGAAAAGCTGGGAAGATGAGACCAAGAAGAAGCGCTATACCGTGAAAGAAGAAAACGTGGCTGAGGTAATCGCCATGATGACTGGGATTCCGGTGGTGCGTGTGGCCCAGAACGAAAGCCAGAAGCTGCTCAACATGGGTGAGGAGCTGCAAGGCAAAGTTATTGGCCAGGATAAAGCCATCAAGCAATTGGTGAAAGCTATCCAGCGTACGCGTGTAGGCTTGAAAGACCCCAAGAAGCCTATCGGCTCGTTTGTTTTTCTTGGCCCAACGGGTGTAGGTAAGACGGAGCTGGCTAAGGTGCTTTCTACTTATCTGTTTGATAAAGAGGATTCACTCGTGCGCATCGACATGAGTGAGTACATGGAGAAATTCAGCGTATCGCGCCTGGTGGGCGCGCCTCCCGGCTACGTAGGTTACGAAGAAGGTGGTCAGCTGACGGAGAAGATTCGTCGCAAGCCATACTCGGTTATCCTGCTCGACGAGATTGAGAAGGCTCACCCCGACGTGTACAACCTGCTGCTGCAAGTACTCGACGACGGTATCCTCACCGACGGCCTGGGCCGTAAGGTGGACTTTCGCAACACGATTATCATTATGACCTCCAACATCGGTGCCCGCGATTTGCAGGACTTCGGGGCGGGTATCGGCTTCGGCACGAAAACCCGGATGGACAACATGGATGATATGATGAAGGGCACCATCACGAATGCCTTGCGCAAGACCTTTTCGCCGGAGTTCCTGAACCGCCTAGACGATGTGATTGTCTTTAACTCTCTGGATAAGAAAGACATTCACAAAATCATCGACATCTCGCTGGCTAAGCTTCTGTCGCGCATTCAAACCTTGGGCTACAAAGTGGAGCTAACCGAAGCCGCTAAAGACTTCGTTGCTGACAAGGGCTACGACCCGAAGTATGGTGCACGTCCGCTGAACCGGGCTATCCAGAAGTATATCGAAGACCCGATTGCGGAGGAAATCCTGAAAGCCGAAATCGCTCAGGGTGATGTAATTACCGCTGACTTCGCGGAAGGGGCTGAAGAGCTCACCTTTGCTGTAAGCAAGAGCGGTGAGAAGACGAATCTGGCCAGCGATGAGCGGCCGGAGGAAGCCCCCGAGCCAAGCGACGATGACACGGACTTGACTAAGGGCAAGGGGAAATAAGTTGAGTTAGATAATTGAAAATGGCCGGTTCCTGTGAAGGAGCCGGCCATTTTTGTATTTTTGAAAAGACCTGTCTTCTATGGAATCACCGCGCAAACGCCGCTACATGGAAGAGGAATAGTTAGCGATAGAATATGCTTCCGATTTCAAGCACGAATTCGTGGACGGGCAGGCCATATCGGACGCGTCACTGCCGCATAACACGATTACGGGTACCACTTTTGGCTTACTGCGTAATACTTTACGCATCCCGCTGACTGGAACTTACCTCTAATCGGATGCGCTGGTCGTGTGCGGGCAGCCGGAAACTCTGAGAAACGGCAAGCTGGACTTGTTGGTAAATCCCGCAGTCATCATTGAAGTGTTGTCCGACTTGAACGCTGACTACGACCGGAGCGGCAAATTCGTGCGCTACCGCAGCATCGATTCGGTGCGGGATTATCTGCTACTTGACTCGCTCGGCATTCGGGCGGAGCTGTATTTCCGCATTGAAACCAATCAATGGGTTTTGACTGAGATTTTGGACCCTTTGGGCACGATTAAACTCCCAAGTGTTGACACTACTCTTGCAATGAGCGAGTTGTACGAGGATGTTGACCTGGCTTAACTGACTCTACTAGCACCGTAGCCGCAGCGCGGCGGCATGTTTATAGTAAATCCGTCAAGCCTGAGCCCGAGCCGCATCGCGGCGGCATAGTCATCCACACGGTTTTTGTCGCCGCGCTGCGGCTAAAACATACGCCGAACAGATTAGCGCTTTCATATTATATTGTTGATAGTAATCATCTTTCATTTAATTATGGCTATCCGCATCATCGGCTTTCTGATACTTACGCGGCTCCTACTGCCTGTCACCTTAGTGGCGCAGAAAAAGCAGGTTCTTCCTTATGATATGCGGCTTGTGAAGCAGGAACCTCCGGTCGAAAGTCTGGAGAAAGAGCCATCCTTCACGGTTTTGCCCCAAGTGCGTGGAATGAAGGGATTGGACGGGATAATCCTCTGGGTGAAGGCTGACCGAAAATTATTGGCCGCATATCAGAATGATAAGCTGCTCTGGGAAACCAACGTGGTGGACGCCTGCACTCACCTCAGTGGGTTTGAAGGGCCACCAATAATTCGCATGGTCGTGTCGCAGTCGCCAGTTGCTGTTATTTTCGTGCAGGTTGGCAAAAATGGCTTTGTTGAAGTAGATAGAAAAACCGGCAAAGTGAGCGGCACTGATATTCAGGAGGAATAAAGCGTACTCAACGTAAGCTTATGATAGCCAACCCGCGCCGCCCCAAATTTTGGGGCGGCTTTTCTTTACCCGTACGTTACCTTTGACTTCCCAACCTAAGTAGCTACATCAATCACCACCCACATATGTCCGATCCGCACGCCGACGCTCAATTAAGCAAACTCGAAATACTCGACCGAAAAAATGCCGAAGCATTGCTTGGTGGGGGGCAAATTCGCATCGATGCGCAACACAAAAAAGGCAAGCTCACGGCTCGAGAACGAGTAGATTTATTGCTGGACGAGGGCTCGTTTGAGGAGATAGGCAAGTTTGTAATGCACCGCTCCAAGGATTTTGGCCTGGACAAGGAATATTACCTCGGCGATGGGGTTGTGACAGGCTATGGTACCGTAAGCGGGCGCCTGGTGTACGTTTTTTCCCAGGATTTCACGGTGTTCGGCGGCTCTTTGAGTGAGACGCATGCTGAGAAGATTGTGAAAATCATGGACTTGGCCATGAAGAATGGGGCCCCGGTCATTGGCCTGAATGATTCGGGCGGAGCACGTATTCAGGAGGGAGTAGTGAGCCTAGGAGGTTACGCCGATATTTTCTATAAAAACACCTTGGCGTCAGGCGTTATTCCGCAGCTGTCGGCCATTATGGGACCTTGTGCCGGTGGCGCGGTTTACTCACCAGCCATTACGGACTTCATTTTGATGGTGGAAAACACGAGCTATATGTTCGTGACCGGGCCAAACGTGGTGAAGACGGTAACCCACGAGAATGTGACCAGTGAAGAGCTAGGCGGTGCTAGCACCCACTCGGCAAAAAGCGGTGTAACGCACTTTTCCTGTGCCAACGAAGTAGCCTGCATCACCCACCTCAAGCAGTTGCTGAGCTACATGCCGCAGAACTGCGAAGAAACGGCCCCCAGTCTGCCCTACGAGCCTCAGGGCGATGAGCAGCGTGCGGTACTAAATACTATCATACCTGAAAACCCGAACCAGCCTTATGACATCCGGGAAGTAATCGAAGGTATTATTGACGCTGACACTTTCCTGGAAGTGCATAAGAATTTCGCCGAGAACATTGTAGTTGGCTTTGCCCGGCTGGGTGGTCGCAGCATTGGGATTGTAGGCAACCAGCCAGCCGTGCTGGCTGGCGTACTCGATATCAATGCCAGTACGAAAGCCGCTCGTTTCGTGCGCTTCTGCGACTCGTTTAATATTCCGCTGTTGGTTTTGGAAGACGTGCCCGGCTTTTTGCCTGGCACCGATCAGGAGTGGCGCGGCATCATTACGAATGGCGCTAAGTTGCTATATGCTTTCTGTGAGGCTACCGTCCCGCGCATTACTGTTATTACCCGGAAAGCGTATGGCGGCGCCTACGATGTGATGAACTCCAAGCACATTGGGGCCGATATGAATTATGCCTGGCCTACCGCCGAAATCGCGGTAATGGGGGCCAAAGGTGCGGCCGAAATTATTTTTAAGCGTGAAATAGCTGCCGCTGCCGACCCAGAGGCTAAACTAGCCGAAAAGGTAGATGAGTATCAGCAGAAGTTTGCCACCCCTTACCGCGCCGCGCACCGAGGCTTCGTAGATGAAGTGATTCTGCCTGCCCAGACGCGTCAAAAGTTAATTCGGGCGTTTAAAATGCTGGAGAATAAGGTAGATGTGTTGCCGCGCAAAAAACACGGCAACATTCCGTTGTAGGGCAAGCGTGATGAGTCAATGGCTACTATCCGGTTCCGCGATTGGATTTTTGAGGTGGATATAGAAAACACCAGGCAAGTATACTCCTCAGTAATCGCAGGCGGAGCTACTATTTGTGGGTGCCTTGGCTCAATTCAGCCTCGGTTTCACTACTGGCTATGCTCCTAGCTTATTCACCAACAAGCAAGATTTAATTCAAATTGAGTTAGAGGCTAAGATTCCTTGGTTACTTGAAGAACCCCCGATAGAATACTAAAAGCTTACTCTACTCCTGCTAAAGTATATGCGTAACGAATCTTTCGATTTCCTCCAGAAATATCTTAATAACCCTTCACCGACTGGTTTTGAGAAGGAAGGGCAAAAGCTGTGGCTTGAGTATGTCAAGCCATACATCGACGAGTATTTCGTGGATACCTACGGAACAGTGGTTGGGGTGATTAACCCCGAAGCCAAGTACAAAGTGGTAATTGAAGCCCACGCCGATGAGATTTCCTACTTCGTGAATTACATCACGAAAGAAGGCTACATCTACGTGCGGCGTAATGGAGGCTCCGATGCCTTGGTAGCGCCGTCCAAGCGGGTGAATATTCACACGGATAAGGGCATCGTGAAGGCCATTTTTGGCTGGCCGGCTATTCATGTGCGCAAGGTGGAGCAGGACAAAGCGCCGACTATTGAAACGATTTTTCTGGATTGCGGCGCTACTTCCAAAGACGAGGTAGAGCGCATGGGCATTCACGTAGGCTCGGTGGTTACCTTCGAAGACGAGTTTATGGTGATGAACCGGCAGTATTTTGTGGGACGGGCGCTGGACAACCGTATTGGCGGTTTTATGATTGCGGAAGTAGCACGGCTGCTGAAGGAGAACAAGCAGAAGCTGCCTTTTGGGCTTTACGTGGTGAATGCCGTGCAGGAAGAGATTGGTCTGCGGGGGGCAGAAATGATAGCGCACCGCATTCAGCCCGATGTTGCCATCATTACCGACGTAATTCATGACACGCAGGCGCCGATGTACGAGAAGAAAACCAGTGGCGACCTGCACTGTGGCCAAGGCCCGGTGGTTACCTACGGCCCGGCCGTGCAGAACAACTTACGCGAGCTGATCATCGAAACGGCTAAAACCGCTGATATTCCTTTTCAGCGCGCTTCCGCAACCCGCGCCACCGGCACTGATACCGATGCCTTTGCTTATTCCAACGCAGGCGTGGCTGCCGCGCTTATTTCCCTGCCACTCAAGTATATGCACACCACCGTGGAAACAGTACACCAGGACGACGTGGAGAACGTAATTCGGTTGATTTACGAGACCCTACTGCGCATAGAGGATGGCCACGATTTTCGGTATTTTAGCTAGAGGTGAGCGGTAAGATGCGAGAAGCGAGACTTTGAACTGATGCTGTTCTATCGGTTTGAAGGCTCGCTTTTCGCTTTTGCTCTATTCTCTTATACGCTGGGACACTGTCTTGCTTCTCATGTCTGACCTCTCAACTCTCACAATTCCCCTTACGCTTACCGACCAGATGGGACGGCGCGTGGTGGTTCCGTATCCACCGCAACGCATCGTGTCGCTGGTGCCTTCGCAGACGGAGCTGTTGTTCGATTTGGGTTTAGGTGAACGAGTGGTTGGGGTGACAAAATTCTGCATTCATCCAGCCAAAGCGCGGCAGCAGGCCACCGTAATTGGCGGCACCAAAAACTTCGATTTCGAGAAGATCAGTGCGCTGAAACCTGACCTTATCATTGGCAACAAGGAAGAGAATTATCAGGCGGGCATAGAGCAGTTGGCCGCGCATTATCCGGTGTGGCTCAGCGACATAAGCAACCTCACCGATGCCCTGCGCATGATTCGGCAGGTGGGCGTGGTGGTAGGTGCCAAAACCAAGGCCGACCAACTAGCCGCTGACATCGAGTGCTCTTTCGCCCAGCTTGCGCCAGTAGCGTCGCCGGTGCCAGCTGCCTATTTTATCTGGCGCAAACCCTACATGGTGGCAGCCACAGGCACTTTTATTGATGATATGCTTACGCGGGCGGGGTTTGCCAACGTATTTGCCCCCCAGCAGCGCTACCCGGAGGTTTCGGCCGAGCAGCTGGCAGCGGCCGCGCCGCGTATTATTCTTTTATCGTCTGAGCCTTACCCTTTTAGTGCTAGGCACGTAGCGGAGTTCCAGGCAATTTGCCCCTCAGCCCCGGTTCAGATTGTGGACGGTGAGTTATTCAGCTGGTATGGCAGCCGACTGCAAAACTCAGCCGCGTATTTTGCTGATTTGAGAGCGACTGTTGTGACATAAAGTATAAAAGGCGGTCATGCAGCGCCACGCGGGATGCTTCGCGTGGCGCTGCATGACCGCCTTTTGAAACTACTTTGTGCTTTATACTCTGAATCCGGCCTGCTCCAACTCGCCCCAGAAGCTGGGATAAGATTTGCGAACGACGTGGGGTGCTTCGATGGTTAAGGGGCCGCGGAGGGCTAGCGGGGCGAAGGCCATAGCCATCCGGTGGTCGTGGTAGGTAGCTATGGTTTGGCAACTGACTTGAAAATTGGTGGCCGTAACGCGAAATACATCAGGCTGCGTCTCGGTGAGGGTAGCGCCGAACTTGGCTAACTCGGCTTGGAGGGCCAGGATGCGGTCCGTTTCCTTGATGCGCAGGCTTTCCAGACCAGTCATTTCGACTTCTATGCCTTGCGCGGCGGCAATTACGGCTACGGTTTGAGCCAGATCGGGGCAATCAGTGAAGTCTTGGGAGAAGGTGCCAGTCGGGGGTTGCTGGGTGAGTAATACGCCGTCAGATAAAAACTCCGTGGCTACGCCCAATTTTTCCATGATGCCGACAATTGCTTGGTCGCCTTGCAGGGAGTGGCGGCGCAGGCCCGGCAAGTGAATTTGCCCCCCGGCAGGCGACAAAGCCACCATGGCATACCAATAGCTGGCCGCCGACCAATCAGCCTCAATGGCATAATCAGCGGGTTTATATGGCGTGGGACGAACTTCCAGTACGGAGCCTAAATCCCGGCAGTCGGCCCCGAAATGCTGCATGAGCGCCAGCGTCATGCGGATGTAAGGCCGTGAACCGACTTTGCCCGTCAGAAATAAACGCAGGCCACCGGGCAACTGAGGCCCAATCATCAGCAAAGCCGAAATATATTGGCTGCTGATGTCGCCGCGCACGGTTAGTTCGGCCATTTCTTCGGGGGGCAAATTTGCCCCCCACCCCTTAATGTTGAGCGGAGGATACCCTTCCTTTTCCGCGTAGTCGAGCTGCATGCCAAGCTGACGCAGGGCATCGACGAGGACACCAATGGGACGCTCCCGCATGCGGGCGGTGCCGGTGAGCAGCGCGCGCCTATCGGTGACGGATAAGTAAGCCGTAAGAAAACGCATCACGGTACCGGCATCTTCCGCGTCGAGGGTATCGGCGGTGGAGCTGGCCAGCAGACGGCGCATAAGCTGGGTATCGTTGGCGTTGGAAAGGTTAGTGAGCGAACCGCTTCCGGCCAGGGCCTGAATAATCAGGGCGCGGTTGCTTTCACTCTTGGATGCCGGCAGCTGAGCAGTGCCCCGCATGGGGCCACCTGGCCAGGCTAACGTTATTAAATCAGACATTCGGGGTGTTTAATAGGTAGCGCGTAACAGACTTAGTTTCTTTAGCTCAACAGCCAGTGATAGTAGCGCAACGACTCTGCTATTTCTGCCACGCTAATGGACTGGTCGTAGATGGCATGGCCAATGCCTTCCAGCAAGGTGCAGTTGATGATTGAGCCCGCATTTTTCTTATCCTGCAATGCCAGCTCGGCAATGGCGTCGGTTTCGAGCGTGACAAACTGCACCTTCTCGAACACCGAGAACAGGAACGTCTCAATCTTGTCCAGGTCTTCTTCAGACAGCAGCCCTTTTTTCATCGAGAGCCAGCTTTCGCAAATCATACCAGCGGCCACTGCTTCGCCGTGCAGAATCTCGCGGCCAGGTAGGCTGAGCAGGTAGCTTTCGAGGGCGTGGCCCACGGTGTGGCCGAAGTTAAGCACTTTGCGCAAGCCACTTTCCAGCGGATCGGCGGCCACAATGCGTTCTTTGGTGAGTACTGATTCGCGGATAATGGGTGCCCATTCGTCCACAAAAAAGCCGGTGCGCCGATGGTTTTCAAACGCCGCAGCATCAGCAATCAGCCAGTGCTTCACTACTTCTGCGTAGCCCGATTTGAGTTGGCGTGGTTCGAGCGTATTCAGAAAGCGGGGCTCAATAAACACGGCCGCCGGTACTTGAAACACGCCAAGCTGATTTTTGAAGTTCTGAAAATCGACGCCGGTTTTGCCCCCCACGCTGGCATCTACCTGCGCCAGCAGCGTAGTAGGCACCTGTACGAAGCGGATGCCGCGCTTGTACAGCGCGGCGCAAAAGCCCCCCAGATCCGTGACAACGCCCCCACCAAGGTTTACGAGCACCGCAAAACGATCGGCACGGGCCTCGGTAAGCGCTTCCCACACCGTTTCGCAGGTGGCCAGCACTTTATACTCTTCTCCGTCCGGAATCTCGATGGTGATATGATTCTCAGGCAGAAAATCGCGCAGACGCGGGTAGCAGAGCCGAATTGTATTAGCGTCGGCTAACACAAAAACCTGACTTACCGCCGGTTGGCGCAGCAAGTCGGCAAGTTCGATCAACGCGTGGGGGCCGATGGCGGGAGTGTCTTGCAAGGGATGAGCGGGTTAGCGGAGAATAATTGAAAGAACAGGTAGTAAAGACGGCTATTCCGGGTTCTGGTTCATTACTTCGGTTTGCTTACGGATGCTTTCCAGGTGAATAAGCTCATAGAGTTTGGCCACAAACGGATCATTCAGCCGCAATTTTGCCCCCCACTCCCGCCGCGACGTAAAGATTTCCTGCCAGCGGTCCATCTGCAAAATCTTCACGTTGTTTTCCTTTTTGTATTCGGCCAGCTGCTCTACCAACGCCATGCGCGCGGCCAACGCCTCCATCAACTCGCGGTCGGCCGTATCAATTTGCTGACGCAGCTCCTCGGCTTTATTCAGGAAATCGGCGTTGTTAGAGGAACGGTAACGGTATTTCAGCTCCATTAAAATCTCGGCCAACCGGGCCGGCGTTACTTGCTGCGCCGCGTCGGAAAGAGCATGATCTGGGTCGGGGTGCGTTTCAATCATTAAGCCATCGTAGTCTAGGTCGAGGGCTTTTTGCGAGACGGGCAGAATCAGGTCGCGTCGGCCGCTGATGTGACTAGGGTCGCAAACAAGCGGCACTTGCGGAAAGCGCGCTTTCAACTCAAAAGCCAGCTGCCAGGTGGGAGAATTTCGGTAGCGCGAGGGTGCAAACGTGCTGAACCCGCGGTGAATAGCAGCCAGATCGGTGATGCCCACGCGCTCCAATCGCTCTAAAGCACCGGCCCACAACGCCACGTCGGGGTTCACCGGGTTTTTAACCATTACGGGCACGCCCGTGCCGGCCAAAGCATCAGCTAACTCCTGCACGGCAAAGGGATTGACTGTAGTTCGAGCCCCAATCCAAAGCACGTCAATGCCGTGGCGCAGGGCGTCCTCTACGTGGCGGGGCGTGGCTACCTCTATGGTTACGGGCAAGCCTACTTCCTCGCGCACCCGCTGCAACCAGGGCAGCGCGGTGGGGCCCATGCCCTCAAACCCACCGGGCTTGGTGCGCGGCTTCCAAACGCCCGAGCGAAACAGGTCTACCTGGCCCATCGCCTTCAGGGCGCGGGCGGTGGTGAGCACCTGATCTTCGGTTTCGGCGCTGCATGGCCCGGCTATTAATAGCGGCAGCCCTTTGTTGGCGAGCAGGCGGGTAAAAAAAGTAGTAGCAGAAGAAGTAGCCATGAAAATAAACGCGGGTTCGGTAGCGGGCGGGTGCAAAAAGCCCCCCAGCTCCTCAGGTAAGGGTATCGGAAAAAGAGCCGGCCGCAAGGTAACTCCGCGGGTCAAAACGTTGTTTAAAACCTATCTTCGCCCACCCAAAAGCGTTGTTTAAAAACCACCCGCTCTATGCTAGCCACCCACGCCCCAGCCCTTTCCTTCAACGATACCGCCGTCGCCTTTGCCTCCAAGTCTGATGCCGAATTGCGCCAGATGTATGCTCTATTTGCGGCTATGAACAATAATACACTGGTGAAAGCTGGTGGTGGCATGATGAAAACGGCGCTCAAATGGGGCCTGCCGGTTAAGTTTCTGATCAAGAAAACCATCTTCGAGCAGTTCTGCGGCGGCGAGAACATTCAGGAATGTCTGCCCGTAATTGAGGAGCTGGGTCGCTACAACATCGGCACCATCCTCGACTATTCGGTGGAGGGCGAGGGCAGCGACAAAAGCTTCGACCACACCCGCGACGAGATTCTGGCCACCATTGACATGGCCCATCGCTCTACGCATATTCCCTTCTCCGTATTTAAAGTAACAGGCTTAGCCGACAGCGCTATCCTGGAAAAGGTGCAGGCCAAACAGACGCTGAATCAGGCAGAGCAAGCCAGCTATGAGCGCTCCAGGGCACGGATTGATGCCATTTGCGCCCGTGCTCACCAGTATGGCGTGCGCGTGTTCGTGGACGCGGAGGAAAGCTGGTTTCAGGAAACGATTGATATGTTGGCCTATGAAATGATGGCCAAATACAACCAGGAGTCGGCCATCGTTTGGAACACCTATCAGCTTTACCGCCACGACCGACTAGAGGCCATTGAGCAAGCCTGTGAAACCGCTAAGCGCGACGGGTACTATCTGGGGGGCAAATTGGTGCGTGGTGCTTACATGGAAAAGGAGAGCCGCACGGCGGCCCAGCGCGGCTACCAAAACCCCATCAACCCCACCAAAGAAGCTACCGACCAACTCTATAATGAGTCGCTGCGCTTCTGCATGGCTCACGTCGACCGTATCAGCATTTGTGCCGGCACCCACAACGAGGCCAGTTCCCTGCTGCTCACGAAGCTGATGCAGGAGCACAACCTGCGGCCCCAGGATACCCGCGTCTGGTTTGCGCAGCTCTACGGCATGAGCGATAACCTAAGCTACAACCTAGCCAACGCAGGCTACAACACGGCCAAATATGTGCCTTACGGCCCGGTAGAGGCAGTGATGCCTTACCTGCTACGCCGCGCCGACGAAAATACTGCCATTGCGGGTCAAAGCAGTCGGGAGTTTTCGCTTATTCAAAGAGAAATTGCCCGACGCAAGAGCAAAAAATAGGACGTACAAAAGGTGGTTGCACGTCGGCACAATTTTGGTTCACGGGCCCTGTACTGCTCTGGTATATTCAGTTAGAATGGTACATTGCTGAAATTTTCCGCCCGCCCACTCCCCGTTGTTCCAATGAATGCTCGTGTCCGCAGCCACCTAATTCGATTTGCCCGCCACCAGGTAGGTACCACCAGCTACCTGAATTTGGTGCAGGAAGCCGAGCTAGGCCTCAATCTGGAAATTTCGCACGAAAAGGCGCGGTTGAATGAGATTCTAGGCGAGATCTCAGAGAAGGAATATCACAGTGGGCGTCCTATTCTGAGTTGCCTGGTAAAAGTGGCTGGCTCAAAAGGGCAAGGCGATTCCTTCTTTAAGCTGTGCGAACGGCTGGGATTGGGGGAGTGGCGCACCTTAAAGCAAGATCCGGAATTTTTAAAAAATCTCCGCTACGAGTGTCGGGAGTTTTGGCAGATAGATGCCAATTATGAGCAGTTTGGCTGATTCTGGCTGAACAGCTAGCTCATCTATAGGCTGAAATAGACCAAAATCTGAAGATAGAATAGAAGCTATACAGAAATTTCTGTAACCCCTATCCTAAGCGCGCCGTTTAGCTATTCAACTGGCTAGTCGGGCGCTTTTGTTTTTAAAGCCTCTGCTGCTGGCCAAACTCTCCCTTTACCACAATCTAATCTACCTAACCAAATGGAAACGAACAACAGCAACAACCCCACGAATACTGGAACAGGCTCAGGCGCTAACTACGGAACTGGCTCAGCTGGTACTGGCATGAGCAACAGTACGTCGGGTGATACTACTTCTAGCGGCAACATGGGCAACTCCAGCACTGGAAGCTCGAATGTAGAAGGTGACGACTTTAGCGCCACTGCTAAGGGTACCGCTGCAGCTGGCACCGCTGGTGCAGTAGTAGGCCGTGGCATTGATGGTATTCAGAACACTGCCGACCACGCTGCGCACGCCGTAACTGGCCAGCCTTACGACTCTAGCAAAGGTAGCGGCATGATGACCAGCTCTTTCCGCGACCGCGATAGCGCTGAGCGTGCTTACAACTCGATGTCATCGCGTGGTTATAACAAGGATGACGTGAACCTATTGATGTCGGATGAGACCCGCAAAAAGCATTTTGGCGACAATACGGCTGATACCGACTTAGGCGACAAAGCTATGGAAGGTGCTGGCGTAGGCTCGGCCATCGGTGGTACCGCTGGTGCTGTAATTGGCGCTATTGCCGCTATTGGCACCTCAGTTGCACTGCCTGGCTTGGGCCTCATCATCGCTGGCCCGATTGCCGCCGCGTTGGCTGGTGCTGGCGCCGGTGGTCTGACGGGTGGCCTGGTAGGTGCCTTAGTAGGCTCGGGTATCCCAGAGGAGCACGCTGCCGAGTACGAAAGTGACATCAAGCAGGGCGGTATCGTAATGGGCGTAAAGCCCCGCAACGATGAAGACGCCAAGTATTTTGAAGAGGAGTTCCGTCGCCATAATGGCGACCGGGTTCGTCGCTACTAGTAGCTGTTTTTGCAGCTACCTATTGTTTAACAAAAAAGCCCCTCCAACCCGGAGGGGGCTTTTTTGTTAAACATAAGTACGGGCTTAAAAACCTGCTGCCTTATTTTAACTATAATGCCTTGGTTTACTTATCCAAATGGTATTCTACTGCGTATCTGTAGCTGCTTGTGGCAGTTTTGCTCGTCCAGCGCGGTGCAACCTCAGCAGAGGACTCGCTTCCTTTCCTTTGATTTTGGGCACTTATTTGCCAATGGCTAGCGTTTTGTGCTTATAGCCGGTCCCAGACTAGGTAGCTGAGTAGCGGATCGTATTTCGTTTCCTTTTGATTTTCTTCATTTCACGCTGATTCCATGTCTTCTCCCCGCTTGAAAATAGGGCTTTATGCCTCGCTGGTGATGGCCATCTTTGTGCTTGCTTCTTACAAGCTCTATCGACGCACCGACGCCAGGGCACCGCAAAAAGATGAAGTTCTCATCAAGGCCATGCTTCAGGGCCTAACTGTAGCCCATTACCAACCGGAAAAAGTAGACGACACTTTTTCCAAGCGGGTGTTCGATTTATACCTGAAGCGCATCGATTACAATAAGAAATTTTTGCTACAGCCGGATATAGCCCAGCTCCGCAAGTACCAGACGGCTATTGACGACCAGGTTAAGGCTGGCACCCATGAGTTTCTGGACCTGAGCACACAGCTCCTGAACCAGCGGATGAAAGATGTGCAGGGAATATATCGCGAGGTTCTGACGCAGCCCTTCGACTTCACGAAGGAAGAGTCGTTTGAGACTGAACCCGATAAGATGACCTTCGCGGCCGACAAAGCGGCTCAGCGCGAAGAGTGGCGCAAGTATCTGAAATACCAGACGATGTCGCGGGTTTCGGAGATGATGGATGAGCAGGCCAAGCGTAAAGAGAAAGCGTCAGCGCCGACGGCTTCCATTAGCAAAACTGCTGTTGTAGTTCCTAATGAGCCGTATCGTACGCCCGCTGAAATGGAGATTGAAGCCCGCAAGCGCGTGCTGAAATACTTCGACAGCCAGTTTCAGGATATGATGCAGACGGATGACCCAGAGCGCTTAGCGCTCTATGCCAACGTCATTGCCAACACGTATGATCCTCACACCGAATATTTTGCCCCCCGCGACAAAGACAAATTCGATGAGCAGATGACTGGTCAATTTGAAGGTATTGGTGCTTCCTTACAGGAAAAAGATGGGCAGATTAAAGTATCCGATCTAATTCCGGGCAGTGCTTCGTATCGTCAAGGTGATTTGAAAGCCGGCGACATTATTATGCGCGTGGCCCAGGGCGCGGCCGAGCCGGTTTCAGTAGAAGGCCTGCGCCTGGATAAGGCGGTAGCGCTGATCAAAGGCAAAAAAGGCACGGAAGTACGCCTGACGGTAAAGAAAACCGACGGCAGTACTCAGGTTATCCCGATTGTTCGTGATGTGGTAATTATCGAAGAAACCTTCGCCAAATCAGCCACCATTGATGATAATGGCAAAAAAGTAGGCTATATCCGTTTGCCCGGCTTCTATGCTGACTTTAATGACAATGGTGGTCGTAGCAGTGCCACCGACGTGAAGAAGGAGCTGGAAAAGCTTACCAAAGAGAATGTACAGGGTGTGGTGCTTGACTTGCGCTCGAATGGTGGGGGCTCTTTGCAGGACGCGGTGGAAATGGCCGGCCTCTTTGTGGAGAATGGTCCCGTGGTGCAGGTTCGCTCCAGCCAGGGCGCTCCCAACATCCTGAACGACCGTGACCCCCGCGTACAGTACTCTGGTCCGCTGGTAGTACTGGTGAACAAGTACAGCGCTTCGGCTTCCGAGATTTTGGCCGCCGCTATCCAAGACTATAAGCGGGGCATCATAATGGGCTCCGCCAGCACTTATGGCAAAGGCACGGTACAGCGCATTTTCGACCTGGACGACGCAATGCCCGCCGAGTTCAACAACATCAAGCCTTTCGGCTCGCTGAAGCTGACAACCCAGAAGTTTTACCGGATCAACGGCGGTTCGACGCAGTTTAAAGGTGTGGTGCCAGACATTATTCTGCCCGACTTGTACAGCTACCTCGACCAGGGTGAGAAAGAGTCTGATTACCCACTGAAGTGGGACGAGATCAGCCCTGCTCGCTACCGCCCTTGGAGCGGTGCCCCGGCCGTAGCCAAGCTAAGCGAGGCCAGCAAGAAGCGCGTAGACAACAGCGAAAGCTTTAAGCTGATTAACGGTATGGTGCAACGCATGATCAAGCGGAAGAACGATACGATGGTAAGCCTGAAATTGGATACCTACCGCGCCGAGCAGTTGTTGGCCAAAGCAGAGTCGGATAAGTACGAGCAGCTGCAAAAAGCGGCCCAGCCGCTTAACATTGCTCCTTTAACCGCCGATCTGCGCCAGTTAGGCTCCGATACGGTGCAAGTGAACCGCGCTACCCGCTTCACCCGCAACCTGAAAAAAGACATCACCTTGCGTGAAGCTGTAGCCGTGGTAAAAGACCAGATCTAGGCATCTTACGGTTCTCTCACTGAGCTTACTAAAAAAGCCCCCCAGAGCTATTCTGGGGGGATTTTTTTATATCTCAATATTAATGACAACTAAATTAGTAAATAGACTTTAAAAACAACAGTTGAGCTAGGGATATTTTTTGTATTTAAAAACTTGATTATCAGGTCGTTGATAAACAATAATGTTGGCAATTATTTTTAGCAAATATGCAACTCTGAGTGGTTCTCTGCTGTTTATTTTGCATGACGACGATATTAGAGAACAACATCATTCCGCTCGTGACGGACGAGCAGCGGCAAGCCGAGGAAAAGTGGCGCAAATCGATTCCTGCCCAGGTTTTTCTCAACTATTTCTTTGCCATAAACTACCACATTCAGGAGAACGACGACGCGACCGGCGGCTTGCAGCACTTGCCCTATTTCCGGGCGCATCAGGCCGAGCTGACCGACGCCGACCTCCCGAATATCACCAAGCTCCTGCACGCCTGCTGGAGCACGGAGTACGCCCTGCGTGCCACCGCTGAGCTAGGCGACGAGGATTACCTGCGTAATGCCCTGCACTGGACATTTCCACAGGCGTATCATACTATTCTGTCGGGTTTGCAGGCGTTTCTGTACACTACCGGCGTGCGCTCCAACAATTCTTCGCTGATACAGCGGGAAGTAGGCCGTTTGGTAGTACGCAATGCGTACCCACGGCCAGTGTCGTTCTACTCGGCTGGGGCTTACGGCGACTTCAGCATCCATCGTCTGCCGTTGGCGGGCTACAAGGCCGGCTTGCACATCGCGGGCAAAGAGATTGAAGCCCAGGCTCAGATCGGGCAGTTCCTGCGTACCACGCGCAAGATGAAGGCCCAGATCACGCGTCAGCAGGTGCAAGCGAACCCTAATACCGCATTGCGCAGCCAGAAGACCGGCAAGGTGCTGGATAAGTGGACGCCACAGCATTGGCAGCAGATTACGTGGCGCTTAGGCTACACTACCATCTTTGATCTGCTCAGCCGCCTGCGTATCTCGCAGACCAGCCGTGAGATCGAGCGCTACGTGGAGGCCGAGATTGATTTCAAGCTCTTCCACCAGTCCTTGCTGAACATCGTGAGCTACCTCAATGGTATTCACGAAAGCTATGTGGCTAAGGCCGTAGGCTTGGAGCACTACCAACAGCTTATTGCTGACCTGCCCAAGCACTTGCAGCACAGCTTTGTAGCTGACCGTTTGCGCAACCGTATCGAGCCGCTACTGACTGGCGAGGCACCTGCACAGATGAACATCGCAGCTTAATCCGTCTTATTTACCGTCTTACTGCTGATACACCTAAGCGCTGCTCCTTTGGAGTGGCGCTTTTTGTTTCTATATAATTCAGCCTGCGGGCGTAACTTCGCGGCCTTATTTTAAGCCCATTACCATGCACCATCTCAGCGAACAGGAACAGCAACGCCGCCACAAGCTCGACGAGCTAAATAAGCTCGGCATTGAGCCGTACCCCTCCGAGCTGTTCGACGTGAATTTCTCTGCGCAAGAGATTCTGGATAACTATCACGCCGAACTGAACAACTTTCAGGAAGTAGTTCTGGCAGGCCGTATCATGTCGCAGCGCGTAATGGGCAAAGCATCCTTTGCGGAGCTGATGGACTCTTCGGGCCGCATTCAGCTCTATATCAACCGCGACGAAATCTGCCCCGGTGAGAATAAGGAGCTGTATAATACGGTTTTCAAAAAACTGATTGACTTAGGCGATTTCGTGGGCGTAAAAGGCCGCGTGTTCAAGACGCAGGTGGGTGAGACTTCGGTGCACGTTACGGAGTTCAAGCTGCTGTCCAAAGCCCTGCGCCCGTTGCCGGTGGTGAAGGAAAAAGACGGTCAGATCTACGACGCTTTCACTGACCCTGAGCAGCGCTACCGTCAGCGCTACGTGGATATGGTAGTGAATCCGCAGGTGCGCGAGACTTTTATCAAGCGGACGTTACTGGTGCAGGCCATGCGCAACTATTTGAATGACAAAGGCTATCTGGAGGTCGAGACGCCAATTTTGCAGCCGCTATACGGCGGTGCGGCCGCTCGCCCGTTCAAGACCTTTCACAACACGCTGGACATGACGCTGTATCTGCGCATTGCCAACGAGCTGTACTTGAAGCGCCTGATTGTAGGCGGCTTTGATGGCGTGTATGAGTTCAGCAAGGACTTCCGCAACGAGGGTATGTCGCGGTTTCACAACCCCGAGTTTACTCAGATGGAGCTGTACGTGGCCTACAAGGACTACTACTGGATGATGGACCTAGTAGAGGAAATGGTGGAGCGCGTGGCCTTCGAGCTGCACGGCAAAACCGAAGTACAGGTCGGCGACAACCTCATCAACTTCCAGCGCCCCTGGCAGCGCTACACCATGTTCGAAGCCATTCAGCACTTCACCGGCATCGACATCACCGACATGGATGAGGCGGCGCTACGCGAAACAGCTCATACCCTGCACGTACATCTGGACCCTAGCATGGGCAAAGCCAAGATTATCGACGAGCTGTTTGGCGAGCTGTGCGAGCCCAAGCTGATTCAGCCTACATTCATCACCGATTATCCGGTGGAAATGTCGCCGCTGGCGAAGAAGCATCGCTCCAAGCCTGGCTTGGTTGAGCGTTTCGAAGCTATCTGCAACGGCAAAGAAATCTGCAACGCTTTCTCCGAGCTCAACGACCCCATCGACCAGCGCCAGCGCTTCGAAGAGCAGCTGGAGCTGGGCAAGCGCGGCGACGTGGAGGCGATGGTGCTTGATGAAGATTTCCTGCGGGCCTTAGAGTACGGAATGCCTCCCACGGCTGGTCTGGGCATCGGTATCGACCGCCTAAGCATGATCATGACCAACTCCAACTCCATTCAGGACGTGCTCTTCTTCCCCCAGATGAAGCCCGAGAACAACTAATACCGAGTTGCTTGCCAATAAAGTAAAAAAGCCCCCCAGACTAGTCTGGGGGGCTTTTTTACTTTAGATGCCGCTTACAAAATCTGTGACATCCGATAAATCCGTGGTTCAGACAAAAATCAGAAAGCCTCCCGTAATAATCACGAGAGGCTTTCCTTTATAACTGACTTACCCTTCCAATCGGGGCGAACAGGAAGAAGTGTGCGATGGACAATCTGATTTTACTACTAAGCTGTTTAACCAATCTTAGTAGAAGCTCCTATCGTCGGCAATTTTACTTCCCGTGCTTCTCCGATTTTCTTTCAAGCCGGTTATGCTGTCTTTAACGGGGTTCAAGGACTTAGGTTGCGAAATGCCGAAAGTTTCTGTCTTTTTTAGAGTCCGCGGCCCAGGCCCTCAGTACTCGCTGCATCATCGTCGGCACCACCGATAGTGCTGCCACCTATTGAGCCTGAACCCGTTGCGGCCCGGCCACCCTGACGGCCCGCGCCGGGCGCGCTGGCCAGGTCGCCACTCTGGTCGGCGCGGCTGCCAGCTGATGATGACTTGAGCGAGTTAAGGATATCATCGGCGTTGACGCGGTTAGCTGATTCTTCGCCGCCCTGCGTAGCGCTGCCTTTCAGGTCATTAATTTTAGCCAGGCTATCCTGGAACAATTTGGTCAGGTCGTCGCTGAACTTGGAAGCCGATTTCTTGAGCGTTGTGCGCGTTTCTTCGCCGGTTTCAGGAGCGAGGAGTAAGCCTGCGATAATACCGGCACTGGCACCGGCTAACAGGGAAAGAATGATTTTGCCGTTTTGATCTTTCATGAGCGTAGAGTGAGAATAGAAAAATGAACTACGAACTGGCTTGAGATGAAAGAGCTTCCGACCAATCCGCAGAGAGTAACGCGTTTATCACACGAAGGTTATCATAAAAAAGACCCTCATCTATTTAGATGAGGGTCTTTTCTTAGTAGTCTAAAGCCAGCATTGGCTTACAGGTCGTTCAGCAGTTTGGTGATTTCGCGCTTGCCTTTGCCTAGCTTCTGCTGCAGGCGACCTACGAGGTCTTCCTCCTGGCCCTCAGCGTACTGCAGGTCCTCGTCGGTGAGTTGAGCGAATTGCTGACGCAATTTGCCTTTGCTCTGGTTCCAGTCGCCTTTCAGCTTGAGGCTGCTGCCCGCGCCGGTGACACCCAGATCCTCAAGCTTCTCAACGTAGCCTTTGAACTGGGAATCCAGCTGTTCGCCGTATTTGGAAAGCTGCTCGCCGAGCTGACCGCTGTACTTAGTAGCAGCGTTCTTCAGATTGCCACGAGTGGCGGTGCCTTTATCGGGAGCCATCAGCAGGCCTGCGATGATACCAGCGCTGGCGCCAGCTAATACAGCGAGGAGAATTTTGCCTGAGTTGTCTTCTTGTTTATACGACATGTTGGTAAGGAGAGAAAGTGAATACTTGAAAACAGGCGACAAAATCGTTGGCTCCGAAAGGTGGATTCAGCGAAGTGAGGGCGCGCCTGGCTTGTTAAGCTGATTGCCTATACGAACACTATTAAGCTGGGTTATATTTAGGGAATAAAAAATAGCTGAAATAAAATATACTGTTTGTCAGGAAGGCGTTTTGCCCCCCAATCCGTACTTTAACCTACCTACCCAAGTTGGGTAGGTAGGTTGTTTTTCCGTTCTTACTAGTATGAAAAACTCGCTTTTTGCGGCTGCTTTTCTGCCCCTGCTCGCTACATGCAGCCAGCCCGCCTCTACAGCTACTACTCCAGCAGCTACGACTGCCGCCTGCATCGACTCAACCAAAATTGATCCGGCCGGTATCTGCACCATGCAGTACGACCCCGTATGCGGCTGCAACGGCAAGACCTACAGCAACGACTGTGTAGCTACCAACGCGGGCGTGCTCACCTACACCAAAGGCGAGTGCCCCACCACCCCGAAAAACTAAAAATTTGTCCCCCACTCTTATGTCAGAGGAGAAAAAATACTTCCGCCAGCAAGCGCCCTTCCGTGTGCCCACCACCGACGGCAAGCTCATCGAGGAGCATATCGGCCTGGCCAGCACCCGTACCAGTCAGTACAGCGTGGCGCACATGGTGGCACCTCCCCAATGGAGCGAGCCGCACCAACGCCCCGAGTTCGACGAAATAACTATCGTGGTGCGCGGCCGGAAGCGCTTTGAAATCGACGGCGACGTAGTGGAGTTGAGTGCCGGCGAATCGTTGCTGATCAAGGCCGGGGCGCGGGTGCGCTACGCCAACCCGTTTGATGCCGAGTGCGAATACTGGTCGATCTGCGTGCCGGCCTTTTCGATGGACACCGTGAACCGGGAAGAGTAGAAGTAACGCTAGGCTCCAGCTTGGCGAATAGCTGGGGACATTGCAAAATGCCCCCCAACGTCATCGTTCAACGATTCGCCAAGCTGGAGCCTGGCGTTACATTCTAACCACATGGATCAGCGCATTATTAACCTCTTCGACGAATACACCCACTCCCCGCTCACCCGCAAGGAATTTATGGAGCGATTGATGAAAATAACCGGCGGCGCGGCTCTGGCCACGGCCGCTTTGGCTGTGCTTGAACCCGGCTACGCCAACGCCGCCACCGTGCCCGTACAAGCCGGCAATTTAACCGAAGAAACCGTGAGCTGGCCCGGCGACGGCACCACCATGCAAGGCTACCTGGTGCACCCAAAAGGCAAAAAGAAGCGCGGAGCCGTGGTAGTGATTCACGAAAACCGCGGCCTCACGCCCCACATAAAGGATGTAACGCGCCGCGTGGCCCAGGCCGGCTACCTGGCTTTGGGCGTTGATGCTCTCTCGCAGTTTGGCGGCACGCCCACCGACGAGGACCAGGGCCGCACCCTAATCGGTCAGCTCGATGCGCAGAAAACGCTGAACAACTACCTCGCCGCCCTCACCTACCTGCGCCAGCGCCCTGATAGCAACGGCAAAACCGGCTGCGTCGGTTTCTGCTGGGGCGGCGCTATGGCCAACCGCCTCGCCCTCAGCGACCCCAAGCTCAATGCCGCCGTGGCCTACTACGGCACCCAGCCCAAAGACGCTGACGTCTCCCAAATCAAGGCGCACCTGATGCTGCACTACGCCGCCCTCGATGAGCGCGTGAATGCCGGTGCCGCCGCCTACGAAGCGGCGCTGAAAGCCGCTAATGCGAAGTACCAGCAGTTTATGTACGAAGGCGTAAACCACGCTTTCAACAACGACTCGTCCCCCGCTCGCTACAACGCCGAAGCCGCCAAGCTGGCCTGGGAGCGGACATTAGGGTTATTTAAGAAAGAGTTGAGCTAGGCTATTCCAACTCAATGAGACTCCCATCTAAGTCTACGGTAAGACTGCTAGGGGTTTTGTGCTGGACGGTGTTTTCCGCGAGTTGTCAGGAAACACCTTCCACGCAAACTTCTACAGTTCCAGTTTCTACCCAGCCCCAAGCCCATGCTACCTTGGCTGTCGTTCAGGTCACCGAAGCCGCGGCGGCACCGCCCGATTCGGTTGATGAATACCTGGATTGGGACGCCGTGAAACTTAATGGTAAGCTGCCGCTGGTTGGCAAAACCGAGGAGCTACATAAGCTCCTCGGTCGCCCGGATAGTTTGGTAAACCCAGATTTTAATGATGTGTGCGTTTTCTACTTTGACAACCAGCGTTTCCAGTATGCTTATTTCAAAGAAACCCGTGCAGAAGTAGATGGCGACACAGCGATTATTACCTCTATTGATTTTCGCCATAATTCGAAATTAGAGCTAATCACTCCTACACTTCGGCTAAACAGTAAAACTACCTTATCGTCACTTGCTAAAATTTTTCCTAAAGCCGTTAAAAATAAAGGAGAAGTTGACGTGCACAAAGTTGGAAAACGCATAGAGGTGTCTTTATCGATGGGTAAGATTGTAAGTAACGATTCATGGCTTTTACTTTTCGATAAAGGGCTGTTGGTGGAAATACAATGGTTTATGCCATGTTAGAATGCTTGCAGTCGTCTAATAATTGTGTGTAAATAATTGAGTAATACTTTTGTACTTCATTAATTATCTCATGAAAAAAATATTATTAATCCTGCTTGTTATGCCAAGCCAGTCGTGCCATTCAAGTCAGAAGTACTCTGATGCATCGGCTAATTATACTTATATGCAAATTTTTTATTTCGGACGAAAAACTTATCCAGGCTCTGCATTTATAAGTTTTACTCCGGAGTTTCAGAAACAGAAAGATATTAAGCTTAATGAACAAGTAAATGATTTAAGTAATTTAGGATTTAATGAAATAATAAAAGTGCAAGAAGAACGTGATCAGAAAATGCGTGGTATGCTGATAAAAACCTTAAATACTGTGACAGTGGAAGGCTGGGAAATAGTACAGATGAGTTCCTACGGAGACGGCGGACTCGTTTACCTACTTCGTCGAGTCAAATAAAGTGCATTGCGTTTAACGCGTTAAAAGAGCCCCCCAGAACTAATCTGGGGGGCTCTTTTATAGAAACAATTACCAAACATTACGACTTCGGGGCAGGGGCAGGCAGCACCTTGCGTGGCAGCTTCTGGTCGCGCATGGCGGTGTGGTACACGAAGGAAGCTACGATAACTGACGCCTGCTTCAAGTCATCGGCCTGCAAACGGTCGAAGGTGTCCTGGTTGGTGTGGTGGGTGCGGGTACCGTAGTCGAGGCCGTCCTGCACGAACTGGAAGCCGGGCAGGCCCACGGCGTCGAAGGAAAGGTGGTCGGTGCCGCCGGTGTTGCGGGGCGTAACCGTAGTGGCACCCATCTCGGCGAAGGGCTGGAGCCAGGCTGTGAAGATGGGCGCTACCGCCTCATTGCCCTGCAAATAGATACCGCGGATTTTGCCACCGCCATTATCGAGGTTGAAGTAGCCGGCCAGCTTCTCATGGGCGGGCAGCAGCTTCATGGTGGCGGGGTCGGCGAAGTGGTTCTTCACGTAGTTGCGCGAGCCGTGCAGGCCCTGCTCCTCCTCGCCCCACAGAGCAATGCGGATGGTGCGGCGAGGTTTCACACCCGTAGCTTTCAAAATGCGCATGGCCTCCATCATCACGGCGCAGCCGGCCGCGTTGTCGGTGGCACCGGTAGCGGCGTGCCAGGAGTCTAAATGGCCCCCAAGCATTACTACCTCGCTTTTTAGCTTGCGGTCGGTGCCGGGAATTTCGGCTATGACGTTGTAGCCTTTCAGATCGGTGTTCTGGAAGCGCGTTTTGGTTTCCATTTCCACTTCTACTGGAATACCAGCTTCCACCAACCGAATCAGGCGCAGCTGATCTTCGGGCGACATTTCAATTTCGGGCAGTACGGGCTTCGCATCGGCAGCGTACGGAGCGCCATTGCTGGTAAAGAAAGTGCCGTGTGAGCCGCCGCGGGTGCTAAGCACCGCAGCAGCACCTTCACTCATCAGCATCTCGTTGAGCTTGGTACGCAACGCGGCCTGAGCACGACGGGCGTTTAGTCGCTCGGTCATAGCCGGGTCGTCGGTAGTTGGGCGCGCAGGCTGAGCTTCCATCATTTTGGTCAGCTCATCATCGGTGTAGCGCTTGGCATCGGCCTCGAAGGTGGTTTTAGGCGGCGTAGCCACGGCCGTCAGCACGATTTTGTCACGCAGCTTACCCTGAAACTTGGCCAAATCCTCTTCGGTAGTAGCATTCACGTACACCACCTGCTTCTTCACGTTTCCGCTGGTAGAGGGCGTCCAGGCTTTAGGCGCGCCTATCATGGAGTGGTAGTAAGGCGCCGTCATGGCGATGTACGACTTCTCGATGTCCCAGCCGCGGCCGAAGTCACCCCAGGGCTCGATGTTGGCGTTGCTCATACCCCATTTGGTAAGCTGGCCTTTGGTCCACTCATTGGCGCGCTTCAGGCCATCGGAGTTAGCCAGGCGCGGGCCGCAAACGTCGGTGAGATAAAAGGCCGTTTCCATCACCTTGGAGCGGTTCATACCCTCGTCTTTGATCTTGGCAATCATGGCCTGATCTACTTTTTCGGCTTGTTGAGCCAAGGTAGGCGCGGCCAGAGCCAGGCCACCAGCCAGGGCTAAGAGTCGGAGTGTCGTCATGTGGTTTGGTTGGAGATGAAAGATGGTTTGATAAGTAAAGAAGCAGGAAAAGTCTGGGAGTTGCAGGGAATCAAGTAACTAGTGATATCTTGTTGGCTCAAATTTGTATTTTACTCGGAATGTCACTTCGCTATATTTCCTTGCTCTTATTAAGCAGCATTATGTTATCGTCTTGTAAAAAAGACGATCAAAACCTACTATAAAAGTGCAGCAGCGCGTCTTTACTAATGGGGTTGAAATAAAAGATCAGCTTGTAAAAGACCGTTTTATTAAGAACTCAGGTGTTCCATTTACAGTACCCACAGCAATTGATCCAGAGGCGATTATTCGATTTTTGGCCCCGGACACAGCTGTTTTTGGTACAAGTAACATGCGGTTTTATGTGACCAAAAAAGGCAATCAGCACCTATTTTACTCAATAGGGTCTGTACAGGTCGCCTCTAATAGAATTAATGGTACTCTTAATAACGATATTAGAGGATTATTGAAATATACTGCTCCATTAGTTCCTCTTCCCTCGACTACAGGATTTGCTTATGTTACAAAGGAAGTGCGGGTAGGCTACAGAGACCAAAGCAATATGAGAGTCGCTTTGTTGCACTATCGTCTCAAACGTGATTTTTCTGGGTTGGCTAATAGTGAAGCATCTGGGCTACTATTCAATGAGTTTAATGAAGCAGCTATTACTACTATAGGCGCTGGCGATACCTTGGCTGTGCAAGAATCGAGTTTCATGATGCCTGTGCAGTAGTGACGATATATCCGCTTAGCTGCACCAAGTAATCAGAAAGCTTGACCTCCATAGGTCAGGCTTTCTTTTTTATCCCCAATAACCTCACCCCCACCTCCCGCGTCTAACCAAGCAGCCCTTACTGTTCCGCTGCTATGAGTCTTTGGCAAATTATCCGCCGCCTGTACCCGTACGTGCTGCCTTACCGAACCCTGGTAATCAGCACGTTGCTGCTGACGCTGGTGGGGTCGTTGGCGGCGCAGGTCAATCCGTTTGTGTTGCGCTACACGGTGGATACTGTGCAGGGGCTGCTGGATCAAGGCCTCGGGCTGACCCAGGGGGCAAATTTGCTGCTCATAGTGAGCGTGCTGCTGCTGGGAAAGGAGATTATTAACACCTTTATTCAGTTTGGGCAGAAGTTCTACGGCGAGAAAATCCGCATCAACGTTTCGAGCACCCTGCACCAGTCGGCCGTGGATAAGATTCTGAGCTACCAGCTCGGCTTCTACTCCGACAGCGGCAACCAAACCGGCAAGCTCCAAACCCGCATCGACCGCGGCGTGGAGAGTCTGATGAAGCTGGTCCAGAACTTCTTTATCGACATCCTGCCCCTGTTTGCCAACTCCATCGTGGCCCTCATCATCATGTTCACGGCCAACCTGTACGTGGGGCTGGTGGCGTTGGGCATCCTCCCGATCTACTTCTGGATCAGCTACCGACAGGCCGACAAGCTCAACGGCGTACGCCGCAGTCTGCGGGGTTTGCGCGAGCAGCGCAGCCAGGGCCTGATCAACATCATCGACTCTATTGTGGTGATTAAGAGCTTCGTGCGCGAAGACTACGAGGGCGAAAAGCAGGCCGGCATGCAGCGCAACCTCGTGACCACCCAGCTCGAAACCCGCAAAACCAACTTCCTCTTCGACGGCCTCAAAACCTTCGTGGAGCAGATTGGCGTGGTGCTCATCATCATCCTGACCGCCTACCTGGTGCTCGATCGGCAGATTTCCATTGGGGCCATCATGTTCCACATTCTGCTGTTCAACAACGTGTCGGCGCCCATCCGCCAGCTCCACCGCATCTACGACGAGATGAACGAGGCCCTCACCTACTCCGAAGGCTTCTTCGACATCCTCGACGCCACCACCGAAACCGAGCGCACCGGCCCCACCCCGCCTGACCAGCTCCGGGGGGCTTTTTCGCTGCGCCACGTCGACTTCACCTACCCCACCGGCATCCAGGCCCTCCACGATGTCAGCCTGAGTATTGCGGCCGGCCAAACTACTGCCCTGGTGGGCCTGTCGGGGGCGGGCAAGAGCACCATTCTCAATTTGCTCTGCAAGTTTTACGAGCCCAACGGCGGCGAAATGCTCCTCGATGGCCGCCCGCTCTCCGACTACGATACCCATGCCCTGCGCCAGCGTATCGGGCTGGTGCTCCAGAAAAACCACATCTTCAAGGGCAGCATCGAGGAAAACATCCGCTACGGCAACTTCGAGGCGACCTTAGACGAGATAAAGGCCGCTGCCAAGCAGGCCTACCTCCACGACCAGATAATGGCTCTGCCCCAGCAGTATCAGTCGGATGCCCAGCAGCTGTCGGGTGGGCAGCAGCAGCGCATTGCCATTGCGCGCCTCTTCCTCAAAAATCCGCCGATCATCTTCCTCGACGAGCCCACCGCCTCCCTCGACGCCATTGCCACCGAGCAAATCAAGAACTCGCTCGACGCCATTAAGCAAGGCCGCACGGTGGTCATCATCTCCCACAGCCTCGCCCAAATCGTGGACTCCGACTGCATCTACGTCATGAAGCAGGGCCGCATGGTAGAAAGCGGCACCCACGACGAGCTATACGATAAACGCGGCACCTACCGCGAAATCTTCGACGCCTCCGCCCGCAGCCTCAATATCGAGAAGCTGGCGCGGGTGATGGTGGATGATGGGGATGAAGTGGAGGATACGGCGGGGTGAGGATGAGAGCTTGTAGCAACGTCGCGCCTCAGCTGCCTCCTGTCAAAGCATCTCCCATTTACTTCCTTAGTT
>NZ_FWWW01000012.1 GCF_900176135.1 Hymenobacter roseosalivarius DSM 11622 | reverse complement strand
TGAGGTGGTCGGGTGAGACGGGACAGAATAGGGCCTTATCTTTCTTGTCTGATGGCCACTCCTCC
This sequence comes from Hymenobacter roseosalivarius DSM 11622, assembly GCF_900176135.1. Classification (GTDB taxonomy): domain Bacteria; phylum Bacteroidota; class Bacteroidia; order Cytophagales; family Hymenobacteraceae; genus Hymenobacter; species Hymenobacter roseosalivarius. The sequence continues at coordinate 1,204 of NZ_FWWW01000012.1, read as the reverse complement.
CAAACCGACCAAGCGACGCACCTATGATGCGGCCTTTCGCGCCGAAGCCTTGCGCTTGGCCAGCGAAAGCCGTTCCACCCAGGCTGCCGCTCGGGCCCTGAATATCAATCCCAAGCTGCTTTACAAGTGGCAGAAAGCCGTGCAGACGCCCGTGGCCGCCGCGATTGGCGCCAGCCTGGACCCCGCTACTGCCGCGGAGCTGCGCCAGCTGCGGGCCACCAATCGGCGGCAGGCGCAGGAACTAGAGATTTTAAAAAAAGCCATCGCCATCTTTTCGCAGACCAGCGACCAATGAGCCATTATCGCTTCATCGACCAGCACCGTGGGAGCTATCCGGTCCGTCGCCTTTGTCAGGTGCTGGCGGTGGCGCCCAGCCGCTACTACGCCTGGCAGCAGCGAGAGCAGCAAGGCCTCGGGCAACAAGAGCCGGCATGGGAAATAGCGCTAGATCAGACCTTTGAGACACACAAAAAGCGCTATGGTACCCGTCGGTTGCGCGTGGCCTTGCGCCAGCAGGGGCACCACGTGGGCCGCCAGGCCCTCCGCACGGCGATGCGCCGCCGGGGCTTGCGCGCCTTGCAGCCGAAGAGCTACACGCCGCGCACGACGGATTCCACGCACGGGCTGCGCTGTGCGCCGAACCGCTTGCTCGACCAGCCCACACCCACCCAGGCCAACCGCGTGTGGGTGAGCGACATCACCTATTTGCCGTTGGCCAGCGGCGAGTGGGCCTATCTATGTGCGTTTCAGGACGTGGCCAGTAAGCACGTCGTGGGCTGGCACGTGATGGCCACCATGCCGGAAGAGTTGATTACAACGGCCTTGCAACGGGCGTTGCTGGCCCAGCAGCCGGCTCCCGGCTTACTCGTACATTCCGACCGGGGCGGGCAGTACTGCGGCAAGGCCTATCGCGCCCTGCTGCACCGCCAGCAGGCGCTACGCTCGCAGAGCCGACGAGGTGAATGCTATGATAACGCCCAGGCCGAGAGCCTCTGGTCCCGGCTCAAAACCGAAGAACTCGAAGCCCGCGAATGGCCCGTTTTTGCCGATTTAGCTGACGCGCAGACTAGCGTCGCCGAGTATTTTGACTACTACAATCACCAGCGGCTGCATTCCAGCATTGGCTATCAATTGCCGTATCTTGCTCATTGTCAACTTCTTTAACTAACGACCCTAAACTGTCCCGCTCAACTAGACCACCTCA
>NZ_FWWW01000047.1 GCF_900176135.1 Hymenobacter roseosalivarius DSM 11622 | reverse complement strand
CTCTCACTTATACTTAAGGCCTGTTGTGCTCTGAAGCCCTTATCTAAACCCTTTTGATTTGGGAGCGCAAAGATATAAAACTCTTAACTGAAGCAGTAAATAAATTTCATAAAAAATTATCTGCTTGCTGAGTTAACCCTTTTCAAACTAAGTAAGCATAAAAAATCAATCTCTTAAAGAGAGTAATTCGCCTTATTTACCCCCCCGCGTTTCGGATTGGGAGTGCAAAAGTGCAGGATAAAATCATTGTTTGCAAGCAGCGAACGATATTTTTACACTTTATTACCTGTTAAATGCCCTGAATTACTGCAAGACTACTGAGGCACAATGTGTTAGGAACATGGACTATTTCAGATTATTTTAACGGATTGCTATCATCTTAATAATACAACTCAAATGAGTCTAGATGCTAGGCTTAATTAGAGTATATCATAGATGAGTGTTAAAAGAAACTCGACCGGTTGAGGCCGTTCTGAATGGACATTCAAGGTAGTGACGCAATATTCGAGTAACGAATGATAAGGACCAGTGTCTTAGAGCTTCTCACCACACTTTCGGCAAAAGCTAGCGTCATCCTCATGATCAGTAGTCTGGCAAACGTGACAGTTAACGTGTTTATAGGTTAGACGTGTTCCTAAATAGCCACATTTGTTTTGGTCAGATGCCAGTTCCAGATGCCGCAGGCCAGGGCCATGATTCGGTCGTCAAAGGAGGCTGATTTGTTGCGTAGACTTGGGTGACGCAACTCAAGCGCTTGGCTCCGCTGATGGCGTGCTCGACCTTGACGCGGCGGCGGGCCTGGGCGCGGTTGTCGGCCCGCTGGGCGGCGGTCAGGGCCGTGCCTAGGTTCTTTTTGCTGCGCCGGGGCTTGCGGTGGGGCAGACTTTCCGGGCTAAGGCCGTAGTCGGCGACGACGCCCAGGTAACCCAAATCAACCAACACCTGGCACAAGTCGAGCGAGCCCAGGTTGCGGGCAAACTCGGTGTTGAGCAGTTGATAGTCGTGCGTAGTCCCGTTGGCAGTCGGCCCCAGGTAGTGAATGTAGCGGGCCGGGTTGGCGATGAGCGTATTTTCTACGGGTGGGCCTTTTTCCCCCGAGTAGTCAGCCGGGCGGTCCGCGACGGCCCGGGCGCGCGGATACGGATGTTCGGTGGTATCGAACAAGAGCACGGGCACGTCGGCAAAGATGGCCTGCATCTGGGCCAGCGAGTCGATAGCCCGCGCTGGCAGCACGCCCAGCGTGCGCAAGGTGCGCTTCAGGGCCCTGGCTAGGCGGTGGGCGTGTTCGCAGGCTTTGGAGCGGGGCAAGCCAAACGTGGCCGCCAGCACGTCGAAGGTCAGGTAGACTTTTAAGTAGTAGAGAAGGAACAACACTTTTTGTTCCGGGCTGGCCAACACACCTTTGCGCCTACCACCGGCCCGGCGCTGGCGGGGCCGCTGCCCCGAAAAACGCGCATCCGCTTCCTGCTGGCAACCCGCCGTGAATGGGTCCGCCAGCCCACAAAAGGCATCAATACTCAAGCCCGTCAAGGCCCGCATTTGCCGGTCATCCGTAATCGCATTCACATCAAGCATTCCCAAAAATACTATTTGGGAACAAGTCTATAGAGTAAGTTCAGAGCACATTCTTATGGCGAGCACTCTATATATAAGATAGCGCCCAAACTAAGCTCGCTTATACTAATCAACTGTACCGCAAAAGCAGCACTTATACTTTAGGGCGCTTATATAATGGCACAGTGCTGCACGGCTCGCCATACATCAAGCTGGCTGCTACCGGCAGCAGCTTCTGCATGATGGCTACGTAAGCATACGTCGGCACCGGAATATTGCCACAGCCTTTCACGACCACTTTCGCATCGCGGTATTCCTCACCATCAATGGCGGCAATGGCTTCCTGAAACAACTCCTGCTCCAAGGCCTCTAAGTCGCCAAATACATACCGATGGGTATGTCCCTGAAGCTTAGTGGCCAGCAGCATATAAGCCCAAGTAGGCACAATGGCATCGGCCGAGCAGATAATAGCTACATTTTTGCCATCGTATTGGCTCCAGTCATGGGCCTTAATAAATTCGCGAAAGTCCTTTTCGCGCAGAATAAGCCCCTGAAACAGGTTGTCTTTAATATCATACACTACCCGCTCGCCGGGATGCAGCAGCAATTCCAGATTGAGCGTGGTGAGGACACTTTGTGCTACACGGTTGATGATTTCTTCCATATTACTAAGACCCAGAGGGCTTCAAATTGGTGCAAAGGTTTTCTTCAGTTACTCATCAAAAGATGACTCAGGAGAGCTACTGCATTGTTGCTACAACTCTCTACTTCACCTTTGGAGTAGTTGTATACACTTCCTTTAGATAAAAGGGCTCGTAGTACGCAACATCCCGAAACTCCTGACGCTGAAATGCCCCCCAGGCCAAAGCACCCACCGCCACCGCCAACGGCTCAATGCCAGCCAAGAAGCCAGCATTTGATTGCTCAGCTAATAGCGACTGAAGTTTGACTGCCCCATTGCCAAAGAATAACACACGGTGCCCGCCTAATTGTTCGGCCAACGCATCGGGAGTTAGCACCAAGGCTGTGGGGGGCAAAATTTCCTGACTGTCGTGGGTATATAAAGCGGTATACACTTCCATGCGGCGCGCATCCAGCATCGGGCAATAAAGGCAGGTTGCGGGGGATTCGGTATAGGCCGCCACTTGCCAGGCCAGCGCCTGTAATGTACTAACAGCCAAGAGCGGAATATCCAAGGCAAAGCACAATCCTTTGGCCGCCGCCCCACCAATGCGCAGCCCCGTGTACGAGCCGGGTCCATCGGATAAAGCCACCGCCGCAATGTCCTGAAGGGTGTGACCTGTGTTTTCCAGCAGCTGATTTATCAACACACTCAAATGCGAGGAGTGCGATTTTTCTAGTCGCAACTCCACTTGGCCTAGTAATATACCCGCTTGGTGGAGAGCCACGGAGCATACAGGAGAAGAGGTTTCGAGAGAAAGAATAAGCATAAGCCAAGGCTATTTGCGCAAAGGTACAACCGGAAATATGCCCAATGCTGACCAGTTGGAATTCACATCTTGGCCGGCACAACTACAAAAAAGCAGGCTCCTAGCGGAGCCTGCTTTTTTACGGTATACGATACTCAGGGTCTACTTACCCCCTGCTCTCTTAACCTCCGGCCGGGATTTTGCCTCTGGTGTGCCTGGCTTTAGGAGTGCCATATATCGCGCCTGGTCGTTCAACACATTCATCGCCATCAGGATATCCGGGTCGTCGTCGAAGCTGGCTTCAATCTGGCCCTTCTGAAAGTAGTAGCGCGCCACAATTTCTTGTTCCAGCAATTCCCGAATTTCGGGCTTAAAGCGGGTCAGGTCGTTACTTTTGTTGGTGGAGACCTTACGACGAATCGCTTCGATCTCGGCTTTCACGTCGTCGTAGTGCTTTTCCTCCTTTGCCCGGCTGCTTAGCTGAGCGAGGCTTTTTTCCATATCAGTGGAGTAGCTCAGATCCTTTCCGCCCAAAAACTGAATAAACTTCTGGTATTCAGCGTCAGAGATGTGAAACTCGCGGGCGGGGGGCAATGTAGGGTGAGCAGCACGGTAGCGGGTAGCATAGTCGAACAGATAATTTTTCTGCAGGAGCACGCGGGTGATATCCGCAATGGCACGCTCCTGCACTTCTACGTCGGGAGCTACGCCGCCGCCATCATATACTACGCGGCCGCTGGTCGTTTTGAAAGCGGTGCGTAAGGAATCCGGTACTTTTCCCAGCGTGCCATCGTCGGCCCGATGAGCGTAGTCGATTTCCTGAATGCAGCGGCCACTTGGAATATAGTATTTGGCCGTCGTTACTTTCAACTGAGAGTTATAGGACAACGGCCGCGTGGCTTGCACTAACCCTTTACCGAACGTCCGCTTGCCGACCAACACAGCGCGGTCGTAGTCCTGAAGCACACCCGATACGATTTCGGAGGCAGAAGCGGAGCGGTTGCTGGTTAGCACGACCACTGGCATCTGCGTATCCAGAGGCGCGTCGAGGGCCTTATAAGTCTTATTCCAGTCTGTAACCTTTCCTTTGGTGCTCACTATATCCAACCCTTTATTAACGAAGAGGTTAGATACGTTTACGGCTTCATTAAGCAAACCACCCGGGTTGTCGCGTATGTCGAACACGATTTTTTTGGCGCCCTGCTCTTTCAGCTTCATCACTGCCAAGCGAGCTTCCTTACCAGCGTCAATAGTAAATCCGGCCAGTTGGAAGTAACCAATTTCAGGTGTCAGCATCCCGTAGTACGGCACGTTTTCTACCTGAATCTTGTCACGGGTGATGTTAATTTCCACCGGCAACTCCTGCCCGTAGCGCGTCACCGACAGCTTAGCTACCGAGTTAGCCTGCCCCTTCAGCAACTTGCTGATATCGGAGTTATTCTTGGTCGCGACGTTGACTCCGTTAATAGTCAAAATCTCATCGCCGGGCAGCAAACCAGCTTTTTGGGCCGGATAGCCTTCGTAAGCAGCCTGAACCACAGTTTTTGCTCCCCGCTTTACCACTACTGCCCCAATGCCGCCGTATTGCCCGGTGGTCATGGTGCGGAAGTCCTCAATATCGTCTTCGGGAATGTAGTTGGTGTACGGGTCTAGCGACTTAAGCATGGCGTCTATGCCCGTCTTCACCATTTTTGCGGGCGTTATCTCGTCCACGTAATAGGTATTCACTTCTTTAAACAGGGTCGCGAAAATGTCGAGGTTCTTGGCAATCTCGAAATAGCGCTCATTGTCGGAGGCACTGCGGAAAGAGACGAGCAACGTGGCCCCGCCCAAAATCAGGCCGGCCAGATATTTTTTGCGCATAAAAAGGCTGAAAGCGTGGAAAACAACCTATGATACAGGCACCACCTCAACGGTGGGGGTTGCATCAGTCAGCAAACGCTCCAGCCCTGAAATTAATTTTTTTTCAACCAGCGCGAAAGGTTTTTTTTCCTTGCCCGAATAGATAATCCCCAGCAGCGCAACAGAATGCCCCCCAGGTGCCTCCAGCAAACGGTATTTATTTAAGCGGTAAGCCTCCCGCATGAGGCGCTTTAGCCGGTTGCGGTCCACGGCTCGCTTGAAGGAGCGCTTTGATACGCTCACCAGCACTTGGGGCGGAGCCGTAGTCGGGGCCAGCGCAGGCAACCACACCAACCGCAAAGGGTATAAACCAAAAGAAGAACCCCGGCCGAAAAGCTCGTCAATGAGCTTTTTGCGACACAAGTGTTCTTCTTTCGGAAATGAGTAGGAGCGCGCGCCCGGCGTCATAGAGTTGGCTGGCAGGGGCGAATCGGCGGGAGCCGTCAGCGGTTTAGCGCTTATGACGACCCTCGTCGGATACCGTCAGGCGCTTGCGGCCTTTGGCGCGGCGGGAGGCCAGCACACGGCGGCCGTTGGCGGTTTCCATGCGTGAGCGGAAACCGTGCTTGTTGCGGCGCTTGCGCTGCGAGGGTTGAAATGTTCTTTTCATCGTCTTGGAATGCTATTCGGGGATGGCCGGCAAAGGTACGGGCTTCGTTTGTAAATGCCAAACAGTATAGAAAAGTAGTATAGTCCTTATCGACTTTAAACTCTATTTAAAGCAATCTGACGCATACTTGAGCTTGCACAGAGAATTACTCCGTATACAGTTAGCTCCAGCAATCTGCCCTATTCCCGGAGCTCCGACGTACATTCCAGCCGCGAAGCACACCTGCCTTTATGATTCACTACCACGTCTCATTTGAGAATCCGCTTACTTTTTATCTGCAAATTCAGCTGACGCTAACCGTGCCGGCCGAAGCCACTAAGCCGCTGGAACTGCAGTTACCTGCCTGGCGTCCCGGTCGCTACGAGCTGCAGAACTTTGCGCAAAAAATTCAGCGCGTAGTCGTGGATGATGCAGATTCAGGCGAGGTCCTCCCCTATCGGAAAATAACCAAGGACCGCTGGCAGGTGGCGGGCGCAACTGGCCGGACGGTGCGGGTGCGCTACAACTTTTACGCCCATCAGATGGACGCGGGCGGCTCCTGGCTCGATGAGAGCCAGCTATACATGAATGGCGTGCAGTGCTTACTGTACGCTGAAGGTCGTCAGCACGAGCCTTGCGAGTTGACGCTGGAACTGCCCGAAAGCTGGCAGATTGCGTGTGGCTTGCCCCAAAAAGCCCCCCACATGCTTCAGGCTGATAGTTTTGAGCACCTCATCGAATGCCCGCTGATAGCCAGCCCTACGCTGCTGCACCACGAATATCAAGCGCAGGGCATACCGTTTCATGTCTGGGTGCAGGGCGAATGTGACCCTGATTGGCCGCGCCTGCTTCAGGATTTCGCGGCCTTCTCGGAGGAGCAGTTGAGCTTATTCGGCAGTTTTCCGGTGGCGGACTATCATTTCCTTAATCAGATACTGCCTTACGCCCATTACCACGGCGTGGAGCACACCAACTCCACGGTCATCACACTGGGACCCGCACAGCTGCTCATGACGGAGGGACTTTATAAGGAGCTGCTGGGCGTAAGCTGCCACGAGCTATTCCATACTTGGAACATCAAAAGTATCCGGCCGGTAGAGCTACTGCCGTACGATTACACGCAAGAGCAGTACTTCCGCACCTGCTACATCGCTGAAGGCATCACGACTTATTACGGCGAGTACTTACTAGCGCGTAGCGGCGTGCGCACGGCCGAACAGTATTTTCAGGAGCTTAATACGGTGCTGCGCAAGCATTATGAAGATGACGGCCGCTTCAACCTGTCGCTCGCGGATGCATCAGTAGACCTGTGGCTGGATGGCTATAAGAACGGCGTGCCCGACCGTAAAGTGTCGGTATATCATAAGGGCGCGCTGGTGGCGCTGCTCCTGGATCTGGCGTTGCGGCAGCTTTCCAAGCACCAGCGCAGCCTTGACGACGTATTGCGGCGGCTATGGCTGGAGTTTGGCCAGCCCGGCGTAGGCTATACTGAGGATGACTATATCCGCTTGGTAGAAGAAGTAGCAGGACGCCCCATGCGGCAATACTTCGACAGCTTTATCTATGGCACTGCCCCATTGGAAGAGCCCCTGACGAAGGCTTTACACTTTGTGGGCTGCACGCTCCTGCAGCAGGAGAACGTATCGGCCGCGGAAGGCGTATTTGGCTTTAAAACCATTGTCAAAAACGAGCGGACCGAAGTAACGAACATCCTCCCCCACTCGCCCGCCGCCGCCGCTCTTACCGTTGATGATGAAATAATAGCGGTGAATGGCCAGCGGGTTCAGACGAACTTACAGGTGCTGCTCAACAGCGGGGCACCTAGCTATGAAGTAACCGTGTTTCGTCAGAGTCGCTTGCTTACTGTACCGCTGGTAGCTGATCCAAGCAAGCGTTTTTGGCCAAAGATTACAATCGAAAAACGCCCTGACGCCACGCCGGAACAACAGGTAAGCTTCCGGCAGTGGCTGAAGCAGGATTTTTAATTCTGTGCTTTATATGAATTTATATCCCATTCTTCTTACACTGGGGGGCATTTCGCTGATAAGCTGCGACAGTAGTCCTCAGAAAGCTGTCAAAACCCGCGTAGAGCCGCACGAAGTGGCTGTTCAGCCGAAGGTTGTGGCACCTGCTACTTCGGCAACAGCGGCTCCGGCGGCCAGAATTTTACGCTCGGAGACCGATACATTACGGTTTCGCAATGGCAGTATAGCTCAGCTTATTCCAGCGCGTGAGGCCGAGTTTGCTCGCCTCAAGGGCATCGACACCGACACCACTGAACAGAAATATATCCAGCTGGCAGAGGGGCGCGCCCAGCGCCGCTCTGACGCATTACTTCTTACCCTAACCAATGGTCGCACCCTTACGCTAACCAATAACATAACGGACCCCGACGAGGAAAAACACGTCGTCTACCGCTTTCGGGGCCCGTTGGAAAACAGTGACTTCTGGGTGCTAGATGTCACGCGCTGGGAGTCAGGATTCGTGCTTCTTATTAATCAGCATACGGGGCGGCGCACCCGGCTTTGGGGTCGTCCGGTGTTAGCGCCCAACGGTACGCATTTGGTCACATCCAACTCTGATATGGAAGCGCACTATTCACCCAATGGCCTGCAGGTCTGGTCGTTGGAGAAAGGCATCCCGCTGTTGCGCTGGAACCGCGTGGTGAACACCTGGGGCCCGGAGGAAGTGCGTTGGCTGAACGACCAAACGCTCGTTATCCGGCAGTATTACCCTGACAGTACGCCCCAGATCAAGTATGCGCGTCTGTTGCTGCCCAAATAGCTCAAGCCATAAAAAGCCCCCCAGAACTGATCCGAGGGGCTTTTTATGGCTTGAACAGCTCTTTATTTCGCCTTTTGCTGCGTAGGATTGGGGTTGCTGCGAGGCTTGTTGATTCGCTGCGACAACACGTCGTTGAGGTTGCCACCAGGCGAATTTCCTTTTACCTGATTGCCAGACTCCGAAATCAAGTTTTGGTCGGGGTTCTGCACTTGCGTTCCGCCGCTATTAGAGCCGCCCCGCATATCTGGTGCTACGGCGCTGGAATCTTTCTGCGGCGAGTCGGAGGGCACAGATTTCTTCTTCGAAGGCTTCTTATTTTCTGCCATGGTAGTAGAGCTAAGGGTGAGAAGATTACTTCGCTCTTTTACCCAGCTTCTCTTTATTTAGTTGCTCAAAGGTAGAGGCAAGCACATAAAAAAGCCCCCCAGCCGTCGATGCTAGGGGGCTTTTTTGGGCTAAGCAGGTTTAAGCTTCTATGCTAATCGGCTCTACGTTTACCAGCTCAGCGAATTGACGCTCCCGAGCCTCAATTTCTTTTTTTGTCAAATTGATCAGGCGCTCCGTACCAAACTTTTCTACGCAGAACGAAGCCATTGCCGAGCCGTGAATAACGGCGCGCTTCATATTGTCGAAGCTTATATCGTCGGTGGCGGCCAAGTGACCGATAAACCCGCCCGCGAAGGTGTCGCCGGCACCGGTTGGGTCAAAGACTTCTTCTAGTGGCAATGCGGGAGCAAAAAACACTTTGTTCTTGCAGAACAGCAGTGCGCCGTGCTCACCCTTTTTGATAATCAAGTACTTAGGGCCCATGGCCATGATCTTGCGGGCCGCTTTCACCAGCGAGTACTCGCCGGAAAGCTGACGGGCCTCCTCATCATTGATGCTCAGCACATCCACCATCTCAATGGTAGTGAGCAGCTCTTCGAGCGCCACATCCATCCAGAAGTTCATGGTGTCCAGCACGATAAGCTTAGGCCGATTGACAAGGCGCTGAATAACCAGGCGCTGCACCTGAGGCGTCAGGTTGCCCAGCATCAGGTATTTGCAGTCCTGGTAAGAGTCGGGAATGATGGGGTCGAAATCGGCCAGCACATTCAACTCCGTCTGTAGGGTTTCGCGCGAGTTCAGGTCCGTCGAATATTTACCCGACCAGAAAAACGACTTCTCCCCTGCTTTCACTTGCAATCCTTCGGTGTCTACGCCGTGCTCTTGCAACAACAGCACATCCGACTGCGGAAAATCGTCGCCTACTACAGCCACAAGCTTTACCGGCTTTACCGAGTAAGAAGCTGACAGCGTGATATAAGTAGCCGCGCCACCGATGATTTTGTCAGTTTTGCCGAAAGGCGTTTCCAGCGCGTCGAACGCCACCGAACCGATAACTACCAGACTCATAAGAAGAGGGAATAAAAGTGATTCAAGCAGATGATTTGAAGTTGACAACGGCACAAACAAAAAAAAAGTCCCCGGAAAAACTTTCGGGGACCTTTTCAGGGTAAGCAATGGGGCTCGAACCCACGGCCTTCGGAATCACAATCCGATGCTCTAACCAGCTGAGCTATGCCTACCAGATGGGTAATGGAGGGACAAAAGTAGCGGTCTGCCGGGGTTATTCAAAAAATATGTCGGAGTTTTTTACCGACTGGTTAGCGTGCTCTGCTGATTTAGCTAGCTACCGCTAGCTGTAGCATTCCGGCTAGTAGCACATATACGACAAAAGCCGCCAGCGTAATACCCACGCAAAAGGCAACGCGTAGGCCAGTTGGCCGCTCGCTACGCATAATGCTTATATTAGCCAGCATAGCACCTACCCCACAGAGGCCACCTATCAACCCACCACCGAATATAAGAAGCATCGGGATGCAGGCCACTACATGTTCCCACGGCGCTAAGGCTTTCGCTAACAGAATTGGCTCACCATCAATATCGGCTACAGGTACGGGGTCGTAAAATCGATTTTTGAGCGTCAGTTGGCGTTCGCTGCCGTCGGGCATAGGCACCATGAAGGAGCGGATTTTACTGAATAAACCGGGTTTCGACTGTGGAGGCACCTCTTGACCATCGGCATAGAGTTTTGTTTTACCTGTCCAAGCAGAGCGCTGTATGCATAAACTGGGACTATTGGGTTCGTCAAGCAGAAAGTTTAATTGCATAGTAAGATTATTGGGTTATTCCGATGTTGGACCTAAAACTATGCCAAGCCGTACCTTTGTCTTTCGCAATTGCTTTTTTAATAATGTCCGACGTCACGCCCCAACCCACCACCTTCGCCGATTTCAAGCTCAATAAGCAGCTACTTACGGCCGTGGCTGAAGCAGGCTTTACGGAGCCTACCCCGGTTCAGCAGCAAACTATTCCGCTTCTCCTTGCCGGGCACGATGTGCTCGGTATCGCTCAGACAGGCACCGGCAAAACCGCCGCTTTTGGTTTGCCCCTGCTCATGAAGGTGAAATACGCTCAAGGTATTCATCCCCGCGCCTTGATTTTGGCCCCCACCCGCGAGCTGGCCATTCAGCTCGAAACGCATCTAAAGCGCCTGGCTACCCAAACTGACCTGCGGATTTACGCTATTTATGGCGGTTTGGGCCCCAAAACGCAGATTGAAACCTTAGCCCAGGGCGTTGATATTCTTATTGCTACGCCGGGGCGCCTATTAGAGCTTTACCTGAAGGGCGATTTGGTCTTGAAAGAGTTGAAAACCTTAGTGCTCGACGAGGCCGACAAAATGATGGATATGGGCTTTATGCCCCAGATCAGGCGTATTCTGGAAGTCATTCCGAATAAGCGGCAGAACGTGCTGTTCTCGGCCACCATGCCGGATAAGGTAGCGACACTGAGCGAGGAGTTCCTGGAGTTTCCGGTGCGGGTAGAGGTGACGCCATCCGCCACTTCCGCCCAGAACGTGAGCCAGACGATGTATCAGGTGCCTAATCTGCTCACTAAGATCAACCTGCTAGGCCATCTGGTGCGGGATGAGGAAGTGTTCAACCGCGTCATGATTTTTTGCCGCACCAAAGAGCACGCCGACAACGTGGCTCACTTTCTAGGGCGCAAAAGTACGGGTGAGGTACGAGCCATTCACGGCAATAAGGGCCAGAATGTGCGCATCAACGCGATGGAGGCTTTTCGTAATGGTGAGCTGCGCTTCCTGGTGGCGACCGATGTAGCGGCCCGTGGCATTGACGTGCCGCAGGTAAGCCATGTCATTAACTTTGATGTACCGCTGATTTACGACGACTACGTGCACCGCATTGGCCGCACGGGGCGGGCCCAGCATACGGGTGCAGCCATCACCTTCGCCAATGCTGCCGAAATGCACCACATGGGCCGCATCGCGGAGCTTATAAATCAAACTATTCCAGAGTTACCCCTACCGTCGGACGTAACGGTGGCCGCTACCGCCTTTGATGAGCAGCAAGGCATGGATCGGGAGATTGACGAGCGTCGTCGCCGCCTCGATCCGAACTACCAGGGGGCATTCCACGAGAAGAAGGTTCCGCTGCAAAAGGATATCGATAAGCGCACTGGTTTGCCTTATGTAGAAGGCCCGAACCGTAGCGTAAAGGGGCGCAAGGCAAATCCGTCGAAGGGACGGTCGTCGTCGCCGGCGAAGAAAGCAATAGCGAAGGCCCGCAATCGTCGCAAATAAAGTTGGGGGCTACCCGCCAGCTTACTCACTGCACGCCATCAGGCGGTAGCCCGCCCGCACAGTCTCTTCGCACAGCGGTAAATACACTCTGACACCTAAAGCATTGGTGTGCAGAAAAACCATTACAGGGGCGGCAGACGACCGTTCGTGTATGGTTGAAGAACGGCCTTGCAGGATAAAGGATTGGGGTTTCATAGCAGCGACGATTAGGGAGATGGAAGGCAGAATAAAGAACGATTAATAACTAGAGCCGTATAATTAAAAGCTATTCAACCGTCTTTAGCACAAATATTTATAACTTACTTCACATCAAAGCAACACTATACTGCTCGCATAGGCAATACCCAGATCTGGGTATTTTTTCCTTAGTTTTTACGTAGTTACAGCACACACTCGCCGTCAATGATGAAAAATGGGCAGGTGGCTGAATTTGATGGTCATAAAGGTGAGGGCAACGCCCCAGAGAGCCGCGCTCCACAGCATATGCAGCAGAATGCGGGAGCGGGGCACATGCAGCTGGGTAGCAATGACGGTACCACCGATGGGACTGAACAGAATAGGCGTCAGAAAAGCAATACCGGGCATCCCGAAGCGGCGAAAAATGCGCACGATACGGCGGCTCTGTTTGCTGAAGATAGGTTTGCCCTTGCGCTGCCGCCGCTGCCGAATGTGCAGCGCCCAAGCGCGGCCCACGCCCGATACGATTAATACGCTGGTCATCATGCCAGCTACGGTCAGCCCCCAGGTGAGAGCGAAAGACAAACCCGCCGCTGTACCCGCAATCGGGCCCGCAAAGAACTTAAGAGTGCTCAGCAGGTAAACGGACGCATATTGAGCCAATTCTTTGGCAAGATGAGGTAACACGAGTAAGAGGCAGTTACAGCTTGAATGACAGAAACAGCCAACAGCTTCAGGTGTAAAGATAGCACGAAGCCCGTGTCGTCCTTGGTTCCGTATACGCTGGCAGATTGCATGCCGTCTTAGTAAAGCTGTATTCTCATAAATACTCTCTTACTTACAATTTGCTCCCGTACGATAAGTCCCCGGCGTCGCCGAGGCCAGGCATAATGTAAGCTTGGGCATTCAGGCATTCATCAATGGCAGCAACCCAAAGCGTGGCCTCCGGAATTTCGCGGGTTACATAGGCTACGCCCTCGGGGCTGGCTATAACGGCCGCAATGTGCACTTGCCGGGGCGTGCCGAAGCGCAGCATTGCCCGATAGGTGAGTACCAGCGACTTACCCGTAGCCAGCATCGGGTCGGCCAAAATAAGGACCCGCTCATCCAGGGAAGGGGCCGCCAGATAATCGACCTGCACTTGCACCTGCGACGTGCCCTCAATGCGGTAAGCAGCGGCAAAAGCGCTGGGCGATTGGTCGAAGTAATTGAGAAAGCCCTGATGAAACGGCAGGCCCGCCCGCAATACGGTAGCCAGCACCGGAAAGTCGCGGAGCTGCTGACTATTGGCAGTACCCAGGGGCGTTTGCACGGCCTTGTCGGTATAGCTGAGTAAAGAGCTGATGCGATAGGCAATGATTTCGCCCAGGCGCTGGAGGTTACGCCGAAAGCGCAGACTATCACGCTGTATCTCTACATCGCGTAGCTCGGCCAGGAAATGATTGGCGATGGAGGGCTCGGCGCACACGATGTGCACGCGGTCGGAAAGGTCGGAAGTGGCTTCGGGTGTGGAGTTTAGCGCATCCATTGCAGATACCAGGGTTGGCGGGTTTGAGTGAGCGCCACGTAAGGCACGGGCGTAGCGCCGAAGTTGGCGAAAAAACGGGCAATAGAAGGAATCATTCCGCCTTCAAAATCGAGAACCAAGCCGGGCGAGCCCGCATAGCGTTGAATTATATGGTCGAGCAGCAACAGCGGGGCTCCCGCTTTTTTGCCCCCCGGCGAGGCAGCGGCAAATAAATAAATAATAATATGCGCGTGGCGAACGAATAATGCCCCGGCCAATAGCTCTCCGGTGTCAGGCGCCCGCACCTCCAGTGCCAGCAATCGGCTGTGCATCTGCAAGGCTTCTACCAACGTCTGCAAGCTTTGATATTCCTGGTTCTTTAACCCAACAGCAGCTTTCTCCTTTTTGAACAACTTAATAACAGCCGCGGCCGACATAGTTTCGGTGACTACCAAAGGCTGAAGTTGCTCCTGATTACGACTGAGGCGGCGGCAGTAATCGGGGGCGTAAGCGGCAAATAAGGTGGCATAAACGGGCGCCAAGCTCAACTGGTAAGTTTGACGCTGTACAAGTTTGAAGGCAGGTGGCGCGGCGACCAGCTGGTTCTGGGTGCTCAATTGCAGATACAGGTGAGCAAAACGACCCGCGGGCAGCAAAGCCAGATAGTCGAGCACGTTGCGCTGGCGGCTGGCGGCGGTGGTTATCAGGCCAAGCTGCTGGGTAAAAGGCGGCTGGTACACGTCACGGCCCCAAGGCCTCGTCTTTATTGGCAGGGGAAATATGGAGGCATAAGCGCCCGTATTGTCGTTTATCTCCACCACCGCATCCCAACGGCCGGCAGTGGCTCCCAACCACCAGGCATAGGCATATGGTAAGGCTTCGGGCGCTGCCGCCATGCAGGCTTCCCAAGCGGACAGATCAAGTTCAGAATGACGGAGATAGCGGAGCGGCAAGGGTACGGTTGAAAGTTACGAAGCTTAGTACGGCAACCTGGAGCAAAAGGAACATGATACCGGGGGGCTATTTTAGGGCGAAAACTTTCAGTAAACCAGCCTGGTCATCTTTTAACCAGGGAAGCCAGACCGATTTTCGCGCTCAACCTAATTTGCCCCCCAAGTGTGTAGTTTTGTACAGCCGGGTGCCTCAGTGGTCGTTTGGTCCTACTAAGTAGTATGAGAAAATCATTATTGCTGCTCACAGTGCTGAGCTTACTGGCCGGGCAGGCCGTCGCCCAGGTAAATACAGCTGGCCCCACTTATCTAAAATACGACACGCTGAGCACCAAGCCGGCTGTTTCGGCTCAGCCCCAAAGCGATGCACAGGGCCCCACTTACGTTCCGCTCGACAGCGATGTATATCGGCTGATTGACCGTTATGCTATCCTTTTCGGCCCCGATTCGCTCAACGATCCGCACACCTCCGTGCGACCCTATACCCGCGCCGGCGTAGCCCGGCTGGCTGAGCGCATACGCCGCGACAGCTCTACCGTAGGGCTCTCCCGCGCCGACCGCTTCAACGCCGATTATCTGCTGCGCGACAACTGGCAGTATACCAAGCTCGATGGCCCCGCCAATGCCACGCAACAGCCCGTCCTGAAGTATTTCTACCAGAATCAGGCCGATGTATTCCACGTCGAGACGCCCAACTTCACCTTGCGCGTCAATCCGGTGGCCCACCTGGAAGTGGGCCGCGACACGGACAGTGATGGCTCGCGCTTTGTCAATACCCGCGGTATTCAGGTAGAAGGCACCATTGATGAGCGGCTCGGATTCTACACCTTCCTGACCGACAATCAGATGGCCGTACCACAATACGTGCAGGAACGCGTACAGCGCGATACCATCGTGCCACACGAGGGCTACTGGAAGTTCTTCAAGAACAAGCCTGACCAATACGACTTCATCAATGCGCGGGGGTATATCACGTACGCCGCTACCAAGCACATTAACGTGCAGCTTGGCCACGACCGCAATTTTATTGGCAATGGCTACCGCTCCCTGATTTTGTCGGATTACAGCGCACCGTATCTGTTTTTGAAGCTGAATACGCGCATCTGGAAATTCAATTACCAAAACCTGTTCGCAGAGCTGACCGCCGACCGTCGGGAATCGGATCAGGTATTTCCAAAGAAATACTTCGCTCTGCATCACTTGAGCTTCGACGTAACGCCAACCTTCAATGTAGGCCTGTTCGAATCGGTTGTTTTTGCCCGTGGCAAGGGGCGGTTTGAGCTGCAATACCTTAACCCTATTATTTTCTATCGGGCAATTGAGCAAGCAGCTGGCTCGGAGGATAACGCTATCCTAGGCCTCGATTTTAAGTGGAATATCCTGCACCGTGGCCAGCTGTACGGGCAGTTGGTGCTGGATGAGTTCGTGCTTGGGCAGGTGCGCTCCGGTGAGGGTTGGTGGGCCAATAAACAAGCCTTTCAGCTTGGGGCTAAATACCTAGATGTGGCCGGTATCCGCAATCTTGACTTTCAGGCGGAGGTCAACTACATCCGTCCTTACACTTATCAGCACGAGGACCGCTTCCGTAACTACCAGCACTACCAACAGCCCCTGGCGCACCCGATGGGGGCCAATTTGTACGAGGTACTGGGCATTATGAGCTATCAGCCGCTGCCGCGTCTGAACGTGGTGGCCAAAACCATTTTTACTACCCAGGGCCGCGACACGGCCGGCACCAACTTCGGCACCAACGTATTATACGACTACAACTCACGGGCCCAGGAGTTTGGCAATGTTACGGGCCAAGGCATAAACACCCGCTATTTCCACGGCGACCTGACGGCTTCCTACCAGATCAAGCATAACCTCTGGATTGACGCCAAGCAGATCGTGCGCCGCCAGACCAGCCGTGAGATGCCTAGCCTGAACAATACGGCTGCTATTACGTCACTGGCCGTGCGCTGGAATATCGCGCAGCGTCTGCACGAGTTTTAAACGGAATATAGCGCGACCCAAAGGACGGCAAAGCCAACTTTCAGTTCGCGTATCATTAAAAAGGTTGCCGGGGGGCTTTTTGCAATGATATCCAACGACTGCAACGATACGCGAACTGAAAGTTGGCGCTATATTTCAACGCCCCAGCCGGAGCCTGGCAAACAATGACCCACCACTACGATGTCGTTATTCTCGGGGCCGGGCCGGCGGGCA
Source organism: Hymenobacter roseosalivarius DSM 11622 (assembly GCF_900176135.1). Lineage (GTDB taxonomy): Bacteria > Bacteroidota > Bacteroidia > Cytophagales > Hymenobacteraceae > Hymenobacter > Hymenobacter roseosalivarius. The sequence continues at coordinate 102,931 of NZ_FWWW01000047.1, read as the reverse complement.
CGGCTTGCGCGTTGGCGTTGCAGCATAGTGGTCTGCGTGTGGCCTTGGTTGATAAAGACCAGTTTCCACGCGATAAAGTATGCGGCGATGCTATTCCTGGCTTAGCGCTCAAAGCCATTCGTCAACTCTCGCCCACTCTATATGAGGAGTTGTACGCGCTGCCGCAGAAAGCCGAAACCCGCGACAGTAGGTTATTTGCCCCCGACGGGGGCGACATTCGGGTGCGGTGGCAAATTCAAACCTTCAACAGTCCCCGTCTGCACTTCGATGCACGGCTGCTGGAGATGGTGCAAGCCCACACCACCACGCAGGTTCAACTCGATTTTTCAGTCAAAGACATTCACATTACCGCTGAGCAGGTTACGCTGCTGCCTGCTAACGGCCAGGCGCCGCTCACCTGTCAGCTACTCATTGGCTGCGACGGTGCCAACTCGGTAGCGGCCCGTAAGCTTACCCAACGCCCTCTGGACCGTGCCCACCAGTGCGTGGCCGTACGCGCCTACTTCCAGGGCCTCATTGATACCGACGAAACCACCACTGAGTTTTATTTCCTGCGCGAGTATCTGGCCGGCTACTTCTGGATTTTCCCGGTGGGCGACGGCGTCTATAACGTCGGCTTCGGCATGCTTTCATCCGATGTGGCGGCCCAGAAGCTGGATTTAAAAAAAGTACTGCTGGCCATCACCCGCGAGCACCCGCAAGTCGCCAAGCGCTTTGCCCAGGCCAGCCAGCTAAGCAAAGTGAGCGGCTTTGGGCTGCCGCTGGGGGGCAAATCCCGGCCTATTAGTGGCACCCGTTTTCTGCTCTGCGGCGACGCGGCCTCCCTTATCGACCCCCTGCAAGGCCACGGCATCGACACCGCTATTCAAAGCGGCATATTAGCGGCCAGGCAAGCCATGCGCTGCTTCGAACAGCAGGATTTCAGCGCGGCGCAAATGCGCTGGTACGAGCAAGCCGTGTATCAGCAGATAGGCAAAAAGCTGGCCCGCAGCTACCGGCTGATGCGCTTTATTTCTACCAAGCCCTGGCTGGTAAATGCGGGCTTTGGGCTGGCACGCCATGCGTGGGTGAAGAAATGGCTGCTGAAAGTGGTAGGATAAGGGCCTAGTGATACGGGCTATGCTAATGCCTTACCTTTGCGGCCTCCATGAAAACTTACCTCCGCATTCTGGGCTATGCGCGGCCATTCGCCGATTTCGTGCCCCTGTATTTTCTGTATACGGTGCTGGGCATCATATTCGGACTCTGCAACTTCACGCTGGTTATTCCCCTGCTCAACGTGCTTTTTGGCACCACGGAGCAGCATACCGTTGCCATCTCTGCCGCGCCGCCGGACTTCGCGCTGTCAATCGACTACATCAAGACGATGTTCGATTACTACTTTACCCAGGTAACCGCTGCCCGAGGTAAGCTGGGCGCGCTGAGCTTTGTGTGTCTTATTCTGATTGTGTCGGTTTTTCTGAGCAATCTGTTCCGGTATCTGGGCTTGCGCATTATTGCCCGCGTTCGGGCCCGCGTGATCCGCAATATGCGCCACGCTTTGTACGAGCGCATCACCCAGCTGCAGCTCGGCTACTTTTCGGGCGAGCGTAAGGGCGACCTGATGTCGCGCCTCACCAACGACGTGCAGGAAGTCGAAGGCTCGGTGGTAAACACGCTGACCGGTGTCATTCGCGACCCGCTGTTTATCGTGGCTTACTTCGTACTGCTGCTGTATATGTCATTGAAGCTCACGCTGTTTACCCTGCTTATTCTGCCGGTGTCGGGCTTGCTGATTTCGGGCATTTCCAAGCGGCTGAAGCGGCAGGCTCACCAGAGTCAGGAGTCGCTGGGCACCATGCTTTCGGTGATTGACGAGACGCTGGGGGGCATTCGGGTTATCAAGGCCTTCAATGCCCAACCATACATTATGGGCAAGTTTCGGGCGCAGAACAACAAGTACGCGCGCACCCTGCGGGCCATGGCCAACTCCCGGGATTTGTCTTCTCCTATCTCAGAGTTTCTGGGCGTGGGCGTAGTAGCTGGCCTGCTTTTTTACGGCGGCACGCTGGTGCTCTCGGGCGAATCAGAGCTGACCGCGTCGGACTTTATTGGCTATCTGATTCTGTTTTCCCAAGTTTTAGTGCCGGTGAAGGCGCTGGGTGGCGCTTTCAGCTATATTCAGCGGGGCCTGGTAGCCGGCGAGCGAATTCTGAAAGTAGTAGACACAGAGCCCATCATCCGCGACCAGCCCAACGCGCATGTACTTCCTCCTTTCGAGCACCAGATCGAGCTGCGCGACTTGCAGTTCAGCTACGGCGACCAGCCCGTTCTGAGCAACATCAACCTCCTAATCCCTAAAGGCAAAACCGTGGCGCTGGTCGGTCCGTCGGGCAGCGGCAAATCAACGCTAGCCGATCTGCTGCCGCGCTTCTACGACCCTACCGGGGGGCAAATTCTGATCGACGGCCACGACGTGCGCGACTGCACTATCCATTCCGTGCGCGAACAAATGGGCATCGTGACCCAGGAAAGCATTCTTTTTAACGATACTATTTTTAATAATATACGCTTCAACACGGAGGCCACGGAAGCGCAGGTAGTAGAGGCCGCCAAAATTGCCAACGCCCACGAGTTCATTCAGCAAACCCCCGAAGGCTACCACACCTTTATCGGCGACCGAGGCTCGCGCCTCTCGGGCGGGCAGCGGCAGCGCATCAGCATTGCCCGCGCTATTCTGCGCAATCCGCCGATTCTGATACTGGACGAAGCTACTTCTGCCCTCGATACCGAATCGGAAAAGCTGGTACAGGAAGCCCTGACGCGACTAATGCACAGTCGTACCTCACTGGTTATTGCTCACCGCTTGAGCACTGTGCAGCATGCCGACGAAATTGTGGTGCTGCAAAACGGCCGTATTGTGGAGCGCGGCACCCACGAAGAACTGCTGGTGAGGGCCGGCGGCCTGTATCAGCGCTTGAATAGCATGCAAACTAACGGTATACTGATATAGAATTGGGGCGAAAAGAAATAGGTAGCGTTGAGTTGCGCTTTGCTTAAAAAGCCCCCCAGGCCTTGGAAAAAGCACCTAAATTCAACCGTGTAAGGCTTGGATGCGTTTAGCAGGATGGTGCCAGGGTTGCACTACGCGACGAAAATGGGTAAAGGTCTATATTTAGCCCGCCGTTGTGGCTTTCGCGCGTAGTGCAACCACCGGCTTTTCTTCAACTTAGCTCTCTCCTCCTATGCTTGGTTTCAAACGCTTAGTCAATGTAGTCGTCATGGTGTATTTGCTCCTGGCGCTGCTGTTTATCCTGATGCCCGCTTCCCGCGACTTTATGATGTCGTCGATGGGATTGAGTGGTGACTTAGGGTTGGCAACATTTTATAACACCATGTTTGTTATCGGAGCCGTATTGCTGGCTTTGGAGCTGATCGTAGAGAACCTGTATAATGTGGCCTTGAAACGCGACCTTTCCCGCCAGGAAGGCAAGGTAAACGAGTTGAAAGCCCGCCTCTATGACCATCAGATGGAGCAGCGCGACCGAGATTTACAGGCACGCCCAGTTACCACAGCGGCTCCGGCAGCACCCACTCGGCCTGTTACCACAGCAGCACCCGTTGTACCTGTTACACCAGTTGCACCTCCTACTCCCGTAGCACCGACAACTCCAGCGCCAACCCCAGAGCCGGCCGCAACTACGACCACCACGACTACCCGTCTCGACCCCGTATATGTAGTGCCCGCTGACCCTGCGCCGGGGACTAATTTGCCCCCCAATACCAACGTAGCCGAAACGCCCCCGCATTCTAACATTCCGCCCGCTTCTGCCGCCGACCTCGAGACACCACGACCTACGCAGTATCCCTCTTCCCAACCCTAATAGTGACCGATTCGCTTACTAACCGCATTCAGGCCGAGCTTACGGAGGCTCGCACGGTCCTTGACCGTTTTCTAGCTGATCCAACCAATATTACCGCCATCGAGCAAGCTGCCCGCCTCATGGCCGGCAGCTTACAGCTGGGAGGCAAACTCCTGAGCTGTGGCAACGGCGGCTCTCTCTGTGATGCGCAGCATTTTGCCGAGGAACTCAGCGGCCGTTACCGCCACGACCGTCCCGCCCTGGCGGCCATTGCTCTCACCGATGCCTCGCACATGAGTTGCGTGGCAAATGACTATGGCTACGACCACGTATTTGGTCGCTACGTGCAGGCCCTGGGCCGTCCCGGTGATGTACTGCTCGCCATAAGTACCAGTGGCAACTCGCCCAACGTATTGCGCGCCGCCGAAGCGGCCAAAGCAGCCGGAATGCGCGTTGTGGGCCTCACAGGCAAGGATGGGGGGCAATTAGCCGCCCTCTGCGACGTCGAGATTCGGGCTCCGCATTCAGGTTTTGCCGACAGAATTCAGGAGATTCATATCAAGGCGATTCATATTATGATTCTCCTAATTGAGGAGTTGGTGAAATAAACTTGCGGCGGTAAGCACGAAGCTTTTCTTCCTAAAAGACCAAGACATAGCACTAAGCTGTTGGCACGAGGTCTTTTGATACTAAAACGCCAGAGGTTTTCCCTGATAGAAATTCAACATCTGCTGTTTAAAAAAACAGTCGTATTTGGCCTGCACCAGTTCAGATTGGGCCGTTATTAATCGGCTTCGGGTTATGCTGTACTCTACGGCATCAATGCCTCCTAACTCCAGCATTTTGGCCGCGTACCGGTGTTCCTCGCCAATAACGCCGTACTGCAATTGCAGGGCCTGGTACTTTTTGGCAGCAGCTCTGTAATTTAAAAATGCACTTCTTACTTTTCCGTTGAGCTCCTGGTTTACCTGCTGGTAGCTTAGCCGCGCAGCCTCAATGTCCAGCTTAGCCAATTGGTCGGTGCTCTGCATCTGGAAACGGCTGAAAAGGGGCACATTTAACGATAAGCCAACCCGCCGGTTCAGATTATCCAGGATTTGGTTTTCAAACCTCTCGGTTTTATAATTCGAGGTGCGCGTTGCTAACTGGGCTGTAAGCGCTAATACTGGTTTGTAGGTAGCCCGCCCCACTTGCCAGGCATAGTGCGCGGCTTCCACCCTCGCCTGCGCGGCCTTCAAATCGGGAAGAACCGTAGCTGCTACGGTCAGTACCTCTTCACTCATGAGGTCCGGCGTTAGCTCTTGGTCGGATATTTCAACTGGTTTCACAGCCATCGTCTCCGTGATTGGTAAGCCAATCACCTGACTCAAGGTAAATAAGGCTTGCTCCACGTTATTCTCTGCGTAAACGGTCAGCAGATCTTCCGCCGCCACCTGCGATTGCAGGCTAAGCAAGTCTCTTTTGCTAAGTATGCCCTTTTCTGCCTGCATCCTTACCTTCCTTTGCTGCTCAACTAAATAAGCCGCCCGCAGCTTAGAATTAGCTAATTGCTCTTGGCTGAGTAATACCTGCAGAAAAGCATAGACGATATCCAGCGAAATGGCATTACTGCTTGTTTGGTGTCCATACGTGGCCGCCGCCATTTGCTGACGCCGCAGCTTGACTTGCGAAGAAGAAGCAAAACCATCGAATAAATTCAGGTTAAAATTTAAGGCCGCCTGATTGCCGAAATTGAACTGGTTTGATAACTCGTTCGTGGAAGGATCAATCAAAAACCCCCAGTTACCGGCCGAGCGCACGCGGGCATTGACGGTCGGCAGAAAGAAGTTTTTTGCCGCGTGGAGCTGCACCCTGCTTTTATCCTGGAACAAAGTAGCTTGCTGAATCTGCAGGTTATGGGTTTGCGCAAAGGCCAGACATTCCTCTAGTGTCCAGATTTTCTGGCCTGAAGCAGTGTGGCACAATAAGCAGAAGACAAAAGCCCCCCATGACGCTTTCTGCCATTTAAAAACGGACAACCTGAGCTTGCCTATTACTTGCACCGAACAAGTAGCTAGCAGTAGTAAGAGCGAATGCATGGACGTATGGCTTAAGTTGCTACTCCTCCAAGGCAAGCGTAACCTGTCTGACCCCTTCCACCTCTTTTAAGGCTTCGACTAAGGCTTCGCTACTACTAGCGTTTTTCAAACTGGCGCTATAAGAGAATTGCGTGAGCGAGTCCTTCTTCAGCTTAGAAGTCTGTGTGCTCACTACCTTGAACCGCTTACAGAAAGCCTGTAAGATGGGTGTATAGTCACTCTCTGTACTGAGGGTGGCCTTGCGAACAATGGTCAGAATGAAATCGTCTTGTTGCGTGGTAGCGAGGCCGTGAGTCATGGCAGTGGTTACCAAACCGATAAGCAGGCACCCAACTAAAGCAACCGAATACAATCCTTCTCCGCAGGCCAGGCCAATGGCCAAAGCGAAAAAAAGGAACATAAAGTCTTGGGCGGCCTTCGTGGCGGTCCGAAACCGAATGATGGACAAAATGCCCACCATGCTAAATGCCTGCGCCAAGTTATCCCCTACTACCATCATTACGAAGGCCGTAATCATGGTTAGCATCACAATAGACTTAATTAGATTAACTGAGTAACTACTTTTTCGAAAAGCAATGACGTAGAAAAAGGAAATAAGTAGCCCGCACACCGCAGCCCACATCGTATTGCCCAATACCTCCCGAACGGTGATAGAAAAATTGAAAACTGCCTGAATATCTCGCTGCATAGAAAGAAAAGATTAACGCTGAGCGCCAACCAAACAAGTATAAGTTAAGCATAAGCGCATGAGCTAGTTAGCTCATGCTTAATACAGAAGAAGCGATTCTGCCGTGCGTGCTACGTGGCCTTTTAAGGAAATAGGTTGGCACGAAATAGTTGTTCTGACGACCATGCCCGGCACCAGGGGGGCTTTTTTATCGTCAATCAAAGCGGTGACAAAGAACGCCTGCCGTCCATCCACGATTTGTACTGTATTATCAATACCAATTATTCTGCCGACCGCCGTTTGGGTAGTTCCAGTTACCGCTACCTCTATTTTCTGCCGTAGCTGGACGTAGTTCTTCTCCAGATAATTTACTGGCAGCAACACGACGTAGGCTGAATTATCAGCCACCGATACCAATACTTCCTCCATTGGATTTGCCGCTGCTTTCTGTAGCAGTACGGTTCCCGAAACCGGTGACACTACCGTTAATTCTTTTAAGCCTTGCTTGATGTGCTGAATTTGTCGTTGAAGGGAGTTAATTCGGGTGCGGATAACTCTGACTTGTTCGGGTTTGCTGCCGGTAGTAGCGGACTTATAGCCAGCCTCAATCCTACCGACATTTAGCTCGCGCACTCGGAGGGTATTCAGGGCTAGCTCATATTCCTGCAATGATGTCAACGAGTCTTGGTGAAGCGCCACTGTGCGCTGAGTCAGAACGCGTTGAGCCGCGAGCTCCTGCTGAGCAAGGGCCAGCTGATTCACTACTCCTTCCACATCCGCAGATTTCTGACCAGTACTGACAAGCTCTAGCTCCGCTTCCTGCACAGCCAGTTCACCCTGCAATTGTACCAACCGTTCCTGATCCTGATTGGAATACATATTGGCTACCGTATCGCCTTTGCTCAGGTAAGGCTGGTGATATATTTTCGGATTCAACTGAAAATCAGCTTGGTAGCCTCTCTGAAATACTGATGCCGAAAAAGCATTCAACCGGCCCGTGCGATTATCTTTTAGAGTAGAAATCAAGTTGCCGTTCTGGGCTCGGCTCAGGGTCCATTCACTAATCGGCATTACCAAACTGCTCGTATCAATGGTGTAAGGGATGGCAGTGGGGGCCAATTCCACCACTGCCGTTCCTATTACTAGCGGCGTGGCTGCCAAGAGCAGGTTTCTTTTTAAAAAGAGCTTTATCATAAGCAATAAAAATTAGCTCTACCTCAGATTTAAGAAACAGTACTTATTTCAATAATTCAATTACCGTCAAGAATATAAATAGACCAATAATTACGCCAACAAGCCAAGGCTTTTATTTCACCTCATTTTCAGAATGATAACTTTTGCCGCTATTGATGGGAATTAAGGGTCAACGCAGCAAAGTATGTACTCACTATTTTCTTACTAATTATTTGACGTATTTCTACTGTTTTATCGTTATTTAATCATATTTTTTTCTATTAATTCAAAACACTGATATCTGTCCCTATTCTCTACACCCATGCACCCTAAGCAACTACATGTGGCTACTGTACAAAATCTGTCCCACTAAAAAAGCCGACTTCAAATAAGGCCGGCTTTTTGGTGTCTATCTTTGATTCGGCTTTCATCTTATTCTATTCATCGTTTATCAATGCTTACCAAAACCTACGGCTCGGCCGTGCAGGGTGTTAATGCCAATACCATTACAATTGAAGTAGTTGTATCGCAGGGAACACTATTTTATGTAGTCGGCCTAGCCGATAATGCGATTAAGGAAAGCCAGCAGCGCATTGAATCCGCTTTAAAATTTCGGGGGTATCGGATGCCACGCACCAAGGTGGTCGTGAATATGGCTCCGGCCGATGTACGCAAAGAAGGCTCGGCCTACGACCTGCCCATTGCCCTGGGCATTTTGCACGCTTCCCAACAGTTGAATACTGAACGATTAGGCGAGTATATTATCATGGGCGAATTGGCCCTAGATGGCAGCCTACGACCTATTCGCGGCGTACTGCCCATCGCCATTCAGGCCCGTAAGGAAGGCTTCAAAGGCTTTATTCTGCCCCGCGAAAACGCCCAGGAAGCCGCCATTGTGAACAACCTAGATGTTATTCCGGTGGACAGCATGCAGCAGGCCATCGACTTTTTCGAGGGGCGTGAGGAAATTGCCCCCCTGCGCATCGATACCCGCGACGTATTTCAGCACACCGTCAATCAGTACACCGCCGACTTCGCCGACGTGCAGGGCCAGGAAAACATCAAGCGTGCCCTGGAAATAGCGGCCGCCGGGGGGCATAATGCCATTATGATTGGCCCACCCGGCGCCGGTAAAACCATGCTGGCCAAGCGCCTGCCCAGTATTCTACCGCTGCTCTCCATGCAGGAGGCACTCGAAACTACCAAGATTCACTCGGTAGCCGGCAAGTTGGGCACTAATGCTTCCTTGCTGACGACGCGGCCGTTTCGGGCACCGCACCACACTATTTCGGATGTGGCGCTGGTGGGCGGGGGCAGCAACCCGCAGCCGGGCGAAATCTCGCTTTCCCACAATGGGGTGCTGTTTCTGGATGAGCTGCCGGAGTTTAAGCGCACCGTGCTTGAGGTGATGCGCCAGCCGCTGGAAGAGCGCCGCGTGACCATCTCGCGAGCCAAAGTGAGCATTGAGTTTCCGGCCAACTTCATGCTTATCGCCAGCATGAACCCGTGCCCGTGCGGCTACTATAACCATCCCGAGAAGGAGTGCGTTTGCGGCCCCGGCGTAGTGCAGCGCTATCTTAACAAGGTAAGCGGCCCCTTACTCGACCGCATCGACCTACACGTGGAAGTCACGCCCGTGACCTTCGACCAGATGACAGAAACGCGTAAATCGGAGAGCAGCGCCGATATTCAGCAACGGGTAGAAAAGGCGCGGGCCGTGCAAAGCGACAGGTTTAAAGACTTCTCTGATATTCACTCCAACGCCATGATGCCTTCGCAAATGGTGAAGGATATCTGCCAGATCAATACGGCCGGCCGCGCCCTCCTCAAAACGGCTATGGAGCGCCTGGGCCTTTCAGCCCGCGCCTACGACCGCATCCTGAAAGTAGCCCGCACCATCGCCGACCTAGCAGGCACCGAAGAAATTCGCATCGAGCACCTGGCGGAAGCCATTCAGTACCGCAGTCTGGACCGGGAAGGCTGGGCGGGATGATTTATTTAACATTTATCAAGTAACATTTACCGACGCACGTCAACTGATTGCTATGCTCAACGCTCATGCATTACTTGTTCATTGGTAAATGTTAATTGATAAATGTATAAGCGCTTCGTCAAACCCCTCCTGTTTCAGCTCGACGCGGAGCACACGCATCACTTTGTTTTCGATAATCTTAAGCGCGGCTACCGAGTACCCGGCACCGCGGCTTTGCTGCGCGGCCTCTACGATTTTCAGCATCCTAGCCTAGAACGGGAGATTTTCGGGCTAAAGTTCAGGAACCCCATAGGCCTGGCAGCGGGCTTCGATAAAAACGCCGACCTCACCGATGAATTGGCAGCGCTGGGCTTCGGGTTTGTCGAAATAGGGACAGTGACGCCGCGGGCGCAGCCGGGCAACCCAGCCCCGCGTCTGTTTCGGCTGCCAGCTGATGCGGCCCTTATTAACCGCATGGGCTTCAACAACGACGGCGCTGAAGCCGTAGCCACGCGCCTCCGCCAGCGACGCTCATCCATGCTCATCGGTGGCAACATTGGCAAGAATAAGGACACGCCCAATGAGCACGCCGCCGCCGATTATGTGGCCTGTTTCGATGCGCTCTTTGATGTGGTTGATTATTTCGTAGTCAACGTCAGCTCGCCCAACACGCCCAATCTGCGACAGCTTCAGGAAAAAGCCCCCCTGATTGACTTGCTCCAGCAAGTACAGACCCGCAACCAAGCCCATCCCAATCCCAAGCCGCTGCTGCTCAAAATCGCGCCTGACCTTACCGACGGCCAGCTTGACGACATCCTGCTCATCGCCCGCGAAACGCAGCTGAGCGGACTGGTAGCCACCAACACCACCATCAGTCGCGAAGGGCTGCAAATTGCCCCCCAACAAGTACAACAGTTGGGCGCAGGCGGTCTGAGTGGTCGCCCGCTGCGTCAGCGCGCCACGGAGGTTATTCGGTATCTACACCACAAATCGAACGGCGAACTGCCTATTATTGGTGTGGGGGGCATTTTTTCGGCCGCTGATGCCCAGGAGAAACTAGCAGCCGGCGCGGCGCTGGTACAGCTTTACACTGGCTTTATTTATGAAGGTCCCGCGCTTGTAAAGCGGATTAATAAGGCGTTGGTGCAGTAGTCATTGCTAACATATAGCCTTATTTGGTCAGGCCGTCATGCAGAGCGGAGCGAAGCATCTCGCGTTCTGTGTCTGGTTGCTATTCCAGGTAAACACGCGAGATACTTCGCTTCGCTCTGCATGACGGCCTAAACAGCTAGCATTTCTGAAGAGAACTTTCCTGCTGGCTCTGGCAACGAATAATTAAGCTGGCACCTGCTTTTGCAAACGCACTTCTACCACCTCTTCAGGCCGCTGCCCATGCGAGAACTTGGCTTTGTAGCGCCGTTGCACCCACACCAGCGGCGGCACCATGACCAGCGTAGGCCACAGAAAATTCCAGGGCCAAGGAATGAACGTGAGACTGGTAGCCGAAAAAGCAGACACTGCCGCGATATAGGCGCCTACGAAGCCCGATATATGGTTGTGCAGCCATTGGCCCGTAGGCCAGGGACTAGAACGCCGAAACGCCCGCAGCTGCTGCACAGCAAAATTGGCCCCAATGCTGCCAAACACGAGCGAAATGACATTGCGCGTAAGCACGCCGTAGACAATCGTGCCCCCGAAAACCACCAGTCCCAGCCCTACCCCTATCCAGTCGTAGACGGATGCTTGCTGGCCCTGGCCCATGTGCTTGTGGTAGAGGGAGCGGTAGCCAAACCAGGCCAGATACAGGCTGAAAATACCAGTCAGCAGCAAAAAGGTGAGCCCCTTAACACTGGCCGAGAAGATAGCCGTGGTGCCCGCTATTACCATGGCCCAGAAGAAAATACGACCCCAGAGCCGATGCGCGCTGCCCCCTTTGCGCACTGCCAGAGCAGCCGGCGCCATGAAAAAGCCCACGAATCCGGCCCCGATATGCACCCAACGGTTCAGCAGCAATAGCTCGTCCATGACAGCAGCGAATAAGTATTGAGTATCAACTAACTCTGGTCGTTTGCTGTCAAATGTGGGCGAAAACGGGATTTGTATTTCCGAAATAATACTGAAACGTCGGAATAACTAGGTGAAGTAACCGCTCGGGCTGATGAATTGCTGGCGGCTGCCTGCGCCGGGGGCTTTTTTTATCGTGCCAGCGCTGCCATAAAGCGGTGCACTGGCTGGATTCCCTAAAGCTTCAATCCCACCCGCCACTCAATTACGTCGGCGGCACCGCGGTGTACTTTCAAGTCGACGGATCCGAAAAGCCGCTCCGTAACGTGGTATTTCAAGCCTATGCGCTCGTAGTAAAAGCTGTTCGATTTGTACGGATTATATACGTAAACGCCTAAGTGCGTGACCACTGCCATGCGCCCAAACAGCAGCTCATGACCGACGAGTACCCCGGCTTTTTTCACGTCGATCAGGTTCTCGCCCGTTCGGATAGTGTCGCGCTGCTCGGCCAGCAGGCCCCGGTCGTAGAAGCCCTCCAAGCCGGCCACCAAGTTGCTCTTGCGGTTGATGCGCCGGCCGGCCAGCACCGTCAGGGAATTCACCAGATACTTCTGCCGACTCGATTCGTTGCGCTGCTTATAGCCCAGTGTGCCGCTCAGGTTCAGGAAGTTCCGACCGATATCCTCAGGCACGTAGCCCGGCACAGCCGCCACCGGCCGAAACGGGCGCTGCTGATGATAGTTCAGGCCCAGCACCACCGTCGGGATGTTGATGCCCAGATTAGGTTTCGTGGTTGCGCCGTTGGAATAATGGTTGAGTCCCACGCCCAGCAACAAGCCTACATGCTCCGAAATGGCCACATCATATTCGGCCCGGAGTTGCAGCGTGGCATTCAGGCGCGAGCTGACAATCAGGTTTTTGTGATTGGTTTCCTGGTCGAAGCGCACCGGGAAATAGCCCAGGCCCGTGCCGATCCGCAGGTTCAGCTCGTGGCGGGCCGTGCGCAGAAATGATTTGTTCAGGTACGCGGTAGCCGCGTACGACTGGCCCAGCACTGGATTATGATAGTCGTAGTAAGTGAAAGCCAGCCCAACTTTCGGGTAGCGGTACCAGGCGTGCCAGGGGGCATTTCCGGCGGTTTGCCGCTGCATATTCAGTTCAAACCCCGTGGGGTGGGCCTTCACTAGATGAGCTACTCGCGGAGTATGAGCAATAATGAACCCACCCTGCACATAAGCTCCCAGCACCATCGGCTCGCGGAATGGGGCCGTTTCGGGCGTTTTCTGACGACTCTGGGCCTGGGCCAGCTGACCAAAAAAGCTCAGTCCAATACAGGCGGCCACAACAATAAGACCCAATTTCAATCGACCAAAAATAACCATAGAGCAGCGTGACGCGACTCAAAATTAGCAAAACCTGTGGCACCGTGCTTTGGAAACAAGACAAGTGCTAGGAGGCAACTAAGCGCCTGACCTCTTTGCACTTGACGGAAACATGAGTATTAAGAATAGGTTTTCGCTGTTATTAAACTAGCATTAATTACAACCTGGGCCGCAACTTTTATACACTCTTTTACGGTAAGAGGCCCTGACAATCGTTTGTCCTGCTGGCATTAATACCAGATTTACAATGTTTTACAAAAACCTTTTATCCTTTTTATGAAAAAGTTTGCAGTACTGGCTTTAGGCCTTCTGACGGCCTCCGTCGCCCAAGCTCAGGACCCGGGCGGCTTCCGCATTGGCTTAAAAGCCGGTGCCACTTACTCGAACATCAGCGGCGACAACGTACAGCAGATTACGGGCGCAGGATATAGCAGCGATTTTGGCGATTACAAGCTGGGCTATAATGCTGGTGTAGCGCTCACCATCCCGCTCAGCTCCGATGGTTTCTTCTCCTTCGCCCCTGAATTGCTGTACAACCGCAAGGGCTACGAAATCAGCTCTACGCAAACTAACCCCGGAGCTGGAATTTCTAAGCTAGAAATTGAGCAGTCGCGTGTTCTGCACTACCTAGATGCGCCATTGCTGGCCAAAATCAATGCTGGGGGGCTTTTCTTTGAGCTTGGCCCACAGGTAAGCTACTTGTTTGGCTCCAAGAACAAGAGCCAAACAACTACCAAATTCGCCAATGGCGACAAGGATAAGGTGGAAGACAATTCCGGCTTCCTTGATTACACCGGTGTCAGCCGCGACGACGCCTATAAATCTGACCTGGCGCAGTTCGACATCAGTGGTGTGGCCGGCCTTGGCTACATGACGGAAGGCGGACTCAGCCTGGGCCTGCGTTATGCTCGTGGTTTCAATTCCCTTATTGATACCAAAAACCAAGACAACGAGCCGAAAGCATTCAACAACGCTTTTACCCTACAGCTGGGCTACCTGATTCCGACGAAATAGGTAGTTGCTGTTCAGCTTCTTAGAACGGGTTGCCAGGCGCTGGCAACCCGTTTTTTTGTGCTGTTAAAAATCTGAATAATCCCTTTTCATGGCATTTTTTGTGCCGCTGGCACACTTTTCGTCTGTGGCCGGGGTGTGCAATTTATCTAACCAAACCTTTTTTGCGCCATGAAAAAAACTGCATTCGTACTCGCCACCCTGCTATCGGCCGCGGCCTTCGATTCTTCCGATGCTCATGCTCAGGGTATTCGCTTTGGCATCAAGGGCGGTGCCAATTACTCCAACCTCTCCGGCGACCTGACCAACGAGGACATTTATGAAAACAAGTTTGGTGCCCACGGCGGCGTAATGTTGAATATTGGCCTCGTAGATGACGGCTTCCTCTCCGTGCAGCCCGAGGTTTTGTTTTCCCAGAAAGGCTACAAATACGCCGATAACCAGTTCACCTTCCTGGGCCAGAGCTATACCTACAAAGGCACGCAGACCTACAACTACATCGACGTGCCGTTGCTGCTCAAAATCAACACGGGGGGCGTTTTCTTCGAGGGCGGCCCGCAGTATAGCTACCTGCTCAGCGTGAAAGACGAGTCGGAGCGCACGACCAACGGCACCGTATTCAGCAAAGTGCAGAATGAGCAGAACCTGGAGGAGGTGAACCGCAACGAAATCGGCTACGCGGCCGGCCTCGGCTACCAGAGCGAAAGCGGCCTGCTGCTGGGCCTGCGCTATAATGGCTCCTTTACTGACTTCGCTAAAGACGGCTACCGCGACGATGAGTTGCGCAACGCCCGCAACCAGGTGTTTCAGGTGTCGCTCGGCTACCTGATTCCGAGCCGCTAGAACCTGTTGATCTATAACAATTTAAGAGCCCACCTTCTACAATAAGAGGGTGGGCTCTTTGGTTACTATATATAATTTACAATATCCAGTGTGCTTATTGTCGCCGCGTCCTTGGATGGGGAAAGGCATTTTTCAGTCACACTTTCATCTCGATTATAAGTAGTTATGAAAAAGGTTATTCTCTTCTTGGTGCTAACTACAACTGTTGCATCCTTTAGCCACGCGCAGAGCGTAAAGCTGGGCCTCAGAACCGGCGCTAACTTGTCGAATTACGTTGGTGATGGCACCAGGATTTTTAAAACAGCATTTAACACTAAGCCTACATCACAGTTTGGCTTGCACGGCGGACTAACACTCAACGCTCCATTGACCAGTGGCGGGTTCCTTTCTTTGCAGCCTGAGCTTTTGTACTCCCAACGTGGTTTTCGATTGGAAGGAAATGGAATTAAGCACTCGGTACGCGAACACTATATCGATTTGCCTGTGTTGGCCCGCATCAACGCTGATGGCCATATATTCGAGGCTGGTCCGCAGATAGGCTATCTGGTGGCAGCTACTATAAAAGAAGATGATAACGCACCAGGTAATATCGTTGGGAGCTACAGGCGGACTGAAGTAGGATACCTAGCTGGTGTTGGCTACCAATTTACCTCAGGGCCTAGCGTAACCATTCGCTATAATGGTGGGATCTCAGCAATTAAGGGCTATGATACCGATGACAGCAAGACTCGGCATTCCGTGTTTCATTTTTCTTTAGGGTACGCGTTTGGCGGCGAGTAGATGAAGCATGCAGAAGCTACAAAGCCTGTTCCCCGGAATTAGGGAACAGGCTTTGTAGCTTCTAATACCATTACGAAAAAAGCTGCCGCATCTGTAGCTACTTTTGACCGATGACTTCGTTAGTAGCTTTCTGCTGTTGGCATTCTATGAAAAACGTTCTTTTGGGATTGATCCTGCTGCTCATCGCCAGCACCACCAACTACGGGCAGCTTGTGCGCGTGCGACCGGGCCTCAAGGTGGGGGGCAATTTGAGCAGCGGCGTCGGCAAGGATATGGTGGACAGCAAGTTTCGGGTGGGCTACCACGGCGGCGCTACGTTGAACATGAGCGTTGGAGAGCGGTTTTCGTTGCAATCGGAAGGGCTGTACACGATTAAAGGCGACAAGTCACTTGCCTACGGGCCGAGCATTTTATCGGAGCTGCGCTACCTGGACGGCTTGGTTCTGCTGCGCTACACCACCACCGACATATTCTTTGAAGCCGGCCCACAGATGGGTCGTTTGCTTTCCGTGAAGAGCAACCTTGAAACGGTAGAGGCCCTTAGCGTGGAGAAAGGCCCCTTTCGCCAGATTGAGTATGGCTATGCCTTCGGCTTTGGCTACCAAGATCCAGGAGGACTCAGCGCAGGCTGGCGCTACCTGGGCGGCCTCAGCAATATCTTTAAAGCCGTCCAGTTTTCGGAAGATGAGACGCAGCAGCTGCAAGCGCGCAACGGGGCGTTGCAGTTTTATGTCGCGTATCGACTCTTTAATAGGAATAAATAAAACAAAAAAGCCCCCCAGCACATATGCTGGGGGGCTTTTTTGTTTTTGTGGTACTACAAGTCGCCCCCAGGGCCTCGTAGTACCACTATCGTTGCACAAAGTTTAGTATGCAGGCATCCGCAACGATAGTGGTACTACGACTTTAGAGTCGTAGTACCACGCGCTACCTGCTGGCCGCCACGTAGTTGCGGTAAAAGTGCGGAATGGTTTCAATGCCTTTGAAGAAATTGAAAACCCCAAAATGCTCATTAGGTGAGTGAATAGCGTCGGAATCAAGGCCGAAGCCAAGCAGCACAGTATCCAGGCCCAGCTCCGACTTGAACATGGCCACAATCGGAATGGAGCCACCGCCGCGCGTAGGCACCGGCTTTTTGCCGTAGGTGGCTTCAATGGCTTTGGCCGCCGCCTGATACGCTACGGAATCGGTGGGCGTGACCACCGGCTCGCCGCCGTGGTGGGGCGTTACCTTCACGGTGACACCCTGGGGGGCAATTTTCTGGAAATGCTCCTGGAATTTCTGGGTGATTTCAGCCGAGGTCTGGTGGGGCACCAGGCGCATCGAGATTTTGGCGTAGGCCTTGGAGGCGATTACCGTTTTGGCACCCTCGCCCGTGTAGCCACCCCAGATGCCGTTTACATCCAATGTAGGTCGGATGCTGGTGCGCTCGATGGTGCTGTAGCCTTTCTCACCGTGAATGTCTTTCAGGCCGATGCTCTTTTTGAAATCCTCGTCGGAGTGTGGGGCTTTGGCCATTTCAGCGCGCTCCTCGGCGCTCAGCTCATCTACGTTATCGTAGAAGCCAGCTATTGTAATGTGGTTGTTCTCGTCGTGCAGACTGGCAATCATCTGGCAGAGCACGTTGATGGGGTTGGGCACCGCGCCGCCGTAAATACCGGAGTGCAAGTCACGGTTGGGGCCGGTTACTTCCACTTCGTGGTAGCTCAGGCCGCGCAAGCCAACTTCAATGCTGGGCACGTCGTTGGACAGCATGCCGGTGTCCGAAATCAGAATGACATTGGCCTTCAGCTTCTCCTTGTTGGCTTTCACGAAGATGCCGAGGTTGTTGGAACCGACTTCTTCCTCGCCCTCAATCATAAACTTGACGTTGCAGGGTACGCCACCGTCCTGGCTCATCATTTCGAAGGCTTTGACGTGCATGTACACCTGGCCTTTATCGTCGCAGGCACCTCGGGCGTAGATTTTCTCGTCTTTAATTACCGGCTCGAAGGGCGGCGACGTCCACAGCTCATATGGGTCGGCGGGCTGCACATCGTAGTGGCCATACACGAGCACCGTGGGGAGGCTGGGGTCGATGATTTTGTCGCCGTACACAATGGGGTAGCCGGCGGTCTGGCATAGCTCCACATTTTCTACGCCGGCTTCTTCGAGGCGGGTTTTGAGAAAGTCAGCGGCCTTGAGCACGTCGCCCTTAAACTTAGGGTCGGCCGACACGGACGGAATACGGAGCCAATCGAGGAGTTCGGAAAGGAAGCGGTCTTTGTTTTGGTCGAGGTACGTAGGCATGGGGCGGTGAGGTTGATTGGGAATGACAAGTAAAAGTAACACTGATTACCTCAGCTACTAAACAGGAATCTGATGGCGACTGAGGTGTACTCAATTAGATAAGCTAGGTGGAAGAAAGCAAGTCAGCACTATCCGCGAATTTGAAATCCTTGTTTTGGCTGCATGACTTGAAAATTTTACTTACTTTTCTACCTGTGTTATCTCCTAGCACCCTGTAAATAAACCCTTTATGCTTAGTGTAAAACAATTAAGTGGATTCATGAGCAGAAAAGCCATAACACTTACGCTGCTTCTATTACCTATTGGGTGCCTCTTGTGGCAATGGAGTTCCCTGCCTCCTCAGGTTCCCATGCATTTCTCACGAGGGGGAGCGGATTCTTTCGGGGATAAGCATATGCTTATCGGCTTCGTGCTTATACCATTGCTATTGTATGCTGCTCTGCCCTTTATGTACCCGGCAGAAGCTGAAAACGATAAGCATCGGCAAATAGGAACAGGTGTAATGATTTTTCTGAGTCTGGTACTATGCGTCTTGTTGCTGGTAGGAATACTAGCAAGCAGATAAGCACTGGGCACTATCACTCAGCGCAGCCTAGTATGGTGGGCACCTTTAGCCTTTAAGTCAGTAAACCATTCCCTTCGCCAAAGACGAGAATCTGACTACCGCGTCGCTATAGCCTGCGTAAATTACTTCCGCCCAAACAGCGGCACCCTACTCTCCGTCCCGGCTCTGAGCCGCTCGATATTAGCTCGATGGGTATAAATCAGCAGGCCGGCCAGCACAAAGCCGAACACCAGCAGCAGCGAATTATCCGGCCGAAACGGGGGCAGCAGTTGCAGGAGTGCGAAGGCCACGCCCGCCGCCATAGAGGAGAGCGACACGTAGCGGAAAAGTAGCAGCACGGCCAGAAATACCAGGATGCACACGCCCACTGTTCCCGGCGCAATGGCCAGCATCATGCCCAGCACCGTGGCCACCCCCTTGCCGCCCCGAAAGCCCGCGTAGATGGGGTAGATGTGCCCTACCACGGCCAGCACGCCGCACGTCAGCTGAAAGTACAGCAAGTGGCCGGCCTGAATTGCCCCCTGGTTGAGCATAACCGTGGCCAATGACGTAGCGGCCCAGCCCTTGAATACATCAATGGCCATGACCACCGAGCCAGGGCGCTTGCCCAGCACCCGAAAGGTATTGGTAGCCCCCGAATTGCCGCTGCCATGCTCCCGGATATCCAAGCCAAAAAACCACTTCCCCACCCACAAAGCCGTCGGGACGGAGCCGATAAGGTAAGCGGCCACGAGGAGGCCAAGCACGGCAGGAATGTTCATAGGGCGGTAGGGTAGAAAGTGTGGAGTCGCTCAAAGATAGAAGCTGACTCCACCTTATACGCAAGCGGTAACTCCTGCTACATGAGATTACCTAAAAAGGCCGTCATAACGGGTGCCACGACACAATTTACTGACCAGCGGCATTACTTATCGTCGGTCATGCAGAGCATTCCGCGCATTAAGCGGCGACGAAGCATCTTGCGTGTTTATTGGGATTACTGACTCTATGTCAGCACGCGAAATGCTTCGTCGCCGCTTGATGCGCGGAATGCTCTGCATGACCGCCTAGAACAGATTCACATATAAAAAAGCCCCCCAGAATATTTCCGGGGGGCTTTTTTGCTTGGTGAACTTACTTTTTATGAGCCGCCGAAAGGATCTTCTTCGTCGGCTTTTTTCTTCTTCTTTTTCTCCTTTTTAGGTTCTTCCACCGGCGCGTCGGCGGGCGGCGCGGCTTGGTCTATAGTCGCGTCTTTCTTTTTCTTCTTACGGCTAGGCTCTTCCACGGGGGCGTCGGGAGCGGGCGTGGTGCCTTGGTCTACTACGGCTTCCTGCTTCTTCTTTTTCTTCTTTTTGCCGGTGTCCTCCATGTTGTCGAAGTTGCCGGTGTCGTCGTTGCCGCTTACGATGGGAGTTGCTTTGCGCTTCTTAAGATCTTCACCCAGATAGTCCTTGCGGAAGTGGTCGAGGAAGAGTTGCACCTCCTGGTCGTCGCCGAGGTAAAAGCCGTACTGGGTGGCCGTATTGTAGTCGCCCTTGGCTTTGAGGCTAATAATCTCATCGAAGGAGCCGTGCTGGGCTTTGGCCAGCACTACATTGTTGGTGTACTTGATGTAGTACCAGGTGCGCGGCTCAGCTTCCAAGTAGATTTCGACCGCGTCGCCGGTGCTCTCGCGCTTTACTTCGATGTAGCCGTCAATCAGCGCATTTAAATCTTTTTTGCCTACGCTGGCCAGCCCAATTTTGCCCACCGAATACCAGGCCTTCTTCTTCTCCGACCATTCCAGATTTACCTTGCTCAGCACCAGCGTGTGCAGAAATTTGGAAGACAGCTTTTGCAACGGCACGTAGCTGCCCTTGCGGGCGGCATAGTTCTGCACCGCCTTGCTGCCAATGAATTCGCCCAGTTTATATAGCTCATTCTGGGAGCCATCCAGCGCTTCGGGAGCACCTTTGATGCTGCCGGCTATATCAGCGGCCATTGCCTCAATAGCTTTTTCCGGCATGTTAATGTCGAACGCCATGAAAGTATCCAATTCGTAGCGGTTGCTGTCGGGCTTGGCTTTACCTACGCCCGCGGCGGTGAGCGAGTAGTCTTTGTTGGAGGCAATCAGCTCCATCTTCCCCCGGAAATTCATCACGCCCGTGGAGTCGTCCAGCTTCAACACCTGGCCTTCGTAAATATTAATATCGGCGGCATCATGCCGGGCAATGGTGAAGTTGCGCTTCTTGGCGTCGAAGCGCATGGTGCCGTCTACTTTGAAGATGTTCAGATCAGTTACGTCGGGCTTCACGGCCGTGAAGAGCGGATACACCTTAGCCGTGCTACCGGACATAAACAGGCCGGTGAGCATGGGCACGCCATCCTCCGTCGTCAGGTCCTGCACCTTGATGCGCATGTCTTTGGGGTCTATGCTGTCCTGCACGGCAAACCAGCCGCTCGCCGATAGTTGAGAGCTGAAGTCGAGGCGGGCCTGTCCGTCGAAGATGAAGCCGCGCCGCTGGGAGTTCAGGCGCACGTTGCCCCGATATGGTACCCGTGGCGCCAGCCGGAATTTTTCGGCGGCCTGAATGTTCGCCACCGCCACCGTAGGCGGCGACAAGGGACTCATGATGTTCTCTTTTTTGCCCCCCAGCAGCCCTTTGCCGATGCCTCTGCCGGCATTGGCCAAGCTCCCCTTCACTGCCACCGAATCGACGGCGAAGTTGGCGAACTTGATGGCAAACGAGTCGGCTGTAGCATTTTGGTAGCTGTACAAGGCATTGCCCGTGAAGGACGTGCGCGACTTAATTTCTATCTGACCCTTATACAACTCATGAAATTTGCTCAGCGTATCCATCACGATACCAGCATTCTGAAAGGAGCGCATCTGCCCGCTGCCGAGTACATACACTTTACTGCTGTCGGGCGTAATCCAGGCGTCGGCGGCGGCAATGTAGGGTACGCCACCCGCTACCAGGCGGTAGCGGCTCAGGTCGTACTGACCCGAGGTACCTCTGAACTTTAGCCCTTTCTGCTCTTCTTTGGTAGAGAAGAAGTAGGCCTTGGTAGAGTCGGCACCGGGCGCCACGCGCATCTGCACAAACTTCTTCTTGAAGTCCCAGCGGCCACCGCTCAGCGTCGTTTTGAAGTCGGAATATGGCAGATCGATGCTGGCCTTGCTGCCTTCTTCGCGGGTGAAATTGGCGTAACCTTGCTTAATGTCGTAGTCAAAGGCTACTTCATTAGCAGTCAGCGCGGGCTTATTCGCTTCCGATGATTTAATGCTCAGTGTCGATTTTTTACCCTTGTAGCTGGTGGGCAAAAAGGTGAACTGCTGCGAGCGAATAAATGATTGCGGCCCGTCCATACCGCCGTTGCCATAAAGCCCCCCAGGCGTAAGAACGGCAGTACCCTTAAAGCCATAGTCGCCGGCGTAGAATTTCATGGCCATGCCGTCGCGCGGGGTACTGAGGTACATGGAGTCGGCTTTTACCACCCACTTCATCTCATAGCCCGGCAGCAACGCTACGTTGGCATAATTCACGCCATTGAGCGGCCCCTGCGCGATATTACCCGACTTACCAGAGGTCACTACGGAATCCTGATAGAAGATAAACTGCTCGCTTTGGAGCTTGCCCACGAGGTAGGTCAGCTCGCCGTTGCCCTGAATGCCGCGGTTGCTCATCTGCACCTTATTATACAGACGGCCTTTGCCCCCGTACACCGGCAGACCTTCCTTGGGCGCATTGTAATTGAAGCCCAAGGAACCGTCTTCCTGCAAGCTCAGCTTGGTCTGGATAGGCGGCAAAATGCCCCCCGATACGAATGTGCCCTTAAATCCGACTGCTGAGCGGTTCTTGTTATTGAGTGAGTCGAGGCGGAAGGGCGGGATGTCGAAGTACACGGCCGTGTCGTAGGCGCCGCCCAGTACTTCAGGCTTGTTGAAGAACACGTAGGCGCCCGTGGAAGCGTCGAAGGAAGGATACGCGCCCAGCTTCTTGCGTCCTGACTTGTTCTTGGGGTCGTTGATGTAGAGCTTACCCGACGAGCTTTTCTTCTTGTTAGTGAGGGCAAAGTCCGTGTCCTTACGCGTCTTCATCACCGAGCCTTTCGAGTTTTTGCCCTTCACGATGATAGAGTCAATCTTCACCAGATCGATGAAAAAGCCGTCGTAGTCGAATTTAAACTCTTTGCCTTTGAAGATAAATGCCGAGGCCACCACGGTACCGTTGAACAATACGCCGCGGTTTTTCTGAATGCGAATCGTGCTGCTGTCGGGCTTCACGTACACCGTTATGGAGTCGTCGGAGAAGTTGAAACGGTCCACACCGCGCACAATCAGGTCGTTGCTGTTCAGGTCGAGCGTCGCGTTCTTGCCGCTCGGCGACAATGACTTGATAGCGATGTGGTCGTAGTCTTTTTTACCTCGCGAGGAGCGTACGTAGTGGCTGGCTTTGGGCAGCAAAGTTACCTCATCGGTTGTTGCATTCCAGGCCACGTAGCCGTCGCGAGCAAGGCCGGATACGGCCGAGCGCACGTTGGCTTCCTTTACTTTCAGATCGGTGGCCATCTGGCTCACCGTGAAGGTTTTCACATCGCCATGGGCCTGACTGTAGCCCACTACCATTTGTAGGGGATGAAGCTTATTGATAGCCTTAATCTGCTGGTAGCGGGTGTTGGTATAGAACTCCTTAGACTCGAAGCTGGCCGTCACTTGATTTTTGGCGGTCAGCATCGAAAAGTCGATTAGCGGCGTGCGAATGGGCCAGGTGAGCAGCTCCGTCGCGATTTCCATCTGGTGGTACGAGTCGTAGTAAGGCGTGGTTTTATACAAACCATCCTCCCGATTCAGCTGTAATACCTGCCCCCGCTTGCTGTACTTGAGCTTCACGCCGGGGTGAGTCAGCGAATCTGTTTTATCCTGATAAATAGTAACGGCGGCGCGGGCGGCGGTAATGATGGAGTCGCCGAGCAGGTAAGCCCGCGAGGAAGCTGCAAACTTGGTTTTGCCGTCGGCCTCCACGGTAATGCGCGATAAGCTGCCGTCGAGGGAGGCGCTGAGCATCTTGCTGCCGGCCAACGAAAAGCCCCCCACGTAGCGAATATTGTCGCCGAGGTTCTTTACGCGAGCATCATTGGTCAGGGAGATGAAGCGCGGGTAGCCGGAGTCGGTAGCGCCGGGCTTTTTCTTCACGCTTTTATAGGAAAATGCCCCCTGAACCGGAGTTTCGAGCACGGCCGGATACGTGAGCGTGACGGGCTCGGCCGCGAGCTCGGCTTTGGTAATATCGAAGTCATAGCTGGTCATGTCCGCCGTGACGGGGTTGTTGTTTAAGGCCCAGGCCATTTGCCCGCCCTGCCCCACAAAGCGGCTCCGACCGGGCACCACGATGCCGCTGGTTTTGCGCAGCACAATGCTGTCGCCGGCGGTAGCCATGAGCAGGTCGGCATCTTTAATGATGAGCACCGGGCCGCGCGTGGGCGGAGCCATGTACGTATCGTAGCCATTATCGACAAATACGGGTTCTGGAGCAGGCTCCGGCGCTTTTGTGGGCGCAGCAGCTTTCGCTGGCGTTTTGGCGGCGGTTTTGGTCGGAGCCTTCGCCGGCGCTTTCTTTTTGGGCGTGCCCCAGCCATCGTCGTTCCCCCAGCCATTGTCGCTGCCGGAGTCCCAGAGGTCGGCGGTATCCCAGCCGTCACTGCTTTTCTTTTTGGCAGGCTTTGGTTTGGCCGCAGGCTTGGCGGCGGGAGTGGCAGCCAGCGGTTCCGTTTTTGCTACCGGCGCAGGCGCAGCCACAGGTTTAGGCCGGGGTGGCGCTGGTAGTGGATTGTCGTTTTCGTTGTAGGCGAAGGTAAAATTGCCCCCCACAACGCGCAGATTGTTGTAGCGCGAGCGATATAGGGTCTTGGTATTCAGAAACTGGGCGGTACTGACCAGAAACTTTTCTGTCGTCAGCAAATCCTCTTTATCCACGGCCTTGGCTACTACCCCAAGCAGCTCGGTCATTTGCTGGTCGGAGAGGTTTTGGCCGGCTCCCGCCAGCACGGCGTCAAATAGCGACTCAAAGTGCGGCCGGGGCCGATATTTCTTCTCCAGCATCTGCTGGGAGATAGCAATAATCGTGGCCTGATGAGTGGCCGTAAGCTTATTACTGGCCCATAACTGCTGCAAGCTGGCAGCGGAGGCTTTGGCCGCCGCGTTGTTGGTGCTGGCCATCATGGACTGCACATCCAGAATATATTGGGCTGGCTCCTGCGAAAGTTTGCCTCCCTTCGGACGAGGCGCGGCCGCGGGCGCTCCCGTGACCGGGGGATTAGGCTTGGTTTGCTGCGCCCACACAGGCCCGCTTCCCCCCATTATCAGCAAACAAAACCAACCAAAGACAAGATGCTTCATACTCACGCCATCAGGACCATAATAAGACGCCTACAATTTCGCAAAAACCACGCAGATTTTTGTAGCGACGTTCTGAAAACCGCGTAGTTGCAGCATTTGCGGGTTTTTCTATAGAATAGTACCTAGCTAATACACTATAAATGAAACTAATGGCTCCTACTCAATCTTATCATAATACAAAATACTCAAAACTATTACTCAGCCTTTCAGGCCAGTAGCTGGATAAGAATTGGCTCTGCCGCAAAGTCGCTCCACATTAAAAAAGCCCCCCGGCTGTGATGCTGGGAGGCTTTTTATTATGCCAGATTTTTGAGTAAACGCTCGAGAAGCGACATGCTTATTATCAGCTTCTTGGCGGTGGAATTATTATTGCAATAAAATCAGTGCAACAAGAAGCTGTATACCAAGCCGGCCACCGAGTATGCCAATTGCACCTTTGAGCCGGTGACTCTAAAACCAGCGTCGGAATGCTTAGCAGATAACAACTCGTGAGCCGCCGTTCAAACCGGCTCCTTTATTGATTTTGCAGCGTAAAGTTCTCAAAGGTAGCAGTGGCCGTAGTCGGACCTTTGACCAACACGCCCGCTCGTACGCCCCGGTCCCAGGGCGGTAAATACGTGCCATTGATGGTGCCGGTAATGCCCGGCATAGCTTGCCAGGTCTTGCCGCCATCCGTGCTCCAATCAAAGCGAAACAGGTTGCCGTTCTGGGCTTGCATGCGCAAGGTCAGAGCGGCGGCGGCAGGCAATTTCACTTCGCTCAGCGTCTTCTGCTTGCCCTTTTCCAGTTGCCACAGTTGCAGCTTCGCGTTTCCGGTGGTTAAGGCCAGGGTATTTTCCGGGTCGCCGTGGGCAGCAATACCGGCCACTGTACCCGTAGGCAGCGCGGCAGGATTTAGCAGTGTAGTAGTGGCGGTGTAGTTGGCGGTGGTGGTATGCTGGCCTAATACGGCCCCGCTGTGCTGTGGCCGGGCCGTGAGTTGCAACTTACCGTCGCGCACGGCTGCGGTTGGTCGCTCTTCCACGGGCCATTGCCAAGTCGGCAAGAGCGTAGCGCGGTCAAATTCATCGCTTAGATTGCGAGCTGTGGCCGCGGGTGCCGCCGTGGGGGGCATTTTATCATCGCCCGGGAATTCCGGCCATTCATCGGCGGTCCAGGTGAACTCGCTTATCACGCCCTGCCGACCCACAAACTCAAAGCTGCGCGTGTCGTAGGCATGGTGCAGCATATACCAACGGTTGCCGCGATTAAACACAGTACCGTGGCCCGGACAGGCCCATTTTTCGTTTTTGGTCAGAATGGGATTCTTGTCGTATTTCTCCCAGGGTCCTAGCAACGTCTTCGATCGGGCTACCCCAATTCCGTAGGTACAAGTGTGGCCGCAGCAGCCATTACCGGCATAGAAAGCATAATAATAGTCGTTGCGCTTCACCATGGCCACGCCTTCCACCAGATTGCCTTCCCAGGGCGCTGTGTTGCGAAACAACTCCGTTTTCTCGCCGGTTAGCGCCGTGTGCTCCTCGTTCAGGCGTTGGGCCCAGATAGGCGTGGGCAAATTGCGACTGTTACCATCTTCCTTCCAGATTAGATACAGCTCCCCCTTCTCATCGCGCATCGGAAAGCCGTCGATGGAGCCTGCCTCCTGCCCTACTATCGGGCCATGGTCGCGGTAGGGGCCTTCGGGTCTGTCGGCGCTGGCAATCCCGACGGACAAGGGACCGTTTTTCTTGTGAGCTGTGTAATAAATGTAGGTCTTATTGCCTTCCTGACTGATCTCCGGCGCCCAGAAATAGTAATCGGCCCAGGCGGGCAGCTCGTTTGGAAATACGTGGCCCGCCAGCTCCCAATCCGTCAGGTTGGTTGATTTTAGCAACGGAAATACCGGCCCCCAGTTAGAGGAAGTAGCCGTCGCCCAATACGTGTCGCCCACCTTGGTAATAGAAGGGTCAGGGAAATCGCCGGCCAACACCGGATTGACAATGGTCAAGGCAGGAGCATCGGCCTCCGCCAGCGTTTCGGCAGTATTAGCAGCCGGAGTGCTGACAGTAGATGCTATTTGCTGACAAGCACCCAGCAGGCTTAGGGCAAGACCTAAAACCAGGTTCGTATTCTTGTTTAGTACCATGAAGCAGGAAACTACAGTTACTTGAATGGTCGGATCACACTGGGGGGCATTTTAAATCTTATTCGCCGCCGGGCTCAGGCAGCTGAGCGCCGATGGGCTCGGGGGTGCCGAAATTAGGAGTACCATCGGCATTCCAGGCAAACTTTTGCATGCGAGGGCTGCGGGCATCGCCGCAGCCTTGGTTGGGGCCGGAGTTGGCATGGTAAATAATCCAGTCTTCCTGTCCGTTCTTCGATTTGAAGAAGCTGTTGTGGCCGGGGCCATATGCCCGGTCAGCAGGATCTTTAGTAAAGACGGGCGTAGCCGATTTGGTCCAGGCAGTGGGGTTCATTGGGTCGGCGGTGCTGGAAGCCGACAGCAGCCCCAGGGCATAATCGTCGGTGCTGCAATGACTGGCCGAATACACAATGAAGGTTTTGTCGTTGTGTTTTAGCACTTGGGGACCCTCATTCACCTTGGGTTCGCCGTTCCTTTCCCATGGGTACTCAGGCCGGCTCAGCTGCGCCCGCGGCCCGCTGATGGTCCACGGGTTGCTCATGGGGGCGATATACAGGCGCTGCTCCTCGGAGCCAGCCTCTTGCCCTGACCACAGCAAATAGCGCTTATTATTCTGCTCCAGAATAGTGGCATCAATGGCCCATAAGTCTTGGCCAGGCACTGCAATCTGGCCTCTTTCTACCCAGGTGCCCGTGGTAGGGTCAGCCGCCGCGTTTTCCAGTATCCACAGCCGCTGTCCGCCGCAGCAGTTACCAGGGCCGGCAGTAAAGTACACATACCACTTACCATCCAGAAAGTGAATTTCGGGGGCCCAAATATCACGCGAAGCACCGCCGGTGGTTGACGGCGTCCAGATCACCTTGCTCGTTGCCGACCCCAGTTCCGACATCTTCGCCGTTTTCCAGAGCCGCAGGTTAGTGCCGGTGGTGTGCATGTAATAGTAAAATCCGTCTTTCTCTGTTACCCACGGGTCGGGGCCGGAGGGTAGCAATGGATTTTTGAAGGTAATGGCATCAACGCTGGGGGTAGGCTGCGGAACGGAGTTCTGCGGCTTGTCTTTTTCACAAGCAAGCAGTCCTAACACCAACATGCTACTCAGGAGGCGGCGAAGCAGGGTGGAAAGCATAGGTTGAGTATTAGTTACAGATAATTGTATTACGCTAAACCCAGCAGCACGGCGAACCAAATGACTTGCCCGCCAACAAAACAGCCGCCCCGACCTGGGCCGGAGCGGCTGTTACGCTATGCATGACTAGGCCAGCGCTTACTGCCACCCAGGATTCTGCGTGAGACGAGCTACGTCGACATCGGTACGCAGAATAGGTATCAAACGAGACTTGTTCAACTCGAAGTTATTGAAGTCAGGGTCGCGCTGTCTGGCAGCAGTAAGCGCCGCTGTCTGGTCGATGCCTGGCTGTGGATCTACCACGCCCCAGCGCTTTAAGTCAAACCAGCGCAGGCCTTCACCCGTGAGCTCCGTTACCCGCTCGTGCATAATGCGGGTGCGCAAGGTGGCCTGCGTGAAGCTGGCGGCTACCAGCGGTGTCATACCCGCACGGGCTCTAACGCGGTTGATAAGGGGAATAGCGGCGGCGGTTTGACCTTGCTCGTTCAACGCTTCGGCTTGCAGCAAGAGCACATCGGCGAAGCGCATTACCCGGTGATTGATAGGCGAGTCGAAGTTCTCGAAGTTCCGATAGTAATCGGTGGAGTACTTCCGCCAGTAAATGCGCGAGTTGTTGGTGCTGCCGGGCGCAAAGCGAGTATTAAACGGCTCGCCATATACCATGGGCTCGGGGCCGCGCGGAATGGTATTCGGTGTAAGTTGGGGATTATAAAACAAGGTAATTCCCATCCGTGGGTCGCGGGCGCCGGCCGCAGTAGCTTCGGTCAGGAACTCGTCGCGTACCCAAGGGCGCACTTCACCATCCGTAAAGCCGTCGCCGGGCACGCCCCAGAACTGGGAGCGCTGGCCACCTTCCGAAGAGCTGGCGTTGTCGCCATCATTGCCCCCCAGGTTCACATCCGAGAAGCCAACCTCAAAGATTGACTCCGAATTGTATTCGGTGGTATGCTTGAAGTTATCCTGATAATTAGCTACCAGGCTGTAGTTCGTATTGGATAGTACCTTCTGAAATTGAGTGGATGCATCGGGCCAGCGCCGCAGCTGCATATATACTTTTCCCAATAAGGTAGCGGCCGCCCCACGGGTAGCGCGCCCAATATCACTGCCGGTATAAGCTACCTCCAGGTCGGGCTCGGCAGCCTGCAAATCAGAAATGACCTGATCCCACACCTGCGCTTCCGTACCCTGCGCAGGTCGGTACGTTACCGTAGATGGCTCCAGAGCCAGGGGCACATTACCATATAAGGACACCAGATTGTAGTAGTACAAAGCCCGCAGAAATCTAGCTTCCGCAATCACGCGCTTTTTGAGGTCTTCATTCATAGTAATGCCCGGCACCGAATCTATAACCTGGTTAGCGCGGTTAATAGCCCGGTAATGGTCGCGCCAGATATCGCGCGAAGGCTCGAAATCGTAGTTTACCTGCCGGAACTTCGTGAAGTCGGCCAGCTCGCCCCAGGGGCTAGAGCTAAAGCCATCATCAGAGCGCAGATCTAAGGCAAAGTGAATCCAGCGGCGGTAAGTGCCCAGCTGCTGCAGGCCGCTATACACAGCATTTACCCCCTTGACAGCGTCGTCGCTGGTTTGCCAGAACGACTGGGAGGTAGCTATGTTGGGGTTATTTTGTTTGAGCAGATCTTTTTCGCAGGCCGTGGTCAGCAGCAGAGTGCCAGCCAGCGCGCAAAGTCCAAGTTTTGAAATATTCATGTCTGATCAGTTGAGAGTTGGAGGAAACGCCTTGGGCTAAAAACCCAGCTGAATACCTGCGGTGAAGGTGCGCACGTTGGGGTAGCTGCCCTCATCGAGGCCGCGGGTAAGCACTCCGCCCGTTACACCACCGATGGTTTCGGGGTCGTAGCCGGTATAGTCGGTGATGGTAAACACATTTTGGCCCGTCAGGTAGACCCGCACGCTGCCTACCCCTTTCACTCGCTCCAGCATTCCTTTAGGAAGCGTGTAGCCGAGCTGCACGTTTTTCATACGCAGATACGAGCCGCTCTCCAACCAGCGCGTAGAGGCAATCCGGCTGTTGTTGCGGGCCGACTCACCCTCTTTTACCGGCCGAGGCGTGGTAGTAGAGGGATTAGTAGTAGTCCACGGATTCAGGTCGCTCCGATAAGCGCTATTTTCATCCAGTCGGTCGGTCCAGAAGCGGGTGCCATTCCACACATCATTGCCAGCAATGCCTTGGAAGAACACAGCTAAATCAAATTCGCCGTACCCGGAGGTAAGGTTGAGACCATACTGTAGCTTAGGGAAGGGGCTACCGGAATGGGCCCGGTCGTCCTCGCTAATTCTTCCATCGCCATTCAGGTCTTTGTACCGCACGTCGCCGGGTTTAGCATTCGGCTGCGCACTGTTGGCAATGTTATCTCCTGTCTGGAAAATGCCATCGAACTGATACAAATAGAACGAGCCTACAGGGTAGCCTACTTCGGTGCGAGTGATACCGCCTTCTGGGCCAGCATTGAATACTTGGCCAGGCACGTCCGTGAGCTCAAGTACTTTGTTCTTCAACGTGCTCATGTTTGCCTGTACCCCGTAACGAAACTTGCTCCGGTTTTCGTTGTAGCTAGCAATGAACTCGAAGCCCCGGTTCTCAATGCGGCCCAGGTTGACGAAAGGGTTGATTCCTTGATTGCCCAGGAAGAAGGCCGGGTCAGGATTCACCAGCGCATCTTTCGTGCGCGATATATAGTAGTCGGCTGAGAACGTAAACCGGTCCTCCAGCAATCCTAGGTCAAAGCCAATGTTCGTGGTAGCCCTGGTTTCCCATTTGATGCCGGTGCTGGCTAGCTGAGTCTGAGAGTTGCCATTAAGTACCGTTTGAGCTGTTCCAAAAGGATAGTTAACGTTAGGGTTGATGAAACCCTGATACAGGTAATTGCCGGGCAAGCCATCGTTGCCGAGCTGTCCGTAGCTGCCCCGCACCTTCAGGTTGCTGATAGCGGTAATGCCATCGAAGAAAGCCTCCTCCGAAACGCGCCAGCCAGCTGAGGCAGCGTAGAAGTCACCGTACAGGTTTTCGGGGCTGAAACGGGAAGAG
Organism: Hymenobacter roseosalivarius DSM 11622; assembly: GCF_900176135.1. Classification (GTDB taxonomy): domain Bacteria; phylum Bacteroidota; class Bacteroidia; order Cytophagales; family Hymenobacteraceae; genus Hymenobacter; species Hymenobacter roseosalivarius. The sequence continues at coordinate 71,670 of NZ_FWWW01000047.1, read as the reverse complement.
CCGTCGCGACGATAGGCCGCTGTGAGCAAGTAGCGCTGGTTATAATCGTAAGTTACCTGAGCAAAATAAGAACGCTTGGTCCAAGTATCGGTGCCGCCACTTACGGCCGGATTCTGAGAGCCAGCATCTAACGACCAGTAATACGTAGGGCCGGTGCCATAGCCCCGGTTGGTGGCGCGCGATATCTCGAACGTGTTTTTCTGCTCCGAGTAGCCAACTACGGCTGTCACGTTATTATTGCCAAAGCTCTGATCAAACGTCAGGGTGTTCTCCGCCATCAGGAACAGCTCACTGCCCCGACCCTGGTACAAGAAAGACGGGTCCAGGGGGGCGTTCTGGCGCTGCTGCCCAAACTTACGCCGGTCTTCATCGCGAAAGTTATGCAGCTCGGTCGCCAGATTGAGCCGGTAGCGCAGAAAGTCGAAGATGGATACTTCGCCGTAGATATTGCCTTGCAAGCGGTAAGAAAGGCCGGTGCTGCGCAACAGATCCTGGGAAGCGATTGGGTTGGTACCGAACGTGCTGTTGTTGGAATTACCAAACGCAAAGCCCCCCGGATTAGCCGGATCTAGGACGGGCAGCGTTGGGGGAAGCCGAACGACATCAATAAAGGGCAGACCATTTACCCGCACCTGATCGGCGCGGGTGAGCAAGGCATTCTGCCCAACACGCAAACGACCGCGATTAAAGCCTGAGTTGAGACGCAGACTGTAGCGTTCAAACTTAGGACCTATGATAGTGCCTTTCTGGTTGAAGTAGCCAGCCGAGATCAGGAAGTTCGACGACTCATTACCGCCCGAAAAACCAAGGTTATAATCCTGAATTCGCCCCGTTTGAAATAGCTCATCCTGCCAGTCAGTATCGGTGCCCGTAAGCTGATTGGACGCGGGCTGACGCCTCAAACCAGCATTCTCATACGCCAGGTTATTCACTTCTGCCCACTCTTGCGCGCCCATCAGGTCATAGCGCTTCGCAATGTTCTGCACGCCAGTGTAGCCATTAAACGTAATGGCGGGAGTACCGGCACGACCTTTACGCGTCGTGATGATTACCACGCCATTAGCGCCCCGCGAGCCATAAGCGGCCAGGGAAGCGGCATCTTTCAACACCTGTACCGATTCAGCGTCGGCCGGGTTGAAATCGCGCACGTTATCAGTCCACAGACCGTCGACGATGTAAAGTGGGCCGCTGCTGGTACCTCCCAGCGTGCCAATACCGCGCACGTTGACGTTCGACGCTTGGCCGGGCTGACCAGAGCTGGTAACCGTTACGCCGGGCAAGCGGCCCTGAATAGCTTCGGTCACGGTAGCTACGGGGGCCCGCCGGATATCTTCGGCAGAAACTGAAGCTACCGAGCCCGTTACGTCCTGACGGTTCTGGGTGAGGTAACCAACTATTACTACTTCGTTCAACGACTGCGCATCGGGCGCTAGCGGCACGTCAATGGTAGTACGGCCTCCCACAGCTAGTTCTCTAGGCGTGTAGCCTACATAGGAAATTACTAAAGTGGCATTGTCGGGAGCGGTGATGGTATAACGGCCATCTACATCGGTTTGCGTGCCATTGGTGGTGCCTTTCACTACCACATTCACGCCGGGGAGGCCTTCGCCTTTTTCATCGGTGACGCGACCACTGATCGTAATATCGGCCGCTTGGAGTACTGCATAAGGCAGTGCCGCACGAACACTGGCCGCGGCACTGGCTTCAGCGGCCACAGTCAGCGGCAAGGAACATAGAAGCGCTGGAATAGCGAGCCAACGCAGTTTGGGTACGGGCTTTTTCATATGAAAAGATTAGGTGGTGGGAAATGATGGGCAAGTGTAAGCAAGAAGTCTAAGGCCAAATTTAAACATAGTTTCCGCAAACGTTTGCGGAATAACTAACAAAAAAATCAGCTTCGCCATAGATCAATTATCCTGGGTTACGCTGAAAAGCTTGTTGGCATTGGCAGCAGGGCTTAAAGGTAAGTGCGCTGATACATGCATTTACGTCCGGTAAAGAAACATAAGATTAACCTGAAATTACACTAATACCAAAGGAAAGCATTCAATTCTTACAAGCCAAACTATCTAACTATAAAATTGTTAGCGGAAATTTCTGCACAATATTGAGCTAGACTTATGATACAGTATCCGTCTATTGCCTGAATACGTTTAAAGTGCCTACTATTCGTATAGCTTAGAAATAATAGCGTTAGCACTGCTGTAACCAGCTTCTGCGTAGGCCCTTTAGAACCCTCTATTTTGCATATAAAACTTTATTCGTCAAGCTTTTACTTAGAGAAGCAAGTTAGACCGATATGTAAAAGCATGGTTCATTACTCGATTTATAATACATGGACTGTTGAACATTATATTGCGTTGCACCACACTGACTAAATGAGAGGGTAAAGCAAATTTTAGCGGGAATTAGATAACGCAATCGTTTGCGTTTTTCGTACTCATTTTTCACCTTTATGGCTGATCTCACCTCCATCCATTTCTGTTTCATTTCTAGCCGCACGCACTTATGTTAACTCAATCTGTATCCGCTGCTTTCCAACGCCACTTCGGGCACGCTTCACTTTTGGTACGAGCGCCCGGCCGGGTTAATCTGATTGGTGAGCACACCGATTATAACGCTGGCTTTGTGTTGCCGGCGGCCGTGGATAAGGAGATTCACTTCGCCGTAGGCCTGAATAATACGGATACCGCTCACCTCATTGCACACGATTTGCATGAGAGCTGTGAGTTCTCGTTGACGGAGGAGGTAAAGCCCGGTGAGGTGCAGTGGGCCAACTATATAAAGGGTGTAGTAGCCCAGCTGCAGCGCAGAGGCCTGAAGGTACCCGGCTTCGACTGCGTGTTTGGCGGCAATATTCCGATTGGGGCCGGCATGTCATCGTCGGCAGCAGTGGAGTGCGGACTGGCGTTTGCCCTGAATAAGCTGTTGGGGGGCAAATTTGACCGGCTGGAGCTGGCGCATATGGGCCAAGCCGCCGAGCATGAGTTTGCGGGCGTAAAAAGCGGCCTGATGGACCAGTTTGCCAGCTTGCACGGGCGGGCAGGCCACGTAATTCGCCTCGATTGCCGCTCGCTCGATTACGAATACTTTCCCTTTGATACCACCGCCTATCACCTCATTCTTTGCAACACCGGCGTGAAACACTCGCTGGCCAGCTCCGAGTACAACAATCGGCGGCTGGAGTGCGAGCAGGGCGTGGCTTTGCTGCAAAAGCATTATCCGAAGGTGAATACCCTGCGCGACGCAACTCTCCAGCAGCTGGAAGAGCACCGCGCCGAGCTGGGCGATGTGCTGTACCGGCGCTGCTCGTATGTAGTAGAGGAAAACCTGCGGGTAGAGGCGGCTTGCCAGCATTTGCTGGCAGGCGATATGCCCGCGTTTGGCCAGGAGATGTACGGCTCGCACGCCGGCCTGCGCGACAAGTACGAAGTAAGCTGCCGGGAGTTGGATGTATTGGTGGAGCTGGCAAAGGATGCACCCGGCGTATTGGGCGCTCGGATGATGGGGGGCGGCTTTGGCGGCTGCACCATCAATCTGGTGGAAGTTGCGCAGGTAGAGAACTTCGTGGAGCGTATGACGGCTGGGTACCAGCGGGAGCTGAACTTATCCCTCGAAACGTATCAGGCTATTATCGTGGATGGCGTGGAGGCAATAGAGACCGTATCAGCCGGCAGCTAGCCGGCAGAAAAGCCCCCCAGCACCCATTAGCCAGCATACTCACCTGCCTGAGGCTTCGACTATCTGCTGTTTATCGCTGAATCTTAATCTGCTTTTTGCCATGACCTTTGATACCGCCGAACACTCGCACCGCCGCTACAACCCGCTCTCGGGCGAGTGGATACTGGTGTCTCCCCACCGCTCCAAGCGGCCCTGGCAGGGGCAGCAGGAAGAGAAACAGCCCGATGAACGGCCCACCTACGACCCTACCTGCTATCTCTGCCCCGGCAACACCCGCGTGGGGGGCATCGTGAACCCCCAGTACGACAGCACGTTCGTCTTTGCCAACGACTTTGCCGCCCTGCAGGCCGATGCGCCCGTGGGCGAGGTAAGCGTGGGCGGCCTGCTGCGTGCCGAAGCCGAATCGGGGGTGGCACGCGTCATCTGCTTCTCGCCCCGCCACGACCTGACCTTACCGGAGATGGACGAATCGGCCATTCGCAACGTGGTAGACCTGTGGGTAGAGCAATACCAGGAGCTGGGTGCCCGCCCGGACATCAACTACGTGCAGATATTTGAGAACAAAGGCGCGATGATGGGGGCCAGCAACCCCCATCCGCACGGCCAGATCTGGGCCCAGCGCACCGTGCCCGCCGACCCGGCCAAGGAAACGGTGCAGCAGGCCGCTTATTTCGCCGAGCACGGCCGCAGCCTGCTCAGCGCTTACCTGGAAATAGAGCTGAGGGAGAAAGCCCGTTTGGTGCTTAAAAATGAGCATTTCGTGGCCCTGGTGCCCTTCTGGGCCGTATGGCCCTACGAGACCCTGGTCGCGCCGCGCCGCCACGTAGCCAGCATCGAGCAGCTGACCAGCGAGGAGAAAGATGCGTTTGCCGCCATTCTGCGCCAGCTTACCATTCGCTACGACAACCTGTTCGAGATTTCCTTCCCCTACTCCGCTGGCCTGCACCAGCGCCCCACCGACGGCCAGGCCCACGAAAGCTGGCACCTGCACATGCACTTCTTCCCGCCCCTGCTGCGCTCGGCCACGGTGCGCAAGTTTATGGTGGGCTACGAATTACTGGCCAACCCCCAGCGCGACGTGACGCCCGAGTTTGCCGCCGAGCGCCTGCGCGGTTTACCGGGTGTGCATTACAAGCAGGCCACCCCCTAAAAGACCAGCGCCCCTCAGCACACCGCGCTCCTGCGCGGGAGACCAACGTCCGCACACGCACAAAAAAGCCCCCAGAGCAGCTCCGGGGGGCTTTTTTAGCTGAATCCAGACAAGAATCTACAGTGCCTGCAATACCTGCTTCACCGTGACGCGCTGGCGGTAGTCAGAGTTGAAGTAAGCAAACCTGATCCTGCCGTCCTGACCGATAACGTAGGTGGCGGGCACGGGCAGCACGTTGGCCTGGGCTCCGTTGGCCTGCTTCAGATCCAGGCCGAAGCCCTGGTACTTGCGGGCCGTGGCCTCGTCCACGGTAAAGGCCGTGCCGTAGGCTTTCATGATGGCGAAGCTCTGGTCGTGGATAATCGGGAACGAGGCCTTGGTTTTCGCCACCGTCTTGTCGATGTTCTGCTGCGTTTCCGGCGACACGACCACCACCTGCGCGCCTCTGGCCGTGAGCAGCTGAAGCGAGTCCTGCAGCTGGCTGAGCTGCTTGTTACAGTACGGGCACCACTGGCCCCGGTAAAAATACAGCACCACGGGGCCCTTTTTTAGCAGCTTGCTCAGCTCCACCTCTTGGCCATTGGCGTCTTTGCCTTTGAAGGCCGGCGCCCGCTCGCCCACTTTCATCGCCGTGGCCGAAAGCGCGGCCGGAGCTGTTTGCGCCTGGGCGGCTACCGGACCAAGCAGCAACAGCCCGAAAGCGGCGGCCCGAAACGTATCATTCATATTTTAAAGGAAAAGTTGGCAGATCAAGAAGCCGTAAAGGTAGCCCGCGGCATCGGGCGGGCCAGCGGCCGGGCGGCTACAGCGCGTCGGCGGGTTTGAGCAGGCCCGGAAAAGCCTTACGAAACTTCTCCACTTTAGGCCGCGATACGTGGTCGATGTAGCCCTAACCAGGGTGGAGGCGGTAGTAGCCCTGGTGGTAGTCTTCGGCCGGCCAGAACGCGGTGAAAGCCGTTATCTGCGTCACTATGGGGGCGGGGTAGTGTCGGGCCGCGTCCAGCCGCCGGATGGTGGCCGCGATGAGCTGCCTCTCCTGCGGGGTGCGGTAAAAGGCCACCGAGCGGTACTCGGAGCCTGCGTCGGGGCCCTGGCGGTTTAGCTCGGTAGGGTTGTGCGCGCCCAGAAAAAACACGTCGAGCAACTGCTGGTAGCTCACCTGCCGCGGATTGTAATACACCTGCACGGCTTCGGCGTGGCCGGTCTGGCCGCCGCCCACGTCCTTGTAGCGCGGGTTTTTGGTGGTGCCGCCGGCGTAGCCCGCCACGACGGCCGCCACGCCGCGCACCTCCTCGAAGGTTTCTTCGTGGCTCCAGAAACAGCCCCCGGCAAACGTGGCCACGGCCAGACCGTGCAGGTCTTTGGGCGCAGGGCCGGCCGGGCCGGGCGTTTGTGCCCGGCTCCGGGGAATGCTCCGCTCTGGCCGCTCACCCACGAACCCAAAAAAGCGGCTTCCGCCGCTTTCCCGGTAATCAAGCTGTCGGCGCTGCCGGGTAAAGGCTCAGGAAGCACGACCAGACGGCCGTGCTTCCAGCGTCCCTTACATTTTGTCGTGACTCATCTTGTCGTCGGCCATCTTGGCCTTCGCCCCTTTTTTGGTAGGCTTGGCCATTTTCGAGGCACTCATCTTGCTATCATTCATCTTGCCATCGACCATCTTGCCGTCCGTCATCTTACCGTCATTCATCTTCCCATCAGCCATTTTACCGTCGGCCATCTTGCCGGATTTACTGGTTTCTTTTTTATCGCCCTGGGCGAAAGCCACGTTAGTAAGCGGGGCCGCCAGCAGGCAGCCAACAAACAAAGTGATGCCAAACAACCTGGTTTGGGCGGCGGAGATGGAGGCGCTTTTCATGAGTTTCAGAAAAAAGGGGAAGGATGTAAAAGTTGGTTTCGGGAGGATAGACGCGCCGGTCTTTCGCGCCTTACACCGGAAGACTGAAAACATTCAGGCGTTTTTTTCGCCCCCCGGCTCGGCGTCGGACAGGCGCTGCCGGATGCGCTGCCGGGCCTCGGCCGACAGGCCCGGCTGGTCGGCGGCGGCGGCAGCCTGCGCCAACCGACTGATAAGTGCCGTTTGCCGGGCGTAGCGGTTGCAGTAGGGGCAATAGCGCAGGTGCAGCCAGAGGCTGTTGTGGTCGGCACGCGCCAGGGGGGCATCGGCGCGCTGCTCGATGAGCAGGGTGGCTTGCTGACAGGAAATGAATCGGAGCATGAGTACGGGCGGGAAGCGGGCGGCCACGAAGGCCGGAGAGACGGGAAATCAGGCCACGCGGCCCAGGCCGTGATTTTCCAGGCAGCGGCGCAGCTGAAGCTTGGCCCGGTGGATGATTACCCAGTAGTTAGACGTGGTCAGCCGCAGTTCCTTACAGATTTCCTCGGCCGTCAGCTCTTCTACGAAGCGCAGCACGAACACGGCGGCGTGCTGGGCGGGCAGTTTATCCTGGCAGCCGCGCAGCGTCTGGTGCAGCTCCTGCTGCTCCAGCGCGCCGTCGGCGCTTTGCCAGCCGGCGGGGTACTGCCGCTGCCGCCAGTGCCCATCCTGGGGGTCGAAAAAGTCGGCCTCCGTGGAGTCATCGGGCGTAATCTGGGACAGGGACACCTCGGGGTGGCGGGCTTGGTGGCGGTAGTGGTCAATGATTTTGCGGCGCAGAATCAAAAACAGCCAGGTGCGCTCCGACGACTCGCCCCGAAAGGAAGCCAGGGCCTGGAGCGCGCTCAGCAGCGTCTCCTGCACCAGCTCCTCGGCGCAGGCTCGGTCGGCCACGCGGCCCAGCGCGAAGCGGTACAGCTCGTCGCCGTAGCGTTCCAGCCACAGCGCCGGCTCGGGCCGGGTCAGGGTAATTGCCATAAGTAAAGGGAGTGATGAACGGCCCGGTAAGTAGCTGGCAATAAATGTACTGCCCCGATGTAGCGAGCTCATCACAATTGTATCACAAATCAATATTCCCGTCATTTAAGGCGCGCGCGCACTGAAAAGGCAGTACAGCCGGCCGGCAGAGGTCGCCGTCCGACCGGTCGCGGGGCGGGTCGGCAGCCGCCCCCCCGCGGGCCCCACACGACCACCCCAGCTGGCGACCCACCAGCACCAGCGCGGCGGCCAGCGAGGCCCCCAGCACGGGCAGCAGCAGCATATTGCCCCCCAGCAGCACATAGCCCAGCGGAACCCCCACAATCTGGATCAGCTTGAGCGTATGCGAGGCCGTGCAGGCCGACGCCGGCCGTACGCCCAGCAGCCTGAACCAGTGGCCCAGCGAGCTGCCGATGAGGCCGGCCAGCGCGCCCAGCAACAGGTCCAGCAGGTGGGGCATCATTCGGGCCAGCGACTCGGCGCGCACCCACGTTAGCAGCACAAACCCCAGGATAAACGCCACCCCCAGCCCCTGCCGCAGCCGCCCTGCCCACCCCGCGCCGGCCGACAGCAACGGAGCCGCAGCCACCACGGGCGACGAACGGCGGTAGCGCACCAGCAGCAGCCGGCCGCGGCTCACCCAGCGCCGGATACGAGCAGTAGCCGGCGGCCCGATAGAAACAGAAGAGGAAGTGGGCAGAAGCAGGCTCATGGCGGCGCGGCGGTAAGGTGGAACTCAGCCCGGCAGACGCGGCCACGCGTATTTCCTTACGGCCGCGTGCGGGGCTTCACCAGCGGATCTTTTTCCTGAATCGATGTAAGGTTTGCTCACCCAGCGCGTCTAGCCGCTTGAAACACTGCTGTTTCCCCGTTCAGCTCTTGTCATGAATCGTTTCACGCTGGCTCTTCTGCCTTTTCTGACCGCCGCGTCGGCCGCGGTGCTGCTTAGCTCCCGCCCGGCTCATCTGCCCGCGGCGCCCAACGCGGCCACGCCGGGCGTGCCGGTCGTGGTGGAGCTGTTTACCTCCGAGGGCTGCTCCAGCTGCCCCGCCGCCGACGCGGCCCTGCGCGAGCTGGAAACCGCCCAGTCATTGAATGGCGTGGAGGTCATTGCCCTAGGCCAGCACGTCGACTACTGGAATCGTCTGGGCTGGCAGGATCCGTTCTCCTCGCCCGTGTTCACCCAGCGCCAGCGCGACTACGCCGAGCAGTTCGGGGAGGGCTCGTACACGCCCCAGGCCGTAGTGAACGGACAGTATCAGTTTGTGGGCAGCCGGCGCCAGGAGCTGGCCGAGGCCATCGTGCGGGCGGCAAAAGCCCCCCGCGCTACGGTAAGCGTCACGCGCACGGCCGCTGGCACTCTGGCCGTACGCGTGACCGATTTGCCCCCTGCTACCCAACCGGCCGACGTGCTGCTGGCTTTCACCGAAACGGGCTTGTCGAGCCAGGTGGGGCGGGGTGAAAACGCGGGCCGCCTGCTGCGCCACGCCGCCGTCGTGCAGGCGTTGCGGCCCCTAGGTACGATAGCCCCCAACGGCACCTTCACAACGACCGCGCCCCTGCACCTGGAAGCCCGATGGAAAGCCCAGAACCTGCGGGCGGTGGTGCTGGTGCAGGAAAAAGCGTCGCGCCACATCGTGGGCGTGGCCAGCCTGCCGCTGCACAATCCGGATCTTACCTCCCGCCAGTAAGCCGGCCGGCCAACGCGGGCCGGGGGGCAATTTTCACTTCCGCCTCTTCCTTTCTCAACCCTATGCGCCACTTCTCTCGTCCGGCTGCCCTCGTCGTAGCTGCCCTGACCCTGGGGCTCTCCGCCTGCAACAAAGAGGCCATGGATCCGCCCGCGCCAATGACCGCCGCCGCACCCGCGCCACCCGCGCCGCCCGCTGCTGCGCCCGGCCCGGCCCTCACGCTGCGCACGGGCACCATGCTGCCCCAGGGCGGCGTGCCCAGCGGCGGCACTTTGGCTGTTGAGCGCGACGCGGACGGCATTGAATCCGTGCGCTTCAACGCCGATTTCCGCACCGATTTTCACACCGGCTCCTTGGGCGTGTATCTGGCTAAGTCGAGCGCCCTGATCCGGGTGCAGCGGGCCGCCGACCCTGGCAGCGTGGTGCGCCTGGGCACCATCACCCGCGATGGGGCGCAGACGCTGGTCATTCCGGGCAGCGCGGCCGGCTTCACGCACGTCATTATTCACTGCGACCCGGCCCAGTACAACTTCGGCGCGGCCCTGCTGCAATAGCGATGAACCGGACCCCGCTATTGCCGGCCTGCTGCCGCTCCTGGCTGCTGCTGGGCGTGGCGGGGTGGCTGCTCGCCGCCCCGCCCGCCCTGGCCGGCGGCGGCTGGACCCGCAAAAAGCAGCACGGCTACGCGAAGGTGGGCCTCACCACGGTCAGCACCAACCGCTACCATCCGCTCACGGGCGGCACCATCGAAACGGCGCGGTTTCGGCAGCAGGTATACAGCTTTTACGGCGAGTATGGCCTGACCGACCGCCTGGAAGCCACGCTGAGCTTTCCGTTTTACCGCCGCGCGGCCTTCCCCGGCCTCACGCCCGGCCGCGGCGTCGGCGACCCCGAGCTTGGGCTGCGCTACGGCCTGCTCACCGGCTCGTGGCCCCTGGCCGTGAGCGTGGCGGCCGAAGCGCCCCTGGGCAACCCCAACGTATTTGGCCAGGACCGCACCGACCCGAGCATCTTCCTGCGCCTGCCCACCGGCGACGGGGAATGGAACGTGTGGACCCGCGCGGCCCTCTCGCACACCCTAGGCCGGCTGCCCGCCTACTTCACCCTCAGCGCGGGCTACAACAAGCGCACCGGCGGCTTCACCGATCAATACAGTTACGGCGCGCAGGTCGGCTATCAGCTACTCGGCAAGCTCTGGCTCACCGCCACCGGCCGTACCCTCGGCAACGTGCGCCCGCCCGACCTGACCAGGTTTGGAGCCATTGGCCTGGGCGAAGGCGTGGCTTACTCCACGGCCGGGCTGGGCGCGAGCTACGCCCTCACCAAAAACTTCTCCGCCACCGCCGACTGGGCCGCCGGCTTCGGCCGGCTGCGCAACGTATACTCCGGCAACCAGTACACGTTTGGGGTAGCCTGGGAATGGTAGCGCCCCGCTGCCCGGAGTCCGATATCCGTCTGATTACCTGCAAAAAAACACGTAGTGGCAGCGGAAAAAGCACCAACGTTTCCGGTGGCCAGCTATTTACTTCAGCGCTGCTTTAATGGCCTCGTCAGGTTTTTCGGCATTCAATCGTTTGATCAGGCTCGTTTCGTCCGGGCGGTAGGGCGTGCCATCGGGGTTGAATACTTCGTGAAACCACTCGATGGGCTCGCTGCCGTCGGTCAGGGGCGTATCCCACTGATATTTCGTGTTGGTTTTGCCCGCTACCAGGCCCCAGTTGATGGCACCCACGTTCTGCTTTTTCAGCAGGGGCATAATATTGGCAAACTTGCTGTTGCGAATGCGCGCCATGTACTCGGTGCAGATCAGCGGCCGACCGTGGGTTTCCAGCAGCTCGAGGATGCGCTGGTGGGCGGGCGTGTCGTCGTAGCAGTGATAGGTGATAATGTCCGAATTCAGCGCCTGAAAAGCATTTAGCTTCTCAAAATCCCAGGCCCACAAACCCACGCTGAGCGGCTGATCGGGATTCACGGCGCGGGCCCAGCTAAACACGTTGCGCACCAAAGGCAGCGACGTTTCGCGCTTGCCTCCGTTGCCGGGCTCGTTATATAAGTCCCAGAGCAGAATGCGCTTGTCGTTCTTGAAATGGGTCATCACGTCGGTCACGTATTTCTGCAAAGCCGGAAACTGGGTGGAGTCTTTGGAGGCCGGGTCGCCGGGGTCCTGCACCCACCCCGAGTTGTGAATGCCGGGCTTGGGCGCGGGCTGGGGGCCAGCTTTGTAATCTTTGTTCCAGCAATCGTCGAAGAACACGAACATGGTCTGGATATGGTGCTTATCGGCGATGTCGAGGTACTGGCCCATGCGCTGCTTGAAGCCTTTAGGGTCTTGCTCCCAGGCCAGGTGATGCAAAAACACGCGCATGGTGTTGAAGCCAATGCCCTCCGCGTAACCCAGTTCTTTATCAATGGTGGCGGGGTCGAAGGTGGCCGCCTGCCACATCTCAAGCTGGTTGATGGCCGTGCTGGGGGTAAAATTGGCCCCCGACAGCCAGTCGTGCGCTTTATACCAGGCATTAGCCTTCTCGGGCGTCCAGCGCGTGCCAACAGCGGCTTTGGCCACTTTTGCTTTTCGACTTTGAGCCTGTACTTGAACGCCGGGAGCAGCCAGCAATAGTAGCAGGACAAATAGCAATACTTTCTTCATGCGCGTAAAATTTTCGAATGGAATAAGGCTGTAGTTAGCAGGAGTGGCAGGCGTTTTCACTTTTCGCCTGCAGGCTTCGGCAAGAGTGTGTTGGTCGGAAGGGGCTGCCCGAAGTTGGGGGTATCATCCGCGTTCCAGGTAAACTTCTGGGCACGGGGCGTCCGAAAACGGCCGCAGCCCTGCCCCGGCTCGTCGTTGGCGTGGTACAGAATCCAGTCTTCGGTGCCATCCGGCGATTTGAAAAAGGAGTTGTGGCCGGGCGCATACACCCCACCAGCGGGCATCTGCTGAAAAACCGGCACCGTCGTTTTAGTCCACGAGCCGGGCAGCAGCAGGTTGCTGGTAGCGGAGGCGCTGAGCATACCCAGGGCGTACGTATCAGTCCAGCAGCCGCTGGCCGAATAAATCAAGTGCACTTTCTGGCCACGCCGCAACAGCTGCGGACCTTCGTTTACATCGACGTGCGGCGGGTCGTTCGGGGTAGTAAGGTCGCCGTTGCGCTCCCAATGAAACACGGGCGTCGAAAGCTTATGCCGCTCCCCTTCGATGGTCCAGGGATTCTTCATTTTGGCGATATAGATTTCCTGGCGGCCATTCACGTCCCCGTCCCACCCCGACCACACGAAATAAAGCTGCCCATCGTGGTCGAAGACCGAGCCATCGATGGCCCACTTATCAGCTGGGTCCGAGATTTTGCCCTTGTCTACCCAGGTGCCCTGCATCGGATCGGGCGACGAATTCTCCAGCACCCAGAGCCGGTGCGTCTGGTTGGTGCCCGCATCAGCGGCGTAATAGAGGTACCATTTGCCCCCCAGAAAGTGCAGCTCCGGCGCCCAGATATCTTTCGAGTTAGGCCCCGTAGCGGGTGGCGTCCAGACCACCTTCTGAGGGGCTTTTTTCAGCTGGCTCAACGACTTGGTTTTCCAGAGCGTGATGTTGCGGCCCGTGGTGTGGGTATAGTAGTAATACCCGTCCTTGTAAATGCTCCACGGATCGGCACCGGCGGGCAGGAGCGGGTTGGTAAAGGTCGCTGCTACCTGGGCCTGACTATTGAACGTCAGACCTATAAGCAGGAATAGTAGCAGAAATCGCTGTTTGGAACTCATGCAACGCAGGGAATCAAATGACACGCACAAGCTTTAGATGCTTCGCAGGAGTCGTCGTTCAGAATTTGTCATGGTCGCTTTCCTTTGCTGAACAGGAAATTGCCCAGATAACTTTGGACACCGACTTAGAGCAATCTATGGCAGATTATTATATTGTGCAAACGTTTGCATCACCTCCCACTCCAGATATCTCACTTTTATCGCCTTACATGTCGCTTTCCTCCTCCCGTCGCAAATTTCTTCAGCGCACCACTCTGGGTCTGGGTTCGCTTGCCATGTTGCCCTACTGTACATCCCGCACCAGCCCCAACGCGGAAACGGCTACTGACGGCGGCAAGAGCAGCGCCACCTATACCAATCCCGTGTACGCCGGCCAGTTTCCCGATCCGTTCGTGCTGCGGCACGAGGGCACATATTATGCCTTCGCTACCACTGGCCAGAGCCAGAAAAAGGATGGGCGTATTTTCTCGATTCTGACGTCGAAAAACCTCTATGACTGGGAGGAAGCTGGCGGCGCGCTTACGCCCCCGGCCGGCTCCGAAGGAGCCGATTTTTGGGCCCCGGAAGTGGTGTTTGTCAATGGGAAGTTCTACATGTACTACTCCAGGGGTGGCGGTGCCATCAACGCCAATGTGGGCCACCGCCTGCACGTAGCCACCAGCGACACGCCAGCCGGCCCGTATCAGGAAGTAGCGCTGCTGGATGTGCCGGAAAGCAAGTTTACCATTGATGCTCATCCCTTTCAGGATACTGATGGCTCGTGGTACATCTTCTACGCCCGCGACTTTACGGACACCAATGACGGCTATTTTCCGGGCACCGGCCTCGTGGTAGATCGGCTTGCGGACATGACGAAGCTGGCCAACGCAAGCCGCACCGTCATGCGGGCCCGCCACCCCTGGACGTTGTTTGAGGCCAACCGCCGCATGCCCATCTACGACAACCGCGTATTTGCGCAGTGGCACACGCTGGAGGGGCCATTTATGCGCAAGCACGAAGGCAAATACTACTGCTTTTACAGCGGCGCTAATTTCCTGACTGACCGCTACGGCGTCGATTTTGTGGTGGCTGATTCTATCCTCGGCCCCTACTCCGATGCCGGAGCCGAGAAAGGTGCCCGTGTGCTCCACTCAGTACCTGGTAAAGTGCGCGGCCCCGGCCATCACTCCCACGCCATGAGCCCCGACGGTAAAACCGAAGTACTCGTGTATCATGCCTGGGACGAAGGCATGAAGGAGCGCCAACTGTGTATCGACCCTCTCCTCTGGACACCCGAAGGCCCCCGCTGCCAGGGCCCCACCTACACGCCCCAGCCCCGCCTGACGTAAATAGTTTAAGGAAAAGCCCCCAGCACGTCATGCAGAGGCGTAGCCGAAGCATCTCGCTCGCTTCGTTGCTATATAAAAGGCGGTCGTGCTGGATCTAGCGTCCGCCTGTCGAAGCATCTCTACTGCTGACTAATCTCAACGAAGCAGGAGAAATGCTTCGCTGCCTTAGCATCACAATAGTAACCTAGCGTCCGCGAGCCAGATGCTTCGTCGCCGCTTCATGCGCGGTATGCTCTGCATGACTGCCTTTTAAAGAATGTACTGACTTTCAGAGAGTTGTTCTCTTACGCTAACGCTAAGTATTACTGTTTATGATGCGCATCAAATACACTCTCTTACTATTGGCTTTCCTTACGCAACTCCCCGTGCAAGCCACCGTGCGTGTGCCTAAGCTGGTGGGCGACCACATGGTGCTCCAGCGGGATAAGCTCCTGCAACTCTGGGGGTGGGCCGATGCCGGCGAAGCGGTAACGGTTTCGTTTCGGGGGAAAAGCTACCCAGCCAAAACGGGCGGGCCGGGGGGCAAATGGACAGTGGCGCTGCCCGCGCAGCCAGCGGGCGGGCCTTAC
Source organism: Hymenobacter roseosalivarius DSM 11622 (assembly GCF_900176135.1). Lineage (GTDB taxonomy): Bacteria > Bacteroidota > Bacteroidia > Cytophagales > Hymenobacteraceae > Hymenobacter > Hymenobacter roseosalivarius. The sequence continues at coordinate 56,647 of NZ_FWWW01000047.1, read as the reverse complement.
GAGATGACCATCAAAGGCCAGAACACGCTTCAGATCAAAGACATCCTGCTGGGTGACGTATGGCTGGCTTCCGGTCAATCGAACATGGAGTGGCCTCTGCAACAGAATGTTGTCAATTTTAAGCAGGAAATAGCCCAGGCAAATTTTCCTCGTATTCGTCTGCTCAACGTGCAAGATGCCACGGCAGCCACCCCGCAGGCGGATTTCAATAGCAAAGGCTGGAAAGTGTGCGGCCCCCAGACGGTGGGGGACTTTTCGGCCGTAGCATACTTTTTCGGGCGCGATTTGCATCAGCAATACAAGGTACCTATTGGGCTGATTTCGAGCGAGTGGGGCGGCACGCCCGCCGAAGCCTGGACCAGCGGACAAGCCCTGCGTAAATTCCCGGAATTTTCCCCCCAGGTCGCGGCTTTAGAGTCCGGCGCGGGTTCGGCGCGCCAGCAGGCAGATTATCAGGCCGCACTAGCTGCCTGGAAGAAAAGCCCCGCCGGGCAAGATCGTGGTCTACTTCATGGGCAGCCCTCCTGGGCCGATCCGACATATGCCGCTACCAATTGGCCAACGATGCAGCTACCCGGCATTTGGGAAGGGCAAACCGATCATCCCGAGCTCAGCAGCTTCGACGGCATTGTCTGGCTACGCAAGGATGTAACATTGCCGGCAGCGGCGGCCGGACAGGCGCTTACTCTTTCGCTCGCGCAAATCGACGACCGCGACTCTACCTGGTTCAACGGTGTACTGGTGGGCACTACCAATGGCTACGCGCAGCCCAGACGCTATACCGTGCCGGCCGCGGCAGTGCGCGCCGGCCGCAACGTGCTGACAGTGCGCGTGGTAGATACCGGCGGCGGCGGCGGCATCTGGGGCAAGCCCGAAGAGCTTTACCTCAAAACCGCCACTCAAACCATGCCGCTTTCCGGCCCCTGGCACTACCAAACGGCTTACGACCCAGCTAGCGTTCCTAAGAATCCATTCCCCGGCGGCACTCAAAACCAGCCGACCATGCTCTACAACGCCATGATTGCCCCCCTCGTCCCCTATGCGCTGAAGGGTGTGATCTGGTATCAGGGGGAGAGCAATGCTGGGCGGGCGTATCAATACCGCACCCTGTTTCCGGCCCTGATTCAGGACTGGCGCACGCAGTTCGGGCAGAAGGATTTGCCGTTCTTATATGTGCAGCTAGCCAGCTTCGGGCCCCAGCAAGACCAACCCGCCGACTACGATTGGGCCGAGCTGCGGGAGGCCCAACTGATGACGTTGGCTCAGCCCCGGACTGGTATGGCCGTCGCGCTGGACTTGGGCAACCCCGATGACATCCACCCCCTCAACAAGCAGGATGTGGGGCACCGCTTAGCCCTGACCGCTCGGCAGGTAGCTTATGGAGAGAAAAATATAGTTGCCTCCGGCCCTACCTATAAGTCGATGACGGTGGATGGCAACCGCATTCGGCTGCAATTCGATAATGTGGGTAGCGGCCTGATGCTACAAGACAGCAGCGGCCCTCACTTGAAGGGCTTTGCTATTGCCGGCGTCGACCGCAAGTTTGTGTGGGCCCAGGGCAAGCTGGAGGGCAACACGCTCGTACTTTACAGCGACCAGGTACCGACGCCAGCGGCCGTGCGCTACGCCTGGGGAAACAGCCCATTTGTTAATCTTTACAACAAAGAAAACCTGCCCGCTTCCTCTTTTCGCACTGATACCTGGCCGGGTAGTACGGAAGGCAAAAAGTAGAGCTGATTTTGCGTAGATTACCCCATATTTTGCGCTGCTTTTTGCACTCAGTGTTGCGCTACTTTTTCTCTACTATCTAAAAATATACTTCTGTGGCCAGCAATCGAGCGTCCATTTCGGATATGGCAAAAGAGCTAAATGTATCCGTTTCTACCATCTCGCGGGCGCTTAGCAATCATTCCAGCATTAGCGAGGCCACCAAGAAAAAGGTCTGGAAGCTGGCCCAGGACCTCAACTATCAGCCCAACCACCTGGCGGCGGCGTTGCGCAAAGGCAAAAGCAACTTGCTGGGCGTAATAGTGCCCCACATTGATGGCAATTTTTTCTCTTCCGTCATGCACGGCATCGAGACGGTGGCCAGCAAGGCGGGCTTTAACGTCCTGATTTGCCAGTCGAACGAAGACGTGACGCACGAGCGCAAAAACATCGAAACACTCATCAACGCGCAGGTAGAGGGAATCTTAGTGTCGCTGGCCCGCACCACCCGCGACTTCAAGCATTTCGAAAAAGTGCGCAAGCGTGAAATTCCGCTGGTTTTTTTCGACCGCATTCTGGAAGGGCAGGATGTAAATGCCGTGGTGCTCGACGACCGCGAAGGGGGCTATCTTACTACCAAGCATCTCATCGCCCAAGGCTGTAAGCGCATCGCGCATTTTGCCGGCCCCCAGCACCTGAATATTTACAAAAACCGTCGTCAGGGCTATTTCGACGCGCTTCGGGAGTACGATTTACCCGTTGATGAGGAGTTGATTTTTTACTGCGACATGAAGCTGGAAGACGGCATTGCGGGCATGAAGCACCTGCTCCAACTTGCGGAGGTTCCCGACGCCGTGTTTTCGGCCAGCGACTTTTCCATTGTGGGTGCCATGCAGGTGCTTAAAGCCCACAACTTGCGGGTGCCGGAAGATATGGCGCTGGTAGGTTTCAGCAACGAGTCGTTCACGTCCCTCACCGAGCCTATGCTCACGTCCGTGGATCAGCGCTGCGAGCAGATGGGCCAGTCGGCGGTGCGTCTGTTTCTGGAATTGGTGGAGGAGAAAAGCGCCAAGTTCTCGCCCCGCCGCATCCTGCTACAGCCCGACCTGATTATTCGGGACTCTTCTATCCGGGAGAAAGTCGGCGTGTAGCGAAGCCTTGACTTTCCTTACATAAAAAAGCCCCCCAGCCACGAAATGATCATAGCTGGGGGGCTTTTTTATACTCAACCGTACGCGTACGTTGGGTGCTATGCTACTTTCGTGAAGACGGCAGAAACCCAATTGTTTTTGGTGAGGTGGGATTGAAAAGCCAGCTTGTGCTTTTTGGCTTCTTCCTCAATCAGCGCTAAGTCTTCCTGGTAAAAACCGCTGAACAGGATAGGTGCGCCGGTAGGTAGCAGGGCCGCGTAGGCGTACATATCTTCCAGTAATACGTTGCGGTTGATATTGGCCAGAATCAGGTCGAAAGGCGCTTCGCCGGCTAGCACCTCCACCCCACCCAGGCGGCACTCAATGTTGGCGCAATGATTTTCGGCGGCATTGTCGGCGGCGTTTTCCACGGTCCAGGGCTCCACGTCCACGGCCAGCACCTCGCGGGCCCCGAGCTGGGCGGCCATGATGGCCAGAATGCCGGTGCCGCAGCCCATGTCCAGTACGCGCTTGCCGGCATGGTCCACGCCGAGCTGGTTTTCAATCATCAGGGCCGTGGTTTCGTGGTGACCGGTGCCAAAAGACATCCGCGGCATAATTACGATATCATATTCGATAGGCTCGGGCTTGGGATGAAACGGCGCCCGCACGGACACTCTATCGGCAATGATGAGGGGTTGAAAGTTCTTTTCCCACTCCGCGTTCCAGTTCTGGCGCGTGATGATGCGGTGGCTGTAGTCGAGCGTGCCGATACCGGAGTAGCGGGCCATTACCTCAGCCACGGCATCGGGGTTGAAGTCACCCTCGCCGATATAGGCACAAAAACCTTCGTCGTGGTCCTCAAAGGTGTCGTAGCCCACTTCGGCCAGTTCGGCTACCAGAATATCGGCCAACTCGCGCGGGGCCAGTACGCGCACTTCTACAAAATCCATAAGGGTCAAAAAGAAGAATCAGAAACGAAAATGCCGCCCGAAGATGGGGCGGCAAAGTTCGCAGGAAAAACTCAGCTATAATACGTCTGCTTTACAGCGGGCGTAGTTGGTGGGCTTAGGCTCCGATAGCACTCCACAGCTGGCGGCGCAGGGAACCCTCGTTGCGACGAATCCGGCCAACCAACGGCCATACCGACGCCATGAGCAAAACCACCAGCGCCACGCGCACCCACCACCACGGCAGAAACCACAAGCCGGCGGCCAGCAGCACGGAAGCCGCACTCATAAGTTGGGAAGTATTATTGCGCATCGCGCTCAATTCCTTGGTTTTTTTCACTGGCTTGGCGTGGCAGAAGCTTGCCCACAAACCCACACTCATCAACGCGCCAACGCTCAGGGGCAACAACCACAGCATGTCCCACATACTGGACGGAAACAGAACCAGCAACAGCACAGCGGAGATAAGGCAATCGGTTAGCACCACGGGGAGCGCTAGCCGGAGGTAGAGCTTAAGGACGCGCAGTGTTAGGCCAATTCGCTGGATTTCGTTGGCTACCAACGGCATGAGGTAGCCGAAGAGGTTATTATTAATGTACGTGAAGCTCAGCACGGGCAGAAAGGCTACGTAGAACACGCCATTCGTTCTCATGGTGCCATCAGCTTTTATCAACTCCATCTCGCTGCAAAGGCCCATCAGAACTAGTTTCAACAGTAGACTTACCAGCAGTGGCATCCAGGCTTTCAACAGGTAGGCTTTGCTCTCGGGCGCTAAGCGGGCCAGCAGGCGGATGGGTTTGTCGGGCGCGCCTGCTGCTACCAGGTAGCGGGCGTTGAACATATTGCCCAGCCACCAGAACTGCACGCCCCACAACGCCCAAGGCACTAGGGCCATTACGCCTCCCAGCGCGGCGTGGTAGGGCGCATTGGGCAGCGCCAGCCAGACGCCAGCCACCGCCAGGCTAATCAGGTGCAGTACTACCACCGGGTGGCGCCAGCGCCCCAACGACAACAGCAGGCGCAGGTTGAAGCTGGCTGCAGTAGCACTCAGAATCAGCAGCAGACTCAGGCCAATCTCCAGGCGTAGCCGCTGCGCTATGACCAGAGCCAGCAGCAGGCCCAAAATCAGTGAAAGGCGGCGCAGAGAAATGAAATCGAGCAGAAACGCCGCCACCAGATTCACCCTTCCCGACACGGGAAAATGCTCCGGCAAAGGCCGCTGCACCGCCCGAAAGGCAGGCACAAAGTCTATTAACAAGGTAGAGATAAACAGGATGCTGTTAAGGCCCAGCAAAAACCTTTGCAGCGTGGCCATTTTCATATCACTATTGCACACAGCCCCAAATAGCCCCCCGTAGAGTAAGCCCATGCCCAGCAGCAGCGTACTCACGGCGCGCTCCTCCCCAGCTGCGGGCCAGATTACGGAGAGCAGGCGGCGGCGCAGCAAGTAAGGCAGAAAGTGCCCTAGCTTTGGTTGGTCAGCCATGTCAGGTCCTGAGTGGAGGCGGTAGTGGGTTGGAGCAGCTGAAATAGCGCGTCGTTAAGGTAGGCTTGCTGGCCCTGCAGAAAATCTTCCATCGTACCCCAGTATTTTACTTCGCTCTCATCCAGAATGAGTAAATGGGTGGCTACTTTCTCGATATGGGTCAGGTTGTGCGACGACACGAACGTGATGGCCTGTGGACGATAGCTGTTCAGCAAGGCGAGCATGCGGTCGACGGAGAATACATCAAGACCATTAAAAGGCTCATCGAGGATGAGCAGCTCGGGGCGGTGCAACAAGCAGGATGCCACGGCCACTTTTTGCTTCATACCCGTCGAAAAGGAGCTGAGCCGCTTGGTGCGCACCGTGTCGTAGTCTTCCAGCAGGTGAGCTAGCAAACTTTCAATGCGCGTGTGAGCATCAGGCAGCTCGTAGATGCGGGCCACGAATTGCAGGTATTCGATGGGCGTCAGCTCTTCCACTAAGTAGCCTTGGTTGATGAGCGAGCCCATGCGCCGCTTTACTGCCACCGGAAAGGTTTCGCCCAACGGTACGCCATCCAGCAACAGCTCGCCGCTGCTGGGCAAAAGCACGTTAGTGAGCAGATTAAATAAGGTGCTTTTGCCGGCTCCGTTGCGCCCCAATACTCCGACGCAGCAACCCGTATAAGCGGCGAAGGAAACATCGTGCAGGACCTTTTTAGGACCAAAGGACTTGGTAATACCGCGTAATTGTAGCTCCATCTGACAAGAAGTATAAACTGAGGTAAGCACCGCTTATTCAGCGGATAATTTTGCCAACAAGTTACCACAAACCGCCCGAGCATCTCTTACCATGCTGCACAAAAAGACAGCGCCCACCCAAACTGTTTTGGGTGGGCGCCAGGCTGAATACGAGGTTGCTGTGGGGCTGCTTACTGCTTGCGGCAGCCAGCATACGAGCGTACATCGGTGTAGTGAATGCTGAAGTCGGCCAGGTTGCGGTTGTCAGTCACGAATAGGGCATAATCGGCGAAGTCGCGGGCCATGGTGAAGTACCAGAAGCCGGCTTTATCGGCAAAGAGCTTGTTCGATTCCTTGAATACCAGCACATCGGCAAAGGCTTCGTCGGGCTCCAGATATACGGTGGCAAAGCAGTAGCTGCGCCAGCGCGGGTCAGTTTCGAGGTAGATGCTGCCGTAGATGCGGCAGGCTTCGACCGATTGAGCAGTACTGGGAAGCAAAACGGAAGCTGGCACCGACTGGGGGGCAAAATTTGCCCCCAAGCCCAGCGTTAGCCAACTCAGCAGCAGCAGATAAAACGTCATGATTTCTTAGGATGAATATACCTGCTTGACAGACAAATGTATCGTCGGCTTTGGTTCGCTGACCTCGGCCTTCGCTGCTTAGAACGACTTAATAATCTCAGTAAAGTCGCGTGACTTGAGCGACGCGCCCCCTATGAGGCCGCCGTCCACGTCGGGCTGGGCGAATAGCTCGCGGGCGTTCTGAGCGTTGGCCGAGCCACCGTAGAGGATGGTGGTGTTGAGGGCGGCCTGGGCGTCGTAGGCGCGGGCAATCTGCTCGCGGATAAAGGCGTGGACCTCCTGGGCCTGCTCGCTGGTGGCGGTCTTGCCCGTCCCGATGGCCCAGATGGGCTCGTAGGCAATAATTACCTGATCGAATTCCTCATTGGAGAGGTGAAACAGGCCATGCTGAAGCTGCTTGCCGATAAAGTCGTTGGTCTCATTCATCTCCCGCGTATCCAGGCTTTCGCCCACGCAGAAAATGGGCTTGAGGCCGGCAGCCAGGGCTGCTTTCAGCTTCTGGCTCAGCAGCTCGTCGTCTTCCCGGAAATACTGGCGGCGCTCCGAGTGGCCCAGAATCACGTACTCGCAGCCCACGGAAACCAGCATCGGGGCCGAAACCTCGCCGGTGTACGCGCCACTTTCCTTCTGGTGGCAGTTCTGCGCGCCGAGGTGAAACTGACTATTGGGGGGCAATTGCCGGCCGATAGCCGCCAGATACGGGGCCGGGGGGCAGATCACGACCTGCACAGCCGGGCCGGTCGTCTCGTCGGCCACCATGTTCGTGATTTCGGAGACCAGGGCCAGGCCGTCCTGGTAGGTCATGTTCATTTTCCAGTTGCCGGCAACGAGGTTTTGACGCATGAGCGGAGTATAGGTTAGGGGGGAGAAAAAAATAGAGCCCGCAAGTTAGGCGGAGTATTGGCAATGACTGCGCGAAACGGCTACGCGCGGCGGCGGGCCAGCAAAATGCCCCCCAGCCCCACCAACCCCGCCCCTGCGAGGGCCGCCCAGCCCAGCTCGGGGTAGGCCGGGCGCTGCGCTACCCCGATGGCGACCAGCGCCCAGGCTACAACCAGCGGAAACACCATCTCCTCAAAAGCCTGGCTTATGAGCAGCCCCAGGGCCACTACCGCCGCCAGCAGCCCAAACGTCAGCAGCACGGCCACGTTCAGGGTCGGCTGCCAGCCCAGCTCGCGCAGGCCCAGCGTGCTATTAATCACCGCCGCCACCGAAATCCAGCCCAGATACAAAGCAAATGGCACGCTTACCCAGCGCGGAGCTTCCCCAGCCAGCACCTGCTTACGTGCCCGGCCGTACGCCACCACCAAGGCCAGCAGGATGATGAGCATCGTCAGCACGCTGAGCCCGATCAGCTCATAGGCAAACAGCACCACCCAGGCGGCCGTTGCCAGGTTGGCTACAGTGAGCGGCGCGGCCACGGTATCGGGCAGCAGATTGTGGCGCTGAGCGGGCAGCAGCTGCCAGACCGCGTAAATAGTAAGCATCAGAAAAATTACCCCCCAGATGCTGAAAGCGTAACCAGCCGGCGTAATGAGGGTGGGATACTGCGCCGACACGGCGCCCATGGTTTGCCCATTGAATGGGTACGCCTGGCTGTAGTAGTTCAGGCCAATGTTACCTAGAATACTCAAAGCCGCCAGCCAGCGCCAAACCCGCGTGGCCGTAAAAGGAGCCGAGGAATTGAAAGTAGCAGTTGTTGTCATGAGATACTGAGTCGTTGGGTGAGCCGGGTAGCCGTTGCGGGGGCCGCGGCCGGGCTACAAAGCCGGCCGTCGGCTACTTTTTTTCCCCTGAAAACAGCTGAAAAGCCAGCCTCAGGTGAAGTTGTACTCTGGGCGCCACTTTTCGATGGTGTGATTGTAAATGGCCTGGTTGGCCAGGTGCACCGTGCAGGCCGTCCGTGCCCCGGTCAGGACATTGGAATCGGGGATTTTGTTCTCCTTAATGGCCCGATAAAAATCGCTCAGCGCGTACCAGGAACCATCTTTTAACGGTTCAGCGCCGGTAGTAATAGGAATGCCGCCCTCCTTGTTCCAAGTGATTTTGGTGGCCCCGGTCACTCCGTCCACGGTGCCGTATTGCTTCAGCGTTTCCTTCTCCGGGTAATATATGCCCTCATCAATGAGTAGTGAGATGGTGCCCTTCGTGCCTTTGAGCTTGAACAAATAACCATCGCGGGCGTTGGCGCAGGTAGCCCCGAAGTTGCCGATCATGCCCTCACGGGCGTAGCGCACCATCACCTGCACATTGTCATAGGTTTCGCGGCCGTCTTTGTAGTAGTCGATGCCTCCGGTGCCCATTATCTCGTCGGCGTGCGTGTCGAAGGCCCAGTTAATAAAATCCATCTGATGAGAGAGCAGCTCGGCGGCCAAGCCGCCCGAGTATTCGCGATACATGCGCCAATTGATCTGGCGCTCTAGGCCCGGCTCGGGAACCGGACGCCGCCAACTACCATTACGGTCCCAGCGGCAATCGATCTGCGTTACTTTGCCTAGGTAGCCCTGCGCGATCATCTCCTTTACGCGGTAATACAGCGGCGAATAGCGGTATTGGTGGCCCACCTGTAGCGTTTGGTTTGGATGCTGCTGAACCAGCCGCACCAGCTCCTGAGCTTGGGGGATGTCGTAGGTCATGGTTTTTTCCAGAAACACCTGCTTGCCGGCCAGCAGCGCGGCTTTAGCCACCGCGAAGTGCAGATGCAGCGGCACGGCGATGATAACGGCCTCCACAGCCCGCGCATCGAGCAGGGCCCGGTAGTCGGCGTAGGCTTTGGCCTTACTAGCCGATTCGATTTTCTGCGCATCACGCAGGCGAAACGGCAGCTCATCGCACAGCGCCACTACCTCAAACTTATCTGGCAGCTCCTGCAGGATTTTAAGCAAACCCTTGCCCCGGTCGCCGCAGCCGATGACGCCGATTTTTATTTTATCGGCCGTGGGTGCGGTGGCGAACACCTCTACCAGCCCGTTGGGCAACAGCAGGCCGCCGGTTAGCAGGCCGGTTTTCTGGAGAAAGTCTCTTCTAGCGAAGTTTGTCATGGGTTCAAAAGTAACCGTTGGAAGCCGGGTGTGGCGGTATCGGCCGCGGTGCCGTCGGGACGCTGATAAATCAGGTAGGCCTGTAGCTCAGAATGTTGACGCAAAAATAACAAAGCCCTGGTCAGGCCCATGCCCATCAGAGCATTGTCGTAGGCGTCGGCCGTCAGCGCGTCGCGGGCTACTACGGTCGCGCTGATCATTTCATTCTGGAAAGGATACCCGGTTTTGGGATTGATTAGGTGGGCATTTTTCAGAGCTCCTACCTGCCGGAACTTGCGGTAGTTGCCGGACGTGGTAACCGCGCCTGCCGCCAGGCAGATGATTTGCTGCAAAGCCGGCGCTTCAAAGGCACTGGTGTCGGGCCGCTCAATGCCGATGCGCCACCGCTCACCGCCCGGCCACTTGCGGCCTCGCACCCTAATTTCGCCCCCCAGCTCGACCAGATAATTCCGGATGCGGTGGCGCTCCAGCAGCGTAGCCAGCACATCTACGGTATAGCCCTGGGCAATGCCGTTCAGATCAAGATGAACGCCGGGCACATCCTTCACCAAAGAGTCTCCCCGCAGATGGAGCTTATCGGACCCCACGCGGGCCAGCAGCACCCGGATAGTTGCCGGCGCGGGCGCGGCCGGCGGCGCGGGTTGCGTCCCGAAACCCCAGGCCTGCACCAGCGGCTCTACCGTAGTATCGAAGAGGCCGCCGGTAGCCTGATACACTTGGAGGGCCGCGCCACTTACCACCTTCAGATGCCGGTCGGCCACCACGCCGCGCCGGGATTGATTGAACTGGTTGATAAGGGAGCCGGGCTGGTAGAGCGAGAGCGAAGCATCAATTTCGGTTAGCTGTCGGGTCACTTGCTCCTTGGTTACGGTACTGTCGGGGGCATAGTAAGTAATAGCGTACGTGGTGCCCTGGGCGTAGCCGCTCAGGTGAAAAGCCCGAAGGGGAGCCGGTGAGACCAGCCACAGCAGTAATAGAGGAAGCAAACCGGACACCATGAGTTTGGGGGGCAAAAAGCGAGTAGCTAGTGGTGTAGACAGCCGGCCCTAAGTCCGTTCGCTGGTTACGAGGACCGTCAAATGGCAGCTGGGGGGCTTTTTTATGTTGTCCGAAGCGGTTCTCAAAGCAGTGTGCCTAACGCTGGACAGTAGCACGAACTAAAATGCCCGTGCTACTGTCCAGCACTTCCATTAACCTGAAAACCACTCTGGCTTGCAATCTTTTACCTGACTGAAATCACTGCTGCCAGCGGAAACGAAACAGGTAGTGCGACCGAGAATTTATAAATATGACTATAAACAGAATTAAAATCAATCAGGCTAGCCGAGTGATGTAAGCAGAGGAGTCTTATTTTCAGGCAGTAACTGTTGTCTCTACTCATCAAATCCCATCAGAGACGTATTTTATTAGGATTCGCCACCTTATTGCTAGCCTGGAGAGAGGAGGGAAGATATTTACGGAAACGTTTACGCAAATAAAGTGTCACGTTGTATTTTTATTAACTCCTAAATTTTCTATGTTTAGTGCAGATTCCGCATAGCATCTTGTAAATCAGCGGCTTTAATCTACCCAATCTTATTTGATGACTCCAGCAATCAAGTCTGCGGCGTAGGTTTCTCTATTCTTCCTCCCACCACTTCTCTCCTACCCATGAATACATTTTACTGTCGTCACTTACGTCAGATAATCGTTCTTTTAGTGGTGCTGCTAGCGAGCGTCACCCCGGCGGCCTGGGGCCAGCAGGCTGAGCCCGAAATCAGCGGTACGGTGGTAGATGAGAAGGGCGGCACGCTGCCCGGCGTCACGGTGCAGGTGAAAGGCACCACCACGGGGGCCAGCACCGACCCCGATGGCCGGTTCTCGCTCAAATTGCCCCCCGGTGCCACTTCTTTGGTCTTCAGCTCCATTGGCTACGCGCCGCAAACCCTTGAAATCGGGAGCCGGCGCCAGTTCAACGTGACCCTGCGCGAGGACGCCACGGCCCTGGGCGACGTGGTGGTGGTGGGCTACGGCACCCAGAAGAAAAGCCAGACCACGGGGGCCATTTCGTCGGTTACTTCCAAGGAAATAGCCGAATTACCGGTGTCCAACGCCCGCCAGGCCCTGCAAGGCCGGGCGGCCGGCGTCGACGTTATTCAGTCGGGCAGCCAGCCCGGCGGGGGCGTGACGGTGCGCATCCGGGGGCGGCGCTCCATCAACGCCTCCAACGACCCGCTCTACGTGGTTGACGGTATTCCGCTGGCCGGCGGCATCGACGACATTAATCCCCAGGATATTGCCTCGCTGGAAGTCCTGAAAGACGCGTCGGCCACCGGCATCTACGGCTCGCGGGGGGCCAACGGGGTGGTGCTAGTGACCACCAAGCGCGGCAAATCCGGCAAGACCGTGGTGGGTTACGATGGTTATTATGGCTTCTCGAACGCGCTGGGCCGGGTGGATGTGATGGACGGGCAGCAATTCGCGGAGTACAAGCGCGAGTCGCGCCGGACGGCCGGCACCTACAACGACACCGACCCCGCCGCGGCCGACCGCAAGCTGTTTACCGCCGTCGAGCTGGAAGGCATCGAGCAGGGCCGCAACACCGATTACCAGGCCTACCTGCTGCGGACGGGCGCGATTCAGAGCCATCAGGTGGGCGTGCAGGGCGGCAGCGAAAAGACGCAGTTTGCCATTTCCGCCAACTATTTCCAGGAGAAAGGCATCATCAAAACCACGGACTTTACCCGCTACACCTTCCGCGTCAACCTCGACCACCAGATCAATGACCGGATTCGGGTGGGCACCTCCACCTTCGGGGTGTACAGCCTGAATAACGGCGCCGACAGCCCCGTCAACAATCCCGCCTTCGACGGCAGCTCGACCGGGAGCTACACGGCGCGGGGCTTCCGGCCCTACGGCGGCGCGCTGGAGGAGAACCCGCTGGGCAAGCCCTACGACGATGAGGGCAATATTATTTTCCTGCCCACGCCCGACGGCCTGCGCTCCAACCCGGCCGCCGAAGTGGTGCCGGGGGCTAATATCGCCGAGACCAGAACCGTGCGTCTCTTCAACAGCATCTATGGGGAGTGGAAGATCCTGGACGGGCTGAAGTATCGCCTCAATTTTGGTCCCGACCTGACCAATGAGCGTTTCGGGCGCTTCTCGGGCCGCTTTACCAATGCCCGCCGCCTGGGTCCGCCCACGGCCCGCACCGAGTACGGGATGCGCCTGAACTACACGGTCGAGAACATTCTCACCTATAATAAAACGTTTGGCCAGGTGCACAACGTGGGGCTGACAGCCCTGCACTCCATTCAGCGCGACAACTACGAATCGGCCTTTATCGACGTGAACGCGGTGTCGGCCGAGCCCCAGGCATTTTATAATCTGGGGCAGGCCGGCTCGTTCAACGCGCCCGGCACCGACCTGCGCACCTGGACTCTCCAGTCGTTTATGGGCCGCGTCAACTATGATTTCAAGGAAAAATACCTGCTCACCCTCACCGGCCGCTACGATGGCTCGTCGCGGTTTGGAGTCAATAACAAATACGGCTTCTTCCCCTCAGTGGCGGTGGGCTGGAACCTGGGCGACGAGGCGTTTTTCAAGGGTATTTCCTGGCTCGATCAGATGAAGCTGCGGGCCAGCTACGGCTCCATTGGCAACACCGGCATTACGCCCTACCAGACCCAGAGTCTGCTGGGCCGCACGACCTACGCCTTTGGCACGGCCCCAGCCTATGGCTACCGAGTGGGTACGCTCGGCAACGACGATCTGAAGTGGGAAACCACTTCTACCGGCAACGTGGGCCTGGATTTCAGCCTGTGGCGGGGCCGCCTCTACGGCTCGCTGGAGGTGTATCAGGCCGACACGCGCGACCTGCTGCTCTTCGACCAGCTGCCGATTTCCAACGGCTTCGACCGGGTGCTGCGCAACGTAGGCCACACCCGCAACCGGGGCGTCGAGCTGACGCTTACGACCGTGAACGTGAACGCGGCCAACGGCCTGCGCTGGTCGACGGACGTGCAGTTCACGCGCAACCGCGAGGCCATTATCGAGCTGTTCAATGGCAAAGTGGATGATATTGGCAATCAGCGCTTTATCGGGCAGCCCCTCCAAGTGTATTACGACTACGAGAAGCTCGGCATCTGGCAGCTGGGCGAGGAAGACGCGGCCAAGGCGTTTGGGCAGGTGCCCGGCCAGATTAGGGTGAAAGACCAGAACGGCGATGGCAAGCTCGACGCGGTGAACGACCGCGTGATTCTGGGCAGCACCATCCCAAAGTGGGCCGGCGGCATCACCAACCGCTTCGAGTTCAAGGGGTTCGACCTCTCGTTTTTCGTGTATGCCCGCATCGGCAACATGATTCGCAGCCAGTTTCACACCAGCTTCAACCATCTGGCGGGCCGCTACAACAACTTGGATATCGACTACTGGACGCCCGCCAACCCCACCAATGAGTTCCCGCGGCCCAACACGAACCAGGAAGACCCCATCTACGGCTCCACCCTGCAATACTTCGACGGCTCGTTCGTGAAGGTGCGCAACATCAACTTCGGCTACAACTTTTCCCCCGCCGTGTATCAGGCCATGAAAATCAGTGGCTTACGCATATACACGAGCATTCAGCAGCCGTTTATTTTTGCCAAATACCGCTCCCAGTACAAAGGGATTGACTCCGAAACCTCGGATGTAATCAACGCGGGCCAGACGCCCTCGGTGCGGCAGATCACCTTTGGCCTCAACGCGAAATTCTAACCTGACTGCTCAGTCCTTTTCGACTTTTCAATATGAAGCTTTTGAAACATAGTAAGTTGCTCTTGGCCGCGATGCTGTTGCTGGGCAGCCAGTCCTGCAAGGACCTGCTAGAGGAGCGCGTGGTGTCGCAGGTCGGCTCGGAGTACATCACCACGGCTGCCGGCTTCGACGCGGCCGTGCGGGCCGTGTATGCTTCGCTGCGCGATTTTTATGGCCGGGAAAGCGCCATGACCATGACCGTGTTTGGCACCGACACCTACACGATGGGCGCCGACGGCTCCTTTAAGTACGTGAATCAGTACACGACCCAGTTTGACAGCCGGACCCCGTTCGTGGCCGACATCTGGAATTCGTTTTATCTGGGCATCAATACGGCCAATGCCGTCATCGACCAGGCCGCCAACGTGACGGGCATCGACGAGGCCACCAAAAAGCGCCGGGTGGCCGAGGTAAAGTTTCTGCGGGCCCACCACTATTTCGTGCTGGTACAAATGTACGGGGCCGTGCCGCTGGTGCTGAGCCAGAATACCAAGGCTACGAAAGAAGCTACGCGCACGCCGGTGCCGGAAGTGTACGCTGCCATTATCAGTGACCTGGAAACGGCGCTGCCGGACCTGGCCGCGCCCACCTCCGACTACGGCCGCGCCACCAAAGGCGCCTGCGAGCATCTGCTGGCCCGCGTGTACCTGACCAAAGCCACCTCCGAGGCCGCCGCCCCCAACGACTACGCCCAGGCGGCCACCTACGCCCAGAACGTCATCAAAAACTACTCGTACCGCCTGCTGCCCGATTTTGCCAACGTATTTGCCCAGGGGGCCGGCGAGATCAGCGACGAGGTGATTTTTGCCACCCAGTACACCTCCGACCCCACCACCAACGGCGCGGGCAACGAGACCCATTTGTACTTCGGAATGGAATACGACGTGCAGGCCGGGATGCGGCGCGACATTTTCTACGGCCGGCCCTTCAAGCGCTTTCGCCCCACTACCTACACGCTCAATACGATTTTCGCTGACCGCGCCAACGACTCGCGTTACCAGAAAAGCTTCCGTAGCACTTACTTGTCCAATAATCCGGGCACGTTCACCAACCTGTTTGACAACTCCAAAACGCGGGTCACCTACGCCACCGGCGACACGGCCATCTACCTGCCCGGCGTGGAGTGGACGCTGGCGCAGCGGGCCCGCAAGCCCTATCAGGTGCTGGTGCCAAGCCTGTACCGGCCCAACCTCTTCCCGACCCTGCTCAAGTTTCTGGACCCCTTGCGGCCCGATCTGACCTACACGAACGGCAGCCGCGATTTTCTGATGTTCCGGCTGGCCGAAACCCAGCTTATCGCGGCGGAAGCGTTGCTCAGAATGAGTAAGCCCGCCGAGGCATTGCCCTTTATCAACGCCGTGCGGCGGCGGGCAGCCTTTCCGGGCAAAGAAGCCGCCATGCAGATAACGGCCGGCCAGCTGACCATGGATTTCATCATGGAAGAGCGCGAGCGGGAGCTTCTGGGCGAGATGTTCCGCTGGTTCGACCTCAAGCGCTGGGGCGTACTGGTGGAGCGGGTGCGCCTGTACAACCCCGACGCGGCGGCCAACATCCGCCCTTTCCACGTGCTGCGCCCCATCCCGCAGGACCAGATCGACCGCACGGCCGGCGGCGCGGCGGCTTTCCCCCAGAACCCTGGCTATTGAGGGCGCAGACAGAAAAAGCCCCCCAGCAGGCTCACAGCCGAAGCTTCAGTAGTTTAACCTAACCGAAGTATACACTTCATCAACTCAATTCCTTGAAAAAACCTACCTCCCTGATTGCCGGCTGCGTGCTGGCGGCTCTGACTTTCGCCCCGCCCCAGCCGGCCGCGGCCGCCGCTGCCGCCGACGCCTGGCAGAACCTGTTCGATGGCAAGACCCTGAAGGGCTGGAAGCGCCTAGCCGGCACGGCCGACTACAAGGTGGAAAACGGCGCCATCGTGGGCACCACCGTCATGAATTCGGGCAACACCTTCCTGGTCACGGAGAAAGAGTACGGCGACTTTCAGCTGGAGCTGGACCTGATGATCGAAAGCGCGGTGAGCAACTCGGGCGTGCAGACGCGCAGCCACTTCGGGGCCCCCGGACCGGAGGGCAAGGTCTATGGCCGGCAGGTGGAGATTGATCCTTCGGCGCGGAGCTGGTCGGGGGGCATTTATGATGAGGCGCGGCGGCAGTGGCTATATCCGCTGGATCTGAACCCCAAGGCCAAGCCGCTTTTCAAGGTGGGTCAGTACAACCACATCAAGGTGGAGTGCCTGGGCAATGAGATGAAAACCTGGATCAACGGTACGCCCGTGGCGTATGTAGTCGATCCTATTGACCCAAAAGGCTTTATCGGCCTGCAGGTACACGGCATCACGACCCAGGAGCAGGCGGGCAAAAAAGTCTACTTCAAAAACATCAAAATCAAGACCACAGACCTGAAGCCCAGTCCCTTCCCGGTCGACATCTACGTGGTCAACTTCGTGCCCAACACGCTGACGGCCTACGAGAAAGAGCACGGCTGGAAGCTGCTCTATGATGGCAAAACCCCGGCGGGCTGGCGCAGTGCCAAAGCCGCCACGTTTCCGGCCCAGGGCTGGCAAACCAAAGACGGCACCCTGACGGTGCTGTCGTCGGAGGGCAAGGAGGCGGCCAACGGCGGCGACATCGTGACCAAGGACCAGTACAAGGCCTTCGATCTGTCCTTCGAGTTTAAGCTGACGCCGGGGGCCAACAGTGGCGTAAAATACTTCGTGACCCTGGACGAGAAGACCGAAGGCTCGGCCATCGGCCTGGAGTACCAGGTGCTCGACGATGCTCTGCACCCCGACGCTAAGCTCGGCCGCGACGGCAACCGGACCCTGGCTTCCTTATATGATTTAAAGAAAGCCGACAAGAATCCGCGCTTCATTCACCCCATCGGCGAGTGGAACGTGGGCCGCGTGGTGGTATACCCCGACAACCGGGTAGAGCACTACCTGAACGGGGCGAAAGTGCTGGAATACACGCGCGGCTCCCCGGAGTTCCGCGACCTGGTGGCCCAGAGCAAGTACAAGGTCTGGCCGAACTTCGGGGAGGCAGCGGCCGGCCACATTCTGCTGCAAGATCATGGCAATCTGGCTTCCTTCCGCAGCATTAAAATCAAGGAGCTGAAGTAATTGCCCCCGCTCTCACCCTAAATCAACTTCTCATGTCTACCGAACGTCGTCAATTTATCAAGCAAACGGCCCTGGCCAGTGCCGGGGTGCTGTTTTCCCAAGTCAGCTGGTCGGCCAGCAGCTACAAGCGCATTATTGGGGCCAACGACCGGGTGCGCGTCGGAGTGGTTGGCTTCTCGGACCGGCACAAGGGCTCACATATGCCCTGCTTTATGAATCACTACAAGGAGCTGAACTTCGACGTGGTGGCTGTGTCCGATATCTGGAAGCAGCGGCGGGAAGAAGGCGCGGCGGCCTGGAAGGAAAAGCTGGGCCACGACGTGGCGGCGTATCGCAACAACGAAGAGATGTACGCCAAAAAGGCTGTGGACGCGGTATTCATCGGCACCGCCGATTTTCAGCACGCCCTGCACGCCATTGAGGCCGTGAAGGCCGGCTGCGACGCCTACGTGGAAAAGCCCTTCGCCGAAACGATGGAAGACAACCGGGCCGCCCTGAAAGTCATTAAAGCCTCCGACCGCATCATCCAGATTGGCTCCCAGCGCCGCAGCGGCAACAACTACCACGCGGCCAACGACTTTATCAAGTCGGGCAAGTTCGGCCCCATCACGATGGTGGAGCTGACCTGGAACGTGAACCAGCCCGGCCGGTGGCGCCGCCCGGCGCTGGTGGCCCAGCTCAAGGAATCGGATGTGGACTGGAAGCGGTATCTGATGAACCGTCCCGCCGAGGCCTTCGACCCGCGCAAGTACCTGGAGTACCGGCTGTTCTGGCCCTACTCCTCCGGCCTGCCCGGCCAGTGGATGAGCCACCAGATTGACACCGTGCATTGGTTTACCGGCCTGCCGCACCCGCGCAGCGTGGTGGCCAACGGCGGCATTTATATGTGGAAGGACGGCCGCCGCAACTGGGACACCCTGACGGCCGTGTTTGACTATGGCCCCCTGAACGACCCGACCACCGGCTTCCAGGTGACGTTTGGCTCGCGGATGCACAACGGCGACGAGCGCCCGGCTGAGATCTACTATTCCAACGGCGGCGAGCTGAACCTGATTACCAATCAGGTATCGCCCCGCGGCGGCCTGAATAAGAAGTTTGCCGAGGCCATGCAGATGCAGGCCAATCTGCTGCCGGAAATGAGCTTGTCCAGCACCGAAGTGGTCGTCGCGTCGGCCAACACCGGGGGCGATACGCTGACCTCCAACCACGTCCGCAACTGGATGGAGAGCGTGCGCAGCCGCAAAGCGCCGCACGCGCCCGTAGAGGCCGGCTACAGCCACTCCATTGCCAACATCATGACCACCGCCGCCGCCCGGACGGGCCAGAAGGCCACGTTTGACGATAAAACCCAGGAAGTAATGGTGGGGGGCAAAATTTTCACTTATTAGGCCCGGCCCAACCCAATGGTAAATCCTTTTCTTTCCTGGCTTGGGGCCGGGCTGCTGACCGTGCTTGCCTTTTCCGCGGCCCCGGCCCAGCAGAAGGAGGCCGTGCGGGTGATCCGGGGGGACGCGCGGCAAAAGAAGATCGACGTGTACGTGGGCCAGCATCTGTTCACCAGCTTTTTGTACCCGGATACGCTGGAAAAACCGGTTTTGTACCCGCTGCGGGCGGCGGGCGGCACGGTCGTGACGCGGGGTTTTCCGGTTCAGCCGAAGGCCGGCGACCCCACCGACCACCCCCACCACCTCGGGCTGTGGCTGAATTTTGAGAACGTGAACGGCCTCGATTTCTGGAATAATTCCTACGCCATTCCGGCGGCGAAAAAAGCGTCCTATGGCTGGATCAAAACTGACCGCATTCTGGAAACCACCAGCGGCCCTACGGGCGCGCTGGCCTATCACGCCAACTGGACCAACCAGCAAAATGAGGTGCTGCTGGAAGAAACGACCCGGTTTGAATTCAGCGGCGCGGGCCGCCAGCGTTTGATTGACCGGGTTACCACGCTGAAAGCCAACACGGACGTAACCTTCAACGACGCGAAGGATGGGCTGATCGGGCTGCGCCTGGCCCACGAGCTGCAAATGCCCACCGACCAGGACCAGAAGTTTACGGACGATAAAGGCAACGTGACGGTAGTGAAGGGCGGCACGGACCAGCTGGCCACGGGCAACTACCTGACCAGCGCCGGCCAGCGCGGTAACGACGCCTGGAGTACGCGCGGAGCCTGGTGCAAGGTATTTGGCAAAATAGGCTCGGACTCGGTCAGCATCGCCATCATCGACCATCCTAAAAACCCGAACTATCCGACCTTCTGGCACGCCCGTGGCTACGGCCTGTTTGCCGCCAACCCGCTGGGCGAAAAGATTTTTACCAACGGAAAATCAGCCAAAAACCTCCACCTCAAAAAGGGCGAGTCAGTCACGTTTCGCTACCGGGTGGTGATTGACGCGGGCCCCACTACGCTTTCGGGTAGTCAGCTAAGCGAGATGGCCGCGGACTTCGGCAAAAGGAGCCTCGCTACCAGCAAAAACAACTAGCGTTTACGCTTACCTCCGCACGAGTGCTTATCAACTGATTCTGCCTGATGAAAAACGTCTTTTTTCTGCTGTTTACTGTTGCCCTAATTGCCCCCCGGATTACCACCGCGCAAGTAAATAAGGCTGATATTCCGCACTTTAATCATGCGGCCATCTGCGTGAAAGACCTGAAGAAAAGCACTGATTTTTACCGGAGCGCCCTGAAGCTGGAAGAAATCGCCAATCCCTTTAATGATGGAATTCATGCCTGGTTCAGCATGGGGCCGGCGCTGCAGCTGCACATCATCCAGCGGGGCTGCCCGCTGCTGGAGAATAAGAATACGCACCTGTGCTTCAGCGTGGCCTCCCTCAGCGGCTTTATCACGCACCTGGAAAAGCGGAACGTAGCCTATACCAACCTGAAGGGCGACAGTAAAATACCGACCACCAGAATTGACGGGGTAAAACAGATTTACCTGCAGGACCCGGATGGCTACTGGATTGAAATCAATGATGCCAAATAATAGGGCTGGGGGGCAAAATGCCGGGCTCAGGAGGCCGTAGACCGGCGCGCAAACAGCTCCGATTTCAATACCAGGCTCTGGCCGGGCGAAATGGCCCGCTTCTTCTCGATGGCGCACAGCAGGATCTGGGCGGCGGCCTTGCCCATCTCGTAGGCGGGCTGCGTGATGGTGGTCAGGGCCGGGGCCAGCAGCGCGGCAACCCCCAGATTGGAAAAGCCAATAATTTTGACCTCAGCGGGAATCGCGCGGCCCAGGGCGTGGCAGGCGTGGTAGCTGCTGATGGCCAGGTGCTCGACGGAGGCAAAAATGCCATCTACTTCGGGGCGGCGGCGCAGCAGGTCCATAATCCGCGCGGTGTTGCGCTCGTCGTCGCCGTCGTCGCTCACGACCAACGTGTCATCATACGGGAGGCCGTGGTCGCGGAGCGCCGCTTGGTAGCCCTGCATCCGGATTCGCCCGATGGACAGGTTGCCCGAAACCAGCAGATACGCGATGTGGCGGCAGCCGGCTTCGATCAGGTGCCGGGTAGCCAGGTAGCCGCTCTCGTAGTCGTTGGTGGTCACGTTGGCCGTGGCTATGGCTTCGCACACCCGGTCGAAAAAAACGATGGCCGGCTTACTGACATACAGCTTTTGCAGGTGCGCGAACTTCTGGCTCTCGCTGGCCACCGACATGAGCAGGCCATCTACCCGCCCCCCGGTCAGGTACTGCGTGATGGCCACCTCCCGCTCGTAGTCGTCGTGGGTGAGGTAGATGAGAACGTGGTAGCCGCTCTGATGGGCTACTTCCTCGATGCCGTTGATTACCAGCGAGAAGAAGTGATTATTCACCTCCGGAACGACCACGCCAATGGTTTTGCTGATGTTGCGCCGCAGGCTGCTGGCGTAGGCGTTGGGCTCGTAGTTGAGTTCGGCGGCCAGGGCCTTCACCCGCTCCTTGGTTTGCGACGACACCTCGTAGCTATCCTGCAGCGCCCGGGAAACCGTGGCAATCGATAGGTTCAGTTCCTGCGCCAGCCGTTTCAAATTTACTTGGTTCATCAAAACGCTTGAATGGAGCTGAAAACGGACGAATGTGAAGGTGAAATAAAAGGAAAACTGCTCAGCTGAGTAAAGCTAACGCATTATAAACAATGATAAATCATATCGCAAGGCCTAAGGCGGGTATCGACAGCGACCTTAAATAGCACTATCACAACTACGTATCTATCCACGGCAATGCTCTTCTTTCCAGAGTTTTTAGCTTCACTTCCTCCCGAAGCTATGTAAACGTTTACGTAGATAAACAGGGCCCTTATAGATGATTTGATTGCTAAATGTACGGTACTTAGCAGAGCGAAGCATTCGAAGAAAAAGTTGAATTCTACCTTATTCGCCGGCTTCTACGCCGTTCGCCAACATCTCTTATTCCAACAGAATAAGCTCCCCCCCAGCGCTCATAATTGAAATATTTACTGTTCGGTTATCGGCCGTGCCCCTGAAACCGCTGTCACCTATTACTGGCAGCAAGTGTCCCCCCTGGTTTTTGCTCAACAACAATTTCCACACATCCATGATTTGTACTTTACACTTTCAACCGTTGCGTTGGGTTACAAGGCCGCTGATACTGCTGCCGGTACTCGGCCTCGGTTTTAGTAATGGTCTCCTGGCCGCTCCGGCGGCTGTTTTGCCTAGCGTTACCTCAGGCCTGCTAGCTGATGTGACCATCACTGGTCGGGTAATCGATGAGCGCGGCGAAGGCTGGCCGGCAAGCCCTTTATGGTGACGGAACGATACGTGAAGGGCGAGGACGCTCCTGAACTGGCCAACACTGCTGGTGCCGGCTGGGTAGTGAAGACCCAAGAGGACAGGGGGCTTTTTTACCAGAATTTCACCCTGGGCTTGCTGGAATCGAAGAATTGCGTGGGCTGGCACTGGTTCAAGTACCAGGACAACGACCCCACCATCGTGGGCGCGGAGCCATCGAACACCAACGCCAACAAGGGTATTGTGAACAACTACCTGGAGCCCTACAAACCATTGCTGGATAAGATGCGCGAGCTGAACCAGCAGATGTACTCCCTGGCCGACTTTTTCGACAAACGCCAGCCCTGATTCAGGCTGCTTATTCGAGCAGCAGACCAGGCTGTTTTCCGGGTGTCTGAAGCGCCGTCAGCATCCACCTTTCACCAGTTGTTTTTTCCGTAATTGCCCATGAAAACCAACGCCCTACTCGGTAGTCTGGCTTTGCTACTGCTCCTGCAATGCGGCGATAAGGAGAAGACGCAGGCAATACCCATCCCAACGCCCACGCCGCCAAAAACGCCCCCCAGCACCACGCTGCGGCAGCTGGCACCCTTCCCGATAGGTGCCGCAGTGAATATCAACCTGCTGAAAACGCGGCCCGCTTACCTGAACGTGGTAAAGACCGAGTACAACAGCGTGACGGCCGAAAACGCCATGAAATTTGGCGCGCTGCACCCCAGCGAGGCGGTCTACAACTGGACCGACGCTGACTATTTGGTTGACTTTGCGCAGCAGAATAACGCCCGCGTGCACGGCCACACACTCATCTGGTACAAGTCGCTGCCTGGTTGGGTGACCAGCTACCAGGACAGCACGGCGACTTGGGAGAACCTGATGAAAACCCATATCCAGACGGTTGTAACGCACTTTAAAGGCAAAGTGGCGGCGTGGGATGTCGTGAATGAAGCGTTTGAAGATGATGGGCAGCTGCGCAACAGCATCTGGCGGCAAAAGCTCGGCGACGACTACATCGCGCGGGCCTTTGAGTACGCTCACCAGGCCAACCCCGCTGCGTTGCTTTTCTACAATGACTACGGCCACGAGTACAGCACCACCAAGCGAACAGCTATTCTAAGCCTGGTAAATAGCCTGAAGACCAGAGGCGTACCTATTCATGGTATTGGACTGCAAATGCATACTAGCAGCAATATTTCCAATAGCAATCTGGCTACCGCCATCACTACGGCTGCTCAAACCGGGCTGAAGGTGCACCTGGCGGAGCTGGACATTGCAATGAACCGGGATGCGTTGACTACGGCCACGTTTACCCCGGCGCTGGCCGCCGCCCAGAAAGACAAATACAGAGCCGTCGTGCAAGCATTCAAGGCGCTGCCGGCGGCCCAGCGCTACGGCATCACTACCTGGAACGTGGGCGACGCGGATACCTGGGTGCGCGGCTACTGCAGCTGCCCAGATTGGCCCCTGCCCTTCGACGAAAACTACCAACGCAAGCCTGCCTACGACGGCATTGTGGAGGCTTTACAATCAACAAGCACTAGTGCGGGCTTGAGAGAGGCCCGTGCTTCTATGTTCACTTGGCGGCCACGGGCCACATTGGGAAATGGGAAAGCAGCTTTTCAGTAATTCACGCGTCGGCCGCCTTGGTGGGTGAAATGCGCCGATGCTGATTGAAAAGCTGTGGCCCGTGGCCGCCAGTGAACATATTATCATTTGTTGTCGCCCTTCAACGGCGACTTTTTATACCAACAGAATGCGCCTACCACTTCACAACTACCTGCTTTTAGGCTCGCTGCTTTTCGCCGGCCCGACCGTGCTGGCGCAGAAAAAGCCCCCACGGCGGCTACTATTGAGCAACGCGTCAGCAGCTTGCTGGCCCAGATGACTCTGGAGGAGAAAGTTGGCCAGCTCAACCAATATTCAGGTCGCGAGCTGACGGGGCCGGCCAGCAACCGCAAAACCGACTTGCTCAACAGCATTCGGAGCGGGCAGGTGGGGTCTATGCTGAACGTGAAAGGCGTAGCCGACACCCACGCTATTCAGGCCGAAGCCTTAAAGTCGCGGCTGAAAATTCCGCTGCTGTTCAGCCTCGATGTTATTCACGGCTACCAGACCGTTTTCCCGATTCCGTTGGGCGAAGCGGCTTCCTGGGACCTGGCGGCCATCCGCGAATCGGCGCACGTAGCGGGCCGCGAGGCGGCGGCCTCGGGTATTCACTGGACGTTTGCGCCGATGGTAGATGTGGGCCGCGACCCGCGCTGGGGCCGCGTGATGGAAGGCGCGGGCGAAGACGCTTACCTCGGCTCCCAGATTGCCAAAGCTCGCGTCCTGGGTTTTCAGGGCGAGAAGCTGGGCGGCACCGATGCCATTATGGCCTGCGCCAAGCACTTCGCCGCCTACGGTGCCGCCCTGGCCGGCCGCGACTATAACGTAGTGGATATGAGCGAGCAGCAGCTCTGGGAGGTGTATTTGCCGCCCTTCAAAGCGGCAGCCGATGCGGGCGTAGCCACGTTTATGAACTCCTTTAATACCCTGAACGGTATTCCGGCCACCGGCAACAGCTAT
Source organism: Hymenobacter roseosalivarius DSM 11622 (assembly GCF_900176135.1). GTDB lineage: Bacteria > Bacteroidota > Bacteroidia > Cytophagales > Hymenobacteraceae > Hymenobacter > Hymenobacter roseosalivarius. The sequence goes on along the minus strand of NZ_FWWW01000047.1, from coordinate 31,843 downwards.
TTGCAGCGCGACATTCTGAAAGGCCAGTGGAAATACCCCGGCTTTGTGGTGAGCGATTGGGGCTCAATTAAGGAAATGGTGCCCTGGGGCTATGCTTTGGATAAAGCCGCCGCCGCCCAGAAAGCCATAACCGCCGGCAGCGACATGGACATAGAAAGCGATGCTTACTCTGCTTCATTGGCGCAATTGGTGAAGGATGGCAAAGCGGACGTAGGGCTTGTGGATGATGCCGTGCGCCGCATTCTGAGGAAGAAGTTCGAATTGGGCTTGTTCGATGACCCGTACAAATTCTCGGATGCGAAGCGCGAAAAAAAGGTCCTCAGCGACCCCCAGCACCGCGTGGCCGCCCGCCAGATGGCGCAGAAATCCATCGTGTTGCTGAAGAACGATAAGAACATGCTTCCGCTGGCCCCGCAGCGCAAAATCGCCCTTATCGGCCCACTGACCAAGGCCAAGCGCGACCTCGCCGGCAGCTGGATTGTGCTGGCTGACACCACCCAGATTACCTCCGTATATGACGGCCTGACGAAGCGCGGCGGCAAAAATGCCCCCCAGGTGCTCTATACCAAAGGCTGCGAGGTGCTGGGCGACTCTCGCGCCGGCTTCGCGCAAGCAGTAGAAACCGCCAAAGCCGCCGACGTAGTGGTGCTGACCGTGGGCGAAACCTGGGATATGAGCGGCGAGGCTAAGTCGCGCGCCGACATTCATTTGCCCGGTGTGCAGGAAGAGTTGTTTCAGACCCTGAAAGCTACCGGCAAGCCCATTGTGGTCATCATCATGGCGGGCCGCCCGCTTATTTTTAACGCCATTGCCGACCAGGCCGACGCCATTTTGTACGGCTGGTGGCCGGGTTCGGAGAGCGGCACGGCACTGGCCAATGTGTTGTATGGCGAGTATAATCCGTCGGGCAAGCTGCCGTCTACGTTTCCGCAGTCTGGGGGGCAAATTCCGATTAGCTACCAGCAATACAGCACCGGCCGACCCGTCACCAAGCCCGGCGACATTCGATACAAATCGGCGTACATCGACGCGCCCAATACGCCGCGCTACGCTTTCGGGCACGGGCTGAGCTACACTACGTTTAAGTATGACAACTTGAAAATCAGCCAGCTAAGCATGAGTGCCGGCCAAACGGTGCAGGTGCAATTTACGGTAACCAATACAGGCCAGCGCGCTGGTGAGGAAGTAGTGCAGCTTTATCTGCGCGATATGGTGGCCTCGGTGGCGCGGCCGTTGAAGGAGCTGAAGGATTTCAAAAAAATCAGCCTCAAGCCGGGCGAAACCCAAACCGTTACGTTTACCATCGACCAGGACAAGCTTGCCTTCTACAACCAGCAGCTGCAATGGGCCGCGGAGCCCGGCGAGTTTCAACTGATGATTGGCTCAGCATCCGACGATATTCGGTTGGAGAGCAAATTGACGTTAGTACCGTAAGCACTCGTTGGCTATGTCTTTATTCACCCCAGCGGTGCCCACCGCTTCTCCCGCTCTTACATCCCGCCCTATGTCCTCTCTCGACCAGTTTTCCCTGCACGGTAAGGTCATTGTCATCACAGGCGCTACCGGGGTGCTCGGCGAGGCCCTGTCGCTGGCAGTGGCCGAGGCGGGTGCCAAAGTAGTGGTGCTCGGCCGCGACGCGACGCGGGCGGCGGCCCGCGTCGCGGCCATCCGGGCCGGCGGCGGCGAAGCAATAGCGGTGCTGACCGATGTGCTGGACAAAGAAAAAATGCAGGCCGCCTGCGAAGAAATCGTAGCCACCTGGGGCACTATTGACGGCTTGGTGAACGCGGCAGGGGGCAATTTGCCCGGCGCCAACGTCGGCCCCGACCAGGATTTATTCGACCTCAGCATTGAGCAGACCCGCCAGGCCGTGGACCTGAACCTGTTCGGCACCGTCATCCCAACCACGGTATTCGGGCGCGTGATGGCCGAAAAAGGCCGGGGCTCCATCGTCAATATCTCGTCCCTTACTGCCCAGCGGCCCCTCACGCGGGTGCTGGGCTACACGATGGCCAAAAAAGCCGTGGAAGCCTATACCCAGTGGATGGCCGTGGAGTTGGGCCTGCGCTACGGCGGCGCGCTACGCATGAACGCCATTGCCCCCGGCGTATTTCTGACCGAGCAAAACCGCTCGTTATTGGTAGATACAAACGGCAACCCCACCGAGCGCGCCCGCAAATTCATTGCCCACACGCCCTACCAGCGCTTCGGCGTGCCGGAGGAGCTGACTGGCACGCTCATCTATTTACTAAGTGATGCTTCGCGTTTTGTGAGCGGCGAAACGATATTAGTAGATGGTGGCTTCAATGCATACAGCGGCGTATAATTAGCCGTTAATGTGTTTAAAAGAACATCATGCAGAGCGCAGCGAGGCATCTCGCGGGCTGATGTTGTGGTGCTGACTTCTACTAAAAAGGCGATCATGCTTAATCTAGCGTCCGCTTGTCGAAGCATCTCTACTGGTTACTAATCTCAACGGTATTGCAACGAAGCGGCAGAGATGCTTCGCTCTGCTCTGCATGACAAACGAATTGTAGTTCTAATCTATGCCTATCATTCAAAGCTGGCGCTGGTACGGCCCCAACGACCCGGTCAGCCTCTCCGATATTCGTCAGGCCGGCGCTACCGATGTGGTGTCGGCCCTGCACTATATACCTAATGGCGAAGTATGGCCGGTGGCCGACATCCAGCAACGGCAGGCCGAAGTAGCCGCCGCGGGCCTGACGTGGAGCGTGGTAGAAAGCGTGCCCGTGCATGAGCAAATTAAAACCCGCACGGGTAATTTCGAGCAATACATTGCCAACTACCAGCAAAGCCTGCGCAATCTGGCAGCCTGCGGCATTCACACCGTCACCTACAACTTCATGCCCGTGCTAGACTGGACACGCACGGATCTGGCCTACGAAATAGAAGACGGCTCCAAAGCTTTGCGCTTCGAGAAAGATACTTTTGTTGCCTTCGATGCTCTGCTTCTAAAGCGGCGTGGAGCAGCACAGGAATATACTCCCGAAGAAGTGGCGCGGGCTGAGGCGCGCTTAACGGCTATGAGCGATGCGGAGCGGCACCAGCTGGAACGCAACATCATTGCCGGCCTGCCCGGCAGCGAGGAAAGCTTCACGCTCGCCCAATTTCAGCAGGCGCTGGATGCCTACGACGGCATCGACGCGGCGCAGCTTCGCCACCACCTGATTCTGTTTTTGCAAGCCATTGTGCCGGTAGCCGAGGAAGTAGGTGTGAACTTAGCCATTCACCCCGACGACCCGCCCTACCCTATTCTGGGGTTGCCGCGCGTGGTAAGCACGGCCGCCGACGTGGAAGCCTTAGCCACGGCCGTGCCTTCCCTGCACAACGGCCTGTGCTTCTGCACCGGCTCCTTCGGCGTACGGGCCGACAACGACCTGCCGCAGATGGTGCGCCAGTTTGCCGAGCGCATTCACTTTATCCATCTGCGCAGCACCCAGCGCGACCTGGGGGGCGATTTTTACGAAGCCAACCACCTGGAGGGCGACGTAGATATGTACGCCGTCATGCGCGAGCTGATAGCCGTAATGCGCCAGCGCCAGGTGAGCCTGCCCATGCGCCCCGACCACGGCCACCAGATGCTCGACGACCTGCACAAAAAAACCAACCCCGGCTACTCCGCCATCGGTCGCCTGCGGGGATTGGCGGAGCTGCGGGGGTTGGAAATGGGCATTTCGCGCAGCTTAGCATCAGAATAATTGGGGGTCAGAACGGTGTAGAGACGCATACTTGCGTCTCGTCGTTGCTGAGGTTGTTTAGTTGTCATCCTGACGCAGGGAGGACCTTATAGAATGAGACCGACTAGCGTCACAACGGCTTGTTCAGGCGTAATAAGGTCCTTCGTGCCCCAGGATGATCAGACGACTATCGTTCAACGACGAGACGCAAGTATGCGTCTCTACATCGTTCTGACACCCAATTTGCCCCCCAGCCGACTTCAGGCCGCAAAGTATTTATCTACCAGCTCATCCGTTAGCTCCCGCGAGCCTAGCTGCCCATTTTTGGCGGGCGGAAAAGCGTTGCGACAAAACCCAGCTTGGCGCTGAAAGTCATAGAGCGCGTGGCTCGAGCCGTTGATGAGCAGCACAGCCGTATTCTGGGCTTCGTCCCAGAAAATCTGGGCAGTTATTGGCACTTCTCGATCTTCAATATCGGCGACATTGTAGATGTGGAGCGCATCAAGTAATTCTAATTCACCTGTATTGCGCAAAGCATAGAAGTAGCCAGTAGTGCCATCGTCTTCGAGGAGGACCTGAAACTCGTTATTGACCGCTTCGCTGCTGATTAGGCGGTTTTTCTCACCGGGCTCTGGCTCTCCTATTCGGAATTTTTCTTCGACGCTTAAAATCATAGCTGCAATAAAAAAGGAGCCGCTAAGTAGCGGCTCCTTCGTTTTACGAGAAATCTGGTTTGGTGGCGCTACACCTTATCGGCTAGGAAGCGCGCCGTGTGGTTGGTGTTTTTGAGCTTCACCAGGTCCTCGGGCGTGCCTTCGAACAATAAATGCCCCCCGTTCAGGCCGCCTTCTGGGCCAAGGTCGATAACCCAGTCGGCGCACTTGATGATGTCGATGTTGTGCTCAATGATAAGGACCGAGTTGCCTTGCTCAATCAGGGCGTTCAGGGCTTTGAGCAGCTTGTTGATGTCGTGGAAGTGCAGGCCGGTGCTGGGCTCGTCGAAGATGAACAGGATCTTATCCTGCTGTAAAGTGGCACCTTTGGTCAGGAAGGAAGCCAGCTTTACGCGCTGGGCCTCGCCGCCTGAAAGCGTGTTGGCTGACTGCCCCAGACGGATATAGCCTAGTCCTACATCATCAAGGGGCTTGAGACGGTCGGCTACTTTGGGTTGGCCTTTAAAGAACTCCACCGCGTCGGCCACCGTCATATCAAGCACGTCGTCGATGCCTTTATCCTGGAATTTCACGTCCAGAATATCCTGCTTGAACTTGTGGCCGTTGCAGCTTTCGCAGGTCAGGTAGATATCAGCCATAAACTGCATTTCGATTTTCACCTGGCCTTCGCCCTGGCACACTTCGCAGCGCCCACCTTCAATGTTGAAGCTGAAGTGTGAGGGTTTCAGGCCCCGCGCTTTGGCCAACGGCTGCTCCGAAAACAAGGTCCGAATGGCGTCGTAGGCCTTCACATACGTCACCGGGTTGGAGCGCGACGACTTGCCAATCGGGTTCTGATCGACGAACTCGACGTGCGTCACCTGCCCGTTTACGCCCATGAGGCGGTCGAAGCGGCCGGTAGCTTCCCCGGCCCCGCCGCCGAGCTGCTTCATCAATGCGGGGGCCAGAATGCGCTTCACCAGCGTCGATTTGCCCGAGCCTGATACGCCCGTTACCACCGTCATCACGTTCAGCGGAAACTTCACGCTGATGTTTTTGAGGTTGTTTTCGCGGGCGCCGGTTACTTCCAGCGCGTTGCGCCAGGGACGGCGCGAGGTGGGCACTTTCACCTCCATTTTGCCCCCCAGATACTGCCCGGTATAGGTGCTAGTGTTTTTAAGAATCTCCGGGTAAGTGCCCTGAAACATCAAATGCCCCCCGCCCGAACCAGCTTCCGGCCCAATGTCAATAATCTGGTCGGCCTGCTCCATCATCATCTCCTCGTGCTCCACCACAATCACGGTATTGCCGAGTTTCTGCAAGGAGCGCAGCACGCCAATGAGCTGCTCCGCGTCCTTGGGGTGCAGGCCGATGCTGGGCTCATCGAGAATATACATGGAGCCCACCAGCGCCGAACCCAGCGAAGTAGCCAGCGAAATACGCTGCGACTCGCCCCCTGAGAGCGTGCTGCTCAGGCGGTTGAGCGTGAGGTAGCCCAGGCCCACGCGGTGCAGGTAGCCCAGGCGGTTGGTTACCTCCGTTACGAGGCGCTCGGCCACTTTGGCGTCGTGCTCGGTCAGGGTCAGGTTGTTGAAAAACTCTAGGGCCTTGCTCACCGGCAGCAGCACCACGTCGGTGATGCTCTGGCCGTCGATTTTGACGTACTGGGCGTCTTTGCGCAGGCGGGTGCCGCGGCAATCGGGGCAGGTGGTACGGCCCCGGTAGCGGCTTTGCAGCACGCGGTACTGAATTTTGTGGGTCTGGGTGCTCACCCAGCGGAAGTAGGCGTCGAGGCCCTCAAAGTACTTGTTGCCATCCCAGAGCAAGCGACGCTCAGCTTCGGTCAGCTCGTTATAAGGGCGGTGAATGGGGAAATCGAAGCGGATACCGTTTTTCAACAAGGGCTTCAGCCATTCGCTCTGCTTATCGGTGCGCCAGGGGGCAATAGCGCCCTCAAACACGGTCAGGTTCTGGTCGGGAATAACCAGGTCTTCATCAATGCCCAGCACCGAACCGAAGCCTTCGCAGGTCTGGCAGGCGCCGTAAGGGTTGTTGAAGCTGAAGAAGTTGACGCTCGGCTCCTCGAAGACCACGCCGTCCAGCTCAAAGCGGTCGGAGAAGGTGCGGGTTTCGTCGTCGAGGCGCACTAGGCAGGTGCCGTGGCCCTCGAAAAAGGCGGTTTGCACTGAGTCGGAGAGGCGGAACTGCAAGTCCTCATCATCGGGCCGAATCACGGCGCGGTCAATCATGATGTGCACAGCGCCCTTCACTTCTGGTTTGCCTTCCCCAATCAGGTCTTCGATGAACGACACTTCGCCGTCTTCGGTCACCACCCGCGAGTAGCCTTTTTGCAAGAGCAAATCCAGCTCTTTGCTCATCTTCCGGCCTTCTTCGGAGGGCAGCAGCGGAGACAACAGCATCACGCGGGTACCATCGGGCAGGCGAAACAGGAAATCGACCACGTCGGCCACGTTATCCTTGCGCACCTGCTCCCCGCTCACGGGCGAAAACGTGCGGCCCACCCGCGCAAACAGCAGCTTGAGGTAATCGTAAATCTCGGTGCTGGTGCCCACCGTGGAGCGGTTGTTCTTAATAGACACCTTCTGCTCGATGGCAATAGCCGGCGAAATGCCCCGGATATAGTCCACGTCGGGCTTGTCCATGCGGCCCAGAAACTGGCGGGCGTAGCTGCTCAGGCTCTCCACGTACATGCGCTGACCTTCAGCGTACAACGTATCAAACGCCAGGCTCGACTTGCCCGACCCCGACAGCCCCGTCACCACGATAAACTTATTGCGCGGCAGCGCTACGCTCAGGTTTTTGAGATTATGAACCCTGGCATTTTTAATCAGAATAAACTCGCGCGGATCAAGCGCGTCAATCGGGTCGTCCGCGGGGGCCGACACCTGGAGGGAAGCAGTTTTGGGCATAGGTAACGTAACAGCCGGCAGCGGGCGGAAGGTTTCGTCCACAGCGTTTTGAATTTGCAAAGGTACGGCGAGGGTGGCTGGGTTGGAACCCTAGTTGTTTTGCGCAACCGCTGGCATCGGGTGGCAGTGTAAGTGTAATGCTACCGTTGGTATGCTTTACGCTACTATCTTGCATATCAAGAATGTATTACTGCTACAAGGAGTATCGATAATACATCTGTTGTACTAAACACTAAAATTTACTACCGCGAATAAACACACCTTCGATATGAATGAATTAGAATCGCTAAAAAGCATTTTTAAAGACCGGATTTTCAAAATCCCAGATTATCAAAGAGGTTATGCTTGGACCACAAGACAATTGAAAGACTTTTGGGAAGACTTGGTAAATGTTCCTATAGATAGGTATCACTATACTGGACTTTTATCCTTAAAAAAAGTAGATAGTAAAGTTTGGACTAATTGGAACGAAGAAAAATGGTTAATTGAGGATAGAGGTTTTAAACCATTTCATATTGTTGACGGTCAACAAAGGCTAACAACATTCGTCATTTTTATTCAATCAATCTGTGAACTACTAATTAACAATGGAGAGAATATTAATAAATCAGAGAATGAAATTTATTTAGGATCTTTCAGCTTAAAGGCAATAAAAGAAGAGTATTTAGTAATTGAAAAGCCACCAAGATTCATTATAAGAACACACAAATTTGGTTATGAAGTAGATAATCCAAGCTTTAAGTTTCTAAGACATAGAATTTTTCAAGAACCGAATAGCGGAACAATTCAAGAGACGTTTTATACATTGAACCTCGACAATGCAAAGAGTTTCTTTAAAGAAAATTTAAACATTTATTATGAAAAATATGGATTAAAAGAAATTGATATTCTTTTTAAGAAAGTCACCCAAAACTTAATGTTCAATGTTTATGAAATAAGTGATGATTTCGATGTGTTCGTTGCTTTTGAAACAATGAATAATAGAGGGAAGAAATTATCAAACCTTGAACTTTTAAAGAACCGCCTTATATACTTAACAACTTTGTATGACAAAAACCAATTAAAAGATGATGAACGCAATTCATTGAGAGAAAAGATAAATGAAGCATGGAAGGAGGTTTATTACCAACTTGGACGTAATAAACAAAATCCATTAAATGACGATGATTTTTTGGTGGCTCATTGGATAATGTATTTTCAATACACAAGAGAAAAAGGTGATGATTACATACGTTTTCTCTTGGAGCAGAAATTCACTCCTCAAAATATTTATGCCAAAACAGAAGTGAGGCTTAGTTCCATTCAAGAATTTGAGGAAATCAAAGACGATGAAGAGCCAGACTTAGATGAAGTTGAGATTAATGGAGAGGAAGAAATCACCTCATTTAGGTCAAAGCTGTCACCGAAAGAAATAGAAGAATATGTAAATAGCCTTAAATCAGCAGCAGTCCATTGGTATAACACATACAATCCAGTCAATAATTTAAATCTAACAAACCAAGAAAGTCTTTGGATCGACCGATTGAATAGAATAGGAATAATATATTTTCGCCCTTTAATTACAGCTTCATTCTTAACCGAAAATACTAACCCCAAAAAAAGGGTTCAGTTATTTAAAGCAATTGAAAGATTCATTTTTATAACGTTTAGACTAAGCAGGGCTTTTTCAACGTATCGAAATAGTGAGTTTTACAGAGCAGCAAGGCAACTAAGAGACAATGAGTTAACAGTAGAAAATATTATTCAAATTTTAAACCAAAGAATGAACTATTGCTTCTATATGTCCGAAGAGTCAAAAGAAGTTTTCTTTGAGTACACTTATTTTCAAAAATACATAGATAAGAAATTCAAATCTGGTGGTGGATTCTACTCTTGGAATGGTTTAAGGTATTTTCTTTATGAGTATGAGATGGAAAAAGTAAGGCTGAGAGGAAGCCAAAAAATAGATTGGAAACTTTTTATTAAAAATGAAAAGGACAAAGTATCAATTGAACATATTTATCCACAAACGCCAGCTAACAAGTGCTGGAAAGATGATTTTAATAATTATAAAAAAACCCAGCAAGTTTATTTTCAAGGAACACTAGGCAATCTCTTGCCTCTTTCGCAGAGCGTAAACTCCAGCTTACAAAACGATTGCTTCTCAAGTAAGAAAACAGCTAAATACAACGAGAAAAAAGAAAAACTAAGACAAGGGTATGCGGACGGTTCTCACTCAGAAATAGAGGTTTCAGGTTATGATGAATGGAATCCAAATAACATATTGGATAGAGGACTCAAACTTTTAGAGTTCATGGAGCAACGATGGGACTTAAAGTTTGAGAGTGAGAATGAAAAAGCAGAACTACTTTTCTTAGATTTTATGAATCCAGACGAATATGTTGAACAGAGAAACAAATAAGAAGATAAAGTACAAATTATGACAAGAGAGTGATTCAATTGGCTATAAAGCGCTTATAAGTTAGTCAGCTTCACAATGACCGAAGACTCTATCTCCCTTTAATAGCAACTCTACTTACGTCTATATAGCATAGCCGGTGGGCCTCATGTACAACCAGTCGAAGACGTAGAATAACCACCTAACTCATGCCCATCGAAATCATCAACGCGGATGTGACGCTGGAACGGTTTGCCGGCAAAGGCGGCTGGACCTACGCGCCCGTACCGTGGTTTGAATCTGGCCCCAAAACGTATTTTAACACGCTGCGGGTGAGCGGGCGCATTGATGCGTTTGAGTTGCCGGAGGCTCAGATGATGTCGATGGGCAAGGGCCGGCTGTTTTTGCCGGTGAAGGCCGCTATTCGCCAGCAGATCGGTAAGCAAGCCGGGGATAGTGTGCGGCTGGTGCTCTTCCGCACCGAGGAAGCGGCGCCCCTCACCGTATCAGAAACCGATTTTCGGGAGTGCCTGGCGGAGGTACCTGGCGCGCTGGCAGCCTACGAGCGGCTGACCGCCGCGCACCAGCAGGCCTGGGTGGCCTGGGTAGCCGCCGCCCCCACCGATGACCAGAAAGTAACCCGCGCCGATGCCGCCTGCACGCGGCTGGCACATTTGCCCCCCAACGCGAAGAGTTGCCTGCCGCCCACGTAAAAAGCCCCCCAGCCTGCTTTAGTTAGTGTTTTTTACCTCTTAAGACTGTTTAGAAAGCTATTAGAACGTCATGCAGCGCGGAGCGAAGCATCTCGCCTGCTGCCACTGGATTACTATTCTGACTACCGCTGGCGAGATGCTTCGCGCTGCGCTGCATGACGTTCAAAATTATTGCGGACGACCTCTTAAACAGCTTCCTTACTTCGCTAAAACCGGCGCGACCACCTGCGTCCAGATTTCATACCCGGCGCGGGTCATGTGCAGGCCATCCTCCCGAAACAGCTCCGGCCGGGGCTTGCCATCAGTGCCCAGCATGGGCGTGCCTACATCCACGAAGCGCACTTGTTTGGGGTGCGCTTTGCTATACTGGCGGATGAGATTGTTCGCCGCCTGCATCTGGGGCCACTGCGCCCACCGGGCCAGGCTGGGCTTGATGGACAGAAAAACCAGTTGTGACTGGGGCAGCTTCTGGCGCATTAGCTTCTCAAACGTAAGAAACGACGCGTACACCTGCTGGGGCGTAACGCCGGCCGCAATGTCGTTGTCGCCCTCGTAGAGCACCACTTGCCGCGGCCGGTAGCGCACGACCAGCTTATCGAACAGTTGAATGGCATCGGGGAAGCGCGAGCCGCCGAAGCCCCGGTTCAGCACCGGCTGGTTGGGGAAATCGGTGGCCAATGTTTCCCACATGCGGATGGAGGAGCTGCCGTAGAACAGGATGGAGGCGATGGGGGGCTTTTTGAGGCTGTCCTGACGGGCAAACTCGCGTAGCTCCGTCGTCCAGGGTGCTGGGGCCACGGGTGGCGGGGCTGTTTGGGCATAACTAGTGAGCGTCAGCCACGACAGCAGTAGAAGTGTAAAGCTGTACCGCAGGTAGTTAGGCTTAAGCATACAGGTAGACAGAAAAGAGTGAGACTGCTTGATCAAGGTACTACTAAACTAGCATTGGCTGATAGCGGCAAATAGCTCAGATAAACTTTCAGCAACGAAAATTTAACCTGCTTAGAGGCGTTTCACTTTAGCGCCTTCTGCTTGGGAAAGAGGAAGTATAGCTTTCTGAGGTAGCAAAATTTCGAGAAGATTATACTATTCGTATCCCTGGCCGGCGTTTTGCACCTAAATGCGTCAGCTATTTTTATCCCAATCCTATGCGTCCTGCCACCCCAATTCTGCTTTTCCTTCAGCTTCTATTTGCTTTTAGCGCAGTCTCGCTGAGCGCCGCGCCGCTGCCGACGCTGGGGGGCAAATGGAGCGGCACCCTGAAAATACCGAACGGTAAGCTACTCCAGCTTCAGATCGATATCACGGATACGAATGGAAAGCGCACGGCCAGCCTCGACATACCCACCCAAAACGCTCACGATATTACCGTAGAGCGCGTGGAGGTGCGCGGCGACAGCCTGCACTTACAGGCTAGTGCTATTCGGGCCTCTTTTGCTGGCCGCATTGCGCCCAATGGTGGCCTGATAACCGGTAAGTGGCGGCAAAACGGCGTGCGGCTCCCGCTATTATTACAGCGCACAAGCACCGCCGTAGTAGCCGCAACGGCAGCGGCTACACCAACCACCGCGCCTCCTGCAAAAGCCGTGGCAAGCAAGAATTCAAAACGGCCTCAAGAGCCGCTGGGGCCGTTTCCTTACCGCGAGGAGGAAGTTCGATTTGCGAACAAAAGTGCCGGCATCAATTTCGCGGGTACCCTCACGGTGCCACAGGGTGCCGGCCCGTTTCCGGCCGTCGTGCTGCTGTCGGGCTCGGGTGCCCAAAACCGTGACCAGGCCGTATTTGGTCACCGCCCTTTCTGGGTAATTGCCGACTACCTCACCCGCCGCGGCATCGCCGTGCTCCGCTTCGACGACCGGGGCATAGGACAGTCGGGGGGCAATTCGGCCACCGCTACGGCCGCCGACTACGCCACCGATGCCCAGGCCGCGCTGGACTTCCTGCGCACTCGCCGCGACTTAAACGCCAAGCACCTGGGACTGGTAGGCCATAGCGAAGGTGGCACGGCGGCCATTGCCGCCGCCAATAAAGCGCAAAGCCCCAGCTTTCTGGTATTGCTGGCTACGCCCGGCGTGCTGGGGCCAGAGGTGATTGTGCGTCAGACGCTTGACATATCCCGCCTCAAAACCCATGATGCTAAAATCCTGGCTGGCGTAGAGCAGCGCCAGCGGGCCTTACTCAATATCGTGCAGCAGATCAGCGACAATAAGCATGCGCGGGCCCGCCTCATTCCGGCCATGATTCCGCCCATTCCGCTGCCTCCTGAGCAAGCCGCCCAGATGCAAAAGCTGGCTGAGGATAAAGCGGCCATGATGACGACTCCTGCCTACCGCTATATGCTGGAGGATAATCCGCCCAAAAATCTGCGTACTATCAAGTGCCCGGTGCTGGCCCTCAATGGCTCCAAAGATCTGCTTGTTGCTGCCGAGCCTAATTTGAAATCCATTGAAAAAGCTCTAAAAACCGGCGGCAACCGCGACGTAACGGTGCGGGAGTTATCCGGCCTGAACCACCTTTTTCAGACGGCTTCCACCGGTGCCGTAACCGAGTATGAAGGCATCAATGAAACCTTCTCTCCCACGGCCCTGCAAGCGATGGGCGACTGGATTGCTCAACGAGCTAAGTAAGACATGAACTACTTATTGAAGGGCCACCAATAGGTAGTAAACCAAGCCAATCGCCAGATTATCTTTTTCCGGTATAAGACACCTTGCCAGCTGAACAGCATATCAATTATGCAAGTGAAAATATTTGTCTTAAATTATCCCGTAATAGCTCTCAAATCTATTATAAACACTTTCAACGCAGATTAAGATAGTCAGTTCACATTCTCAGCCACGGGTTTTAAGAACGCTGTTTATTTTAACTATATGAAGAAATCTTTATTCATTTCTTTGTTAGCCTGCCTACTGCTTTGGCTACCCAAAATCAGCGTAGCCGGTGAGCCTACTCCGCTAAAAGGCCAGTGGAAAGGCCTATTGAAGGTACCGGGGGGCAGTTTAGAGTTGATTATCACCATCATGCCGCTTACTAACGGCTCCTACTACGCGGCGCTTGATGTGCCCAAGCAGCGGGTGAACCGCATGCCGGTGGAAGTTGAGCTTAAAGGCAACGATCTGACGCTGCGCATGGAGCAGGCTGGTAGCAGCTTTGTGGGCAAAGTAGGCCAAGGGGCGGCCACCCTGACCGGAACCTGGAAGCAACCCGGTCTTACTGCTCCGCTCGTGCTGAAGCAACTGGTAGTATCTACGCCGCCGGTAGCGAAAAAAGCCCGTCTTACTCCTCCGTATCGTGAGGAAGATGTTACGTTTCTAAATACCGGCGCCAAGCTCAAGCTCGCGGGCACGCTTACCATTCCAGCAGGTCCAGGACCTTTCCCGGCAGTGGTTCTGCTATCTGATACGGGTCCGCAGGATCGGGATGCGGGGCAGCAGGAGTACCGCATGTTTGGACAATTGGCCGATTACCTGACCCGGCGCGGCATTGCGGTGCTGCGCTTCGATGATCGGGGCGTAAGCAAATCGGGCGGTGACTATCGTACCGCTACTACCACCGATTTGGTGGGCGATGCGCAAGCGGCCCTGACCTTCCTACGCTCGCGCAACCTCATCGACCCGCAGCATGTGGGCTTGCTGGGCCACGGAGAAGGGGCCAACGTGGCCCTGCTGGCCGCGGCTGATCAGCATAGTAAGACGCCTGACTTCGTGGTATCCTTGGCGGGCTACGGCTTAGCCGGGCGGGATGTACTCCTGCGTCAGCAGGTAGAGATTATGCGGCTTATCGGGTCAGATGCCCAGCAGGTGCAAGCGGCCGTAGAGCTTCACAATCGTATGGTGGAAGTGATCCGCCAGACGCCCGATGATGCACAGGCCCGAGCAAAACTGGCCGGCATTCTGCGGTTGAACAACACGAATATCGATCCCCTGATGGCGAAAGCCCGCGCCATTCAGCTCACTACGCCCTGGTCACGCTACTTCATGGATTTCAACCCTACCCACAAATTATCCGGCGTAAAGTGCCCCGTGTTGGCCCTGAACGGCCTGGACGACTTACAGGTAGCGGCTCGCACGAACCTTTCCATCTTATCGAAAGGCCTTAGTGGCAACCGTGATGTAACCGTACACAAGCTGGCAGGCGTCAACCACTCCTTTCAGCCTGACCCTAAAGAGTGGCCCATAGTCAATGGTGAGCAACAACCTGCTTTCTCACCTAAGGCTTTGGATACCATCCGTGAGTGGGTAATGGAGCGCAACGGGCAGCCCGATACTAAAAAGCTAGCGGCGCACACTGCTTTTTTTAAACGTCTGAAGCCCAATTTCTCTAAGCAGCCAAGGAGCCAGGCTAGCCGGTAGCGTTTTTGGCTTTCTAACATGAGCTTGCTCAGCCTCTCCTCGGCGCAGATAATGCACGTAGAAAAGGTTGAGCAAGTTTCGTTTGTAAGCTTATAAGCGCACTTCAATATCTAGACTGCTGCAACCGGCTTGGGCTCAGGTGTCAGGTCTAGGCGACGTAGCTTATCGGCTTTAATAGCAGTGATTCCCACTACCAATAGCGTCATAGCGCCACCAAATATGACGGACGGCACCACACCCATAAGTCGGGCTGCTGCCCCTGATTCGAAGGAGCCGATTTCGTTGGATGAACCGATAAAAATATTGTTCACGGCCGATACGCGGCCTTTCATGTGTTCTGGCGTGAAGGTATGCAACAGCGTAGAGCGGACGATAACTGAGACGGCATCGAAGGCACCAGTGAGGAACAGCAATACTAAGGACAGCCAGAAATTACGCGACAGCGCGAAGCAAATGGTCGCGACGCCAAAGCCGGCCACGGCCCACAATAGCTTGCGCCCGGCCTGACGCCTCAGCGGGTAGTAGGTCATCAGCACAGCCATCAGCACCGACCCCACGGCCGGGGCGGCACGCAGGTAGCCCAGCCCTTCGGGGCCCGTACGCAGAATAGTGTCGGCAAAAATGGGCAACAGTGCTACCGCTCCCCCAAAGAGCACCGCAAACAGATCGAGCGACAAAGCGGCCAGCACCAGCTGGTTGCTAAAAATAAACTGCACGCCCGACAGAATACTTTCCTTCAAATTTAGCCGCTCGCCTTCTATTGGGGGCAACGCGCGGCTAGCAATACTCCCGTACAGCAGCAGCGCCAGCGCCATCAGCACCGCATCGACACCATAAGCGGTATTGATGCCGGCCTTGGCAAATAAAAGCCCCCCAATAGCTGGTCCGAGTACCGCAGCCGCCTGATACGTGGTGCTGTTCCAGGTAATGGCGTTTGATAGCCGCTCACGGTCGGGAATAAGCTGGGGCATGAAGGAAAACAGGGCCGGCCCCAGAAAGCCGCGCGCGATGCCACTGACAAAAATGACGGCATACAGCGGCAGGGTGTAAAACTGATCTTTGGCCAGCAGCCACGACCCAACAGGACGGGTGAGCAGAAACAACGTCACCGAGCAGAAAAGCAAAGCCGTGACGGCAGCCACGATAATATTCTTGCGACGTACCGAGTCGGCCACATGTCCGGCGTAAAGCGACACCACAATACTCGGGATTGCTTCGGCCAAGCCAATCAGGCCTAGCGCCAGCGGATCATTTGTAAGCTGAAACATTTGCCAGCTCACCACCACCCCCTGAATCTGGGTAGCGACGGTCATGCACACGCGGGCCGACAACAAGCGTCGGAACTCAGGCAGCCGCAGGGCGGCGTATGGATCGTGGGGCCCGGCAGGGGAAAGAACGGACATAGGAAAAACGCAGGTCGAAATCGGGGCCAAAGGTAGCGCAACCCTCCTGGAAAGCAGGTATATTGCGTACCGGCAGGATTGTTACTCCAGGTTTGTTAATGGGTTGGCTCTGAGTACAAACGAGACTCAGAAGTCTTTTTTATATAGCTGTGCAACTACAACTAGCAGGCAAATGAAGCGTCGTGAGGTGCGTGGTGAACGATAGAATAACTACTTCTGATTACGGCTCATGACTAGATCAAACGCTGGGGGGCTTTTTTGAGTCATACTCTTGGCTATTGTACTAAATCCGGGTTGCCCCGCAGATTCGTATGAGTATTTCAGCGGTGGTTGCTTACGACAATAAATCGACCGAGCGCACGAGATAATGACAGAATTACCGGGCGTTACTTACTAAATCTTGTTAGCTGCGGCATTACGGTGTTGTTATTGCTCAGTGGCCAATACGCTACTAGCTTGTATCTGGGGCGTTTGTGGCAGTTACTTTTATTAGTTTTTGAGAACTAGAAATAATAAATATTTGATTTACAATATTTAATAATTTGTTTTGAATCGCTCAGAAAAAATATTTTAACAGATTCTCTATCACGTTGTATTTGGTCAACTAGTTTTATACATTTGACTCTCCCAGTTATCTTTTTATAAGAATCTTCTCTTTCACCGGCAAACTGCACTATTTGACCTAAAGCTCTACGTTCTCTTAACCCGTAGCCTTTATGGAAACCATGCAGCCGAGTGATTCCGCGTTGATTTCGCTCTACATAGCCGGCAAAGAAGATGCTTTCGCTCTCTTGCTGGAGCGGCATAAAGCCCGCGTCTTCACTACTATCATGCTCATCGTGCGCGATGAAGCCGCTGCCGAAGACTTACTGCAAGACACGTTTATAAAAGCCATCCACACCATGAAGGGTGGACGCTATAATGAAGAAGGAAAGTTTTCTTCCTGGATTTGTCGCATTGCCCATAATTTGGCCATTGACTGCTTCCGCCGCGAAAAACGTAAGCCTTTATTGAGTCTTGATACAACAAGCCACGCCTTTAATTCGTTGGCTTTAGCGGAAGAGGGCGCGGAAGCGACCATCACCCGCGAAGAGACCCATGCCCGGTTGCGCGAATTAATTCAGGACCTGCCCGCGGCGCAGAAGGAAGTGCTTATTATGCGTCATTACGGCGATATGAGCTTTCAGGAAATCGCCGATGCAACGGGGGTCAGCATTAATACCGCTCTGGGGAGGATGCGCTACGCGCTTATCAACCTGCGGAAAAAAATGGCCGCACAACCCGTTTTCTATGATCAAAACATTTACCCACGAGAAACTGATCCGGTACGTGTACAACGAGTTGCCGGATGAGCAGCGCCAGGAAGTAGAGCAAGCCTTGACGCACGATGCTGATCTAGCTGCCCGCTGTGCCGACTTGCTGCTGGCTCAGCGCTGCCTCAACAGCTTGCAGCGTGGCCCGCGGGCCGCAACCACCCGAGCCATTCTACAGTATTCACGCACCTTTCTGACGCCGTCGTAAAAGAGAAGCGGAGGGAATGAGTAACGAGAGTAGCGTATTTTGCTGCTTCATTCTCATTCCCTCTTTTTTATGCGCAAGGCTGAACGGTTTCGTCGCTTTCTGGACTACTTCACCACGCACTTCCCCGAGCCGCAAACGGAGCTACAGTACTCCAACCCCTACGAACTGATTGTGGCCGTGGTGCTCAGCGCCCAGTGTACCGACAAGCGGGTAAACCTGGTGATGCCCGAGCTGCTACGCCAGTTTCCGACTCCGGCCCATTTGGGCGCAGTCTCGGCCGAGGAGGTTTATCCCTTTATCCGCAGCGTATCTTACCCCAACAATAAGGCAAAGCACTTAGCCGGCTTGGGTAAGATGCTGATGGATGATTTTGGCGGCGAAGTACCGAGCACTATTGAGGAGTTGCAGCGCCTGCCGGGCGTCGGTCGCAAAACGGCCAACGTTGTTGTTTCTGTTATCTATAATCAACCGGCAATGGCCGTGGACACGCACGTATTTCGCGTGTCGCATCGGCTGGGATTGGTCAGTCGCACTGCCACCACGCCGCTGGCCGTGGAAAAGGAGCTGGTGCGCTACATTCCCGAAACGCTGATTCCGAAAGCTCACCACTGGTTGATTCTGCACGGCCGCTACATTTGCGTAGCTCGCCAGCCCAAATGTGCTGTTTGCCCCCTGACTGATTTCTGCAAGTACTACGCGGAGCACTTTGGATTGCCCTCGACTGATAATGCTGTTTCCTTAACTGAGCCCGAATTTCCCCCCAGCGATTCAGATGGCAGTTACATAAGTACAACATAGTACATAAGTAGTTCTAGTTGGTAATAGATGCAGCATCTTCTAACACCGTTTGAACATTGGCAGCTATTCCGTTCCTATCGAAGTGCAGTAAGGCTGCTGTCTTTCCCTTTTCTCCTGCTTGCTTGAGAGTTGCAGGTATTGCCAACAACTCACTTATGCATGAGGCCATCGTGAGTGCGTCGCCGGCGGGGGTGTACCAGCCACACTGGTAGTCTTCGACCCACTTTTTCGTCCAGCCGTGGTTCGTTACTATTACAGGCGTACCCACCGCAAGGCTGTCGTAAAATTTAGCCGGCGAATTAGCATCCAGCACTGGCAGATTCAAGAAAGAAACCACCGACACTTCTGCCAACCGAAACCAAGTGAATACGGCGTGGCGCGGCTGGGGGGCAATTAAGCGAATACCTGCGCATCGGGCCGCAGCTGCTCGGATAAGAGGCTCATGAAAGCCGTGCCCCATGAATAGCCAAGTGACATCGGGATGGCTGGGGGCCATTTTTTCGGCGGCAGCTACCAGCGTCGGAATGTCGTTTGCCCGACCAAAAGTACCCGCATATAGTACGACTCGGCGACCAGCTAGGCCCTGCTCCTCTCGCAGGGAGGCAACTGCCGCAGCGGTGGCCGCAGTGGCTAAGTGAAAGTCGGTGCCGTTGAGGACAGTGGTTATTTTAGCTGGGCTTATTTCTAATGCCTCAATGTAGTGTGACATATCAGGCGACAGAGGCAGAATATGTTTTGCGCTGGTATATAAGCTCTTCTCCAAGGCAAACAGCTGTTTTCGCGCAAACGCATTCGGTACGGCGCCCATGGCGATGGGAAAGGAAGGCCACAGGTCTTGTACTTCAAATACCCACGGCACCCGCCGTAAGCGCGCTACCTGCGCGGCGGCCCAGGCTGCCGTCAGTGGCGTGGATATTCCCCAGATAACATCGGGCTTATCCAGGCGCAGTCCTTCGCGCAGGGCATAAGCGGCATATTGCCCAAAGGCTAAAGCCCGCCGGCCGACACCCATTTTATTGTGATAGGGTACGTCAGCGGCTCGCATCTCTACGCCTTCCGGCACCCACGGAAACTGTTGGGTGAAGCGCTGTGGCTCCCAAGTGCGTGTTGTAATCAGCGATACGCGGTGCGTACGGGCCAAATGCTCCAGCAGGGTATAGTGCCGACTAGTAGCCGGACAATCGGGGTTGGTGTGATACTGGCTGAAAACCGCGATATGCACTTCGGCAACTAAAGACTATCTTCTTACTTCCCCTCGCCTATTCGTTGAGAGCAACTTCCCTTTCTATTTACTTCCGCTTTGGGCGGTAACGCGACTCGTTAAGAATAGCCTGCGGATCTTTCTGGGCCATGAGCTGAGCGAGCGTCACATTTGGATGGGTTTCCATATACTTGCGCACAATTTGCCAGCCCACCCAGGCACCAATGCGACCGGGGGCCGTTTTGGCGATTTCGGGCACATTGGGCCGCTCACTCACGTATTTTTGAATAGTGAAAGGACTGTTATTGTAAAGCAGCTTTTTCTCAATAAAGTGAGCCCAAACTTTCCCTTCGTTAAATTCCAAGCCAGCCAATTCGTCGGCGGTGTAGCCAATAAGCACAGAATCGGGCGTGCAGGGCAACACTTTTTCGGTGAAGTAGAGCGACTTCCCCAGCTGTATCATCTCGCCAAGCATGGTTTGCTGATTAGCGGGTACGGGTTGGTTGTACTTGCTGGAAATGGCCTGCGCGACGGTAGGCAGTAGGTGAGCGGGTGTATAGCGCCGCAAAATATAGGCCGGCACATTGGGGCGGTAGCTAGCTTTGGGGCCGACGAAAAAGTCAAGGCTGAGCACCATCAGGCTGTCGTTCACGAATAAATCCTGACTCAGACCGCTTACAAACGTCTTTACTGGTGGCACCCGAAAAGTCGGGAAATAGTAGCGTACGTGCTGCATCAACTGCTTTAGCTCCGTCTGAAGGGTGTCGGTGCTAGAGAATTCAGCTAGTGTCTCACGTCCTAGCTTCTGCAAACCAGGGTTAGTAGCTAAGCGCGTGAGGATAGCCGCCAGAGCCGCATCGGAGGGATACTGCCGACGCTGCAAGAACTGGTTAGCTAGTAACGGATTTCGCGCAAGGAATTGCTGTGCCTCCGCCTCATTTTTAATAGCAAAGAATGATTGCTCTAGCCGCTCGACTTGTACGGGAGCATCGATGCGGGCTACTTCCGGGTTTGTTTCGCAGGTCGTAGCCTTTTTACAGCCAGTCAGCAGCAACAAAGCGCTGAACCAAATGGCAAAACAGGTACGCAAGGGGGCAGATTTATAATGCACGGTTCTATCTTTGGGACGAAAATAGCCAAAACGAAACGCCAGCTGGTCAGCTTTCGTGTTTCAGATGTCGTTTTATCCGTTTAATGATGAAAAAAATACTTTTAGCCCTGCTGGTGCTCGGCACTACTGTCGGCACAGCCTCCGCTCAAGTCGAGATTGGCATCAAGCTTTCGCCCTCAGTCGCTTATCTGCGGGCCGACGCGCCCCAGCAATACAGTTTTAAATCGGAGAAAAGCAAGCTGGGCATTGGTGGAGGACTGGTGGTCGATTATTTCTTCGGCCAAAACTATGCCTTTGGTACGGGCTTGCAGCTCACTAGCAAAGGTGGCACTGTTTCTTACCAAGCTAATATTGTCACGCAGGATAACGAGCAGAAGATTAGCCTTCAATACCTGGAAATACCGCTGACGGTGAAGCTATTCACCAACGATATTACTACGGATACCAAGCTTTATTTTCAGCTGGGGGGCAAAATTGGTGGTCTGGTGGCAGCCCGCATAGACGGCGAGAAGTTCTATCAGTCGGGCGGGGAAAAGTCCAGCAAACATTTCATCATTCCTGATGCCGCTTTGCTGGGCGGTTTTGGGGCTGAATATCAGGTGGGCCAGAGCACCAAAGTATTTGCCGGTCTCTCCTACCACCATGGTCTCGCTAATGTGGACCGCTACTTTGAAAAGACCCTTAATTTCAATGATGTGTCCCTTAAAAATGGGGAGGTCGCGCTTGACTTAGGCATCAAGTTCTAACTCTTGTACTGCACACCAGTCAACTCAATAAGATCCTACGCAAAAGCCCGCCTTACTCATCCAGAGCACGGCGGGCTTTCTTCTTGGTCAGGGGCTTTTCGCAGAAAAAACCGTTAGTCCTTAATCTATAATCTCAATTTCGCGGTCCTGGAGGCGGGCCATGGCCGCTGCGGGTGAGTGCAACTCAATGTCTTCGCCCCGCTCATCCTCAATGCGGTAGTCGGTGAGGCCCAGGCTGGTGTCCTTGGTCACTTTTACCCACTTATAATACTTCAGATACCACTTCATCTGCTTGGAAACCAAGCCTTTGGTGTAGTATGCGTACAGGAAAGGGTGCACGTGCAGGGTAATACCCGACTGATTCTGGGTCATCAGCAAGTCTTCGATGCTGTTCTCAATCTCGTCGGTGACGAGAATAGAGGCCGAAATCTTGCCCGTGCCGCCACAGGTAGGGCATAGCTCACCGGTAATAATATTCTCGGCGGGCCGCACACGCTGCCGCGTGATCTGCAGCAGGCCGAATTTGGTGATGGGCAAAATGGTGTAGCGCGCTTTGTCGTGCTTCATAATGTCCTTCACCGCATCCTCGACCTTCTTGCGGCTCTCCGCCGCTTTCATGTCAATGAAATCGACGACGATAATGCCCCCCATATCCCGCAAACGCAGCTGACGGGCCACTTCGCGGGCCGCCGACATGTTTACGTGCAGGGCATTCGCCTCCTGGTCGCTTTCCTGGTTGCTCTTGTTGCCCGAGTTTACGTCGATGACGTGCAGGGCTTCGGTGTGCTCGATAACGAGGTAGCCGCCGCCGGGCACGGTCACGGTTTTGCCAAACAGGGTTTTGAGCTGCTTCTCGATGTTGAGATGCTCAAACATCTTCACCTTGCCGGTGTAATGCTTGAGTAAACCTAGCTTATCGGGGGCAATCTTCTCCAGGTAGCTGCGCATCTCCTCGTACATCGGTGCCGAGTCCACGGTGATGGCATCGAAGGACTCGTTGAGCATATCGCGCAGCATAGAGCTAGTGCGGCCCAGCTCACCCAGAATCTTATCGCGTTCCTTGGCGGTGCGCAGGGTCTGGAAGAGCTGTTCCCAGTTGCTGGTCATGCTCTGCATGTCCTTATCCAGCTCGGCTACCTCACGTCCCTCCGCTACAGTTCGGATGATAACGCCAAAGTTGTCGGGCTTGATGGAGGCGATAAGGCGCTTGAGCCGATCCCGCTCCGTGCGGCTGACAATCTTCTTGGAAACGCTGATCGTATTGGAGAACGGCACCAGCACCAAATAGCGGCCGGCCATCGAAATATCGGTGGACAGGCGCGGTCCTTTGGTCGAAATCGGCTCCTTTACGATTTGCACCAGCAATTGCTGGCCTTTTTTGAGCACGTTGTCGATCTTGCCGACTTTGTCGAGCGGCTCCTCAAACTGAAATGTCTTCAGAGGCCCGACGGTAGTTTTCTGCGATTGCACGCCTTTCACCCACTTATTCAGCGACAGGAAATTCTCGCCCAGGTCGCCGTAGTGCAGAAAAGCGTCTTTTTGATACCCGATGTCAATGAACGCAGCGTTCAGCCCGGGCATCACTTTCTTGACCGTACCCAGGAAGATGTCACCAACAGAGTAGTTGGTGTCGTTGCGGTCGAAATGGTATTCGATGAGCCGCTTGTCCTGGAGCAGGGCAATTCGTTCGCCATCCTGAGCAGAATTAATGATTAATTCGTTACTCAATGTCTCGGTAGCTTAACTAATCTCCCCAAAAGCGCCTGTATTTGCCCCCCGAAACCCACAAAGGGAAGCCAGTGCGCCAAGGCACCAGCTTCCCTTCCGAGCCACGGGGAAAGCATCAAACCAGCCACTCTCAGAGATACTAAATGAGAGATAAACGGACTTTGGTTGAAGCCTCAACCGTCCGCCAGCTAACCCCGCGGGGCTTACTTCTTCTTGTGACGATTCTTGCGCAGACGCTTCTTGCGCTTGTGGGTGGCGATTTTATGACGCTTTCTCTTTTTACCGCAGGGCATGTGGTTGTAGGTTAAATGGTTGAATGACTTTATGCTCGAATAGCTGATTGCTCATCCGCCGCCATTGCTAAGAAAGCGGTAGGCGTTGGAAGCACAAATCTGCTGATTTATTCCAACTTGCTCAGTTCCTCATCGACGGAAGCCGCCAAACTTGGGTCGCTGCTTAAGCTTTTGGCCTTGGTGAAAGCCGTTCGGGCTTCGTCTTTGGCACCCGTTTGGGCCAAAGAAACGCCCAAATAAAACTGGCCGTTCACGTTACTCGGATTCACTTTTACAAGCTCCCGAAAACGCTCCACGGCCTTATCGTACTGGTTGCTTTGAATAGAGAGGATGCCCAAATTGTAGAGCGCCTTCTCGTTGCGGGGGTTGGTAGCTAATACCTCGCGCAATAACGTAACGCCCTGCACGGGGTTGTCGCTGGCCATGTAGGCCATACCCAGATTGGTTTTGGCGTCGAGGTTATCGGGGTTGTTTTTCAAAACCTTCTCGTACAGCTCCCGGGTTTTTGCGCTTAGCGTTTTGGCTCGCTCCTCAGTTGCCGCGAAGCCAAAGGCCTCGAAGTACTCATCAGCAGCCCGTTTCCAGGCTTGCTCCCCGGGGCGGGCAATGGCTACTTGCTCGTAGTAATAGCCAGCACTGTCAAACTTGGCGATGGCTTTGTACTTGGCGGCCAGGTCGGAGGCTACGCGCAGGCGAGCTTGGGGGTCGCGCTCTTTGTTGTAGCGCGCGGCTAGCTGCTTGATCTCGCGGCTTTGTTCGGCCGTGGCTTGCTGGTGAGGCTGCTCGGGCGTACCTGCCACGGGGTCAGCGGTTTGCTCCTGCTCACCTGAGGAGGCAATAGCCTTCGACCCATTGGTAGCAGGACCGCCACCGTCGCGGTTAGCGGTGCGAGCCGCATCCTGACTCAACTCGCCTTTACCTTCTTTGGGCTTCACCATCACCTTGGGCAACAGAAATAAGCCAGCCACCAGCGCTAGAGCGATGGCCAATATTACTAACTGATGTGAGCGGGAACGTGACGCCATGCAGAAAAAGCAGGCCGTCGGGCTCCCAATTACGGAGTGCCCGACGGCTAGCCGGCAAAGAAGTAAATGGAAGAAAAAGAAGGATTACGCCTGAGCGGTTTCCTTAATTTTCTTGCTGTTTTTGATTTTGCCGATGAAGGTTTTCGATGGCTTGAAGCTAGGAATAAAGTGCTCGTCGATGATGATCGACGTATTTTTAGAGATGTTACGAGCCACTTTCTTTGCCCGCTTCTTGTTTACGAAGCTGCCAAAGCCGCGTACGTAGATGTTGTTGCCATCGGCCATCGAATCCTTTACTACTTTGAAGAAGGCTTCGACGGTAGCTGACACGTCTCCTTTTTCGATGCCGGTCTTGTCGGCAATCTCGGCGATTACTTCTGCTTTAGTCACGCTGGTAAATGAAATGTACTATGGAGAGAAAAAATATGCTGGGCAAAATATCCCGATTCAACACGTAAGCCCTTGCCCGGTAAGCTGTTCGCTTATGAATTGGGGCCACAAAGGTAGTTTCCTTTTTTGGTTTTGCAACATTATTTACTGATTCCACCCGGCTCTGCCTTTCTTTCCCAACTAATTTATTCTCAATATATTGAGTTCCCTCTCTTCTCCTCTCGCCCACCCTTTCTTCGCTTCGGCCCTCCTCGATTGGTACCCACGCCACCACCGCGACCTACCCTGGCGTCACACCCGTGATCCGTATGCTATTTGGCTCTCGGAGGTCATTTTGCAACAGACCCGCGTGAAGCAGGGCCTCCCCTATTACCTCGACTTTGTAACAACTTATCCCACCGTTCAGGAGCTGGCTGCGGCTCCCGAGGATGAAGTAATGCGTCACTGGCAAGGCTTAGGCTACTATTCCAGGGCCCGCAACATGCATCACACCGCCAAACAAGTTACAAGCGATTTTGGGGGGCAATTTCCGAGCTCTTATGAGGGCTTGCTCCAACTTAAAGGCGTGGGACAATACACCGCCGCTGCCATTGCCTCTTTTGCATACGACGAAAAGGTGGCCGTGCTCGACGGCAACGTGTACCGGGTTCTGGCCCGCGTGTTCGGTATCAGCGCCGATATTGCCGCGCCGGCCAGCCGCAAAGTGTTTCAGCAGCTGGCCGATACACTTATTCCGGCGACCTCGCCAGCCGAGTTCAACCAAGCTATCATGGAGTTCGGGGCCATTCAGTGCACGCCGGTGAAACCTGACTGCTTGTTTTGCCCCCTACAAGGTCAGTGCTATGCTTTCCAGCACGGCATGGTGCAGGAGCTGCCCGTGAAAAGCAAAGCTAAGGCCTCACGCACGCGCTACTTTCACTACATGGTGCTACGCTACGAGGACACCGTTTATCTGCGCAAGCGCACCGACAGGGACATCTGGCAGGGACTCTACGACTTTGCTCTTACTGAAACCGACAGCTCCGATTTGCCCCCCACCGACCTGCTCGATAAAGTAGAAGCCCTGGGGGGCAAATTGGACACTAGTAGCGTGGAAGAGCCGGCTGTTGCGGCCCGCCATGTGCTTAGTCACCAGAAGGTAGAGGCCCGCTTTCACGCCGTCAGGCTACAGGCACCGCTATCGGCCGCGGCGCTGGCAGCGACGGGTTTGCAGGCTTTTACCCAGGCTGAAATTGAGCAGCTGCCCAAGGCCGTTTTGATCAGTAATTACTTGGAAAGAATGGGGTTTTAGGCGGTTTTTTGTTTGGAAGCAAGGGAGCATTTTTGTATCTTTAAAGGAATAGGAAGCAGGTTATTTTGCTTCGTAACCCCTTATTAATCAAGTGATGGCAGCAGGAGTAAACAAAGTAATCTTAGTTGGAAATCTGGGCAAAGACCCGGAGGTTCGCCACCTGGAAGCCGGCGTGAGCGTAGCCAATTTTACGCTCGCCACAAACGAGTATCACAAGGACAAAACCGGCACCCGCATCGAGCGCACCGAGTGGCACAACATCGCCGCCTGGCGCGGCCTGGCGGAGGTAGCCGAGAAGTATCTGCGCAAAGGCCACCAAGTATATATTGAAGGTCGCATTCGGACGCGCCAGTATCAGGACAAGGACAACCAGACGCGCTACATCACCGAAATCGTGGCCGATGAGATGACCATGCTGGGTGGACGTCCGCAAGGTGAAGGAGCCGCCGCTCAGGCTGCCCCCGTACCCGAGGCGCAGACGTTCCGCCAGGAGCCTGAACTGGACCAGCTGCCCTTCTAAAAAGCCCCCCAACGGGCTTCTTTCTGTTTAAAGCCCCGGCACGAAGCCCGGGTTTTTTGCGTTTCACGGATTTGCGGGAGAAATTACGCGGGGTAAATAACCTCTGCATTTCCGCCTACCTTTGACTATCATTTTCGCATTGCTTCAAATGCCTGTTTTCCGACTCTGCCGTGGCCTGGGCGCGGTACTACTTTTTGTGGGCTCACTCGCGGCCGGCTGCACCTCGGCCCCCGATTATACGCCCAAGCCCAAGGGCTATAACCGTATCGATTTGCCCCCCCACAGCTACCAGCAGCTAGCGCCTGGCCGGCCCTACACGTTCGAGTATTCGCGCCACGCCCGCATCCTGCGCGATTCGTCTTATCTGGCCCAGCCCAACTGGATAAACGTGTACTACCCGAAGCTGGGGGCCAACGTGCAGATTACGTATACCAATGTGCAGCAAAATGCCAAGCTCTACAACAAGATGCTGGAAGATGCCCGCAAGCTCACCAGCAAGCATCAGATCAAGGCCTCGGCCATCGACGAGAGCATTATGCAAACGCCCAGCGGTATGAAGGTGGCCGTATTTGAGCTGGCCGGCGACGTACCCAGTCAGTTCCAATTCTACACTACCGACAGTACCAAGCACTTTTTCCGCGGAGCCCTTTATTTTCCCATCGCGACAGCCAATGATTCGCTGGCTCCTATTATTGATTACGTCAAGAAGGATATTGTCCAGCTGCTGAACACGCTTAAATATCAATGAGCAATGAGCAATGGGCCAGCATAACTTGGCGTGATTGCTTATTGCTTATTCTCTCTGAATGAGCAACTTCTTTAACATCAAACTTGAAAACCTGCGCGGGGTGGGCACCCAGCGGGCTCAGCTGCTGCAAAAGGAGCTGAACCTGTTTACCTACGGCGACCTGATTCAGCGCTACCCCTTCCGCTACCTCGACCGCACGCAGTTTTATACTATTGCCGATTTGCACGACGACCTGCCTTTCGTACAGGTAAAGGGCGTACTACGCAACCGCGAAGTGCTGGGCGAAGGTCCCAAGCAACGCCTGGTGGCCAAGGTGGCCGACGCGAGCGGGGAGCTGGAGCTGGTGTGGTTCAAGGGCGTGAAGTATCTGCAAACCGTCGTTCGCAACCACCAGGAATACATCGTGTTCGGCAAGCCGACCATGTTCAACGGCCGGCCACAGATGGCCCACCCGGAGCTGGAGGAAGTAACGGAAGCCAAGCCGGGACAGAGCTTTTTGCAGCCCGTCTACAACACGACCGAGAAGCTCAAGAACTACCACCGCATCGACAGCAAAGCGCTGGCCCGCCTGGTGGCCGACCTGCTCAAAATTGCCCCCCCGCACATTTCAGAGTCACTATCGCCGGCCCTGATTCAGCACTATGGGCTCATGAGCAAGGTCGACGCGCTGCTGCAGATTCACTTTCCGCAGAGCCCGGAGCTGTTGCAGGCAGCTAGGTTTCGGCTCAAGTTTGAGGAGCTGTTCTACGTGCAGCTCAAGCTGTTGCGCCAGCGCGACCAGCGCAAAGTAGAGCTGGCGGGCCAGATTTTCCGGGAGGTGCCCTCGCTGGTCGATTTCTACAAAAACCACCTGCCCTTTGACCTTACCGGGGCGCAAAAGCGGGTTATTCACGATATCTACAAGGATTTTTGCGCTGGTAAGCAGATGAACCGGCTGTTGCAGGGCGACGTAGGCTCGGGCAAAACCATCGTGGCCTTCATTGCCATGCTCATGGCCGCCGACAACGGGGCCCAAAGCTGCCTGATGGCGCCCACCGAAATCCTGGCCGATCAGCACTATGCGGGCCTCAAAGCCTACGCCGACCAGTTGGGTATTCAGATCGGTAAGCTCACGGGCAGTACGCGCACCGCCGCCCGCCGGGAGCTGCACGAGGAGCTACGCGCGGGCCGGATGCATATGCTGGTCGGCACCCACGCCCTGCTCGAAGACGTGGTGCAGTTCCGCAATCTGGGCCTGACTATCATGGACGAGCAGCACCGCTTTGGGGTGGCCCAGCGCTCCAAATTGTGGCAGAAGAACCCACACGTTATTCCGCACGTGCTGGTGATGACGGCCACGCCTATTCCGCGCACCCTGGCCATGACGCTCTACGGCGACCTCGACGTGTCGGTGATTGACGAGCTGCCGGCCGGCCGCAAACCCATCGTGACCGTGCACCGTTACGACGCTAACCGCCTGAAAGTGTTTCAGTTCCTGCGCGACCAGATCAACCTGGACCGGCAGGTGTACATCGTGTATCCGCTGATTGAGGAATCCGAAACGCTGGATTACAAAGACCTCACCGACGGCTACGAGAGCGTGGCGCGGGCCTTCCCGGAGTTTCAGATCAGCATCGTGCACGGCCGGATGCGGGCCGAGGAAAAGGACTTCGAGATGCAGCGTTTCATCAAAAAAGAAACGCAGATCATGGTGGCCACTACCGTAATTGAGGTGGGCGTGAACGTGCCCAACGCATCGGTGATGGTAATTGAAAGCTCCGAGCGGTTTGGCTTGTCGCAGCTGCACCAGTTGCGGGGCCGGGTGGGCCGGGGCGCCGACCAGAGCTACTGCATCCTGATGTCGGGCTACAAGCTGAGCAAGGACTCGCGCACCCGCCTCGAAACGATGGTACGCACCAACAACGGCTTCGAGATTGCCGACATCGACCTGAAGCTGCGCGGCCCCGGCGACCTGATGGGCACCCAGCAGAGCGGCGTACTGGATCTGCTTATTGCCGATCTGGCCAAAGACGGCCGCATCCTGACGGAATCAAGGGCAGCGGCTCAGCAGCTGCTCAGCGAAGACCCCGGTCTGAGCCAGCCCGAGAATCTGAACATTCGCCGGCACATCGAGTCATTGCCTGCGACGGCCGTCAATTGGAGTCGCATCAGCTGAACGTATGTTGCCTAACCGGGACAAAAAAAGCAGCTAATAAGCTGCTTATCCGGCGTTTAGTTAAATACGCTATTTGCTCCGGCCTGGCTTTGCGCCCACCATTGGCGGTTGTCGCCGGGCGCAACGCCTTGCAGGGTAGCTTGACGGGAGAAAAATGAAATCATATGTACAGGTAGCTCATTGGCAGCGGTAGGCTTCGCAGCAATATCTCCGGCAATGGGATTCTTGACCAATTTACCAACAATGATGAGACTAAACAGTAATAGAAACTTGAGTAATGATTTCATAATGGATGGTAATCTGATAAACGACACCATAAGTGGCGCACAAAGTTAAAGCCAAAATTGGTAAAGAGATAAGCAAACAAGCTGAGCAGAGCGCCAAACACCTTTTAGAGAATGCAGAAGGATATATTTATTTTTATTACTGCTTTCTACCTCCATTTTTAGGGCAATAAAAAATAAGTCTCCAACGGTAGTTTCACATTCACTCCTATTTTATCCACAAAGTAAGCATACTCAAAACTCAAATCTGAGCACTAGAATGTTAAGGGATTGTCAACAAATGATTATTTAGCTAACATGCTACCCGATTGGTAGCGGCGCCATATACGAGGTGTATTTGAAGATAGATACCTTTGATGGTATTTTTTTCTGATGACTATAATTTTTCTAACGTAAACATCTTTTAACGTGCGATTTACATTTCCTCATAAATACAGCTTTGTATGGGTCCTAACTTTAAGCTTAGCTATACCGACGCTAGGGCAGCGGGTAAAATCGGTAGCCTTTACCTATTTACCCGAACAATCAGATGACCGCTATAACCAACGCCTAAACAAAAAGACCCTAACAATGCCCGATGGGGGCTTCGTTATTCTGGCACATCGTACAGCCACCGAATACGCCGTAGAGCGCTATGATAAGGAGCTAAAGTGCCTTTGGTCTACGGCACTGCCGCTCACTGCCGAGGAAAACATTGATGGCTTTTCTCGTAGTGAACAGCAAGTTACAGCACTGATATACCATAAAGACGACGCAGCCCAAAGCTTAGCTGCTCAAGTCTTTAACCTAGGCACCGGTACAATTACTCTCCGGAAAAAGCTCACGGAAACAGCTGCCCGCAACCGTCGCCCAGGAGCAGCTTTCTCACCCAATGGCACCAAACTCGTGGCCTGGCAGTATGCCACCCGCGACCAGCAGATTCGGGCCATTAGCGCCAGCGTGTTTGATGAGAAGCTCACAAAGCTTAAAGACCGTACCTATGATTTTCACGATTTGGGGGACTTTTTCTCGACCACCATCCATCTCGACAATGAAGGAACCCAGTATGTAACGCTGTTGAGCGACGAGATGAAGAAGCTCACGGTACGTCGCTACCGCAACGATAACGCGGACATCAAGGTCATGTCGGTGGCGCTAGGGGGCTCGTTTGAAGGGAAAGCAGTAATGGTGTTCGACGCCAAATTTGCCCTCCAGCCCGACCAGACGCTCTACGCCGCGGCCATCTGCACCGAGCGCCAGACGGGTCTTTACTATAGCTTGAAGGTAGTAAAGTTCGATTTTGCGGGCGAGGGCACGATGAAGTTTGCCCCCGAGTTTCGCTTCCAGCCCGAGTATTTGGCGGAAGTAAACAAGGCGACGCAATCGACAGCTAAGCGCCTGGAAGACGTGTACCTCACTGATTTGCTATTTACGGACGAAAAGCAGATGGTAGTCATTGCCGAGAAGAAGTACGAAGAAGGAGGCGATGCCTCACCCGTGCATGCCCGCGAGCTGCACCTGTTTGGCTACAATGAGTTTCAGCTACCGGAATGGCACAGCACCATTGCAAAAGATCAGGTAGCCTCGCCCACTGAAGCTTTCGCCGGTATCGGCTATCGAGTTGCCGTCTTTGGCCCCGAAATTCATATCCTAACGCAAGAAAAGTTGAAAGGCAAATCGGACCTGTACCTGCGCCAGGTGAATGCGCAAACCGGCGTAGTACAGCCAGCCAAAGGTTTGGGCCTCAACGTAGCTAATGACCAGCAATTAGCCTACGTAAAAGACTTTACGGCGTGGCTCGACGCAAAAACTATTGTGGGTGTAAGCCGACCAAGTAAGAAATCAGCCGCCTTACAACTGAATAAAATTGCGGTGAAGTAGATCAGAGATTCATCGAACACAAAAAAGACNCACTACTACGTACGTT
>NZ_FWWW01000097.1 GCF_900176135.1 Hymenobacter roseosalivarius DSM 11622 | reverse complement strand
TTTATTCCAACCAAAAACCTACGCCGGAATCATGTTGTGCGGGTTGATGACAAACTTCTTGGCCACGCCGCTATCAAACTCGGCGTAGCCTTCCGGGGCCTGGTCGAGGGTGATAATCTCCGCATTTACGGCTTTGGCAATCTGCACTTTGTCGTACAGAATGGCCTGCATAAGCTGGCGGTTGTAGCTCATCACGGGCGTTTGACCCGTGTGGAAGGAGTGACT
Source organism: Hymenobacter roseosalivarius DSM 11622 (assembly GCF_900176135.1). Taxonomy (GTDB): domain Bacteria; phylum Bacteroidota; class Bacteroidia; order Cytophagales; family Hymenobacteraceae; genus Hymenobacter; species Hymenobacter roseosalivarius. Next base: position 26,066 of record NZ_FWWW01000097.1, on the reverse strand, counting down.
TTTGGCCCAGCCCAGGCCGAAGCGAATAGAAAGGCTGCCTTTCTGCGCGGCTTTGTCCTCGGCGCCGGGGTCCTCGGTCACATAAAGGCCCGGAATGCCGATGGAGCCGCCCGCGCGGGTGATTTCCATGAGGGAGTTGAGCACGGCGGCGGGCACTTCCTTCTTCGAGTCGGAGCCGTGGCCGCTGGCCTCGAAGCCCACGCAATCGACGGCGCAGTCAATTTCGGGCACGCCCAGAATCTGGGTAATTTGCTCAGTGAGGGTGGCGTCGAGAGTTAGATCTACGGTTTCGCAGCCGAAAGAGCGGGCATGAGCCAGGCGGGCCTTGTTCATGTCGCCCACGATAACCACGGCCGCACCCAGCAGCTGGGCCGAAGCGGCGGCGGCCAAGCCTACCGGGCCGGCGCCAGCTATATAAACAGTGGCACCCGGCCCCACACCAGCCTTTACGGCCCCGTGGAAACCGGTCGGGAAAATGTCGCTCAGCATGGTCAGGTCGCGGATTTTCTCCATGGCCTGATCCTTATTCGGAAACTTGAGCAGGTTGAAATCGGCGTAGGGCACCATCACGTACTCGGCCTGCCCACCGACCCAGCCGCCCATGTCCACGTAGCCGTAGGCGCCGCCGGCCCGGCCTTCATTTACGGTCAGGCAGATGCCGGTTTTCATCTCTTTGCAGGTGCGGCAGCGTCCGCAGGCTACGTTGAAAGGCACGGATACTAGGTCGCCCTTCTTCAAAAACTCCACGTCGGCTCCGGCCTCAATGACCTCGCCCGTGATTTCATGGCCCAGCACCAGGCCGGCCGGGGCCGTGGTCCGGCCGCGCACCATGTGCTGGTCGGAGCCGCAGATATTGGTGGATACTACTTTGAGAATCACCCCGTGGGTGATGTTGCGTCCCTTGGGGTTCTTCAGCTCAGGAAAGTCAATGCTTTGCACTTCGACTTTGCCCGGCCCCAGGTACACGACGCCGCGATTGTCTGCCATAATAAGAGAGGTTTGGTTTTGGAGGGTAGGTGCTACTTACTCCGCGCCGTTTGTGGTCAGTGAACAACCAGTAAAAAGCCCCCCAACAAAAGAAATGCATACTCTGGGGGGCTTTTTTACTGGTTTTATTGGGTGAACTGGGGTTATTCCTTTACAGCATGCACGGCGTCGGCGCCGGCCTGAGCCACGGTATGGTCATTCTCTACGGTGTCGCCGGATACGCCAATAGCTCCGATAGTAGCTCCTTGATCGTTTTTAATCGGAATACCGCCGGGGAAGGTAATCAGGCCGCCGTTGGAGTGCTCAATGTTGTAGAGCGGACCACCGGGCTGGGCCAGCTTGCCGATTTCTCCGGTGTTCATGTCGAAGAAGCGGGCCGTTTTGGCTTTCTTAATCGAGATGTCGAGCGAACCGAGCCAGGCGTCGTCCATGCGCAGAAAGGTCACCAGGTTGGCGCCGCTATCCACGATGGCGATGTTCATTTTCACGTTGTGCTGCACGGCTGACTCGTGGGCGGCGGTGAGGGCTCGCTGGGCTTGCTTAAGGGTAATGCTCATATAAGAGAGGATTGGGGTGAAAAGATGTAATCAGTATACTACGGGCAAAAACAGAATTTCGCCCCGCTTTTCTTGTTGTACTGATCAGGTTGAGATGATGCCGGTGTTAAATGAGAGGATTGCAGGGAAAGCCGCTGGCCTTGTGCCAGCGGGATTAGCACGGCCTGGCTGTTGTCCGCATGAGTACCGGTTTTAGGAGCGCTGTCCAGACCAGCGCTGGCCTCAGATAGCTTTTCCGGCCCTTCTTGCCTACCTTTGTACTCGTAAAAATCCCTGCCAGTGAAGCATATCCGCAATTTCTGCATCATCGCCCACATCGACCACGGTAAAAGCACCCTGGCCGACCGCCTGCTCGAATTCACCAGCACCGTTTCGAAGCGCGATATGCAGGCCCAGCTGCTCGACAACATGGACCTGGAGCGGGAGCGGGGCATCACCATCAAGAGCCACGCCATCCAGATGCAGTACCCCTACAAGGGGGACGTGTACACGCTCAACCTCATTGATACGCCCGGCCACGTCGATTTTAGCTACGAAGTAAGCCGCAGCATTGCCGCCTGCGAAGGCGCGCTGCTTATCGTTGATTCCTCACAAGGTATTGAGGCCCAGACGATTTCCAACCTGTACTTGGCTATCGGGGCCGATCTGGAAATCATTCCGGTGCTCAACAAGATTGACCTGCCTCACGCCATGCCCGAAGAGGTAAGCGACGAAATCGTAGACCTGATCGGCTGCGACCGGGCAGATATTATCCCGGCTTCCGGCAAATCCGGTATCGGCATTGAAGCCATTCTGAACGCCATCTGCGACCGGATTTCGCCCCCCAAAGGTGACCCGGAAGCTCCGCTGCAAGCCCTGATCTTTGATTCGGTTTTCAATTCCTACCGGGGCATCGAGGTGCTGTTTCGCATCAAGAACGGCACCATGCGTAAGGGCGACAAGCTGCGCTTCATGGCCACCGGCAAGGAATACGGCGCCGACGAAATCGGTATTTTGGGTCTAAACCAGGAGCCCCGTCTCGAAATGGGTGCCGGCAACGTTGGCTACCTGATTTCGGGCATCAAGGAAGCCCGCGAAGTAAAAGTAGGCGACACCATTACCCACGTTGCCAGACCCACCAAGGAAGCCATCCAAGGCTTCGCTGACGTGAAGCCGATGGTATTCGCGGGCATCTACCCCGTGGACACGACCGAGTATGAGGAGTTGCGCTCGTGCATGGAAAAGCTCCAGCTTAATGATGCCTCGCTGGTGTGGGAGCCCGAAACGTCGGTAGCTCTGGGCTTCGGCTTTCGCTGCGGCTTCCTGGGCATGCTGCACATGGAAATCGTGCAGGAGCGCCTGGAGCGCGAGTTCAACATGACCGTGATTACCACCGTGCCCTCGGTGCAGTTTCACGCCATCGGCACCAAGGATCAGCTGCTGACCATCAACGCGCCCTCCGAAATGCCGGAGCCCAACCTGATTAAGCTCATTGAGGAGCCCTACATCAAGGCGCAGATTATTACGGCCGCCGACTACGTGGGACCGATTATCACGCTTTGCATGGAGAAGCGCGGTATTATTAAGGGTCAGTCGTACCTGACCTCCGAGCGGGTGGAGATGACCTTTGAGCTGCCGCTGTCGGAAATCGTGTTCGACTTTTTCGACAAGCTCAAAACCATATCCCGCGGCTACGCCTCGCTCGACTACGAGCTGATCGGCTTCCGCGAAGCCGACATGGTGAAGCTGGACATTATGCTGAACGGCGAGCGGGTAGATGCGCTCTCAGCCATCGTGCACCGCTCCAAGAGCTACGACTGGGGCCGCCGCCTCTGTGAGAAGCTCCGCGAGCTGCTGCCCCGCCAAATGTTCGATATCGCCATTCAGGCTAGTATTGGCCAGAAAATTATTGCCCGCGAATCGGTGAAGGCCCTGCGCAAAAACGTAATCGCCAAGTGCTACGGCGGCGACATCTCGCGTAAGCGTAAGCTGCTCGAAAAGCAGAAAGAAGGTAAAAAGAGGATGCGCTCCGTCGGTTCGGTGGAGATCCCGCAGGAAGCCTTCCTGGCAGTTTTAAAGATAGATTAAAGAGTGAGACGCGCCTCTTAGGGCGCGTTTTTTTTGTGCTTGTCCTACCTTTTTCACCTCATACACTTCCTGACAAGCCGTTGTATGATTACATTAAACCAATGGCTAACAAACTCACCGACAACTGTACGACCGAAGTACAGCTAGACAAAATCATCAAAGGACAAGAGCGCAAGTTCCGGTGGCGCGACGATTGGCCTGCTATGGAAAAAGCTCTCCAGGAGTCCGGTGCCGCTGCCATTGCCGCCCATAAAGAGGCTCGTAAACCCACCACTGTTTCTTCCGAATAAACCCGCTGCTACCCGCATGACCACTGCCCCCGAAGCTACGAGCTACCAACTCATCGACGGCAAAAAAACCGCCGAGGAAATCAAAGTAGAGATTGCCGCCGAGGTTGAAAAAATAAAGGCTCTGGGAGGCAAAATACCCCACTTGGCCGCCATTCTGGTAGGCCACGACGGCGGCTCCGAGACCTACGTGCGCAACAAGGTGCTGGCCTGCGAGCGAGTCGGCTTCGGGTCCACGCTGCTGCGCTACGAGGATGACATTTCGGAGGCCGAGCTGCTGGCTAAGGTGGAAGAGCTAAACCAGGACGCGAGCATCGACGGCTTCATCGTACAGCTGCCGCTGCCGGCCCACATCTCGGCCGATAAGGTTATTGAAACCATCCGGCCGGAAAAGGACGTGGACGGCTTCCACCCGATGAACATCGGGCGGATGGTGGCCGGGCTGCCGGCCCTGCTGCCCGCCACGCCCTCGGGCATCGTGGAGCTGCTCAGCCGCTACGGTATCGAAACCAGTGGGCAGCACTGCGTGGTGATCGGGCGTAGCAATATAGTAGGTACGCCGGTTAGTATTCTGCTGGCCAAGAATTTAGATACGGGTAACTGTACCGTGACTTTATGCCATTCGCGCACGCGTAATCTGGCTGAGATTACGCGTACCGCCGACATCGTAGTAGCTGCTATCGGCCGGCCTGAATTCGTGACGGCCGACATGGTGCGGCCCGGCGCCATCGTAATCGATGTGGGCACCACCCGCGTGGCCGATGCCAGCAAGAAGTCGGGCTTTACGCTCAAGGGCGACGTGGATTTCGCGGGCGTGGCACCCAAATCATCCTATATCACCCCCGTACCGGGCGGGGTGGGCCCTATGACTATTGCTATGCTGCTACTCAATACCTTACGCGCAGCCAAGGGAGAAATATACGCCCGGTAGAATCCTATTTTAGCGAAATAAAGCTTTTAAAATTCGGGTAGTTGTACTACTTTTAAAAATGGGTACGCGGAACGGATGGCCAGCGCAACAGCGTTTGCACATCCGGGCCGCGTTTCTGGCTTACTTTTTATTTTACCATATTTTACTGTTTTGCTGCACACAATTCCCGTTATGGCCGGATCCATGCCGGTAGCATCCTCAACTGCCGCGCTGCCCCTGATGGAGCAGTTTTATACCATTCAAGGGGAGGGGTATAATACGGGCCGAGCTGCTTATTTTATTCGCTTGGGTGGCTGCGATGTGGGCTGTCATTGGTGCGATGTAAAAGAGTCGTGGGATGCCAGTCAGCACCCACGCGTAGCCCTTGCGGATATGGTGGCGGCCGTTACGGCTCACCCCGGCCGTAACGTAGTAGTCACGGGCGGCGAGCCGCTCATGCACGACTTGACCCAACTCACGACTGCTCTGAAAGCAGCTGGCTGCCAGAGCTGGCTCGAAACCTCTGGCGCTTACCCGCTTACCGGCGATTGGGACTGGATCTGTGTTTCACCCAAGAAATTTAAGGCACCTTTGCCTTCCGTGCTACACTTGGCGCATGAATTGAAGGTAGTCGTGTTCAACAAGAGTGACTTTGTATGGGCTGAAGAACACGCCGCGCAAGTGGGGGCTCACACCCGCCTGTACCTGCAACCTGAGTGGAGCCGGGCCCCACAAATGACGCCACTTATCGTGGACTATGTGAAGCAAAATCCGCGGTGGCAGGTGTCGTTACAGACGCATAAGTACCTCGATATACCGTAGCTTTCCGCTTCTGCTTATGCGCCGTTTGCTACCTGTTTTCGTGCTGTTGATGCTGTTAGTAGGTACCATCCTACCTTCGGCCGTTGCGGTGGCGCAAGCCAAACTCTCTACGACGAATACGAAGGCCCGCCACCTGTTTGAAAAAGCCCAGGAGCAAGCCAAAGAGCGAGATTTTACGAAGGCCCTCGAAACGCTTTCGATTCTCAACGATAAGTTTCCATCCCAGGGTGAGCCGTTTGTCTTGAAGGGCTCATTACTTAAGGCAATGGGGGAGAACCAGGCCGCTTTCGAGGCTTACCGGGCTGGCCTGGCAAAATTGCCCCCCAGCCCCACGCGCTCCGCCGACTACTACACCCTGGGGGAATTAGCTATGACTTTTGGTGATTACCAAACGGCTTCCACCAGTTATAAGACATACCTAAAATTGGCCCCCAAGAGTCAGAAAAACCTGGCTAGGGCCCAGCACCAGCTTAAAAACTGTGATTTTGCTATAAAGGCAATGGCTAATCCGGTAGGTATGACACCGGAGCGGCTGGGAGAGCCCCTGAATACCTATAGGTTTCAGTACTTTCCGGCGCTGACCGCCGATAATCGTTTTCTGCTGTATACCATCCGGCCTACCGCTGAGGAAACCAGTGATGAAAACCTCTTTATCGCCAAACGTAATGATGATGGATCTTTTGGCCAACCAGTTTCTATTTCTCCGCTTATCAATACTCCTTATAATGAAGGTGCCAGCTCTATTTCGGGCGATGGCAAAACGCTGGTTTTCACCTCCTGCGACCGACCTGGTTCCGTAGGCAGCTGCGATTTATATATCTCGCGCCGAACTGGCAACAACTGGAGTAAGCCCCAGAACCTGGGCCGCAACGTGAACTCGCCCGAGTGGGATTCACAGCCTACGCTTTCGGCCGACGGGCGCACGCTGTATTTCACCTCCACCCGTCGCGGCGGGCAAGGCCAGGAGGATATATATGTGACTACTCTGCAGCCTGATGATTCGTGGAGCATAGCCCGGAACGTAGGGCAGCCGGTAAACACGCCCGGTAAGGATATGGCACCTTTCATTCATGCCAGCGGCACCACGCTGTATTACGTTACCGATGGCCTCATTGGCATGGGGGGCTTGGATGTCTACCGCTGTGAGATGCAGGCTGCCGGCCGTTGGAGCGAGCCTCACAACCTGGGCTACCCACTAAACACCTTCGAAAATGAAGCGTCTCTCTTCATCACTTCCGACAATCGTCGCGGCTTTTGCTCCCGCTCCCGCGCCACTGAGCCGGGTGTAAAGCAGGAGCGCGACCGGCCGGTGGAGCTGTTCGGGTTTGAGGTGCCGGCAGAAGTGCGCGCCCGTGAAACCAGCACATATACTCAGGGCCGCGTATTCGACGCGACTACCAAAAAACCGCTCCGGGCTGATGTGCAGCTATACGACCTGCAAACCGATGAGCTGGTGCAGTACGTGACATCAGACTCAGAGTCGGGTGACTACACCGTGGTGCTTAACGAAGGGCGGCAATACGCGATGTACGCCGTTGCTGATAAGTATCTAATGAAAAGCTTAAGCTTTGATTATACCGACAAGCGGCGCTTCGATCCGCTTACCCTTGATATTTATCTGGAGCCCGTGCGCGCTGGCCGCAGCATCGTGCTTAACAACTTGTTTTTCGACACGAATCAATACGACCTCAAGCCCAAATCGCGTACCGAGCTTAACCGGTTGATTCAATTCATGCGTCAGTATAAGGATATTCAAGTAGAAATTTCGGGCCATACGGATGATGTAGGTGCTGATAGCGATAACATGGTTTTATCACAAAATAGGGCGAAATCGGTCTATAATTATTTAGTGGAAAATGAGGTAAAGTCTAGCCGCCTTCGCTTTAAAGGCTATGGTGAAACTAAACCGCTACAGCCGAATGATTCTGACAGTCATCGTCAGCAGAACAGACGGATAGAGTTTAGAATACTCTAGCGCGTTAAGCAGTAATAATTCAAAACATGCCCTGACTTATATAAAATTTAGGGTTTTTTGTGTTGTAGTGCTTCTTTTTGATATCCTGATTAAGGAATTGCTAATGAATGTTTTAGCTACATGTAGTGAAAGCTATTAAATAGAATAGTACTAAAAATTATGTTTTTTTTAAATATTTCCATATACATTTGAGACGTGATGTTAGAGCTACCAGCTGTCTGGAGTAGCACTGATATTGCTCAAGACACGTCAAATATTCCTTTTCCACTTTCACTTCACTTACTTAACCTTATGAAAAAAGTATATTATTTTGCTTGTTTAGTCCTGTGTCTTTCGGCTGTCTCTTCACACGCATCAACTGCCGATGAATCGACGGCTAGTCAAGCTAGGGCTACTGTACTTACCCGGGCCATTGCTAATAAGGCACGACTGGATGAGGGACAATACCTAAAAGTGAAGCAGCTCAATGTGAAAATGCTTGCCGATATAGACGCTTTGAAAGCGCGCTATGCTGCCGACCCGTTGAGCCTCGATCAGAAAATGGCCGAAGTTCAGATTGAGTACGACGTAGCGCTTGCCCGAGTAATGCGCTCCAATCAGTTTGTGATGTATCAGCAGTCGCGCAGCAGCATGACCGCGTTGATGAACGGCTCTAACTGATCTTGTTTTTAGGCTATTTCTTCAGCAATAAACAGCCCACCCTTGGTGGGCTGTTTATTGCCCTTGCAGGTAGTAGGAAGCGGAATAATAGGATAAAGAGCATTTATTAATTGATTCTCAAAACACCAGATATAGTTACTAAAATCCTAATAAAATAAACTAAATAGCAATTAATCAATAAAATGTGTTGATTTTAATTTAAATCCGATTATATTTAGGTGTTCTAATAACCGTCGGGCTAGTAGCCAATATTCCGCGCTTAGGCCAATGGTAGAATAGTAGTAACTAACCGTTCTCTTTTCACTTTCTCAAATCCCTCCTTTTATGAAAAGAATCTATACTCTGGTTTTTGTCATGATCAGCTTGGCGTCTGCGCTATCGTTCAGCGCGGTGGCTGACAATGGAACCTCACTGAATGCGCGCGCAACGCAGCTTACCCGTCAGATGGCTCAGAAAGTACGCCTTGATGAAGGACAGTATGTGAAGATCAAGCGCTTGAACCTCCAGATGCTCGCTGAGATGCAGGAGGCCAAGACACGCCTGTCGTCGGATCCTGCCGCGCTTGATCAGTATTTGGCGGAAGTGCAGTCGCACTATGAGTGGGATCTGGCTGCCATTCTGTGGCCTCGTCAGATGGTAGCGTATAACCAGGCGAAAGCCACGATGACGGCCGCGAAGTAAAGCTTTCCAGCGGTCTAATAGCTTGGTGAAAGTATAAACCACAAAAAAGCCCCCCAGAGATATCTGGGGGGCTTTTTTGTGCAGCTAACCGGAATCGGAGCGACTAGCGCTGCTCGATACCTACGTAATCGCGTTCTAACTCGCCGGTGTAAATCTGGCGGGGACGACCGATGGGCTCTTTGTTCTCACGCATCTCTTTCCACTGGGCAATCCAGCCGGGCAGGCGGCCCATCGCGAAGAGCACCGTGAACATCTCCGTCGGGATGCCGATGGCGCGGTAGATGATACCGGAGTAGAAGTCAACGTTCGGGTAAAGCTTGCGCTCCACGAAATAAGGATCGGTGAGGGCTGCCTGTTCCAGTTCCTGCGCGATTTTGAGCAATGGGTCATCGATGCCGAGGGCCTTGAGTACATCATCGGCGGCCTTCTTGATGATTTTGGCGCGTGGATCGAAGTTCTTATACACGCGGTGACCAAAGCCCATCAGACGGAACGAATCATCCTTATCCTTGGCTTTATCTACCCACTTCTGAGTGTTGCCGCCATCCTGCTGAATAGCTTCCAGCATTTCCATTACTTCTTGGTTGGCTCCGCCATGCAGCGGGCCCCACAGTGCGTTCACCCCAGCCGAAACCGAGCCATATAAGCTAGCATTAGCCGAGCCTACCAAGCGTACAGTGGAGGTAGAGCAGTTCTGCTCGTGGTCGGCGTGCAGAATGAGCAGCTTGTTGAGAGCACTGACGACCACCGGATTGATTTCGTACTTCTCGGTTGGGAAGGCGAACATCATGTACAGGAAGTTCGAGCAGTAGTCGAGGTCGTTGCGGGGGTAATTGAGCGGGTGGCCTACCGAATTTTTGTACGACCAAGCCGCAATTGTCGATATTTTCGCGATCAGACGAAAAATATTCAAGTTCGTTTCCTCGGGGCTCTGGTTGGGATCAAGGCTTTTTGGGTAAAAAGCAGTGAGCGAACAAATCAAGCTAGAGAGGATGCCCATGGGGTGGGCAGTCGAGGGAAAACCATCAAATATCTTGCGCACGTCTTCGTGCACCAAGGTATGATTCGTGATCTGGTGAGCGAACGTGTCCAACTCAGTTTGAGTAGGTAATGAGCCATAAATCAGCAGATAAGCCACTTCCAGGAAGTTGGATTTCTCGGCTAGCTGGTCAATAGGATAGCCACGGTAGCGCAGAATGCCTTCTTCACCATCGAGGAAGGTGATGGCGCTCTTGGTGGCGCCGGTGTTCTTGTAGCCTGAATCGAGGGTTACGTAACCCGTCTGGTCACGCAGTTTGCCAATATCAAATGCTTTTTCGTTCTCGGTGCCTTCAATGACGGGTAAAGAAATGGATTTACCGTCGAGGATAAGTTCAGCAGACTCTGCCATAAGCGTGGATTAGAGGGTGGTTGCGGGGCGAAACTAAAGAATAACTAGCAAGCTGGAAAGGATAATCGATGTTTGAACACTATACTACAACTCGGCGACTTATGTTGTTCGGTCCAAAACGGGGAATTTGGTCCCCAGACGCCGTTTTATTTGATTCATGATCCTGGAATCGAAAAGCGCGGAAATAGTCGGCTACTTTCCGATACAGAATTGGGTGAAAATGCTGGTTAATAAATCATCTGAGGATATTTCGCCCGTAATCTCACCCAGCGCCGCCAAAGCCTGCCGCAGATCGGCGGCTACCAATTCGGTGCCCACGCCGGTAGCCAGCCCCATTAAAACAGCGTCCAGCGCCGCGTTGGTTTTTTCGAGACTGCGGGCATGGCGCAAATTAGTAACGATGGTTGCCGCGCCCGTTTGGTCGAGGCCGTTGCCGCGGGCGCGGGCCAGCAAATCAGCGCGCAGCTCCTCAAGTCCTTCGCCGGGGTTAGCCGCAATCAGTAGGGTATTGGGCTGGGTACTGAAAGCCTGCAGCTGAGCCTCGGAAGCCACGTCGCGTTTGTTGCCAACAGCTAGCATCGGAATTTGCCCCCCAGGATTCAGCGCTTCAATTTCTGCTTGAACATTGCCAGGCGTATTGGTCGTTAAATCAAATAGATAAAGCAGTAGGGCGGCTTGCCGTACGCGCTGGCGAGTGCGCTCTACTCCGATGGATTCTACCTCGTCAGTGGTTTCGCGCAGGCCGGCCGTGTCCACGAATCGGAAACGAATACCCTCAATGCTGACTTCATCTTCAATTAAGTCGCGGGTGGTGCCGGCCACCGCTGATACGATGGCTCGGTCTTCATTCAGTAAGGCATTGAGCAGGGTAGATTTGCCTGCGTTGGGACGGCCGGCAATGACGGTGATAACCCCGTTTTTAATAACGTTGCCTAACTCAAATGAATGGAGCAAGCGGCGTACTAGCGCCTGCACTTCTTCCAGTAAAGCTACTAAGCCGGTGCGGTCTGCAAACTCTACATCTTCTTCACCAAAGTCCAGCTCCAGCTCCAGCAGGGCCGCAAACTGCACAAGCCGGGCGCGCAGGTCGCGCAGCTCCCGCGAAAAGCCCCCCCGCATCTGCTGCATGGCTACCTGGTGCGACAAAGCCGAATCGGCGGCAATCAGGTCGGCGACGGCCTCGGCCTGAGCCAGGTCGAAGGCGCCGTGCAGGAAGGCGCGCTTGGTGAACTCGCCGGCTTCGGCAAAGCGGGCGCCGCGCCGTGTGAAAGCGGCCAGCACCTGCTGCACAATGTAGTCGGAGCCGTGGCAGCTTATCTCAACTACATCTTCGCGGGTGTAGGAATTTGGCCCCCGGAATAAGGATACGACTACTTCATCCAGAATGCGGCCATCGGCCTCACGAAGGGTGCCATAATGCAGGGTGTGACTAGGCTGGCCAGCGAGATTCTTGCCGCGAAATAAGCCGTCGGTAAGGGCGAATGCCTCGGGGCCGGAGAGGCGAATGACCGCTATAGCACCGGCACCCGGCGGTGTAGACAAGGCAATAATAGTATCGGAAAGGGCAGGGGGCAACAGCATAATTGGGGATACTGGGGGGCAAAATTACAGCGCTGCTTCGCGCAGTCTGATGCCGGATAGCGCAGGCGGCATTACCGTTGGTTGGCCTGTTCGCGAATACGCTAGGTGCCGCACGCAGTGCCGGCTCTTAACAAGCATGCACGTTAATCAGCTACAAATAAATTGCAGCTTATCTCATGGGAAATTAGTGTTACCTTGTTGTCGTTTATTCTGATTTCCAGCGAGTTATCAAATGCTATTTTGTCCAGTACTTCAATTTTCGCGCCCAGGCTCAGGCCAGCTTTGTCGAGGTACCGGAGGAAAGGTACAGAAGTGTTTTTGACGGCCATAACGGTGCCTTCCTCGCCGGGCTGCAAGTCTGAAACGAGGCGATGCTGCGGCCGAACAATCGCGCCGTCTTCGGCTGGAATAGGGTCGCCGTGCGGGTCGAGCTGGGGGAAGCTCAGAAACTCGTCGAGGCGACGCATGAGCAAAGGCGACTGGAGGTGTTCCATTTCCTCGGCCACCTCGTGCACCTCGTCCCAGTTGAAGCCGAGCTTATTGACCAGAAACACCTCCCAGAGTCGATGCTTGCGAATGGTGAGCAGTGCGACGCGCCGCCCGTCGTGGGTAAGCGATACGCCGCGGTAGCGCTCGTAGTGCAACAATCCTTTTTCGCCGAGGCGGCGCAGCATATCCGTCACCGAGGCGGGGCGCGTCTGCAGCACTTCGGCAATGCGGTTGGTGCTCACCTCCACACCGGGCTGCTCTTCCGACAGCTTATAAATGGCCTTCAAATAATTTTCCTCGGTGTGACTGGGCACTTTGGTTGATTGAAGAATGAAACGTTAGGCTAAGTACAAAATGAGCAAACAGGAAGCGGAAAGTACCTGTTTCCCGCTTCCTGTTTGCCGTAGCTCAGCTTACCAGCGAATCAGGGCAGAGGCCCAGGTGAAGCCACTGCCGAAAGCGGCCAGGCACACCAGGTCGCCGCGCTTGATTTTGCCTTCGCCCACGGCCTCGCTCAAGGCTATAGGCACCGAAGCGGCGGTAGTGTTGCCGTAGCGCTGGATATTGCTGTACACTTTGTTGTCGGGCAGCTGCATCTTCTGCTGCACGAACTGCGTGATGCGCAGGTTGGCCTGGTGCGGAATCAGCATGTCGATGTCGGAGGCCTGATAGCCGTTCTGCGTCAGCGCCTCGTTAATAACCTGGGGGAAGCGCACCACGGCGTGCTTAAATACGTTGGTGCCGTTCATGTAAGGGTACATTTCCTCCTGATTTTCCATGGCTACCCGCACCCGGTCTTCGCGGTTCGAGCCGGGCTCTTTCACAATCAGCTCCTCGGCAAATTCGCCCTGGGCATGCAGGTGGGTGCTCAGAATGCCGTGGCCTTCCCGCGTGCAGGGGCGCAGCACTACCGCGCCGGCGCCATCGCCGAAAATGACGGATACGGCCCGACCACGGGTACTTTTGTCCAAACCAGAAGAGTGAATTTCGGAACCGACTACCAACACCGTATCATACATGCCGGTGCGAATAAACTGGTCGCCCACTGAGAGCGCATAGACGAAGCCCGAGCACTGATTGCGCACGTCCAAAGCCGGAATATTGTCCTTGATGCCTAGCTCGCGCTGCAAGAGCACGCCTGAGCCGGGGAAAATATAATCGGGGGAGAGGGTGGCAAAAACGATGAGTTGCACGTCGTCGGGCTGGAGGCCGGCTTGCTCCAGGGCGCGCCGGGCGGCCTGGGCACCCATGTTAGCGGTAGTGTCCTTGCCTTCCTCGAACCAACGGCGCTCCTTAATGCCCGTGCGCTCCTGAATCCAGGCGTCGGTGGTTTCCATGAGTTGTTCGAGGTCAGCGTTCTTCACCACACGATCGGGTACGTAGTGGCCGACGCCGGCAATTTCGGTTTGGCGGAGGGTGGTCATAAGAAGGGGGATTTTGGGCGAGGAACGGAGAAAAAGGGGCCGAAGTTAAAAAATTTAGGCCCCGGTTCCATAAACGGGGCGCAAAGGTCAGCAGTTACCAGATAGAATCTACCATCTGACGTAGCTTTTGAGCTTCGGTGTCCCAAAAAGCTTCCGTTGGAATGCCATTCGGATAAAACCGGTGGCCGGCAAATGACCTGACTGTCGCTGCCACGGTAGCCACGGTAAGCTGCTTAAAATCTAGGACTGCACCTGCCTCGTGCTGACTTACCAGCGCTTCCCAGAGCGGATTGGGTGGAATCAGCACTGGCAGGCCGTGAGCTAGATACTCGAATAACTTGGTCGGGCGGCAGCGCCAGGTGCTGGGGTGGGGCCGGTAGGGCAGTAGTCCCATGTGGCTTTGGCGGATGGCATCCACAATCTGCTCGTGTGGCACCAGCGTATTTCCCCCGATTAACTGTATCCCCTGGCTGTCGGCTATGGCTTCTTGTAAGCGTTGGAGCAGTGCTGATTGCTGACAAAACCCGATAATGGTAAGTTTGGTCCGGGGCCAGATGACCCGTAGCTGGCGCGTCAGCTCTATGGCTTCAAACACCCCGTTTAGTTCCGAAATGGTGCCTGAATATAGCAGGCGTAGCTCCTGGCCGGGCTGGGGGAGCGGCTGGGGGGCAAATTGGGGCGTCTCACCGTAGGCAGGCTGATATTTGTTTTCCAGAATGACCGTGCGTTCCGATTGGCCAAAGGGCAGCTCATCGGCGTAGCTGCGCTCAGCCAGCACAACAGCGGCAGCCTGCTGCGCCGCCCAGGTTTCTACCCGGCGTACGAGGCCAGCCAGCGTATTACGAATCCAGGATGGATACACGGACTGCGTCTGGATATTGAGAGCATAGTTCTCGCGCACATCATAGATAAAAAGCCCCCCAGGCGTCATTTTTTGCCACAACAAAGTGAGCGGCAGCAGCTCCGGGGCGTGCACGAAAACAAGGGTAGTCCGGAGGCGGCGCAGGAGCTGCCAGTAGCGCCATTGAGCTAATAGCCGTTGCCAGCTCAGGCGCGAACCAGCCAAAAGTTCGTGGGTTTTTAGGTTGTGGGGGGCATTTTGCGGGGCCGGAGCGCGACGGCCGGCTACGTGCACCGTGGTGTCGGGGTAGGCGGCCAGGGTGCGGGCAAACTTGCCCAGCATGCGAGTATCGTTCAGGGGTTTGAGCACCGAGGCCAGCACCACCACGCGACCCACCGACGAGGAGGCGGGCATCAACGAATAGCCTGGGCGGCTTCCAGGGGCCGGTCGGTGGCCAGGATATCGGCGCCGGCCTGTACGAAGGTGCGGTATTGCTCGTCACCGCGAGCTTCCGCCTGCTTGTCGAGGTTGCCGAACACGCCCAGAATGCAGGCAATGCCTTTGGTGTGGAGAAACTGATACAAGGCCGGATCGGGCTCGGTGGTGCCCACGAAGGCCAGCATGTTCTGGTCGGGTACGCCGGCGGCGCGCAGACGCTCATAGTCTTCCTGGCCCCGAATCGAAACCGAAATCATGAGCTGCGGGTCCAGCCGGTACACGGTGCCCGCGTCGGGCGCATTGTAGGTAATAACGGCGGCGTAATCGGCCGCGTCGGTGCGGTGAATCATGTCTACTACCTTCGGAAAAGGCACGCCGCGCTTCACATCCAGGGTAAAGAGGCATTTGTCTTTGCCCCAGCGCAGGGCCTGCTCCAGGGTCGGGATGCGGTAGGTGGTAGCGGTACCGAAGTTGTCTTCTAGGAAATACTGCTGGCATTCGGCCCAGGATTTGGCAATGAGCGGACCGGTGCCGGTGGTGGTGCGGTCCAGGGTTTTGTCGTGCAAGAGCACCAGCACACTGTCGCGGGTCAGGTCGATGTCGCACTCAATGATGGTGGGCGTCTGGCCGACGAGGTAGGCAAAGGACTCCACCGCGTTTTCGGGGTAGCCGGGGTAGTTGCCGCCGCCCCGGTGAGCACTCACGCGCGGCGGCAGGCCCGGCCGGTACCGAAACGCCTGCGGCGTCTCGGCTACCGACATGCGACCGGCAAAGGTGTCCGCTTTGGGCTGACAACCAGCTAGTAGAGCACTAATACCGAAAAGGAACAGGCTGATTTTTTTCATGATCAATACGGGGGGCATTTCTATAAGCGGCCAAAGGTAAAGAGGCCTAGCTACCAAACGCTTGCCCAAATATGGAGATTATGAGCCGTTTTGCCCGCTTTTGGCTCACTTATACGATCTTCCTTCGACCGCGTCGTAGGGCTGCATATAGTTGTTTATCCTGCTGATAAGCAGCAAGTAAATAGTTAGCTTGCTCGCGTCAAGCCCAACCGAATCTTTCCGCAATTTCAGCCACGCGAAGTAGCTCGCTGCGTGGTAATCTCTGCTACTATGCGCTTCCTTCTCTTGCTGGTGGCCTGCGGGCTGCTGTTCCTCTCTGCCGCAGCCGCCCCGTTGCCCGCCGACACGGCCATTCTCCAGGTTTCTCGCCTGCCCGCAAAAGGCCTGCTACTCAAGCAAGGCTGGCGCTACCAGGTGGGCGACAATCCACAGTGGGCGCGGCCCGACTTTAATGACAGCGCTTGGGACACAATCAACCCCACCCGGCCGAGGCGGGAACTGCCCGCGGCCTTGGGCAGCGGCATTAGCTGGCTGCGCCTGCACTTTCGCCTCGCCGACAGCCTGCGCCAGCAAGAACTGGTGGTGAACGCGCGACTGTTGGGGGCCTGCGACATCTACCTCAACGGCCAACTCCTCGCGCACCAAGGCACGCTGGATGCTAACCCAGCGCAGGTGCAGCCCCAAGGCTGGACGGGACCTGTTGTGTTACCTAAGAGTGCACGGGCCGAGCAGGTGCTGGCCGTGCGCTACGCCCCCTGGCAGCCGCTGCTACGCGGCAGCAGCTACAGTCCTCAACTAGCCGTGCGGCTGTCCTCGCCCCCGCAGTATTGGCAAGGCGAGGCGAGGAGGAAAGGCGCGGTGGCCCCTTTCCTCGTGCTAGTAGGAATAAGTGCTTTGCTGACACTATTGCACTTGGCCTTCTTTCGCTACAACCCAGCCCAGCGCGCTAATCTCTACTTTGCGGGCTTTGCCCTTACCGTGCTCTTGGGGTCATTGACCTACTATTACTACTCCGTGTCGGACTTTCCTGCGCCCGTATTCGGCATGAGTGTGCTCACGGTGGCCCGCACGCTGGGCATCATGAGTGGTCTCTGGAGCATGCGGGCCTTGTATGCCTTGTTTACCCTTCGGCCCGGCCGACTGTACGCCGCCTTTTGGGTAGGCTATGGCGCGCTTGTGGTGCTGCTAATCCTAGCGCCCTATCACCCGGCCGCGTTACTGGCCATGGTCGGATTCGGGATACTGACCACTGCGGAACAGTTGCGCATGACCACCCAGGCCATGCGACAGGGCAAACGCGGGGCCGGTATCATCGGCGCGGGCTATGCCTGTGAACTGTTGGCAGGCTTTGCTTGTATCGGGGTCATCGTCTTATACCCGAACGGGCTACTCCTGAATCTGCTGCTGATGCTGACTTCGGTGTTGCGGGCGCTGGGCATTTCGCTGTTCTTGGCCCGGGAGTTTGCCCTGGACAGCCAGCTCTTGCAAGTCAAGCTGAGCGAGGTGGAGCGCCTCTCGGCCCAGACCCTAGCCCAGGAACAGGACAAGCAAGCGTTGCTGGCCGCACAGAATGAGACGCTGGAGCAGCAAGTGCAGCAGCGCACCGAGCAGCTGCAACGCTCCCTGACAGACTTGCGCGCCACGCAGGCCCAGCTGATTCAGAAGGAGAAGATGGCCAGCCTCGGGGAGTTGACGGCCGGTATTGCCCATGAGATTCAGAACCCGCTGAACTTCGTCACCAATTTCTCGGACCTGAGCAGCGAGCTGGTAGCGGAGCTGCGCGAGGAGCAGGCCAAAGGCGTAGCAGCGGATGCGGCCTTGCAGGAGGAACTATTCGAGGACTTGACCCAGAACCTGGATAAAATCGGTCACCACGGGCGGCGGGCGGCGGGCATCGTCAAGGGTATGCTCGAACACAGCCAAACCAGCGCCGGCGAGCGTCGCCCCACCAACCTGAACGCCTTAACCGAGGAGTATTTGCGCCTGGCCTACCAGGGCCTGCGGGCCAAAGACAAATCCTTTAACGTGGAACTGACTACGGACTTCGCAATCGGCTTAACGCCCGTAACCATGGTCGGCCCGGACGTGGGCCGGGTGTTGCTCAACCTGTTTACCAATGCCTTCTACGCCGTGCGCCAGCGCCAGCAACAGGGTGAGGCCGGCTACCAGCCCACGGTGCGGGTCTCGACCCAGCAGGTGGAGGGGCAGGTGCACCTTCGGGTACAGGACAACGGCACGGGCATGAGCCAAGCGGTGCGCGAGAAGATCTTCCAGCCCTTTTTTACGACGAAGCCGCCCGGCGAAGGCACGGGCCTGGGCTTGTCCTTGAGCTACGACATCATCGCCCAGGGCCACGGCGGTGGGCTGGCCGTAGAAAGCCAGGAAGGCCACGGCTCCGAGTTCACCATTTCTTTGCCTCACTAGGTTGTGCCCGGCCACTGCCCGCGCCGCGGCGTCCGACAGTTTCTAGCCAAAAAAGGTGCTATTGATTTTATTCAACCTGGCCAGGCCCGTTGAAGCCGCAGGACATAGTCAGCAGCGGGCTTGTGTTACCATATCCGGCAACAAACCCTAATTACGTAGTTTTGCTGGCTAGAAACTTACTTCTTCTCCTTTCATGACCGACCTGCAAGCTACCATCGAAGCCGCTTGGGACAACCGCGACCTGCTGCGCGACACCACCACCATCGAAGCCATTCACGCCGTAATCGAAGACCTGGATAAAGGTCGCCTGCGCGTGGCCCAGCCCACCGCTGACGGCGAGTGGCAGGTGAATGATTGGGTGAAAAAAGCCGTCATCCTGTACTTCCCCATTCAACAGATGGAAACCCTGGAGCTGAAGCCCTTCGAGTACCGCGACAAAATGCGCCTCAAAACCGGCTACGAAGCCCAGGGCGTGCGCGTGGTGCCGCCCGCCACGGCCCGCTACGGTAGCTTTTTGGCCCCCGGCGTTATCCTGATGCCCAGCTACGTGAACATTGGCGCCTGGGTAGGCGAGGGTACGATGGTGGATACGTGGGCGACGGTGGGCTCCTGCGCGCAAGTGGGCGCGCATGTGCATTTGAGCGGCGGTGTAGGTCTGGGGGGCGTTTTGGAGCCCGTGCAGGCCGCGCCGGTTATCATTGAAGATGGCGCCTTTATTGGCTCGCGCAGCATTCTGGTGGAAGGCTGCCACATCGGCAAGGAAGCTGTGATAGGGGCGGGGGTTACCATCACGGGCAGCACCAGGATCATCGACGTAACCGGCTCTGAGCCCAAGGAGTACCGCGGCCATGTGCCGGCGCGCTCGGTGGTTATTCCTGGCTCCTATGCCAAGCAGTTTCCGGCCGGCGAATTCCATGTGCCCTGCGCCCTGATTATTGGGCAGCGCAAGCCCAGCACAGATTTGAAAACTTCGCTGAATAACGCCTTGCGCGAGCACAACGTAGCTGTGTAGGCGATGGAACAATAAGCCTGAATTAGTGATGCAAGAATTTGATTTGCAACCGCCAGCCGCTAACTATCTGCCCCCACCGGCCAATGCTACGCCGGCCCAAAAGCGCGAATTATGGAATCATTTTCTGCTCAATCCCACTTGGCGCCGTACGCGCTTCAACGATAAGCCCAATACGTTGCTGGTGGAAGCCATTCAGGGTCGCGAAGCCGGTAGGGCTCTGGATATTAACATGGGGGAGGGCCGCAATGCTTTATACTTAGCTCAGCAAGGCTGGCAGGTTACGGGCATTGACATTGCTGACCAAGCTCTCGTTTTTGCTCGGCACCGGGCCGAACAATTAGGGTTTCAATTTACTGCCATTGAACACGACGTGAACACGTACGATTGGGGCATCAACCAATGGGACCTCATTGTGCTGTGCTATGCCGATGACGAGGCGCACGTAGCCCAAGTACAAACAGCAATAAAACCTGGTGGTCTACTCGTGTTTGAGAACTTTCATACGGATATTAACTAGGTGCGCAACAATAAACCCGGCCAGGAAATCGGTTTCGCGACCGATGCGCTGAAGACGCTCTACGCCGCGGCCGGCTTCCAGATTATGCGCTACGAAGAGTTGGTAGGCGTGGCCGACTTTTCAAAGGAAAATCACCGTTTAGTAAAGTTGGTAGCTCAAAAGGCAGCATCTTAATGGCCACCCTTATTGGGCTTACTTCATCTGCTTTCTACTTCGTGGTGGCCTGTTGCGCGACCTCGGGGTCGTAGGTGGTAACGCCGAAAAGTATAGCATTGCGGCGCGGGAGTAGCGTACTAGCACGGGCGTGAAAAGAAGCGCAGTAATAACTACTATTTGAGTGCAAAAAGCCCCCCAGAAAAATTCTGGGGGGCTTTTCATTGCGTGAAGTCGTTCACGAAATCCGCGCGATCCGAAAAAATCGGGTAATCCGTGGTTTAGGCGACTTTCTTCAGCTTCTCGCCGAATACAGCCTTCACCTTATCCACTTTTGGCTTTACCACAAACTGGCAGTAAGGCTGGCTGCCGTTGAGGTTGAAATAGTTCTGATGATAATCTTCGGCCCGATAAAACGTGCCCAGGGGCAGGATTTCCGTCACGATGGGCTTGGGAAAAGCATGGGCTTCGTTGAGTTTCTGCTTGTATTCTTCGGCCAGGCGCTTCTGCTCCTCGTTGTGGTAGTAAATACCGGAGCGGTACTGGTCGCCTACGTCGTTGCCCTGGCGGTTGAGGGTCGTGGGGTCGTGGGTTTTCCAGAATACTTCGAGCAGCTCTTCAAAGGTTATTTTCTGCGGATCGAAGGTAATCTGCGTTACCTCGTTATGACCCGTAAGGCCACTGCATACTTCTTTGTAGGTAGGGTTGGCGATGCGCCCGCCGGTGTAGCCCGACACGACTTTGTCCACGCCTTCCAGTTTCTGAAAAACGGCCTCTACGCACCAGAAGCAGCCGGCGCCAAATGTTGCTTGTTCCATTATAAAAAGTAGGTCTAGGTTAGGGGCTGACGGTTATGGGTCGAGTGAAAGCCCAGGAGCCGCTAGCAGATTTGTTCTACGCTAAAAAGGGAATTCGGGCCCGAAAAGTTTAAAACCTCACCTGTCATCGGTAAAGAACAACTCAGCGGCCTCAGCGCCCTGCCTCAGCGCCCTCTGCGGGCTAAATCCGTTAGACGACGGTTCCCGCAGAAGACGCAGAGGCAGGGCGCAGAGGCCACTGAGTTCAGATATAAAAAAGCCCCCCAGAATATTTCTGGGGGGCTTTTTCTAAGAAGAAATTACTTCTGAAATCTGGAAGCTACCACCAAATCCTTGCTGCCGGGCGCGTGGGTGTAGAAGCCCTCGCCTGACTTCACGCCCAGGCGGCCCGCCATCACCATGTTCACCAGCAGCGGGCAGGGGGCATATTTGGGATTGCCCAGGCCATCGTGCAGCACCCGCAGGATAGCCAGGCACACATCCAGCCCAATGAAATCGGCGAGCTGCAACGGGCCCATGGGGTGAGCCATGCCCAGTTTCATCACCGTGTCGATTTCCTCCACGCCGGCCACGCCCTCAAACAAGCTATAAATAGCCTCGTTGATCATGGGCATCAGGATGCGGTTGGCCACGAAACCGGGGTAGTCATTCACCTCCGTCGGCGTTTTGCCAAGCTGGCGCGCAATGTCCATTACCTGCTCGGTCACGGCATCGGAAGTGGCGTAGCCGCGAATAACCTCCACGAGCTTCATCACCGGCACCGGGTTCATGAAGTGCATCCCAATCACCTGCTCGGCGCGCCTGGTGACGGCGGCAATGCGAGTGATGGAGATGGAAGACGTGTTGGAAGCCAGAATTGCCCCCTGCGGCGCGTACAGGTCGAGGTCGCGGAAGATTTGCAGCTTCAGGTCCACGTTTTCGGTGGCGGCCTCTACCACGAGCTGCGCATTAGTGACACCCTCGGCAATGCTGGTGCGCGTCGTGATGCGGCCCAGGGTAGCAGTCTTGTCGTCTTCGCTGAGGCCGCCTTTGGTCACCTGGCGGTCCAGGTTTTTGCCAATAGTGCTCAGGGCTTTATCCAGGGCCGGCTGCGAAATATCAATAAGCGTTACAGAGAATCCGTGCTGGGCAAAAACGTGGGCAATGCCATTGCCCATAGTACCCGAGCCAATAACGGCGACGTGGAGCATAAGAAAGAAAAGTGGGTGGGAAGATGGAAGTAAAGGCCGGCGGGCCGGCGCGCAAAACTAATCTGAAATGCCGCCAGCCCCAACTGCACCTATCCGCGCCGATGGTATAATGAACTACCTAAAAGGTCATTTAAGTACATTCTGAAAAAAATAAGCTCAACCTGAAAACGCCCGTTAGAGCGTATCAGGGGGCTTTTGGGCTATATTTAGAAGTCCTGATAAATTAATTACGCTTTTGAGATATATCTTTTTTGAAAAGCGCCGCGTACAAATCCCCAAATCGCTTGCTAATTGGTTTCCTAACCACAATCAACTAGCTCCCGATGGATTTGTTTTTCCCTCACCCTACACCTCAACCCTAATACCATGGGAAATCTCCTGTACATCATTGCCGTCGTCCTCGTTATTATTTGGCTGCTCGGCTTCCTGGGCTTCAATAGCTTTGGCTTAGGCAACCTGATTCACATTTTGCTGGTCATTGCCATCATCGCCGTGGTATTGCGCCTGGTTCGGGGCGGCACGGTTTAAATGCCCCGCGTGAGTAGCTTTTTAGCGCTGCTCCACTTACTGAAAAGTATCTAAAAAACGAAAAGAGCCGCTGTTCCATCCGGAACAGCGGCTCTTTTGTATTTTGGCCCCACTGGGGGTGATTTTGGTTACTTCAGATCAAACAGGAAGCTGAAGCGAATAACCGGCTGCCCATAGATGTCATCGAGGCCATCATTGAAGTTGTAGAGCACTACAATGTCGGCGGCGGCGCGGTCGCTGAAGCGGCTGCGGTAGCCCAGACCTGCCAGAGGCGTATTCACGGTGATTTTGCCGGTGGAAAAGGCTCCCGTGTTCTGGTCTTGAAAAAGAACTTCCGCCCGGGTTACCTCATATTCACCGTGCACAAAGAAGTCTTTGTAAAAGATGAACTGAGCAAAGCCTTTCAAACCAATATTATTGGTCTGATAGCTGGAAGGCGTGCCCGCAGGCCGGAACCGGTCAGGTATCGAGTAGTTGTTGAAAGCATACGATAAGCCCGGTCCCACCGCTAGTCGTTCATTAATCCGGTAGCCAATAGCAGGCGCTATGCTGGCGCTGAACTGGCTGCCATAGGCTTGGCTGCCATTGTAGCCGAGGCCAAAGTTAGCGTACAGGAAGTACTTGCGCAGCGGCTTGGGCTGCTCCGAGGCCCGGCTCCCCGCCGGAAACTCCAGCCCCGATGGGCTGTCTCTGTTAGGGCGAGTCTGGGTAGGTAAGGGCTCGTCTACGGGCGGTGGCGGAGGCACTGGCACGGCTGGTCGCGCCTCGTACTCCCGCTGCGGTGCGGGGGGCGGCGTGGCAGGTACCGGCGCGGCCGGCGGGGCAGTATTTAGCTGCGGCTTGGCCGGCGCGGGCCGCGCCGTAGTGTCAGTCTGGGCCAAAACGGCGGCCGGAGCCAGTAAAAGGGCGGCCCCAGCCAAGGCCCAAGAGAGCAGGGTGCGTTTCATAGGTAGCTACAACGAGCTTAAGACACAAGTTGGTACATGCGCTGGCGTTGAGCCTTGATGGTCTCATCGGCCAGGTACTCTTCGTAGCTCATGCGCCGGTCGATGATGCCGTCGGGCGTAAGCTCGATAATGCGATTGGCAATGGTTTCAATAAACTGTAAGTCGTGGGATACGAACAGCAATGAGCCGGTATAATCGCGAAGGCTGTTGTTGAGCGCCGTGATGCTCTCCAGGTCGAGGTGGTTCGTCGGGTCGTCGAGCACGAGTACGTTGCCACTCTCCAGCATCATTTTGGATAGCATGCAGCGCACCTTTTCGCCCCCGCTCAGCACGTTCGACTTCTTCAATGACTCTTCGCCCGAGAACAGCATACGGCCCAGGAAGCCTCGAATAAAGCTTTCGTCCTTCTCCGTCGAGTACTGGCGAAGCCAGTCCACCAGGTTCAGATCAGTATCGAAGAACTCGTGATTTTCGCGCGGAAAGTAGGACGGCGTAATAGTAGTGCCCCAATTAAAGTTGCCCGTATCCGGCCGGACCTGCTCAAATAGAATATCGAAGAGGAGGGAAGGTGCCCGGTCGTCGCGGCTGATGATGGCTACTTTATCCTTTTTATCCAGCGAGAAGGTAGCGTTGCGAAACACCGTCTGGCCGTCTACCTTCTTGCTCAGGTTTTCTACCGTCAGCAGCTGGTTGCCGGCCTCCCGATCCGCTTTGAAAGCGATATACGGATAGCGGCGCGAGCTGGGCTTGATGTCTTCCAACGTCAGCTTTTGCAGCAGCTTCTGGCGCGAGGTAGCCTGCTTGCTTTTGCTCGCATTGGCCGAGAAGCGCCGCACGAACTCTTCCAGCTCTTTGCGCTTGTCGTCGGTCTTCTTGTTGGCATCCTGCTTCTGCTTCATCACCAGTTGGGAGCTTTCGTACCAGAAGGAATAGTTGCCGGGATACATCGTGAGTTTCGAGAAGTCCAGGTCGGCCATGTAGTTACACACGGCATCGAGGAAGTGACGGTCGTGGCTGACCACAATCACGGTGTTCTGAAACGAGTCGAGGAAGTTTTCGAGCCAGAGCACGGTTTCGGCGTCGAGGCCGTTGGTGGGCTCGTCGAGCAGGAGCACGTCGGGGTTGCCAAATAAGGCCTGCGCCAGCAGCACCCGCACTTTGTCGGAGCCGCCCAGGTCGGCCATCATCGTGTAGTGCTTGTCTTCGCCAATGCTCAGGCCCGACAGCAATTCAGCGGCTTCGTACTCCGCGTTCCAGCCTTCGAGGTCCGCGAACTCGCCTTCCAGCTGCGCGGCTCGCTCGCCGTCGGCATCTGAGAAGTCAGCCTTGGCATAGAGCGTATCTTTTTCCTCCATCACTTTCCACAGGCGCGTATGGCCCATAATCACGGTCTGGAGAACGGGGTATTGGTCGTAGGCAAACTGATCCTGGCGTAGCACCGAGAGGCGGGCGCCAACGGGCATATTCACCGAGCCCGTGTTGGGCTCAATCTCGCCGGATAATATCTTTAGAAACGTGGATTTGCCAGCACCATTGGCCCCAATGAGGCCATACACGTTGCCCGGCATGAACTTGACGGTAACATCTTCAAACAATATGCGCTTACCATAGCGCAGGCTTACATTGGAGGTACTAATCATAGAGGTGGAGATGCGGAAAACGGAAAATCATTGGGGCCAACCTTGGAATAAGGACAATTCGGCGCGCAAAAGTACGCAAAATGCCCCGCGCAACTGCTGTCCGAGTTACTATTGAAGTCAAAATAGATAGCCAGTGAAAGACAGCGGACTGCTCATACTCAACAAATTGGCTCGCGAAAAAGCCCCCTGAAGGGTCGTGAACCAAAAAAATAGTTGGCTTGCACAACATCCCACCGGATAAAAGAGTATAAAAAGCAAATGGAAATGCCTGCATTGGGCGACTGGCTAACAGCTATCGCCGCCCTGGCAGTTCCTCTACCTTACTTATTCACCTTCCCACATTTTCCCCTAACCTGTATGGGTGACGTTCGTTTAACTGCTGAAAACAATGGAGTTCGCATAGGCCTGTTCACAGGCGTAGCGATGATGGCTTACTTCCTGATTGCCAATCTGCTGGGTTTTGTGCGCATTGAATATAGCTTTTTGAACGCTGGTATTCTGGCTATTGGCTCTTGTCTGGCTATTGCGCGCCTCAAGCGCCAGAAAGGCGACAAGCTACCTTATTTGCAAGGTTTCGGCACTGGCATCATAACAGCGCTCGTCGCTTCGGTTGCATTTGGGTTGTTCTTTATTTTATACTCCTCTATCAAGCACGATTTTATGGAGCAGACGATGGCACAAGACTTATTTGGCTTCGATCTTTCCGTAACCATCGCCTTCCTGGCTATTGTCCTGCAAGGAGCTATGGGCGGCATGATCGTCTCGCTGATTGCCATGCAGTATTTCAAGAGTCCTGATCATAAGCCCATGAAGGGAATTGAGTAATACCTGACTATTGTGCTAACCACGTAAAAAAGCCCCCCAGAATGACTCTGGGGGGCTT
>NZ_FWWW01000035.1 GCF_900176135.1 Hymenobacter roseosalivarius DSM 11622 | reverse complement strand
CCAGAAAATTTCTGGGGGGCTTTTTTATAAGATACAGACTGGTCTTACTCAACCGTGACCGACTTAGCCAGGTTACGAGGCTGATCGACGTTGCAGCCGCGCAGTACGGCAATATGGTAAGAGAGTAGTTGCAAGGGCACTACCGATACGAGCGGCATCAGTACCTCACTGGTAGCGGGTACTTCGATGACGAACTCGGCCATGGCCGGAATTACCTGGTCGCCTTCAGTTACCACGGCAATGATGCGGCCTTTACGGGCTTTCACTTCCTGAATATTGGAAACAACCTTCTCGTAGGAACTGTCTTTGGTCGCGATAACTACGACTGGCATATTCTCGTCAATCAAAGCAATAGGGCCGTGCTTCATCTCAGCGGCAGGGTAGCCCTCAGCGTGGATGTAGCTAATTTCCTTTAGCTTAAGCGCGCCCTCTAATGCTACGGGGAAGTTGTAGCCCCGGCCCAGGTACAGGAAGTTTGGAACGTCTTTGAAGATTTCGGCAATCTGTTGAATCTCCGAATCGAGCAGCAAAGCTCGTTCTACTTTCGAGGGAATGTTGCTCAATTCCACCATGAACTCCCGCAGCTTTACGTCGGATAAGGTGCCGCGCTTGTGGCCTACTATCATGGCCAGCAGCGTAAGCACCGTTACCTGGGCCGTAAATGCCTTCGTGGAGGCTACACCTATTTCAGGGCCGGCATGGGTGTAAGCTCCCGCGTCGGTGGCGCGGGCAATGCTGCTGCCCACCACGTTGCAGACACCAAAAATGGTAGCGCCCTTGCTCTTTGCAAGCTCAATGGCAGCCAGCGTATCGGCCGTTTCGCCCGATTGGGAAATGGCAATAACAATATCACGCTCCGAAATAACCGGATTGCGGTAGCGAAATTCCGAGGCGTATTCTACTTCTACCGGAATACGCGCTAAGTCTTCGAGCAGGTATTCTGCTACCAATCCGGCGTGCCAGGAGGTACCACAAGCCACGATGATAATGCGCTGGGCATTCACAAACTTCTGCTCGTAAGCCCGCACGCCACCCATGTTCAAATGGCCGGCTTCCAATTCCAGACGGCCGCGCATGGAATCGAGGATAGAGCGAGGCTGCTCAAAGATTTCTTTGAGCATAAAGTGCTCGTAGCCACCTTTTTCTATGCTCTCCAGCTCCAGCTCCAGCTTCTGAATATAAGGCGTCTGGCTAACGTCCTCCTTCGAGCGGATTTCCAGCTTACCATCCCGAATCACGACTAGCTCATAGTCGTTTACATACACCACTTCGTTGGTGTACTCGATGATGGGCGTAGCGTCGGAGGCAAGAAAGAACTCGTCTTTTCCAATCCCGATAACCAACGGCGAACCTTTGCGGGCCGCAATCAACTGGTTAGGATTATCCTTACTTAAGACGACAATAGCATAAGCCCCTACTACTTCGTGCAACGCCAGGCGTACAGCCTCCTCCAGCGAGCAGCCGTTTTGCTTCTTGATTTCCTCAATCAGATTAACAAATACTTCAGTATCTGTATCTGATTGAAAGACATGTCCTTGCTGCTGCAAATGCGTTTTCAGCGCGGCATAGTTCTCAATAATGCCGTTATGAATAATGGCGATGCGCTCGGAAGTAGAGTAGTGTGGGTGAGCGTTGACATCGTTGGGCTCACCATGCGTGGCCCAGCGCGTGTGGCCCATCCCAATTTGAGCGTGCGTGTCTTTCGCCTCAATGAAATCAACGAGCTCCTGAACCTTACCTTTCTTCTTGTACACGTTTAGAGTACCATTGAGCAGGGCCACGCCGGCCGAGTCGTAGCCGCGGTATTCTAAGCGGCGCAAGCCTTTAATGATAATGGGGCAGGCTTCACGATAGCCGATGTAAGCAACAATTCCGCACATAGCGCGTCAGGAAATATAGTTTTTGGAAGAAAAAAGACGGCCCCGCCTCCGGCACAAAGGTCGTGCCGACGTGCTGGGGCCGCCTGGGGGGCAAATTGCTAGCGCAATTTAGAATAATAGACGCGGAGCGTGATGTTGTCAGCGTCGAGTACCGCTCGGTTGAGAGTAAGGGTGGGTAGTGTCCGAACTGTGGGAGAAAGAATAAGCGCAGCCGGGCGGGTGGCGTCCGGCTGGGTATAAATGTAGTTCTGTACGTAATTCGTGATCAGAACGCTATAATACTTATTGTTACTTCCCAGGTCGTAAAAACGAGCCTGAGCTTCCACGCGTTGTCCTTGACCGCCGATGCTGTCGCCAAATACTACCCGGTCTGTCCGAAAATTATTAGTTAAACCCTGTAGTACCTGGTTGTTGGCATTGGCTTCATACAGATATAGCCGCCGCGGCAACGGAAATAAAGCATTCGCAAATGGCTTCACGGGCACAATTAGCTCAGCTCGGTTGATGGCAATATCCTTACGATCTTTCAGCGCTTTCAGCCCCGCCGGAATGTCCAAGCGGGTGCCGAAACCGACGCCTTCCTGCACGTAGGTAATACCGCCCGTCTCAGAAGACGTTACCGCTGCTTGCCCGTTGGTAAGACGAGCAAAAGGTCCGGCTGCCGACAAATCGGTGGTTATCTGAGTGAAATAGCGCGGGGCATTCAGGTTGATACTTGTAGCTGCTTCGCTGGCTCCCCGGGGAGGGCTGCCAAAATAAACGGAATACGAACGCCACCTTCTTGGGGTAGTAGCATCATGGTAGTAAAACACGACCCGCAGATTGTTAGCCCGGTTGAAACCCACCATCGTTCCCGAGAAGTTATTGGTTGGCGCAACAGCCACGCCTTTCCAGAGAGCATCCAGTTGGGTCTGAGTGAAGGTTTCGTTTTGCAAGCCCGAAAAAACGCCCCCCAGTAGCCCTGGCGTTTGGCCAGGGCGTGAAAGCGCCAGCCTTACCGTGCGGTCTTGCACCGTTACGATAGCAGTAGCTGTATCGGTAGTGACGGTAGAAGCAATGCGCTGCCGCTCCCGCCGCGTCCGGTTGAGCGAGCCCGCGAGGTTGGTGCCAATCACCTGAGCCACTGGTACGGAGGTAGTTGCGTTGTAAGAACTCCGGTCGTCCAGTTTCTGCTGCAGGGCCGACACATCGAAGCGAACGGCCTGCGTCGCGCTACCATACACCTGGTCGAAGCTCATCACCATCACCGTCGAATCCAGCACGGTGCCGCTGAACTTGGCGGGTAGGGAATCAGCCGGCATATTCACCTGCAAATTCAGAAACGAGCGGGCCGTAGTAGTTCCCAAAGCTGCATCGCGCAGTCGGCCAACCAAAAAGTTGTCGGCTTTAAGCGTCTCCAGTGAGTCTTGCAGAATGGTGGCTACGGGCGCTTTGAACTCCTCGTAGTCAGTAGTGATGGGTGCCGTACCGGGTAGCTCTACCCGAATATCATTGGGGTCGTCGCAACTGGTAGTAAGCAGGAAGGCGGCGGAGAAGCAGAGGGTCGCGGTGAAGCGGAAGGCGCTAGCTGGCCAATTCATTATACAGCGCGTAGTAAGAAGTCAACAGGTTCTCGTCGGCGCCCACCTGACCGATGCACTTCTTCTGGGTGTTCTGGGCATACTCCGTGAACATAGCATTCATGTTGTCGCTGAAATCCTCATCAGACTTCACTACCGAGTCGGCATAGTCCATCCCGACTTTGATGAACCCTTCATAGTCGGCTGACTTCAGCGCGGCCAGCATTTTGTCATCAATGTCCAGCATCTTCGCCTTCTCAATGATGTCACCGCTGAATTTGTGAGCGAACTCATTGTTATAAATCGTGAACACCGACTTGGCATCCTTGAAAATCGGATCCTTCTTATAGGTCGTTTTCAGGTACATCGGAATCAGGCCGGTCATCCAGTCGTTGCAGTGAACGATGTCGGGGGCCCAGCCTAGCTTCTTCACGGTTTCGAGCACACCTTTGCAAAAGAAGATAGCGCGCTCGTCATTGTCGGCGTGAAACTTATCGTTTTTGTCCACCAGCACAGACTTGCGGTGGAAATAATCTTCATTATCGATGAAATAAACCTGAAGCTTGGCATTCGGAATAGAAGCCACCTTGATAATCAGCGGCTTCTCCTCTTCGCCCACGGCGATATTGATGCCCGATAAGCGAACTACCTCGTGCAACCGGTTCTTGCGCTCGTTGATAATGCCGAAACGGGGAACGAAAATGCGGATCTCCATCCCCATTTCCTGCATGCCTTGCGGCAACATCCGCAGAAACTCCGCTACCTTGGTCGTCTGCAAAAACGGGTTGATTTCCGTAGCAGCATAGAGTATTCTCAACTTGGACATATCGGGTTAGTAGAGGTGATTAAGTAAGAGGCAATAGTTTTGGATGCACAAAATTAAACATTTTTAAGCGGAATTTCAATAAAACCCACCTGCGGGTCCTTCCCCAGGCCTTCCACCTTATGGAGATACTGCAATCGGCCGCCGCGTTGCAAGCCCAAACCGAAAAATGGCGCCGCGATGGCCAACGCATCGGCTTAGTGCCTACTATGGGCGCGTTACACGCTGGCCACCTACAATTAGTACAGGCCGCCGCTGCTGAAAACGACGTAGTCGTGGTCAGTATTTTTGTAAACCCAACGCAGTTCAATAATGCCGATGACTTTCGTCTTTATCCGCGCCTGCCCGCAGCCGACGCTGCTTTACTAGCGCCAGCGGGCTGCACAGCGCTGTTTTTGCCCTCCGTGGAGGAAATGTACCCCCAGCCTAGCAGGCTCCGCTTCGACTTTGGCCCGCTAGAACAAGTAATGGAGGGAGCTCACCGCCCTGGCCATTTTAATGGGGTAGCTACGGTGGTAAGCAAGCTTTTTCATCTGGGCCGTCCGCATCGGGCTTATTTTGGCCAGAAGGATTTGCAGCAAGTCGCCATTATTCGCCAGCTGGTCGCCGACTTATCATTTGATCTGGACCTAATCAGCTTTGCGACGGTGCGCGAAGCCGACGGCCTGGCTATGTCATCGCGCAATCGGCGCTTATCAGCAGAGGCGCGAAAAATTGCCCCCCGGCTCTATGCGGCGCTACAATTGGGTGCCAAGCTCTTAGCGGAGGGCCGATCAGTAGATAGTGTGAAGGAAGATGTGTTTCGCTTTTTAGCCTTGGAGGAAGCTATCAAGCTAGAATATTTTGAGGTGGCCGATGCCCGCACCTTGCAGCCGATAGAAGGATGTTCTACAAGCCAAGACACCGCGCTTTGTATTGCTGCCTGGCTGGCCGAGGTACGCCTGATTGACAACGTGATGCTACAAAAACATGCACCCACTTCGTAGTGACTACTCATCTGTAACGACGGAAATGGCCCCGTACGTGCTCCGCCTGATGTAACGCAGATCAACAAAGCCGGCTAGGCAGTTAAAAAAGCCCCCAGGCAGGCCCAGTGCCAATATCAGGTGGTCTGGGGGGCTTTTTGTGCGTACTCTGCAAGCTGTCGAGGTGAGTGGGGAAAGCGGGTCGAGGGAGCATGTAAGGCCTGAACTCCTATCTTTGCCGCCCTTATTCCACCCGCATTTCCTTCTATGCATATTGAGGTTTTAAAGTCTAAAATTCACCGCGCCAAAGTCACGCAGGCCGAACTGCATTACGTTGGCAGCATCACCATTGACGAGGACTTGCTCGACGCTGCCAATATGGTAGAAAACGAGAAAGTAACGGTGGTAAACGTGAACAATGGGGAGCGGTTTGAAACCTATACCATTCGCGGGGAGCGCGGCTCGGGGATGGTGTGCCTCAACGGCCCCGCCGCCCGGCGCGTAGCCGTAGGAGACATCGTTATCGTGTTTTCGTACGCCCTCATCGACTTCGCGGAAGCGCGCGCTCACAAGCCCACGCTTGTCTTTCCCGATCAGCATAATCGGGTAGTGTAGATTAAATGGCTACATAGTTGGATAGTTATATGGCTGATCGTGCAACGTATTGATTGGTAGAACAAGCAGCCATTTAACCAACCATTTAACAATTCAATCAGCAAGCATGAAGCAAGTGCTCACTATACTTAAATACGCGCTGCTGTTAGCCTTATCGGGGCTGCTGATGTGGTATGCGGTGCGTGGGCAGGATATGAGCCGTATCGGCGAATATGTGCGGGAGGCTGATTACTTCTGGCTGTTCGTCACTATGCTTTTGTCGGTACTGGGGTATCTGAGCCGGGCTTATCGGTGGAAAATGCAGCTAGACCCAATTGGTCACAAAGCCTCCTACTGGGATGTATATCATGCCATGATGGTAGGTTACCTGGCTAATCTGGTGCTGCCACGCATGGGAGAGGTGATTCGCTGCTCCGTGCTGCGTCGTAGTAGTGGGGTGCCCGTGCAAGTGTCGTTGGGAACCGTCATTGCGGAGCGCGTTATTGATGTGCTGCTGCTGCTGGGGCTGCTGGGGGCTACGCTGCTGCTGGAATTTGATAAGTTCTGGTCGTATGTAATGGGGTTGCTGACTGATAATTACGAGTCATTTGCTGCCCACCAAACGACCTTGCTAGCCATTGCTGCCATTGCCTTGGTTCTGCTGCTGCTGACTGCTTACGCGCTGTTTAAAAATCTGGAGCGGCTGCGGCAGAACGCGTTTTTCAACCGTATTGTCGGTTTGGCGAGGGGGCTGTTATCAGGGGTATTTAGTGTGCTGAAGCTCGAGAATAAAGGTGTGTTTCTAGCGCATACACTCTTTACCTGGCTGGTTTATTATTTAATGGATTACCTGGCTTTTTTCGCCTTCGCCGAAACCTATAACCTAAGCATGCTGGCTGCTTTGGCAGTGCTTACCTTCGGGGCCTTTGGGATGGCGGCGCCGGTGTCAGGGGGCATCGGAGTATTTCACGTACTGGTGCAAGCCACGCTGCTCGTGTATGGGGTTTCGAAAGAAGCCGGTATCGCATACGCGCTGGTAGTGCACGGGTCTCAAACCTTACTGGTGGTCCTGATGGGCGGGGTTAGCTTCGTATTGAGTATGGTAAAATCAGGCCGGATAGCGCGCCGCGGTGCCGCGGCGTTAGCCGTAGCCACAACTGCCGATGTGGAGTAAGGATAAGATTGTTGCTCGTAATGACCTAGCCTCGTTGCTGGCGCGGTGGCGCGCCGAAGGCCGCCCGGTGGTTTTCACTAATGGCTGCTTCGATTTGCTTCACTTAGGGCACGTCGATTACCTGGAGAAGGCGCGCCACTTGGGTGGGGCTTTAGTCGTAGGCCTGAACACTGACGCTTCTGTCAGCTGTCTGAAACCGGGCAGGCCACTACAGGACGAAATGTCACGGGCGCGCATCCTGGCGTCCCTTTTGTTCGTGGATGCTGTAGTGCTGTTCGATGAGCCCACTCCACTAGCTCTCATTGAGCTGGTTGAGCCCGACATTCTGGTGAAGGGCGATGACTACGCTATCAGTGGAATTGTGGGCCACGAATTAGTGTTAAATAATGGCGGGCAAGTACTCACCGTACCACTCGTAGCTGGCTACAGTACCACGCGGATCGTGGAGCGCATACGTCAGCTTCCTTCTTAACCTTTACTTTACTCTTCAAGCCCATGTATCTATTCCTCATTCTGGCGATGGTTGTAAGCTGGCTGATTCAGTGGCGCTTGCGCAGCAAGTTCTCTGAATACGCCAAGATTGGCCTCCAATCAGGCTTGTCCGGTAAGCAAATAGCCGAGCTTATGCTGGCCGACCACGGTATTACCGACGTGCGCGTTATTTCTGCCGAAGGCCGCCTCACCGACCACTATAACCCCGCTGATAAGACGGTAAACTTGAGCGAAGCCGTGTACGAAGAGCGTTCGGCCGCCGCCGCCGCTGTTGCGGCGCATGAGTGCGGCCACGCCGTGCAGCACGCCACGGCTTACAGCATGTTGCAGTTCCGCTCCGCTATGGTGCCCGCCTTGAGCGCCGTGTCGAGGTTTATGCCCTTCATTCTCATTGCTGGCGTGTTTATGATCAACAGGTCGCTGATCCCGTTAGGTGTAGGCATTGCCCTGTTCTCGCTCACCACGCTCTTCTCTTTCGTCACTTTGCCCGTTGAGTTCGATGCTTCTAAGCGGGCTTTAGCCTGGATTGATAAGCGTGGTATCGTGACGACCACGGAGCATGCAATGGCTAAAGATGCTCTTTGGTGGGCGGCTATGACGTATGTTGTAGCAGCGCTCAGCTCCCTGGCCACGCTGCTTTACTACGTCAGCATCTTCATGGGCGGCCGCAGCCGTAACTAACACTGACGAGTAACTGCCCTTAATAGATTCAGATATTAAAAAAGCCCCTCAGAGGTATTGGGGGGCTTTTTTGATTTTTACGCAAGACATTTGTACCACGAGTTTGGTTATGTGTGTAGCCACATGACGCCCGAATGAGCGTAATTTGCCTTTCTCTGCCGAGGTAGTGATTAATTTTCCACCCACGTTTCCCACCCAAGCTTTTTACGAATGGATTTTCAGTTCACCGAAGAACAACTAGCCGTACAAGCGGCGGCCCGCGACTTTGCCCAATCCGAGCTTTGGGCCGGCGTTATTGAGCGCGACGAACACCAAAAGTTTCCTGCCGAGCAAATCAAGAAAATGGGTGAGCTCGGTTTCATGGGTATGATGGTCAGCCCGGAGTACGGCGGCGGCGGCATGGACACCGTGTCGTATGTGCTGGCGATGGAGGAAATCTCGAAGGTTGATGCTTCCTGCTCGGTTATTATGTCGGTGAATAACTCGCTGGTATGCTGGGGCCTGGAGAAATATGGCACCGAAGAGCAAAAGCAGAAATATCTGCCCCGCCTGACCAGCGGCGAAATTATCGGTGCTTTCTGTCTCTCGGAGCCGGAAGCCGGCTCCGACGCCACCATGCAGCGCACCACCGCCGAGGACATGGGCGACCATTACCTGCTCAACGGCACCAAAAACTGGATAACCAACGGCTCGACGGCCTCAGTGTATCTGGTAATTGCCCAGACGAATCCGGAGCTAAAGCACCGCGGCATCAACGCGCTTATCATAGAGAAAGACACGCCCGGCTTCGTGGTTGGCCTGAAGGAAAACAAGCTGGGTATTCGCGGCTCCGACACGCACTCCCTCATGTTTACGGACGTGAAGGTGCCCAAGGAAAACCGCATTGGCGAAGACGGCTTCGGTTTCAAATTCGCCATGCATGTGCTGGCTGGGGGGCGTATTGGTATTGCTGCCCAGGCACTGGGTATTGCTTCCGGAGCATTTGAGTTAGCACTGAAGTACTCCAAAGAACGTAAGGCATTTGGCGTTGAAATCGCTAAGCATCAGGCCATTCAGTTCAAGCTGGCCGACATGGCTACCGATATTGACGCGGCCCGTCTGCTTTGTCTGCAAGCTGCCCAGGACAAGGACAACCATGTGGACTATACCAAATCGGGGGCTATGGCTAAGCTGTTTGCCTCCAAGGTAGCAATGGATACCACCGCAGAGGCCGTGCAAGTGCATGGAGGTTACGGATTTGTGAAAGAGTTCCACGTAGAGCGCTTCTACCGCGACGCCAAAATCACCCAGATTTACGAAGGAACTTCCGAGATTCAGAAAATTGTAATCTCGCGGGAATTATTAAAATAAGAAGTTCGTAGCTTAAAATTCAGATTATTTGCATTAAACCCAGTCATAAAATGACTGGGTTTTTCGTTTTTGTGAATTTTTATATGTTGTTTTGCATTGTCTAAGTTTAGACGGCTGTGCGGCTCCCTAGATATTCCTACCCAAAACATCCCTGAATATGGAAGATTACAATAAAGTGATTGAATCGCTTGGTGTACGTTACATCAAGGCGAAGAACCTGGTATTGCAACAGCCGTTTACGGTGCGCAATTATTACGATGTTGGTAACAACCTGATTTTGCTGCACAAAGGCCACATTGCTTTCGGCGATGAGGAGCAAGCAGTAGAAGAAGGTGAAATGCTGTTCATTCCGGGTGGTCGTGCCACGAAAGTGAACTACGGCGGCTCGGGGGGCAAATTGATTACCAACGACGACCTGATCAGCAATAAGGACAAGTTTTTTCACTCAAACTCTGACCTCGACCTCATCGGCGACGCGGAAGAAAGCCATAGCCACGTAAGCTTTGAGGCCAAGGTATTTGACTCAGTGAACTTCTTCGCCTCACTGGACGTGCCGGCTTTTCTGATTACGAACAACTCCAAGCTGGCTAACCTGGTCATCAAGGTAGTAGAAGAGAGCTTGCAGGAGCTACCGGGCCGTGAGCGTCTCATCACGATCTACACCGAGAATATCGTGGTGGAAATCGTGCGCTACATCCTGAAAAACAAGATGTTCGTGGAGCAACTGGCTACTAACAGCACGTACTTTAAGGACCCACGTCTGATTGACCTGTTTAACTATATCAAGGAGAACATCGGTGGGGACTTGTCGAACAAGGTGCTGTCGAGCGTGGCCAACGTGTCGGAAGACTACGTAGGTCAGTACTTCAAGATGCTGACCGGCATCAATCCCCAGGATTACATTGAATACCAGCGCATGGAGCGCGCCGTGTTCCTGTTGCGCACTACCAAGAAGAGCATCCGCGACATCGGCAAGGAAGTAGGCTACAAAGACACGGCATATTTCTGCCGCCGCTTCAAGATGATGTTTGGAATTCCGGCTGGCAAGATGCGCCGCCGCGAATCGGCTATGAACATTTAATCACGGATCTAATCGGATTCTCCGGATTACACGGATTAGCTAACTAGCGTGAATTTGAAAAAAGCCCCCCAGAAAATTTCCGGGGGGCTTTTTTGATGCTTAAGATGCTTCTGCTTTTTGAAAACCTGGTTCAGACGGTATCCAATACAGCGTTAAAGTGTTGAATAACCCTGGACATCTCAGCCAGAAACTGGGGTGCTTTTTCTATCTGATTTCCGACTACAATCACATCAGCACCCGCCTCTAAGGCCGCTTGGGCTTTCTCCGTAGTATTGATACCGCCGCCAACCAGCACGGGTACCTCCACCGCCTCCCGCACCGCCCGAATCATAGCCGGTGCCACCGGGTACATAGCGCCACTGCCTCCATCAAGATATATCAGGCGTAGCCCTAGCTGTTCGCCGGCCATCGCCGTGCAGGCCGCGATACTAGGTTTATCGTAGGGCAGGGGCGTGGTGCCGCTCATGTAGCTGGCGGTAGTCTGGCGGCCACTATCCACGAGCATATAGCCGGTGGGCAAAATTTCCAGGTTGCTGGCTCTTAACAGAGGCGCCGCCACTACGTGTTGACCAATCAGGAAATCAGGGTTGCGGCCCGAAATCAGTGATAATAGCAAAATGCCGTCGGCTTGGGTATCCAAGTGCAGGCTATGACTCGGAAAGAGCAGCACCGGCACAGGGCTATGATTTTTTATAAAAGAAATGAGCGACGCCTGGTGAGCATTCATCACCAGGCTGCCGCCCACAAAAAAGTAATCGATAGGGTGAGTCTCGCTCAGCGCCAGCAAATGCCGACAGCCGGCCTCGTCCAGTTGGTCGGGGTCGAGGAGCACAGCCAGAGATTTCTGGCCGCG
This sequence comes from Hymenobacter roseosalivarius DSM 11622, assembly GCF_900176135.1. Lineage (GTDB taxonomy): Bacteria > Bacteroidota > Bacteroidia > Cytophagales > Hymenobacteraceae > Hymenobacter > Hymenobacter roseosalivarius. The sequence goes on along the minus strand of NZ_FWWW01000035.1, from coordinate 10,314 downwards.
CTGGCGGCGGTTGCTAAGCGTTTCATAGAGACTGCTGTGGCGCATCCGCGTCGTCGTGGTGATAGGTAAAGTCAATATCCTTGGTTTCCGGCTCCCTGTGCATATGCGTCACGGTTGGAATGTTCGCAAGGTCGGAATTTTTGTTCACTGGCAAATAATCACTGACCTTTTTGGCTATGTATGCCATCAAAACAGCTGTCACCTGGGCCGTTAGCACCTTGCCTGTATCTGACTGCAGAAAGCTTTGCAGCACAGAAGCGACCATATTAGGCTGTTTGTTGGCAAACTGCTGGTTCGCATCAAACGCTGAAACCGGCAAGCGGCGGGCGTCGTCATAAGCGAGGGGTGGAAACGGGTCAGTCTCGGCGGAAGCGTGGTATACATCAGGTGCCAGATCAGCCCGGCCGGTGGCCGCGTACTGTTGCCCACGGTCGAACTGGTGGCCGCCACCGAAGCCATGGTCATCGTCAACATTGTGACGGCTGGCTTGGTGCACCACCGGATTAGCAACATAAGGCGCCCGATGAGCGTTTTTACTCTGCTTCTTTTCCTGCTTTTCCCGCTTTTTCTGCGCCTTGCGAGCCAAGCGGTCATCCTCAAACTCTTCGAAGCCTTCGTCGTCGTCTTCCGAATCGCCTCGGCTGCGAAACGCTTTAGAAATCAGCCAAATGCCCCCCAGAATGCCTGCCCCGATGGCAGCATACTTGCCTGCCTCCTGGGTTTTCTCCTTAATGTGGTCTACGTCGCCCAGCAGGGCACGCTCGTATTCAAGCTTCTGGCGCTCCAGAAATTCCTTTTCGTCCTCGAATAACGGGTTGTGTAGCTCTGCCATGAGTTAATTACGCTTATCAGATTTGTAAATCGTGTTGTCCAACGTCTTATCGGCCAGGCCCTGAAACAGCTTCTTGTCTACTCCTACCACAAAGATGATCAGCAGTACCAAGTAAAAGCCCGCTATTATCCCGAAGCCCCAGTACGGGCTGTCGAGCGCGTCGTTGAGAAGCAAGCCTAGAAATACATTTAGAAAAATGAAGAAAAACAGTCCAATTATTGCCATCGTGACACCGTGCGCAGTCGCCACGAAGGCCAGTTTTGCTTTTTCCTGCGCTTCGAGGCGCACCAGATCGATGCGCGTATCGAGGTAGCCTTTCAGGTTGCCTATCAGGCTGTCATTGGGGGGCGTTTTAGAGTCGTCGTCGAAAGCCATACGGCGGAGGATAGAATGGAAAGAAAAGTTGTTAGTAGGTCGGAGGCCGAAAAAAGCGCGTAGGGGCTGGTTTTTCAAGCCATTTGCACATACGAAAAAGGCGGGTTTGTGTCTGAAAAATGAATTACTTTTACCCTATACTGCCGTGTTTTGAGTCAGAATCATTATCAAGTTTTAGGTGTTGGAACCACGGCCTCGGCCCCCGACATAAAAGCGGCCTATAAGCGGCTGGCTATCCAATACCACCCCGATAAGCACGGCGGTAGCACCCGATTTGAGGAGCAGTTTAAGGCCGTAAACGCCGCTTACCGGGTACTCTCCGATGCGGGTCGCCGGGCTGCTTACGACCACCAATTGCGCCGCGCGGCCCACGTGCAGGAGTTGCAGCGCCAGCAGCAGGCCTATCGTCAGCAGGGCCAGCGCGTGTATGGCGTGCCTATGCCACCCCCGCCGGCCCCCATGCGCACGCGCACCCCGGCAGGGTCGGCGGAGCGTCATTACCGCACTATCCCCAAGCGCCGAAAGTTTACCCGACGCGACTTTCTGCTTACGGCTGGGTTTATTGGGCTATTTGTGCTGTTTGTATTTTCGGTAAAAGCGACCATGGACCACGTAACAGCCGTGGGTAATTATGACGATGGCCTGCGCGCTTACGCCGACGGGGAGTGGAGCACGGCGCACAGCTTTTTCTCCGAAGCGCTGCACTTCAAGCCCGACTACACGGAGGCCCTTCGCCGCCGCGCTGAAATCACGGAGCTGATTTATCATCAGCCGGCCGTTGCACAAAACGATTACCGCGCCGCGCTGCCCCATACCACGCGCCCCGCCGACCGCGCTTTTATTCTGCACCGTTTGGGGCGCTATGAAGCGCGGACCCAGCAGCCCGCCTTGGCCGATCAGCTCTTAACTCAAGCGGTAGCGCTGGACTCGACGCGGGCAGGCGCCTGGATACTACGGGGCGAAATACGGCTGCTCACCAAGCGGCAATTTAGTCTGGCTGTCCGCGACCTGAGCACGGGCCTGCGTCAGCGTACCGTGGCGGGCCGGGCCCCGACGCTTTATGCACTCACCTTGCGGGGCCTGGCCCACTACCGCCTCGGCGACTACGCCCGCGCTCAACAGGATTATCAGCTGGTAGCTAATGCCAACCCTACTAATGGTCAGGTGCACTACCTGTTGGGGCGCGTGGCTCAGCGCCAGGGCCAGCTTGCCGAAGCGTGCGCAGCCTTCACGCAGGCGGTACGGCTAGGCTATAGCTTTGCCAGTGCCGCCCAGCGGCAAAGCTGTCGGTAAAGCAACATTGACCACGTAAAAAAGCCCCCCAGATCTATCGTTAGATAACAGGGGGGCTTTTTTACGTGGCTTGCTTGTCTGCTGAAGCAAGTAGTGAGTTGATTGGAAACAGAAGAAAGCTTTTAAAAATCAGATCCACGCATCAGTAATGCCAGCGCACAAAAGCTTCAATGGCTTCGTACTCAGGCAAACCTAGGCGGTCGTAAATCTGAGCGGTGGTGCGGTTGCGCTCTTCGGCCCGCTGCCAGAACTCGCGCTGGTCAGCCCCCGGAAACAGCGGCCTGTCCTTCTGCGACTGATGCTTGAAGATGGCCCGTCGCTTGCGCGTTAGCTCCTCCGGACTGATAGGCACGGCCATTTCAATCTGATCCACGTCCCATTCCTGCCAGGCACCGCGGTAAAGCCACACCCAACAATCCTGTAGCCAATCGGCACCTTCCGCTTTCAGCCGCTGTACCGCCTGAAAAATGGCCGACAGACAAACGCGGTGCGTGCCGTGCGGATCGGATAAGTCGCCGGCGGCATAAATCTGCTGGGGCCTGATTTTATTGAGCAAATCAACGGTAAGCTGAATATCCTCTTCGCCTAGAGGCTTTTTGCGTACTCGCCCGGTTTCATAAAACGGCAGATCCATGAAGTGCGCATTCGCGTCGGGCACGCCAGCGTACCGGCACGCCGACTTTGCCTCACCTCGCCGGATCAAGCCTTTAATCTGCTGCACCTCGGCCGAATCGACCTGACCGGGAGCCTTATTCTGAAGAACGTCAACGACGCGCCTGTATAAGGTTTCAGCGGGCTGCTCATGAAGGCGGAAGGCTTCATCATAATCGGCCACAAACTCGGCGAAGCGAATGGCCTCTTCATCAAATACCGCGATGTTGCCCGACGTTTGGTAAGCCACATGCACCTCGTGGCCCTGATCAACCAAGCGCAGCAAGGTGCCGCCCATCGATATTACATCATCATCGGGGTGGGGACTAAAAATGAGCACCCGCTTCGGAAATGGCTCGGCCCGCTCGGGGCGGTGCGAGTCGTCAGCGTTAGGTTTGCCCCCCGGCCAACCCGTAATGGTATGCTGCAACTCATTAAACACCTTGATATTAATGCTATACGCCTGCCCCGATTCGGCCAGCAAACCCGAGAGGCCGTTCTCGTTGTAGTCTTCGTCAGTGAGTTTGAGAATCGGTTTCTGCAACTGCCGGGCAAGCCAGGTTACGGCTTTTCGCACGAAAGCGGCATCCTGCCAGTTGCAGGGCAGATCGGCCAGCCACGGCGTTTTGCGGACCGTCAGCTCGGCTCCGGCGGCCTCATCCAGCACGACGCGCACGTTGGGATGCTTCTGCAGATACGTAGCCGGCACCGAGTCCGTCATGTCGCCTTCTACCATGCGCTTAATCACGGCGGCTTTGCCCTCGCCCCAGGCCAGCAACACTACTTCGTGGGCTTCCAGAATGGTACCCACCCCCATGGTAATGGCGCGGCGCGGCACGTTTTCCTCCCCATAAAAGTCGCTGGCCGCGTCGGTGCGGGTAATATGATCGAGCGTGATAAGGCGGGTGCGCGAGGCGGCCCCTGAACCCGGCTCATTAAAACCAATATGCCCCGTGCGCCCGATACCCAGAATCTGTAAGTCGATGCCGCCAGCTTCCCGGATCTGCTCCTCATAGCGGCGGCAGAACTCCGCTACTTCCTCCACTGGCACAGTTCCATCGGGGATGTGCACATTAGTGACCGGAATATCGATATGATCAAACAAGTACTCCCGCATGAAGCGCACATAGCTCTGTAAGGAGTCAGGAGCCATCGGAAAGTACTCGTCCAGATTGAACGTGACAACATTCTGGAAGCTCAGCCCTTCCTGCTGGTGCAGACGCACCAGTTCCTCGTAAAGGCGAGTGGGAGTGGAGCCCGTCGCCAGCCCCAGCACACAAGTCCGCCCTTCAGCAGCCCGCTGCCGAATCAGGCTAGCTATGTCTTGAGCCACTGCCACGGAAGCTTGCTCCGAGTCGGGGTAAACTGTAGTAGGGATGCGTTCGGTGGATGCGTCGAGTGAGTTCATAGATGAGAGCAAGAATGTGGCGCAACGGTAGTGCAGCTAAGCGAATGCTAAGCCGATACAGCGTGTATTTGGCTGGAAAAGAACTAAAAAAAAGGCTTTTAATGCGTATAAAGCCCGATATTTTATAAATTCTTTACATCAGGCCCATAGAGAACCCCATAGAAACAGTTCAGCCCACGCCCAGTAGCTGCTCATCAATGGTAGCTTATAGAGGCTTTCCCGCCTTTCGTGTAGAAAATAAAGTGGATATGCGGGCCATTATACGCTTAGCAAATGCACAGCACAGCTTTAGCACTTGCTTCGCCTCGTAGTTAGGCTAAAAACTTCGGGCTCCAGAGTAGGTTGGCACCCAGAATACCACCATGCTATACCTAACCATACAGCCTGAAAATAAAAAAACCCTCTCCGCTAATTTGCGAAGAGGGTTTCTATTGTGGTAACGGTTGGAATCGAACCAACGACACCAGCATTTTCAGTGCTGTGCTCTACCGACTGAGCTACGTTACCAACTTTCCTTCGTCCTTTACGGCCTAGGAGTGGCAAAAGTAGTAAACCAAAAGCAAGCTGCAAGACTTACCTTAAAAAAGTTTTCACCTAAAACCTTAAATTTGTTAGGCATAACGAGTACTTTTCGGTCTGACCTACCATCCTACTTCCCTCCCGTGACTATCGAAAACATCATTTTCCTGCTGATAGCCATTGCTGGCTTCGGCTTATTTGCTTGGCAAGCGCGAAAGATCCGCGCTAATATCTTGGTGGGCCGCGACCGGGATATGTCGGGCAATATCGGGGAGCGGCTGCAAAAAACCTTGCTGGTGGCTTTTGGTCAGCAGAAAATGTTCAAGCGTATTACGCCTGCCCTGTTGCATTTGGTAGTGTACGTGGGGTTTTTGGTGATTAATGTTGAGGTGATTGAGATTGTAATTGATGGCGTGTTTGGGACGCACCGTGTTTTGCAGTTTCTGGGGCCGGTGTACGACGTGCTGATGGCCACCAACGAGATTCTGGGGGCGCTGGTAATTTTAGCAGTTATTGCCTTCTGGTGGCGGCGCAATGTAAAGAAAGTTCGACGCTTTTCCGGGCCTGAGATGCGGGCCTGGCCGCGCATTGATGCGGATATGATTCTTTATATCGAGGTGGTGCTGATGGTAGCGCTGTTTGTAATGAACACATCTGATTTGAAGTGGCATCGCCTGCAAAACCTGGAGATGCCGGGGGCTTTTCCCATTAGCTCACTGCTGCTGGGCATATTCCCCAGCGACCTGAACTTGCTGCATTTTCTGGAGCGCGCGGGCTGGTGGGCGCACATCGTAGGCATTCTGATTTTCCTGAATTACCTGCCGAGCAGCAAGCACTTTCACATTATCCTGGCGTTCCCAAACGTTTACTATTCGCGACTGGTGCCGCAGGGGCAGTTCTCGAACGTGGACAGCATTACCCACGAGGTAAAAGCCATGATGGACCCCAGCTACGAGGTGCCTGCTCCGCCCGTGGGTCCCGACGGCTCGGCGCTTGCGCCTACCTCATTTGGGGCTAAAGATGTGGAGGATTTGGCCTGGACCAACCTGCTCAATGCCTACTCCTGCACGGAGTGCGGACGCTGCACGGCTTCCTGCCCGGCTAATATCACCGGCAAGCTGCTCTCGCCGCGTAAGATTATCATGGACACCCGCGACCGGATGGAGGAGAAGTACAACTCTCCGCTGATTTTTCAGCCTAACATCTATGGTGACGAAAGCAAAGGTACCGAGCGGGTAAAAGTGGAGGCTGATCAACACACGCTGCTGCGTGGCAAAGTGACGCCCGAGGAGCTGTGGGCCTGCACCACCTGCAACGCTTGTGTAGAATCGTGCCCGGTAAACATTAACCCGCTGGAGACCATCATTGAGCTGCGCCGCTTCTTGGTGTTGGAAGAGTCGGCCGCGCCGGCGTCATTAAACACGATGTTCTCTAATATTGAGAACAATGGTGCGCCTTGGGCTTTCTCGCCCTCCGACCGCTTCAATTGGGCCGACGAGTTGTATGTAGCGGAGAAGGAAGCAGTGAACGCATAACATAGAACGTCATACTGACGAAAGGAGGCATCTCGCGTGTTTAGTTAGATGACTACTCTATCATCAGCACGCGAGATGCTTCCTTTCGTCAGCATGACAAACAATATTAAAACTCAAAAAATAAATGACTGAGCAAATCACCAAGCGTCAAGTTACCGTTCCCGTCATGGCCGATTTGGCTGCCCGCGGCGAGCAGCCCGAAATTCTGTTTTGGGTGGGTTGTGCCGGTGCCTTTGATGATCGTTATAAGCGTGTAACCCGTGCTTTCGTGCGCATTCTGGAGCACGTAGGCATCAAGTACGCCGTACTGGGCATGGAAGAAACCTGCACCGGCGACCCTGCCAAGCGCGCCGGCAACGAGTTCCTGTTCCAGATGCAGGCCATGCAGAACATCACCACCCTGGATGGCTACCAGATCAAGAAAATCGTGACGGCCTGCCCGCACTGCTTCAACACGATTAAGAATGAATATCCGGCACTGGGGGGCAATTATGAGGTCATTCACCACAGCACTTTCCTGCAGCAGCTCATCAACGAAGGCAAAGTAGGCGTAGCCGGCGGTGGCGAGTTTAAAGGCCGGCGCATCACCTTCCACGATTCCTGCTACCTGGGCCGCGCCAACAATATCTACGAAGCGCCCCGCGACGTGCTGGCCACCCTCGACGCCGACCTGGTGGAAATGAAGCGGAGCCGCGCCAATGGCCTGTGCTGCGGTGCCGGGGGCGCGCAGATGTGGAAAGAAGCTGAGCCCGGCAATAAAGAAGTGAACATTGAGCGCACAGAAGAAGCCCTGTTCACGCTGGATGGCAACGCGCCGGCCCTAGCCCAGACCCGCGGTGTGGAAGATGGTAATGCCGGTGCTACGCCGAGCCCGCGCGCCAACGCGCAGGGGGCAATTATTGCCGTATCGTGTCCTTTCTGCATGACTATGATGAGCGACGGCGTGAAGAATAAGGAGCGCGAGTCGGATGTACAGGTTTTCGATTTGGCGGAATTGATAGCCAGTGCTGAAGGTCTGAATGCCTAGCGTCGAGCCTGAAGGCATTTTTGTTTATTCGAAACAGCCTCGCCGGAACTTCCCGGCGAGGCTGTTTCTTTGTATGAGTATCGCGTGTATTTCCAGGTCCCAAGCTCTTTCTCTATGTTCGTTCCATTCGAAGAATTGCCCCCCAGCGCCCGCGTTTGGATTTATCAGGCCGACCGACCGCTTATGGGCACAGAGCTAGCAGCTGTTGAGCCCGCGCTGGCGCAGTTCGCGGCCGAGTGGACCAGCCACGGCCGTATGCTGCGCGCTTCGGCGGCATTTCGGCACGGGCAGTTTTTGGTATTGGGACTTGATGAGGAGGTAGCCGGTGCAAGTGGCTGCTCCATTGATGCCTCCGTGCGCTTCGTGCGCGGCCTGGAGGAGCAATTGGGCGTGAGCCTGCTGGAAAAGTCTCACTTAGCTTTCCTTATTAACGGTCAAGTGCAGCTACTTGACCGTCGTGAGCTGCGGCAGGCGGTAGCCACCGGCCAGCTCCAGCCCGAAACACCCTACTTCGACAATACCATTGCCCAACACGGAAAGCTAGCAGCGGCGTGGCCCGCACCCGCCGTCCAGACTTGGCTGGCTAAATACTTTCAGCCCTCGCCTCAGCGTTAAACGTACGGCTCCACTCCTGCCGAAACTTAGTATTATTGCCCGGCATAACAGCATTGCTGATTTACGCCGAGCGCCTTCTCCTTCCTACCGCCTTCCTTCTATGAAGAATTCTATGCTTGTATGGGCTGCCGCCGGATCAGTGGCTGCGTTGGGCCTTAGCGGCTGCGCAACCTCCGAATCCGGGACGAAAGCCGACAAACGCTTTGCTCGCGGTGAATATGAAACGGCTATTGCCTTATACAAAGCGCAGGCAGAACGGGGCAAAAATGCCCCCCAGAGCAATTTTCGGGTAGGCGAGTCGTATCGTCTTTCCAACCGCATCGAGCAGGCCGAGCTATACTATAAAATGGCCGTTGGAGCGGGGTTGAAGAATGCTGATGCCGGTTTTTATTACGGATTGGCACTGAAAGCTAATGGCAAATACGACGAGGCGGCTGCTCAATTTGATGACTACGTAAAGCTGGGCACCAACCGCGCCCTAGCGGCTCGGGCCGAGATAGAAGCCAAAAACGTGCGTCTGAGCAAAGAGCTTTCAGCGCAGACAACGCGCGATGAAATACAGGTGCTTGATCAGGTTAACTCCGAGTCGGCCGACTTCAGCGCCACCATGATTCCGGATACCAAGGAAATTGTGTTTGCCTCAGGCCGGGATGGGAAGAAGTACCTGGGTAATGGAGAAGGGTTTAACGATCTGTATGCCATTCGCTTTGATGATGCGGAGAAGATGACCGGCGGCACCATCCGCAAGCTGGAACCTATCTTCAACACCGAAGGCATGCACGAAGCTAGTGCTACTTATGCTCCCGATGGCAAGATGGTCGTGTTTGCCCGCTCGAATAGCGGCAAGAAAAAGGGGTATCTGAGCGTGGACTTGTGGGCTTCTTACTTCCGCAGCGGTGCCTGGACTGAGCCGGCGCTCATTAACATCAACGACCGCACCACCGACGACTTCTCGCCCGTTTTCTCCCCCGATGGCGAAACGCTGTACTTCGCTTCCGGTCGCAAAGGCGGCGAAGGAGGCACCGACCTTTACAAGGCCACGATAGCCGCCAACGGCCGTTTCGCCCCCGCCGAAAACCTCGGTCCTGAAATTAATACGCCCGGCAATGAGAGCTTCCCCGCCATTGCCCCCGATGGCACGCTGTTTTTCTCTTCGGATGGGCATCCGGGCTTAGGCAAGCTGGACGTTTTCGTAGTTGACAAGGGCAAAGTGCGCAACCTGGGCGCGCCCATGAACAGCAGCGGCGATGATTTTGCCCCCTACTTCACGGGCCAGAACGTGGGCGTGTTTTCCTCTAACCGTGCCGGTGGCAAAGGCAGCGACGACCTGTACCGCTTCCGCCGCAACACCACCAAGCTGGTTAATTTCTTCGTGGATGGCACCGTGCTGGAGCGCGACACTAAAACCGGTGCCACCCAGCCCGTAGCCTCCGAAAACGTGGAGCTTTTTGCCAACGGCGGCCGTAAAATTCTGGAAGCTACCACCGGACCAGATGGTAAGTTTAGCTTCAAGCTGGACTCGGCTACTACGTATGCCCTGGTGGCTGACCGGCCCGCCTACTTTACGGCCCGCACGTCGGTAACGACGGTGGGAAAGATGCCCGCCCAGGATCAGCTGCCGGAGTTGGTAAATGATATTCGGCTGCCCGTGACGCTCACGCTCAATAAAATCGTGAAGAACGTGGCCATTGTAGTCGAGAATATCTTCTACGATTACAATAAAGCTGATATCCGGCCCGACGCGGCTACAGAGCTGGATAAGCTGGTTGAAACCCTGAATGATAACCCCAAAATCACCATTGAGCTAAGCTCCCACACCGACTCGCGCGGTAAGGACGCCTATAACGCCAGCTTATCACAGCGCCGCGCCCAGTCGGCCGTCGATTATATTATCTCCAAAGGTGTTGTTAAAGAGCGCATTACAGCCAAGGGCTATGGTGAAACGCAACCAGTAGTTCGCAACGCTAAAACTGAGGAGCAGCACCAGCGCAACCGCCGCACCGAGTTCAAAGTGACGCGCATTGCCGAATAAGGATTTTATACCTCCAAAAAAGCCNCC
>NZ_FWWW01000011.1 GCF_900176135.1 Hymenobacter roseosalivarius DSM 11622 | reverse complement strand
GAATGTCTCTAGGCTACTTAGACTCCTCGTCAACGGACGTTTGTAAAAGGTCCAAGCTCCGTATCTTGACCCCGCATTCATCCCCTAACTGCTCCCGCTTATGCCCTCCGTGGCCTATTACCGTGTCAGCACCCTGCAGCAAGGCAAAAGCGGACTCGGGCTGGCGGCGCAGCAGCAGTTGGTGAAGGGCTTTGTCAAAGAGGACGCGGTGCTGGGGGAGTTTGTCGAAGTGGAGAGCGGCAAGACGGCGGCCCGGCCCCAGCTGCGGGCGGCCGTGCAGCTGGCCCAGCGCCGGGGGGCGGTGCTGGTCATTGCCAAGCTTGACCGCCTCTCGCGTAGTGTCGTGTTCATTGCCTCCCTGATGGAGTCGGGGGTGGAGTTTGTCGCGTGCGATCAGCCCCAGGCCAACAAATTCACGGTGCACATCTTTGCGGCCCTGGCCGAGCAGGAGCGCGACATGATCAGCGAGCGCACCCGCCGGGCTTTACAAGTGTTGAAGGCTCAGGGGAAACGACTAGGTACCCCCGCCAACCTAACGCTACCGGCGCAGGCGCAGGGCCTGGCGGTCCGGCAGCAGAATGCGCGCTCGTACGAGGCCAATCGCCAGGCCACGGCCCTGATCCTGGCGCGCCGGGCGCAAGGGCTGGGCTACAACCAGATTGCCCAGGAGTTGGAGGGTTTGGGCTTTCGCACCCGTCGTGGCTGCCGCTTCACCCATAAACAAGTCCAGCGCTTAGCCCAGCGGGCGGCCGGGCCAGTAGGCGCTTTATAAACTACTGGCCTTAGCGATTATGCATCTTCCACCGCGTACACTAGGCAAGGCATAACAGAAAGCAGTGCCCCTCCTGGTGTCAGCTGCTCCCGCTACTCATTTCCGATGTCTATTCGTTCATCCCTCTTCTTGGTAGCGTGGCTCGTTTCCACCCCCTGGTTAAGCTGGGGGCAACAAGTCGCTGCCTCTCGCTTACCCCCTAGCGTCGGCGACCTCGCCAACAAGACCTTTGCGATTGGAGAAGCAGCAGAGAGTAGTCCAGCCGGCAATGACGTGCAGCACTACTTTATCTTCCATCCAGATGGGCGCGCTACCTTTCGGGAAACCAGGGGCAATACGGTGGTGAAGGATAGTCCCCTGGGGTGGCAACTAGTCGGCGACTCGCTCTTTTTGCAGCCTGGTCCCGTTAGGATGCAAGTGGAGGGAAAGACCCAACCAATTGATCGCGAGCCGATCAAGCAGGCCATTCGCAAAGTCTCCGGGGGATATCTGCTGACGCAAAAACAGGAGCAGATGCTGTTACGGGAGGTAAAATAAACGGGGCCTGTGGGCCGCGTAGGGGAGGCACCGTGTCAGTCAGATCACTAAGGAGCGGCGCCCAGTCAAAGGCTTATCACCTCTTCTGATTGTTGGTTTGTAAAATGTGACAAGACTGCACGAACTACGGTTGTCGGAACCCCATTTGGCTAGAAACCTACTTGTTGTATCCTGCTAGCAGACCGGTAGAAGGCGCAATAGGCAGCCTAGCTTTGCGGCGAAGCTGGCCCCGCTCGGGCTGCAGCGCGGGGTGGAGGGGAGCCAGGCCCAGCACCAGGAGGTCAAGCGCTTCTACGGGCTGGTGAAGGAACTCAACCCGCAGCTGGAGCAGGAGGCGCAGCGCCAGGTGGCCCAGCAGCGCGTGCGCCAGGCTAGTCAGCAGCACAGCCGTAGCGGCGGAATAAGTAGGTGAAGGCCATGCCTTGTTTGATTCCCCTTTCACTGAACGAAAAATGTCTTCTTTTCTCGTTGCTTTGTCGGATGACTCCTGACCCACCCGTCGCTTATACCCTTAGCCTCATAGACGCCGCGTTGCGCACGGTGGGGCCGCACTGCTTGGCCGATGAGCACGTATTTGTCTTGGATAAAGAGCTCAGCGCACCATTTTACCACCGCTTCGTCTTGGCCAATCCCCGGCCTACCCAACTCATGGCGTGGTTTGAGGTGGTCACGTCCGGTATGAGTTTTTATCTGGACCGTAGCGCGGAAATTCCGGAGTGGTCCTACAACTGGATTCGGGATAACCCCAAGGCCTTTCAAGAGGAAATACGCTTGCTATTCTCGTCCCATATTTTGGTCGAGCACCAGGGCACCCGAACCGTATTACGCCTCTTTGGGAGCGAGGGCGTGCAATTGCGGCAGTACACTTTTACCCAAGGCTTGGTCCTCAACCTTTTTCGACAACGCTGCTTCAAGCTGTACCCGCCGCTGTTCTCTTAGACGCTCCTTGCGGTGAACAGCAGGAGCCAGTTCTACGCTAAGTAGCCAACAGGCCGTATGCCCTACAGGGATACGTTTTGTATATATTCAAACTTAGAGCCTAGTTTCCCAGCAAAGTACCATGCGGCAGTACCCCGCACAGGCAGCTCAAAACCACCACGATTCCCAGGCGGCGTGTATAACTCCGATTATGTCAAGCGATAAAACCTAGACGAACGCCAAGCTATTTTCACCTGCACATTGCCCCTAAAATCCTATTTGTCTATGTCCGTGAAAGCGTCTGGGTTCGAGTTTGCGAAACTCATCCCTAGGGGCCTTTTCGTAAACGTTGAAACGTAGACGAGTTTCTTAAACCCGCCTGACCCTGCCACGGCCTGCTGGTGCTGGATAGCTACTAAGAGTTTACCGAAAGGAGGAGTTTACTGGTCGCTCACTACCCTCCAGTGGAATCCAATGCCTGCGTCTGTAATGACTTTCATGGCCTGGGTTAGGAAATGTATAGCTTGCTCTGGCGGTTCGAACTGCAAAGCGACATTTATTACCAGCGGGTGCTCCTTTGCCGCGGGGTACTCTTCCAGTAACTGCTCACCCTCAAGGAACTCTAGGTACGTATTGATTTTGTCTTCTAGCAAGGACAGGTGTTCGTCCTCTTCCCAAGAAAGATGGTCCGAAATGGTCAGCACCAGTTCTCCTTCAGGGGAGATAGTTATAATATCAATTGTATCCGTTTGTTCAATACTCATTATGGCAAATTAGCGAGATATGTAGTTCAGAAAAAGGCTCTTTTAAACAGCCACCATCTCTCAAATAGGGTTTGAGTAGGGTCCGTTATCAGGCTTATTACTGTCCTAGAAGTTGAATTATGATAAGTAGCTCACCCTCGGGCAAGCCCGTGCTCCAAACTATGCAGGCGAAGGTTTGAATCTTATTTCATGCTATTCTAGTCAGGGTTCCTTTTACATGCCTCTTCGCCATGTTATCCTATCGCCAAGTTCTGCTTGGGCTTACTGATATAGCGGATGTTCCTGGTTTCACATTCATAATACACTAGATCCGCGTTACCGAAGACTAGAATCGTCCCCATACCCTGTCCCACAGTCGCTCGTAGGGCTTCGCTGATGGCGAGGGTCTGGGTATCAAGGCGGGCATTTTCGCTGATCACATAACAGGTGCTGTCAGCTATGCCGTGTAGCTGCAGCGCTTGTCGAATCACCTCTTCCTCAATTCCCATGACTTTGTCAAAGGCTCCCTCTTGGAGGAAGCCCACGCGCGATAGGTCCGCAATAAACTTGGGCCGGTTCTTCGAGGAAGTAACGAACTGAATATACCGGGCCTGCTTGCTCTTGTTAATAAAGCGTTGGATAACCTTAATTTCTAGATCAAGATTCTGTCCCATAAGGAGGGTTACGTCAAAACACCAAGGCTGTCGTCGAACCATACATCCACATAGTCCTCTTCGGGGTCGAGGATAAAACGCCAGCCCGGTCCTAGGCCTAAATACGGCTGCACCTGCGGGGCCCATGCGGTTAGGTGCGCCAGGTGGACCGGTTGAAAAAAGTCATCCGCGAGCGAGAACTCCCCGGCCCAAATGTACCAGCCCGTGGTATCTGCTTCTGGCGCATACCGGACTCCATGGATCGGGCGCACGCCTTCCGCAACGCTTCTCGAGAGGCCAACTTTCAGCTGTTCGTTACTGGGCACGTACGCCGCTCCATATTGCTGACAGAGGGCGATTTGGGCGGTAACAGTATTCATGAGGCCAGTCGGAAGGGGAATTAGGTGTGAGCTTGCTTTTCTGCAAGACGCTGAAAGTAGACAAAAAGCAGAAAAAGGCACTCTGCCAGCATGGCGGGTTTCTTTATTTCGCCCCTTAACATAACAGGGGGTATCCGACTAGTCTCGGACCTTTAGGCTTGCCACAGTAGCGACCTTTTTGCTCGTTCTGCCACCGACCGCCCCCCTCTCTCATTCGGCTGCATACACCCTAGCTTGCCAGGATGATGGAGCAATTCGTGGCGCTGTATCCCACGGGCCAGATACGGTATAGCCAAACGACCTTTCTCGAGCTCACGACCGCCGTCGAGGTTCACCGCATCGACTTTCACGGCAAAGTGGAGGCGCGCTTGAAGCGCGGGACCGGGGGCGCGCTGGCGCATTACACCGAGCATCCGGCCTTTCAGTAGTACAATGGACAACTGACGGAAGTCACCTTCCAGGCGCCCAGCAGGGTGGTTCCGCCCGCCTTTTATGCGGCCGATACCGCGTGTATCACGCGCCTGCCCCAGGGCTGGGGGCCGTATGCCCCCGCCTGGAGTGGGCTGGGTTCCCGGCAAGCGTGGCTCCAGGAAGTGTTGCCCAAAGGCCAGCGCTTTTCCTTTTACCTGCCCGAGGTGATGGCCCAGGAGATCACGCGCTTAAATGCGCACTACGGCATTGCGGCCGTCCCGACGCCCATCCAGGAGCAGAATCGGCTGAACGACACCTATTGTAAGCCCCCCCGTTCCGCCGCCCTTTCAGGCCTTCTTTATTGGGGACAACTACGTCATCGCCCGCGAGTTCTATAGCCGTACGCTGCGGTAAGACCGGCGATGAAGCCCCGGTAAGCAGCGCAGCGACAGGTGAGGATGGCCAGTGACTTTTTACGCTTGGGCACCGGGGACACGGTAAATCCCTCCTCATTTTCCCGTATTTTCGGCCTCCAACCACGCTTTACTCTGGTTTTGCTCTCATGGATACTTGGCCCGTCCTCGTTGCCCTCGTTGTCGCCCTTGGTGGCGGGATCTATTTTCTCGCCCAACCCCTCCCCCTGGATTACAAGAACGGCGAATACCGGCGTCATCTAACCCCGGCAGAAGAAGCGGCCCTGCTGCGGGGCGAGGTGGTGGAGAAAACGCACAAGGCCTATCAGTCCATTTGGCACACTTACTATGATCAGGGTCCCTTGCGGGTGGCGCGCTCGGCGACGGGCAAGCTTGCCTTCACCCCGCATGGCCACTGGCAGCGTTTAACCAAGACGGGCCGGGTGGAAGCGGACTTCTACCAGCAGGCGATCTATCCGGAGGCGGCCTGGCGGCAGTATTTGGCTAACGGCCAACCGAATTTTACGATGTACACGATCCCCACCCTGCTGGCCGGGGACTCGGTGGTGGAGAACCGCTTCGTGCAGTTTAAGGCCACGGCTGCCGGCGATACGGCCTATGTGCAGCATTGGTTTACCAAAGGCACTAAGGAAGTCCGGCCGGCGTACTTTTCCTTTGATTGGCGCGGGGAAAAACCAGTTCCCCCGGGCTGGAAACCGACGAAACAGTAAGTCGCCCCCTTGATCCTCTCACTGCGACGAGTCACGACCTGCTCCTTCCGCAACCCGTTCTAGCTCCCCGGGCAGCGGTGCTGTAAAGGCCGACTAGTGCCGTTTGTAAGCCAGTGAACCCGCCGGGTAGCAGCTCGCCATGCGCCACATCTCGGCCCAGGCACTCGCGATCGGCATTTTGGCAGTCCCGCGGCACTCCACGGGGAAACGACTACTAGCCGAAATGACTTGGCCGATGGCTCGCTCCTCGATGATGGCCCCCGCCCCCTGGGGTCTGATCGTGAACTGCAGCGACGCCTTCACGCCCCGATGGTAGGCCGTCCGATGGTAATGAGTGGTAATGAGGCCGTGCGCTTGATCCGTCTTTTCTAGCTGGTACCCCTGCGCCCGCAGCAGCTGGGCCAGTTTCAGGTAAGCGGTGCGGGCACTGTCGCTGGTATGCACCACAATCACATTGGCGAGCGGAAAGGGCGTGGATGCCTCCTGCCCGGCTGGTGGAGCCACCTCCAGGGGCGCGGGGGGCCTAGAA
This sequence comes from Hymenobacter roseosalivarius DSM 11622, assembly GCF_900176135.1. Lineage (GTDB taxonomy): Bacteria > Bacteroidota > Bacteroidia > Cytophagales > Hymenobacteraceae > Hymenobacter > Hymenobacter roseosalivarius. Next base: position 5,310 of record NZ_FWWW01000011.1, on the reverse strand, counting down.
AGGCTTTGGGTACGGGCCGAGAAGGCCGGCAGGAGTAGGACAGCCAGGAGCAGCTTTTTCATGCGGGCAAGCTACGAAAGATGCGTTGCCTAGGTACTCGGTACAGAAAGGGAGGAGTAGTCAAAAGCTCCTTTTGGGGAACGGCAGAAAGCAGCCGGTACCGGGTGGTCGGCTGGCCCCGGTCGCGCGGGGCGAGTGGACGAAACCCATCTACGATTCCGCGTGGACGAAAGGCCCCACCGGGATGCGTTTCGTCCACGCCCCACCAGGCGCTTTCACGGGCATTGACAACCAGGATTATAGGGGCAGTGAGACAGTGAGGTGGTTTAGCTAAGCTGGCCACAAGTGGGACGTGGTTTGAAGCTGAATTTCAAAGTGGTTTGGGGCAAGATATTCCAAGGCCGAATGTCGTCGTTCGGCCTTATAATGTAGCACCTTGGGCACTCAGCTGCACCTTACTAGTCCGCCTCTTTAGGGCGTTGTTAAACCAATAGGGGAAAACCTCCAACTCAGCCGCACCGCTCTCTAATTTTTATGCGTATTTTTCTGATTGCCAATATATTGCATAAAATATGGGTGAAAGGGGTTGCGTGTACTACAGGGGAAGCAGCAGGAGCAGATAGCGGAACATTTTCATAAAAAATACATAAATAAGTTTCCTATAGCCAATTCCATCTACCAAGAGGCTACCTCGTAGCCCTAGGCCCACTCATGTGGCCGCTAGGTAGCGTTTATCAGTGATCAGTTATCTATGTGCTTTATCACCTTACTACTCCTGAGCTTATCCTGGCTGGTTGCCCCCGAACACAGCGTCGCGCAAGCTCGTTTGTACATCGACCTGCAAGTGGGGGCGAACCATACCTTCGCCGAAGGGGCCTACTTTGGGAAAGGCTCCCATCCCTTCAAGGCCTACAGCCGCGTCAGCTTCGCCGAGCAAGCGGTCGTGATGCCGCGCGTGCAGCTCACGGATAAATTCAGCCTCTCGGTGGGCTACAGCGGCAGCAATTTGGGCTGGGCCTACAGTCTACAGGTGCCCCGGGCATACACCCACAATCCCTTTGAAGGCGAGTGGCTCGGCGCGGGGGCGGGGCTGTATATGCACCAGCTGCCGCTGCTCCTGCGCCGGAGGATTGGCCAGTACAATATGCGGGAAATAGATACCGTGCGCCACGTGTACCTGGCCAGCTTCAAGCTGGATCTAATCTAGTAGCCGGCGGCGGGCTGAACCGCCTGGGAAATAATTGCTTGGCTTGTGGGGGGCTGGGAGCGGGGGGCGGCCTATACGATACCATTGTATTCCGGGAATCGATCTGGGTGCGGCGCAAGTGGGGCGGCTTTCTGGTAGGCGGGGTCACGGCCCGTTTTTACCGGTTGGGCAAAGAGCGGCTGAATCTAAGCCTTTACTACACCCAGGGCCTGACGGATATGCTGCTGGTACCGGTGGAGTACCGCTATAACGCCCAGCGCGGCGCTACTACGCTGCACGTGCGCGGCTCGGGCCTGAGCGCCACGCTGGGCATCCCCATCCGTCTTAAAACCTTTGGCAACGCCCCACCGGGTGGGTAGCCGCCGCCGCTCTACTGCCCACTAGGAGGTTGTCTAGGTATGGTGGACAGAAGAACACCTATTGGGCGACCGGCAGAAGATGCGCGATATGCAAACCAGCTTTGCGGCCCAGCTGGCCCCGCTCGGACTGCAGCGCGGGGTAGAGGGCAGCCAGGCCCAGCACCAGGAGGTCAAGCGCTTCTACGGGCTGGCGAAGGAACTCAACCCGCAGTTGGAGCAGGAGGCCCAGCGCCAGGTGGCCCAGCAGCGCGTACGCCAGGCCGAACAGCAGCATAGCCGCGGCGGTGGAGTAGGTATGTAAAGACCTTGCTTAAACCACTGTTTTGTTAAACCATTAATCGGGATTTGCCTGCTCAGTGCCTGGTTGTTCTCCCCTACGGGGGGCCTATAATTTCCGGTCGCAGAAGAATCACCAAGCCGCTTTTCAGCGGCTTCAGGGCCAATTTATGTAGTCGGCAATAGTCCCAATCGCCACCAAGCAGACGACCCAAATGCTGGCCACGCCTAGTGTCGCAGCCGCCCGCCCCCTGTATTGGATTTGCCGGCGGCTGTAGCAACGGGCCACCAACGCTTGGGCGGCCCGCAGGTGGCCAAACTGCCAGCGTTTCAACCCGTACCAAGCCAGCCCGACAATTCCCACAAGGGGTATGTAGAGCGCGGCCTCGGGTAACAGGGCGTAGAGCACCCACAGCAAGGGAAAGTACAGGCAGAGAAAGCCGGAAACCAGGGTAACGCTGACCAGCCGGTAAGCCCCCTGCAGGGGACTGCGCGAGTCGACGACCACGCCCCCGCAATAGGCAAACCTGAACAATCGCTGGGTCATGCGGGGGTGGGTGATGCGCCAGGGGCCGCGACAGACTGACTGTTCGAGGCTACATGTTCCGAAAAATAAGAAGAGAACATCATTTACACCCCAGTGAAGGCTTAACCCTCCTTTCGGTGAACAGAGCCCGTTTAAGGCACCACCGTTAGAATAAACGGAAGTTCTTACGACCCTGCCATGAGTCCGTGCTGCCCCTGCGTCTCCTTTACTGCGCCCGATGTGCCATCGCCATTCGGCTATCGGGAAAACGTGTACGTCTTGGTGATGGTGCTGCTGGCGTCGGATTCGACGTTCTTAAACACCAAGCGGCGGCTCGTTAGGGCCTCTACCGCGTGCGTAAGGGAGCCGCTGGCATACGTGGTGATCAACACGTTATTGGTGAATTGATACGTGCCGATTTGAATGCCGCTGGGGCTAAGAATGTTGGGGGGCATTTCGGAGGTCAGCTTTCCGGCGGGCCCAAACGTCAGCTTGAATCCGGCGGGCGTTTGCGTCGTGACGTCGGTATCGGGGGTGCTGCCCGCGTAGTCCACCTGGGTGCGAGTGCTCGTGCCCGTCCACGTGCCCACAATGGACGCAGCGGGGACCGGGACCGGCGCGGGAAGGGCCGGGCCAGGGTCTTTTTCTTTCTGGCCGCAGCCGGCCAGGCTCCCCACCAACGCCATCGAAACTATCAGTTTGTTCATCCCGGCAATTTACGCTGAATCTAACCTCTCTACTCTTCGGACCGTTTTGTTGAATCATAATTAGAGGGTATAGACTGGTAGTTTTGGACTATGAATATCATCAAACAGCGGTATTACGACAGGCTGGCTTCTAACTTAATCTTTCTGAGTTTGGCCATCTGGAACGGAATAAACGTGTTTTCAAGCGGGGGGTACTTCCAAAGTCCTGCTCACCGACAGCCAACGATAATAGCTGCTGCTCTGGCTGTGCTCGGCACAATGGCCCTACTAGCAGTGGGTATCAGGAAAGGTAAATTCTGGGCAAAGCTCCTGTTTGTTATTGTTTTTATAAATGGAGCCTTCTCGATGGCTAAATACTTGCTCAGGAGAGATGGGTGGGACGTAATACAGGTAACGCACACCCTGCTCACTTATGGCCTTCAAGTAGTTGCCGTATTTTGCTGCTTCCTGTACATGTTCACCAAGGACAACGGCAAACCAGAAAAATCCTCCTTCCCCTGAACGGAGCGCGTTTAAGGCACCACCGTTTGGCTGAACTAGTACGACTTTCAAAATCTGTTAAGTTGCTCACGATTTCCTGCCCGAGGGTATCATGCGTCTATGGCAAAGCTCCGGTTACGTTCTGTGCATACGTTTTGGGGAGTGTTAGTGAGCTTGTGCGGCGCCACAACGCCCAGTTACGCACAAGTAGATACGCTGCCTGCCGAAGGGAAGATAGTTGACTATTTCGAGCCGCTGGCCTTTACGCTGGCGCGTAAAAAGCCCCAGGCCAGCTTGCCAGCGGCCTTGCATGGCAAAGGCATCACCGGCTTTGCGGCCGTGGAAGTCGCCATCACCCCCGATGGGGCCCACCGCTTGGTCCGGGTGCTCAAGCTGAAAGTGACGGAGCCCGGCCAGGCCACCTTGTCGGTTGATTTGCTCGACTACCAAGCAAAGGCGGTTCCCTACACGGTGCAGTCTTTGCCCTATTACCCCATGCTAGTCGAGTACGTGCAACACGACGTGTCGTTTCGCCCCACCCACCAGGGACCCGTTCGCCCCATCACTTACATGTCATTCCTCATTCGTTTTAAATAGCCCGCCAAAAGTCCAGCCGGATGCTAGTACCCTCCTTTCAGTGAACGGCAGGAATCAGCCTATACCTGGTGGCCAACTGGCCACTGTGGCACAGGGTGAGTGTACGAAACCCGTCTACCATTCAACGTTTACGAAATGGCCCGCGGGGATGAGTTTCGTAAACGCCCAAAATGGAGCCTGATTCCCCGCCAAAGTACCACGTCCAGGTGGTAGGGGCGGTGGGGCAAAAACCGCCCTTATTCCGAGGTGGGGGGGATAACTCGCATTACGTTAACTAGCATTTTGTGAAAATCATCTTGCCATTTTCCTAACGCCATCTATTGGGTGACGCCCGCTCTTGTTAATACTCAGGGCAAATACAATAGACGGCTTCCTAGGGTCCAGCTATGCTAGATTCCCTCGTCTGGACACCCTAACTAAGTAAGCGTAAAGGATCCTGTGGAAACTAAATCTAAATCCTATACTCTGCTTACCCTAAATAATTAGAAATATACCACTTCTAATAATTTCCTTTGTAACGAAATAGGTCAGCGGTAACGGCTACTGCTGACAACTACTCCATAACATACTTATTCGCTTAGTCTCTTTTAATACTTCTGTCGCTTGTCAAAATCATACAATATTACAGCAGCTCTGTGCCGGCAGCTGCTACTGCTTACGTGCTGGTTGATTGCCCGTGTGAGCTGGGCCCAGTCTACCGCTCCTTGTGGTGACTTGGTTACCCTTGACGCTCCGATTCCAGTAGCTACGGCCAACATGGGAACGGCCACCAGCGTGAGCGCCCGCTTTGCTATCGCGTCCACTAATAGTCTGGGGCAGGCCCCGGGGGCCGCGCACATTTACGAGTACACCGGCGGCGGGTGGGTCTATCGCCAGACCCTATCCCCGAGCGGGCTGCTGCCCGGGGATATGTTTGGCGGTAGTCTGTATATCGATGATTCCACCGCCCTGGTGGGCGCTTATGGCCACGTGCGCCCGGATGCCCCTAGCTCCGCCGCAGGGGCGGTTTATGTTTTCACCCGGGTGGGCTCTCGTTGGACCCAAACGGGCCTGATACACAACCCCTCCAAAGTGCTGGGCAGTTTCGGCTGGACCCTGGATAAGAGCGGGCGCACCCTCGTCGTCGGCTACAACTCTGGGCTGAGCAATGGGGAAGTC
>NZ_FWWW01000086.1 GCF_900176135.1 Hymenobacter roseosalivarius DSM 11622 | reverse complement strand
GAGTGGTTGTAATCAGCGTCTTGGAATAGCTCTATGAATACTTTACCCCTCTAGTGAGCTGCAGATTGTGCTTTGCGGTTTCTTAGCTTCGATATATTTATCAACTACAGAAGTAGGGGCCTTGAGAAAAAGCTGGTTTTACTGCGTCATGGGTAACAAGCACAACAATGGTTTATAATCCTCCAGAAAGCTTCTCGCTAGTTTAGAATCTATGGCTGATTACCTTAGAGGCAATTGACTTGCTAAGACTAAGGCCTTTCACCGTGATTTTTGGACGCCTGCTCTCAGCGCCTGATCCATGTTAATTCCTTGCACATGAAACTTTCGCTACCGCTGAATGCCGCTTTCGTTAGCGTGCTGTTTCTTCTGCTACTAACTACTTCGGCCGGGGCACAGCAGCGCTCCAAACGAAAGAAAGCCCCCCAAGGCACGGCCGCCGTATATGATACTACCCTGTACAATGGGCTGCGGTGGCGCTCCATTGGCCCCTACCGCGGCGGACGGGCGGGTACGGCCACGGGCGTGCCCGGCAACCCCAACTTGTACTACATGGGCACGGCCGGGGGCGGGGTGTGGCGCACGACCGATGGCGGCGGCACCTGGGATAATATTTCTGACCGCTACTTTGGTGGGTCAGTAGGGGCCGTGGCCGTCAGCGAGTCGGACCCGAACGTGCTGTACGCCGGCGAGGGCGAGCAAACCGTGCGGGGCAACGTGTCGTCGGGCTTTGGCGTGTGGAAGTCGCAGGATGCGGGTCAGACCTGGGTGAACGTGGGCCTGAAGGATTCACGCCACATCGGCCGCATCCGCATTCACCCCAAAAACCCGGATCTGGTGTACGTAGCGGCCATGGGCGACCTGTACGCGCCCAGCGAGATGCGCGGCGTGTACCGCTCCAAAGATGGCGGCAAGAACTGGGAGCGGGTGCTGTTTGCCAACAAAGACGCGGGCGCCGTTGACTTACTTCTGGACCCTTCCAACCCGCGCATTCTGTACGCCAGCACCTGGAATGTGCGGCGCACCCCCTATAGCTTCTCCTCGGGCGGACCGGGCTCGGGACTGTGGAAAAGCACGGATGGCGGTGACACCTGGCAGGATATTTCCCGCAACGAAGGATTGCCCGCGGGCACCTTAGGCATCATTGGCGTGGCGGTTTCGCCGGTAAACTCCAGCCGGGTGTGGGCTTTGGTGGAGGCTGAAAAGGGGGGCTTGTTTCGCTCCGACGATGGGGGCAAGAACTGGCAGAAGCTCTCCGATGACCGTAATCTGCGCCAGCGGGCCTGGTACTATACCCGCATTTATGCCGACCCCAAGGATGCGGACGTCATGTATGTGCTGAACGTATCGTACCACAAAAGCAAGGATGGGGGCCGCACCTTCCAGGCCAACGATGCCCCCCACGGCGACCACCACGATCTGTGGATTGCCCCCGAGAACCCCAACCGCATGGTGATGGCCGACGACGGCGGTGCCCAGGTAAGCACCGACGGCGGCCTGAATTGGACCACGTATTATAACCAGCCCACGGGGCAGTTTTACCGCGTGGTCACCGACAACCATTTTCCTTATCGCATTTACGGAGCCCAGCAGGACAACTCGACGGTGCGGATTCCGCACCGCACGGGTGGCCGAAGCATCGAGGAGCGCGACTGGGAATCGACGGCCGGGGGCGAAAGCGCCCATTTGGCCGTGGACCCGATTAACCCCGACATCGTGTACGGGGGCAGCTACGACGGTTTTCTTTCCCGAGTAAACCATGGCACCCAGCAGGAGCGCACCATCAACGTATGGCCCGACAACCCCATGGGCCACGGCGCCGAGGGCATGAAATACCGGTTTCAGTGGAATTTTCCCCTGCTGTTTTCCTCCCACGACCCTAAGAAGCTTTACGCTGGCTCCAACCATCTGCACGCAACGACCAACGAAGGTCAGTCGTGGGAAATAATCAGCCCTGACCTGACCCGCAATGATCCAAAAACCCTGGGGCCATCGGGCGGGCCCATTACCAAGGACAACACGGCCGTGGAATACTACGGTACCATCTTCGCCATCGCGGAATCGCCGGCCGAGCAAGGCGTTATCTGGACGGGCTCCGACGACGGGCTGCTGCACGTAACCCGCGACAATGGCAAAACCTGGACGAAGGTGCTGCCCAAAGGCATGCCCGACTGGATTCAGATCAACAGCATCGACGCCCACCCCACCAATAAAGGTGCAGCCTACGTAGCGGCCACGATGTATAAGTCCGGTGACTTTTGGCCCTACCTCTACAAGACCACTGACTACGGCAAGACGTGGACAAAAATCACCACCGGCATTCCCGACACGCACTTTACCCGCGTGGTCCGCGCCGACCCCAAGCGCCCCGGACTGCTCTATGCCGGCACCGAATACGGCATGTACGTCTCCTTTAATGATGGCAAGCAGTGGCAGCCATTTCAGCTCAATCTGCCGCCGGTTTCCATCACCGACCTCACGATTAAAAATAACAACCTCATTGCTGCTACCCAGGGCCGCGGGTTCTGGCTGCTTGATGACATCACGCCCCTGCACCAGCTGAGCGCGCCGGTGGCCGCCAGCAAGTTTCATCTGTACACGCCCACCGCGACCTACAAAATGGATGGCCGCGGCACCCCTACCATTCCCAAAACCGCAGGCCAGAACCATCCGGGCGGGGTCATGCTTTATTATCACTTAGCTCAAAAGCAGGATTCAACCAGCAAGGTGAAGCTGGAAATCCTTGATTCGAGTGGCAAGCTTATTCGCACGTTCGCCAACACCGACCGGGACCTGGGGGGCAAAAATCTGACGAAGGGAGAAAAAGCCAAGGTAAAAAGGGAGCTGCTGCCCACCCGTAAGGGCCTGAACCGCTACGTATGGGACCTGAGCTACCCTGATGCCAGCCAGTTTGAAGGTCTTATTCTGTGGGGTGGCGGCACCCAGGGGCCCAGGGCCGTACCGGGCACTTACAAAGCCCGCCTGACGCTCAACCAGGAAACCCAGGAAACTACCTTCACCGTGCTGCCCGATCCGCGCAGCAAAGCCACGCCGCAAGACCTGCAGGCGCAGTTTGACTTTCTGCAAGAAGTACAGCGAAAGCTCACGGAAACCCACGACGCTATCCGCGATATCCGCACCATTCGCGGGCAGCTCAACACCATCACGGGCCCGTTGAAAGACCAGGCTAACGCCAAGGATATAGTGGAATCGGCAGCGGCCATTAACAAGAAAATGACCCAGATTGAAGAGGCGCTTTACCAGACCAAGAACAAAAGCGACCAGGACCCCTTGAACTTTCCGATTCGCTTGAACAACAAATTAGCTAACCTGGTCAGTCAGGCCAGCACCGGCGACTATCGGCCCACCGAGCAGGCCGTGGCGTTCAAAAAGGAAGTTACCGAGCAGATAAATCAGCAGCTCAGCCAATTCAAAATGCTTAAGGAGCAGGATATTCCGGCCCTGAACAAGCTCATCCGGGTCAAAAGCGTGGATGCTATCATGCTTCCTCAACCGGCCCCGCCGGTTGCGCCCAGCAGCATGTAGGGAAATGGTTGTTGCGGATCGACGGCTTGAGTTAACAGCAGCAGGAACAAGAGCGAGCAGCTATGCCTAATCCCTACTGTGTAGGTGTACATGAATTTGCCAACTGTTCAGCCAGCGCTTCAATATCCGCTCGTCGCACCAACGTATTCAACCAGTCTGTAGGGATATTTTCGACGCCGTAATACAGCCCTGCCAGCCCACCCGTAACCGCGCCGGTCGTGTCGCTATCGTCGCCTAAATTTACGGCTGTCAGCACTGTATCAGCGTACCATTCACCGCGCAGTAAACACCACAGCGCCGCTTCCAGGGTATGTACCACGTAGCCCGTAGACTGCATATCCTGTTGCGGAATAAGGGCTAAATGCTCGTCCAGCACTTTGGCAAAATGCTCTATTTCTTTAGCAAGTGTGGGTATCAACGCAGCCGGGATTTCGCGGTACAAACGCTCGTGTGCCTGGTCCGGATTCAGACCTTGAAGCAAGCCCCACGCTATTTCCAGATAGAAATAACAGGCCAGCGTAGAGCGGACGTGCCCGTGCGTAAGACTACAGACGCGGTGAGTTAGCTGCTGCCGGTCGGCAGGGGATGCGGTCTGCCACAACGGATGGAAAATCAGGGGCAGAATACGCATCAATGCCCCGTTGCCATTATCGTACTCTCTTTTGCCCCCCGCCTGCTCAGGCTCAACACCAGCGCGCAGCTGCCCGATAGCAGTTCGCGTGGCGACGCCGACATCAAACACCTGCCCATGCGGCGTCCAATATCCGCTATCCAGCCAGTTGATAAAGCGCCGGCTCAACTCCTGTAAGTCAATGGCATCGGCCCCAGCCTGGCTTATCGATTCTGCCAGGCAAAAAGTAAGCGAAGAGTCGTCGGACCAAGTGCCGGAGGGCTGATTGTGCGTCCCGTAGCCGCGCATCGTTACTACGGGATCGATGCGCCGGCGGGCGCGGCTCTCAAACTCGACCGGCACGCCCAGGGCGTCGCCTACGGCTACTCCCAATAGCAAGCTTTGGTAGTGATTCCACTGGGAAGTATTCATCTGAGTGAGGCGACAACGAAAGCCAGAATCTTACATGATTCTGCTCAATAGCCCAAGAGCATTAAATCAGTCGCTTTTCTAACTCTCTCTGCCTATAAATCCATAACACACAAGGCACGCAAAAGCGAGAAACCGAACGCACGAAAGCCCCGATGGCATGACCAGTGCCGTAGCTATCCGTCTGCCCGCTAAGAGCCGTCCACAATTCACCTACTGATTTGAAAAAAGCCGGAGTCTGAGCAACGGCAACCATTGCTGAGCACACAAAGCCCACTAGAAGTAGTTGGGGCAAAATTCGTTTTACCATTACTGTCTTTTTTCTATGATATAGTAGCGATGTAATATACTGGGGTAAAGCCGTAGATCAGCATTTTCTGCTTTCCGAATGCAAAGAAGCTGTTTAGGAAGCCGTCCAAAACACACTGGAGCGTCATGCTGGCTCTGGCGTCTGCTTACTTTGCGCTATTCCCGCGCCTATCCTAAATCTTCACCGGCGGCAGGGTAGCCTTCTCGTAGCTACCTAGCACGGACGGACTAGTTGACTAGGTTACGATTAACGTTTGCTGCTGTTGTTCTTCCACTTGCAGCAGCGCCTGCAGCAAAGCCATTGTTACTGGCCCCGGCTTGCCGGTGCCCAGTACGACATCATCAATCTGCACCACTGGCAGCACGCGCTTGGTTGTGCTGGTCAGGAAAGCTTCTTTGGCCTGATACACATCGTCGAGGGTTACCGTGCCGACCGATATAGAATAGGGCTGTTCAGGCAGCGCCAGGATATTGCGGCGCGTGATGCCCGCCAGCACCTGGGTAGCGGGGGTAACTACCGTGTTGTCGTATTTTACCAGGAAGAAATTGGCGCGCGGAAACTCCGTTACCACGCCCTTGTGGTGGTAGAGCACATCGTCGGCACCGTGGGCCTTAATCTGCTTGAGAAGCCGAATGCCTATGGAGTAGTTGATGGTTTTGGCCGGCGGTATTTCGCGCAGATAATCGTGCGTTATTACTTTGATGCCCGTTGCTAACAACTCGGGCGTAGGCAGCGTCAACGGCTGCTGGGTGATGAGGAGGTTGGGCTCGACGGGATTGTAGCCATCGGCTGAGTAGCCGCCAGTCAGGATCATCTTGATGCCGGACAGCGGCAGGTCGTTGCGCCGAATCAGGGCCTGAATCACCTCCATCAACGCCGGGCGCTCCAACGGTACGGCCAGTTCCATGAGCTGCGCCGATTGGTAGAAGCGGTCGAGGTAGTAGTCGAGAAATAATGGCTGCCCCGCATGCACCTTAAAGAAATCGAACACGCCGTAGCCGCGCTGAATGGCCAGGTCGCTGATGTGCAGAAAAGCCTGATCGAGGGGCGTGATCTGGCCGTGGATATAAGCGTGCAGGGGCGAGTTAGCGGACATGGTGTTGCTTTAAAATCTTCAGAACTTTATCCAGCGGCAAGGCCTCAATGCGCTGTTGCTGCTTGCCCTGCATGGTTTCGGCCTTGAAAAGCGAGTTGATAATGGCTTCTTCCGTGGCCTCGATAACGGCCAGAAACAGCGGCGACATGGCTTCGTTGGTGAGCGTGGTCGTGGTTTGGGTAGCAGCCGTAGGCGCATACGGCACGCGCAAGCCCGGATGAGTGGAAAAAGCGATGATGTAATCGCCGCTGCCGTTTGTAGCAATGCCACCCGTTTTGCCCAGGCCCAGAAAGGCACGCTTGGCCAAGCGCTCCAAGTTGCGGGCATCGACGGGCGCATCGGTGGCTACTACAATCATGCAAGACCCATCGGCGCGGTCTTTCAGCTGCTGACTCAGGTAAAATTGCTCCAGCTCCTGGCCTACCGGCGCCCCGTTGATCTGGAGCACGCCGCCAAAATTCGTTTGCACCAGCACGCCCACGGTATAGCCCCCCTGCTTGGCGGGCAACAGGCGCGAGGCCGTGCCAATACCGCCTTTGAAGCCAAAGCACACGGTGCCCGTACCGGCACCAACGTTGCCCTCGGCCACCGGGCCAGTCTGGGCCTGCTCGATGGCGGCCAGCACGTACTGCTCCGTGACATGGCGGCCGCGTATGTCGTTGAGGCCACCGTCGTTGGTCTCCCCTACCACGGCGTTTACCGACTGCACCGCTTCGTTGCCTGGCTGCCGCAGCACGTACCCTACCACCGCGTTCAGGGCCGTGCCCACGCCAAGCGTATTGGTCAGGACAATGGGCGTTTCGAGGATGCCGAGCTCTTCTATTTGCGTGCTGCCCGCCAGCTTGCCGAAGCCGTTGCCGACGTACACCGCCGCTGGCACCTTCTGCTGAAATACATTGCCGGCGTGCGGTACAATGGCCGTTACGCCGGTTCGCACCGATTGGCCTTGCATCAAAGTTGTGTGCCCTACGCGCACGCCCTGTACATCGGTAATGGCGTTGAGCGCACCGGTAGGCAGCACCCCAATGCGGATGCCATACTCTCTGGCGCGTTTACGTTCCTGACTTCGAGCCTGTAAGGCCAGGCCTACAAGCAGCAGCACTAGCAAGGACAGTGTCATGCGGTGGGGCAAAGAGAGTAGGTAAAGGTATCAGGCTGAGCGTTAAATACCAGCGGGCAGCTGGGCGAGTAGCGGCGTGAGGTTCTTCTAGTATGTGTTCAAGAAGTAAACGCTATGTGAAGTTATTAAACCTCAAAAGCTCCGCAGCACATTAGCCAAAAGGCTCGAAAAAAGCACCCCAGGGTCTCTTTTCGAGCCTTTCCTTAGAAAGTAGATAAGACTTATCTAAATCTTCTCCGGCAGCAACGTGGCTTCCTCGTAGTTGCCGAGCACCGGCTGGCCAGCGCCGCCTGCTGTCACGGCTTCCACCAGTAATTTACCCCCCACGAAGGCGCCCTTCCAGGATTCGCCCAAGCCACCGAATACTTCTTCCCGGTCGCCGCGGGAGCGCAGCTTATTGAGGCCCACTTTGAAAGCGCGCACTTCCTTGGCCGTACGCCGGGCCAGCTTCTCATCGTCGGAGGCGATGGCGGCTACCAGCGCACCATTGCTGATGTTCATCTCACCGACCAGCTCCTCTATCCTATCCACCAGCACGATGCTGTCAATCGGGCCGAAGGGCTCTTTGAAGTACAGCTCGCTCTGCCGGGGCAGGTTCACCAGGGCGCGGGGCGCGACGTAGGACGAGCGGTCCTGGCCGGGCAGGAATAGGCTGTCGTCCAGCTTGCCTTCGTAGATGGGCGTAGCGCCAGTCTGGAGGGCATTTTTATACAGTCGATCCAAATCCTGGGCCTGTTGGGCGTGAATAACGGGGCCAAATGCCAGATCGGGCAGCTTATCGTCGGCGTTGTCTACGAGCGTGGGGTTACCCACTTTTAGGCTTCTTACAGCACTCCAATACGTTTCCAGGAACTGCGGGAACAAACGGCGCTCCACTACAAACCGCACATAAGCCGTGCAGCGCTGCTTGCCGTAGTCGTAGCCTTTTTTGAGCTGATCGGCCATGCTGTTCCAGTCACTGTAATCCCAGATGCCGTAGGTGTTTACGCCTTCCATTTCCAGCATATAGCGCTTGTTGTGGGCGCTCAGGGCGTCAGCAATGTTGCGGCCGTTGTAGCGGCCGCCCACGAAGCTGAGGCAGTCGATAGCGTCGTGCTTGACGAGTACGTCGCTCAATTCGCCCCCCGGACCGCTGACCAGCGTGACGGGCAGACCGCAGTGGCGGGCAATGGCAAAGGTGAGGCTGAGGGAGATAAAACCACCATCCGTCGGAGTTTTGGCAATGACGGAGTTACCGCAAAGCACCTGCACCAGTACCGCGTGCAGCAGCACCGACATGGGGTAGTTCCAGGAGGCAATGTTGCTCACCAAACCCAGGGGCTTGCGCTGGCCCAGCATCCCCTCGATATTATCCACGTACCATTGCACGCCTTCAATAGCCGAATGATATCGGTGAAGCCCAGCTTGTAGGTTTTGCCGATTTCCCAGATGAGCAGCTTGCCCACTAAGTCTACTTGCTCGCGGAGCTGATTGAGGCAATTCTGCACCCGGCTTTTACGCTCGTCGAGGTCGGTGGCGGCCCAGGCGGCGGCTTCCTGCTTGGCGAAGATGACAGCGCGCAGCCCGGTTTCGTGGCCCAGCATGGGCAGGGCACCCAGGCTGGTGCCATCCACGGGCGAGGTGAAGTTGCGAGGCTGGCCGGGCTCCTGCCAGCGACCTTCCATCAAGTTCAGAAACTGACCATCCGGGGTTAAGATTTCGGGGGTGACACGTTGAACCTGGCTCAGCAAATAGCTGAACTCGACCTGGGGCGAAATGATTTTGGGCATGAAAGAAAGGTTGGAAGCGGAAGGTTGGCAGCAAAAAACAAGAAGGGGCGAGCCAGGCGCAATACAGAGTATGCAAGAATCTTGTTTTTCCTATTCTTTATACTTAACAACGAAAGTCGGCTGATTGATTAGCGGCCATAGCGGCTATGGCGGGCTCCCCGGCTCCGGCCAGAAGCTCGGCCATCAGATCCGGGGAGCCGACGAAGAGCGGGGCGCGCTGGTGATAATCAGTCGGTTCGATGTCGAGTATGGCCTGAGCGCCCGCGGAGGCCAGGCCACCGGCCTGCTCTATGATGAAAGCCAACGGGTAGCCTTCGTAGAGCAGGCGCAGCTTGCCCTGGGGGGCTTTTTTGGTGGGCGGATATAAATAAATGCCCCCTGTGAACAGGTTGCGGTGGTAGTCGGCTACCAAAGAGCCCACGTAGCGCCCGCTCATGGTGCGGCGCTTGCAATTGAGCAGGAAGGCGCGCACGTACTCAGGGTACTCAAACCAGTAGCCTTCGTTGCAGGAAAATACCGGGCCGGTAGCCGGAATACGGATATCGGGGTGCGACAGGAAAAACTCGCCCAGCGACGACTCGTACGTGAAGCCCGCCACGCCGTGGCCCGTGGTGTACACGAGCATGGTGCTGGAGCCGTACAGGATGTAGCCCGCCGCCACCTGCTTGCGTCCGCCCTGCAAAAAGTCGGCAGCAGTGGCCTCTGTTCCCACCGGCGACACGCGCCGGTAGATGCTGAACAAAGTACCGATGCTGATATTCACATCGATATTCGAGGAGCCGTCCAGCGGGTCGATGGCCACCACGTAGCGGCCGTCGCGGTTGCCGGTATGGATAATATCCTCTTCTTCCTCCGACAGTACGGCGCAGGCTTCCTTGCCATTCGTCAGCGCCCGGATAAAGCGGATGTTGGCCTCCACATCCAGCTTTTGCTGCTGCTCGCCCTGCACGTTTTGCCCCCCAGCGGCCCCGATAATGCTGGTCAGCCCGGCACGATTTACCTCGCGGCTCACGATTTTGCCCGCCAGAGCAATATCGCGCAGCAGCTGCGACAATTCGCCGGTGGCAAACGCAAACTCCGCTTGCTTGCGCATGATGTAGCGGTCGAGCGTGGTACCGACAGGCTGGGCTAAGTTATTTTCGTGGGTGGGAGTCATAGAGGTAAGAATGGGTGTAGGGGCGCGTCGCACGCGCCCGGCGTTGTTTGGGTGAACGACGCTCACCTGAATGCACAACGAAACGACGAGGGGCGCGTGCAACGCGCCCCTACATAGTTGCTTGCTTTTGGGACTGCCAGAGAACTACCTGCCAGCCTTTTTTGGGGTCTTTTATCTGCACCACCACGTATTTGAGGTGGGCGATAGTGAGCTGGCCATCGAGCTTGGGGGGCGAAGTGATGGTGATGACGCCATTCACCACGGCGGTTTGGCCGTCGGCATAAGCCCGCACGTTCAGCGCTTCCACGTCAATCTTATCATACACGCTTTTCCCGTCGCGGATGCTCTGGATGTACGTGGCTTTGGTATCCTGGTGGCCGTTGGAATGGGTGTAGACCAGGTCGTCGGCGAAGTACTTATCCAGCAGGGCGTAGTCCTTCTTTACCTGGGCCGCGAACCGCTGACGCTCCAGGGCTTCCACTTCTTGGGCGGCCGTCATATTTTTCTTGTTTTGGGCGAAGCTGAGCGTCGGCAGCACCAATAACAGGAGCGCCAGGAGCAGGAATTTTTTTTGCATACATTGGAGAGTTAGAGTGCGAAAGGACAGTTCAGCAACCAAACCCGGCGACTAATCGAGAGAGATTTGCTTCATGCGCGGCGCCAGGAAGTGCATCAGGACCCAGGCCAGCAGATAAGCGCCGCCGCAAATCAGGAACATGATGAAGTAGGCCTTATCCAGCTGATTGATGCTCTCGTAGTACACGAACATCTGTTTTTGCACTAGCGCTGTCAGCAAAATACCCCCCAGACCACCAGCCATGCCGCCGATACCTGTAACCGAGGCTACGGCCCGCTTCGGGAACATATCCGACACGGTGGTAAAGATATTGGCACTCCAGGCCTGGTGCGCGGCGGCGGCAATACCGATTACCAACACCGCCAGCCACATGTTAATCTGCCCGAGATACTGGGCAAACACAATCGGGAACACGCACAGCGCGATGAGTAGCATGGAAGTTTTGCGAGCCTTAAAAGCGGGCATCCCGTGCTTCATAAAATTCAGCGGAATCCAGCCGCCACCCACGCTCCCAATACTCGACAGAATGTAAACGGCTGCCACTGGAAAAGCCACATCGGTGCCTTTCAGCCCATACTGCTTGTTCAGAAAATCGGGCAGCCAGAAGAGGTAAAACCACCACACCGGATCGGTCAGAAACTTGCCCACCACGAAGGCCCAGGTCTGGCGAAAAGTCAGGAGCTTAAACCAGGAAACTTTGGGCTGAGTTGTGATAGAAGCCGCCGCCAGATCGTCCACGTCGCTGTGGATGTAATCGAATTCGGCTTTGGTCAGGCGGGCCTGCTTGGCAGGCACTTCGTAGTAGATAAACCACAGGAGCAGCCACACGAAACCGAACGCGCCCGTGATGATAAATGCCCACTTCCAGCCAATGGTTTCGGCAATGAGCGGCACGGTGAGCGGGGCAATGATGGCGCCTACGTTGGAGCCCGAGTTGAAGATACCGGTGGCCAGGGCCCGCTCCTTCTGCGGAAACCACTCGGCCGTCGTTTTGATGGCCGCCGGAAAATTGCCGGCCT
This sequence comes from Hymenobacter roseosalivarius DSM 11622, assembly GCF_900176135.1. Lineage (GTDB taxonomy): Bacteria > Bacteroidota > Bacteroidia > Cytophagales > Hymenobacteraceae > Hymenobacter > Hymenobacter roseosalivarius. Next base: position 10,186 of record NZ_FWWW01000086.1, on the reverse strand, counting down.
CCGTGACGCCCAGAAACGCCCGCGCGACGCTAAACCCAAAGGTGCTGCTCACAAAAGCGTGCCCCATGGCAGCCAGACTCCACAGAAAAGTAGACAGGGCGTAGCCCATCTTGGTGCCCAGCGTATCAATGAGGCGGCCCGCGCCCAGCATCCCCAGCGAATACGCTACTTTGAACGCAATTTCAATGTTGGCATAGTCGCCCGAATTCCAGTTGAATTCCGTCTCCAGATAAGGCTTCAATAGCGAAATAACGGCCCGGTCAAGATAGTTGACCGTAGTGGCGAAAAACACCAGCGCGCAGATGGTCCACCGATACTTGCTCATCTTGTCAGATGCAGTGATTGGGGTGCCGGGCGGAGATTGAGTTGGAGAGGGTATCATCATCGGGTGTGGAAATTGATAGCAAAGCAGAACTCGTACTCGTGGGCAAATCGATGGCACGTTGGTCGCGCCATCCGGACAGCGTTACTTTTTCAGTGTTTCAACAAACGCCAGCAAGTCAGCAATTTGCCGGCTTAGGGCAGCCGTATCATCGGCATTTTTAAAGAGCTGCGACCCCATCCCGACCACGTTTACACCAGCGCCAAACCATTCGGCCAGGCTCTCCGTCGTGGGCTCTACGCCGCCGGTCACCATCAGCTTCACCTCGGGCATCGGCCCGCGCAGGCTTTTGATGTAGCCCGGCCCCACCACGTTGCCCGGAAACACCTTCACGAGCTGCGCGCCCAGCTGGGTAGCATTATAGATTTCATTCAGCGTCATGGCGCCCGGCAGCCAGGGCACCGCGTGCTGCCGGCACACCGCCGCGACGGAAGCCGTGGTCACGGGCTGCACCACAAAGTCGGCACCGGCGGCAATGAAGCTTTCGGCTTCCTCCGCCTGATAAATGGTACCGATGCCCAGCAGCATCTCCGGGCAGGTGTCGCGCACGAAAGCGACCAGCTCAGCGAAGACCTGGGGGGCTTTTTCGCCCCGATTCGTAAACTCAAACACCCGCAGTCCGCCATCGTAGCAAGCCTGCAACATACGCTTCGCGTGCGCCGCATCGGCGTGGTAAAAAACCGGCACGATGGGGTGACGCAGGACGGTTTCTAGAATATGATCAGCGGAAAAACGAGGCATGAGATGGTGAGATGGTGAGTATTGAGATGGTGAGATGGTGAGTGGTGAGTTTGAGGTTCTGGCGGCATTATTAACGCAGTATGCGCCTTAAAAGAACCTCAAACTCACCACTCACCATCTCACCGCACCAAGCGGCCGGTGGTATTGCCTTGCAGGACGTGCTCCACTTCGGCCACCGTCACCAAGTTCACGTCGCCGTGAATGGTGTGTTTGAGGGCCGAGGCTACCACGGCGAAGTGCAGCGCCTCCTGCGGCGTGGCGTAGGTTAAAGTACCATAAATAAAGCCCCCCAGGAACGCGTCGCCGCCGCCGATGCGGTCCACCACGGGCGTGATGTCGTAGTAGGGCGTTTCGGAATATGTGCCGTCGAACAGCTGGCCCTTGATACGCTCATGGGAGGCACTCTGGGTTTTGCGACGGGTACTGATTACTTGCTTGATTTGGGGAAAACGGGTCATGAGCTGCTCGCTGATGGAGACGAAGTTATTCTCCGCACCCGCCGCGGGGCGAATGCCGAACAGGTCGTCAGCGTCGTTCTCGGAGCACACTACCACGTCGCAGCCCGCCACCAGATCCGGCATTACATCCTGGGCCGTTTGCCCGTACTGCCACAGGTTGCGGCGGTAATTCACGTCGGCCGATACGGTGAGGCCCAAACGGCGGGCTGCTTGAATGCCTTCGTGAATTGCTTGAGCCGCAGTGGCTGAAATAGCGGGGGTAATGCCCGTCCAGTGCAGCCACTGGGCATTCTTTAGAATTTCATCCCAGTCGAAAGCTGCCGGGTCGAGATTGGCGAAAGAAGAATCAGCGCGGTCGTAGACTACTTTGCTGGCCCGCATGGAGGCTCCTACTTCCAGGAAGTACAGCCCCAGCCGCTTGCCGCTGTACACTGTGTGGCGCATATCCACGCCGAGGCGCTGGAAGCTCTGGGCAGCGGCCTGGCCCAGCTCGTTGGCCGGGAAGCAGGTGACATGCGCAGCCGGTACGCCCAGCCCCGCCAGGGCCGCGCCTACATTGGCCTCGCCCCCGCCATAATTTGCCTCGAAGCTGGCCGCTTGCGTGAACCGATAGTGCGGCGGCGGCGAGAGCCGCAACATGATTTCGCCGAAGGTAACAACCTGTTTCATAAGAGGTAAATGTAACACCAGGCGCCAGCTTGGTGCAGCGTTGTTTGTAGCGAGATGTAGCGCGACCCGCAGGAAGACAAAGCCAGCTTTAGTTCAACTGTTCACCAGGCTGGCGCCTGGTGTTACATTTTCCGTTATAGCGTCAAAGCCGAAGTATTGCCGGGCGTTGTAGTAGCAGATGTTCTCCACAATGCCCCCCAGCAGGGCCATGTCGTCGGGCAGCTCTCCGTTTTCCACGTCGGTGCCCAGCAGGTTGCAGAGCACGCGGCGGAAATACTCGTGGCGCGGGTAGGAAAGGAAGCTGCGCGAGTCGGTGAGCATACCCACGAATTGGCTGAGCAGGCCCATATTCGACAGCGCGTTGATCTGCTTTTCCATACCATCTTTCTGATCCAGAAACCACCAGCCCGAGCCCCACTGCACCTTGCCGGCCACCGTGCCATCCTGGAAGTTGCCCGTCATGGTCGCCATCAGCTCATTGTCGGCGGGGTTGAGGTTGTAGAGAATGGTTTTGGCCAGCTGATCCGACGAGTCGAGGCGGTCGAGGAAGGTAGCCAGGGTGCGGCCCTGCGGGAAGTCACCCATGGAATCCCAGCCCGTATCGGGACCCAGCTGGCGGAGCTGGCGGGTGTTGGTGTTGCGTAGCGCGCCCAGGTGAAACTGCTGGGTCCAGCCGCGGGCGTGGTCTAGGCGGGCCAGCGCCAGCAGCAAATCCGACTTGAGCGCTTCCGTATCGGCCTGACTTAGCGCCTGACCACCGCGAACTTGTGCAAAAGCACTGGCAACTTGCTCCGCCGTGTAGTCCGCCGTATACAAGCGCTCCAAACCATGATCCGAGAGGCGGCAGCCCTGGGCGTGGAAGAAATCGTGGCGACGACGCAGCGCTTCGAGCAGGTCGTCGTAGGTAGCAATGGCAATGTCGGCCGCCGCGCCCAGCTTATCCAGGTAGCCGTTGTAAGCGGTTACGTCTTCCGGCGCCATGGCCTTATCGGGCCGGAAAGCAGGCAGGATTTGCACCCCAAATGGCCGGGCAGCAATGGCCTGATGATACTCCAGCGAATCGGCTGGATCATCGGTCGTGCAGACGACTTTCACCTGCATTTTGAGCAGCAAGTTCTTTACCGAATACTCCGGCGTGCGCAGCTTATCATTGCATGCCTTGTAGATACGGCGGGCGCTGTCCTTGTTCAGCACTTCCGTGATGCCGAAGTAGCGCTGCAACTCCAGGTGGGTCCAGTGGTAGAGCGGGTTGCGCACGGTTTGCGGCACCGTTTCGGCCCACTTCTCAAACTTCTCCCAGTCCGACGCATCCCCCGTGATGTAGCGCTCATCTACCCCGTTGGTGCGCATGGCGCGCCACTTATAATGGTCGCCGTAGAGCCAGATCTGGGTGATGTTCTCAAACTGCCGGTCCTGGGCGATCTGGTCGGGGGGCAAATGGCAGTGGTAGTCGATGATGGGCATTGCCTTCGCAAACTCATGGTAGAGCTGCCGGGCCGTTTCCGTGTGCAGCAGGAAATCGTCGTCAAGAAAGGGCTTTTTCATAGTGATGATTTTAGCTTGTTGTTCTGGTGGGACCTCATCCCCTAGCCCCTTCTCCTCGGAGAGAAGGGGGACTAGCTTTTAGCTTTTCTAGCTGCCAGGTATTCTAGAAATCTGGTTTTTAGAGCTAGTTCCCCTTCTCCCCGAGGAGAAGGGGCTAGGAGATGAGGTAATCACAGCGAAACCCCGCGTTTCCACGGAATAAAGTCAGCTTGTCCGTGGCGCACGGCGGCAACTTCCTCGCCGCTGGCCACCCGAACTACATAATCCAGAATTCGCTCCCCGGCCTGCTCGATGGTTTCCTCGCCGTCGATGACGGTGCCGGTATTTACATCGATGATGTCGGGCATGCGGTTGGCCAAAGCGGTATTGCTGGCAATCTTCACGACCGGCGCGATGGGGTTGCCGGTGGGCGTGCCCAGACCCGTGGTAAAGAGCACCACCGTGGCTCCGGAGCCTACCTCCGCCGTCGTCGATTCGACGTCGTTGCCGGGCGTGCAGAGCAGGTTCAGGCCGGGCCTAGTCACCAGTTCCGGGTAGTCGAGCACTGCCACTACGGGCGAGCTACCGCCCTTGCGCGCCGCGCCGGCCGACTTCATGGCATCGGTAATCAACCCGTCGCGAATGTTACCGGGCGAAGGGTTCATGTCGAAGCCCGAGCCCACCGCAATTGCACTGTCGCCGTAGGCTTTCATCAGGTGGCTGAATCGCTCGGCGGTTTCAGTATCTACTGACCGATCAACCAGCTCCTGCTCCACGCCACACAACTCCGGAAACTCGGCCAGAATAACCGAGCCCCCCAGCGCCACCAGCATATCGGACACATGACCCACGGCCGGGTTGGCCGAAATGCCAGAGAAGCCATCGGAGCCGCCGCATTCCAGCCCAATATTCAGCTTGCTCAGCGGCGCGGGCTGACGCCGCACCTGATTAGCCTGCATGAGGCCCGCGAACGTCTGACGCAAAGCCTTGCTAATCATAGCCTCCTCGGTTCCGATTTTCTGCTGCTCCAAGATGAACAGCGGCTTGTCAAAGTTGGGGCTGCGCTTGTTGATTTCATCTTGCAGCATGCTCACCTGCGCGTTCTGGCAACCCAGACTCAGCACCGTAGCGCCCGCCACATTCGGATGGGTGATATAGCCAGCCAGCAGCCCGCACAGCGTCTGCGCGTCTTGGCGGATACCACCGCAGCCGCCCTCGTGGCTCAGAAACCTAATACCATCTACGTTCGGGAACAGCCGATTGGGGCCCTGGGGGGCATTTTCGGCGCTGTGCAGATCGGTTTGCAGAATTTCTTCTACCGATTTACCCGCCTGCATCAAGGAAATCAGCGCCTGGGTCTGGGGCTGGTAGCTCTTGCGGCGGGCGTAGCCCAAATCATTTACCAGGGCTTCTTCCAGCACTTGGATATTGCGGTTTTCGCAGAATACCAGCGGAATCACCAGCCAGTAGTTGGCCGTACCTACGCGCCCGTCGCTGCGGTGGTAGCCCAGAAAGGTGCGGTCCTGCCAGCGGCTCACGTCGGGGGCCGACCAGGGGGCTTTTTCGTGCTGATGCTCGTCGTAGCTGTCGGTGGCGTGCTGAATATTGCTGGTGGTGAGCAAGCCGCCGGCCGGAATTGACTGGCGGACTTTGCCCACCAGCACACCGTACATCGTTATTAAATCGCCGGGCTCAAAATCACGGGGGGCCAGCTTGTGCTTGGCCGGAATGCGAGCCGTCGTCGTAATGGTCGTTCCATCCCAAGGCACAGGCGTGCCGGGGGGCAAATCAGCCAGGGCCACCAGGACGTTATCGGCGGGATGAATTCGGGCTACCTGATGCTTCATTTGACTAAGGTGGCTTTTTTATTTAACTGCTTTGCTACAGTGGCAGAAACGCCCGTATCTAGCATTTGCTGAAGGTTGTCGCTCACGCGTTTGGTAAAGCCCGGTAACTGGCTGAGGTCGTGACCCCAAAGTGTTTGATTTTGTAAAACAGTCATCGTCAGGTCGGCCGCAAACAAGTTGCGACCCCACAGCTCGGCAAAGTAGCCCGCCTGATCATCGTTAATGAGATACTCAGTGCCGTTCGCGTTGCCGTACCACGTTTTTTCGTCCTGATGAGTGCCGCGCATGAACAGCAGATAGGCTGCAAAGCCCAGCGCTACATACTGCGGCGCCGTGTTGAACCGCTTGTAATACTGCAGCAAGGTGGGCACGTTGCGCATCTGCATTTTTATGGTGTATTGCATGGTAATGGCCAGCCACCGATGCTCGATGTAGGGGTTTCGAAAGCGGTCCAGCACCTGCAAACCGAAGCGCTGACCTACTTTTTCGTCCACCGCGCACGGGATGCCCGGCAGCAAATCGCCCAGCATCAGATTGTGGATAAAAGTAGCCACGCAGTCGTCGTTCATGGCGCTGCGCACGGTCTCGCAGCCGTACAGGAAAGCCAGGCCGCAGCTCAGCGTGTGCGTGCCGTTGAGCAGGCGCAGCTTCAGCTCCCGAAACAAGTTGATATCGGGCCGGATAATCACACCCTTATCCGCCTGATGAAACGACAGAATTTGCTTTACCCGCTCGTCGCCCTCAATGGCCCACAGCAGGTAGGCTTCGGCCATGGTCAGCAGCTCGTCGTGGTAGCCCAGCTGCGTGGTCAACGCCTGCTGCGTAGCGGCGTCCGGCGTACCAGGCACAATGCGGTCCACGAGGGAATTGCAGCAGGTGTTAGCTGTTTCCAGCCACTCAATAAACTCCGGTTCGAGGCCATTGCGGTGAGCTAATTCCAGCAGAATAGCTTCCAGCTTGCTGCCGTTGTCGGGAATCAATTCCGTGGGCACGATGATCAATCCTTTGGATACATCACCATCAAACGCCTGAAAGCGGGCATACAGCACGGCCAGCAGCTTGCCCGGAAACGAGTGCGGCGGCTCCTGCCGTATATCATCCGCCGTGAGCTGAATCCCGACTTCCGTGGTGTTGGAAATGACTACCCGCAAGTCGGGGCTGGCGGCAAATTCAAGCACTTCCGCCCACTGACTTTTCGCCGACAGCACCCGACTAATCGAAGCGCACAGCACATTTTCCTCCACGGTATGACCGTCTTCCACACCCCGAATACCCAAAGTATACAGGTTATCCTGGCGCTCAAAAGCTGTCAGGTCGCCGCCGTCGGTAGATTTTACTACCACGATGCGACCATTAAAAACACCTTGGCGGTTGGCTTTATCAATGAGGTAATCAGGCAGGCCGCGCAACAGCACGCCGGTGCCGAATTGCAGTACTTTTTCGGGCAGCTCCAGTAGGGCGGCACTAGGTCGGAGCACGGGTGCCTGAGTGTCGGCTAAGGCTACGGCGCGGGATAAGTTTTTCATAATCCAGTACTTATAGTTTCGCGCCGGTGGGGTTGGCCCACTTCTGCTGCCACTTGGGGTATTCTTTCGCCAGCAGCTTGGCCCAGCGGCCTTCGTGGCGGAAGTTGCGGGTGCTACGCCCGTTCGTGCCGTGGTTTTGTACGCTGGTTTGGGCGTCGAAAAACTGATCGAGATACATGCCCCAGCCGCGCTCGGGCTTGCTGCGGTCGGGCTTATTCGCCATGGTGGAGTCGCCCACCAGAAATACCTGGATCTGCTTTTCCTCAGCCGGCCGAAAGGCCAGGGCTACAAACGACAGGAGTAGTACAGCGTATTTTTTCATCGAACGAGTTTAAGAGAAAAAGCCCCCCAGACGGTGCCGGAGTGTAACTCTTTCCAGATGCGGCTGCAATTAACAGCTATTGAGCAATAGCTTAAGTTACAGTTTGCGTAGTGAGAGAAGCGGCCTTCGCTGAGAGTTTATTTGCGCAATCGTTACCGGGAACGTTCTCAACCTTCCCTTCTCTACCCTTTTCTATAGTCAATTAAAACGCTTTTGAAGCTGATTTGAGTGTCAGGAAGCGGTAAGCCAAGCCATTGCAACTACATCAATCTTGCATTTTAGCACGATGCCGTTAAAGCAAATTGGCTAGCGTACTAAGCCCAGCTGAGTCTGCGCCGCTGCCGGGTATACCCACGCCTCTACCCTACAGTGCGACACGCTCCGGCTGGGGGGTATTTATAACATTTTGCCCTGCACCCGACGTTTTTTTGGAACAGTAGATTCATGCTTTGATCACAAAGAGTTTCATCGGAACGGCTCATTTTACCGTAAGAAGACCTATTTGTGCACGAAGTGAATACCTTATGTCCCGTACGATTATCGTTTCTAACCGCCTACCAACTAAAGTACAACGCAGCGACGAAGGGCTTTCTTTTTCCCCCAGCGAAGGGGGTTTAGCCACCGGTCTGGGCTCTATCTACCGGGCCGATAACAACGTTTGGGTCGGCTGGCCCGGTATTTCGGTCGATGAGGAGGAGGAACGGGAAGTGCGCGAGCAACTCCGCACCGACAGCATGCGCCCCGTGTTTCTGACGGAAACCGAAATCCGGGATTTTTACGAAGGCTTCAGCAACGAAACCCTCTGGCCGACCTTCCATTATTTTGCGCAGTACGCCATCTACGACCAGACGCACTGGGAGGCTTATGTGGCCGTGAACGAGAAATTCTGCCAGGCCGTGCTGGAGCTGGCTGGCCCCGACGACACCATCTGGGTGCATGACTACCAGCTACTCCTACTGCCGCAGATGCTGCGGGCCGTGCGCCCCAAAAGCAGCATTGGCTTCTTTCTGCACATCCCGTTTCCTTCCTACGAGCTGATTCGGGTGCTGCCCTGGCGGCGCCAGCTGCTGGAAGGGATGCTGGGGGCCGATTTGATTGGCTTTCACACCTACGGCTACATGCGTCATTTCCTGAGCTCGGTGTCGCAGCTGCTGGGGTACCAGAGCCAGAATGGACTGGTGGAAGTGGGCACACGCAGTGTGCTGGTTGATGCTTTCCCCATGGGCATCGACCAAGCGAAATACGCGGAAGTAGCGCAGTCGGAGCAGGCGCGTATACACGAGCAAACCTACCGCGACGCGCTTCGCAACGAGCGGATCATCCTGTCCATCGACCGCCTCGATTATACCAAAGGCATTGCCCAGCGTCTGCGCGCCTATGAGTTGCTTTTACAGACGTATCCTGAGTGGCGCGAGCGGGCGACGCTGCTGATGGTGGTGGTGCCCTCCCGCGACCAGGTGGAGCAGTATAAGGAGCTGAAGGAGGAAATTGATGAGCTGGTGGGCCGCATCAACAGCACCTACCGCACCATTTCCTGGAATCCTATTCAGTATTTCTACCGCTCCTTTCCTATTGAAGAGCTGGCTGCCTTGTACCGGATGGCCGAAGTAGCTTTGGTTACGCCCATGCGCGACGGCATGAATTTAGTAGCTAAAGAATTTATAGCCAGCAAGATTGACACGCCTGGTGTACTGATTCTGAGTGAGCGGGCAGGTGCCGCCCGCGAGCTGTCAGATGCCATTATCATCAACCCCACCGATACCAACCAGCTGGCCGAGGCTATGCACGAGGCGCTGGTGATGCCCGAGGATGAGCAGCGCCAACGCATGGGTGCCATGCAGGCGCTGGTAAAAAAATACAACATTCACCACTGGGTGGAGCTATTCATAAACCGACTCACTTACAGCAAGTTAAAGCAAGAAACCTTGGCTACTACCACCCTGAACGCAGACGAGCTGCAGCGCATGACCAGCGAATACCAAAATGCCCCCCAGCGGCTTCTTTTTCTGGATTATGACGGTACGCTGTCCGGTTTTAACGTCAACCCCCAACTTGCCGGCCCCGATCAGGAGCTCCTCACGTTGCTGACCGACCTGAGCGCCGATAAGCGCAACCGCGTAGTTATCGTGAGTGGCCGCGACCGGGCTACGTTGGAGAAATGGCTCGGCCACCTGCCGCTCGATTTTATCGTGGAGCACGGCGTCTGGCTGCGGGCCCTGGGCGAAGAGTGGACTATGCTGCGCCCACTTACCAATGACTGGATGCACGAAATTCGGCCGATTCTGGATCTGCACGTAAGTCGCACGGCTGGCTCGTTCGTGGAGGAAAAAGAATACTCTCTGGTGTGGCACTACCGCCGCGCCGACGTCGAATTGGGCGAAGTCCGGGCCCGCGAGTTGACCAGCCATCTGCACTTTCTGGCCTCCAACAGCGACCTGCAAGTGATGGAAGGCAATAAAGTAGTGGAAGTGAAAAGCGCCGGCGTAAACAAAGGTGCCGGCGCCGCACGCTGGCTGGCCAGCTACCCCGCCGACTTCATCATCGCCATCGGCGACGACCGCACCGATGAGGATACTTTCGGAGCGATGCCTACCAACGCCTACACCGTGAAAGTAGGCAGCACCCACCGCTCCTTGGCGCGCTTCCACCTCGATACCCACCACGACGTGCGGCGGGTGTTGCGGGCTTTAGTGGAAGCGTAGCCTCACCCCCCGGTT
>NZ_FWWW01000016.1 GCF_900176135.1 Hymenobacter roseosalivarius DSM 11622 | reverse complement strand
CTAGAGGCTGTTATGAACTAGTCGCGTAATTTAGGGGATGGCACAGCGAAATGGCTACCCCAGCGACGTCACGGATGAGGAATGGGTGTTTGTGGCCCCGTATCTGGCGCTGGTGCGGGAAGAAGCCCCACAGCGGCAGCATTCGTTGCGCAGCGTGTTCAACGCGGTGCGCTACCTGGTCAAAACGGGCTGCGGCTGGCGTTACTTGCCCCATGACCTGCCACCTTGGCCGGCGGTCTACCAGCAGTGGGCCCGCTGGCGGGACAACCGCTGTTTCGAGCACCTGCTGGCCGATTTACGCGAACTGGCGCGGGTGCTGGCCGGACGAGAGGCCGAGCCTACAGCCGTGATTCTGGACTCGCGTACGGTGCAGAGCACGCCCGAGAGCGGAGCGCGGGCTGGTTACGACGGAGCCAAGCGGCGCAAAGGCAGCAAGGTGCACGTGGCTGTGGACACGCTGGGCCACCTGCTGGCTGCCGTCGTCACGCCCGCCAACGAGCCAGACCGTGGACAGGTGGCGGCTCTCTGTGCGCGGGTGCAGCAGGTCACGGGCCAGCAGGTCCAGGTGGCCTATGTGGACCAGGGCTACACGGGCGAAGCAGCCGAATACGCCGCGGCCGTGCACGCTATTGACCTGCAAGTCATTGCCAAGCCCGAGGGGCAGACCGGTTTTGTGCTGCTCCCGCGCCGCTGGGTCGTGGAGCGCAGCTTTGGCTGGGCCGCTCGCTTCCGCCGCCTAGCCCGCGACTACGAGCGCTTGGCGCTGACCATGCAGCAGTTTCATTTCCTGGCTTTCGTCGGGCTTTTGCTGGCAAAAGGCGTTTTTCAGCCTACCAGTCCATAACAGGCTCTAGGG
>NZ_FWWW01000003.1 GCF_900176135.1 Hymenobacter roseosalivarius DSM 11622 | reverse complement strand
AAAAAAGCCCCCCAGACCAGTCTGGGGGGCTTTTTTGTTGTTTGATCTTCCAGCTTAGTGCTAAAAAAGGGCCCCAGCCACTAAGCCGGCACCGATGATAACGTAAGATGGAATCTTATTCCACAGCAGCAGCAGGAACGTAGCCGCTACCAGGATTAGGTTAATCGGCGTATCAGGCAAAGGATGATACAGCAGAAACGTGGCGGCCCATACCAGGCCCGCGCTTACGGCATTGATGCCTTCTAACGATGCCTTCACCACCCGATACTGCTTCAGCTGGTCCCAGAAGCGGATCAGAAAGAAGATAAGAAAGGTGCCGGGGAGAAAAATGCCTGCCGAGGCTACCAAAGCGCCCAGCAGCTGCCCACTCACGCCCGCGTCTTCCCGGCGCATAGCAAGCGTACCGATATAGGAGGCGAAGGAAAAATTAGGTCCCGGCATAGCCTGCACCAACCCCAGGCCCGATAAAAATTCAGGGGCGGTGAGGTAGCGCTTGAATTCGACGAACTCGGCAAACAAGAGTGGGGCCAGCACTTGACCACCGCCAAATACGAGGCTGCCGTTGCGGTAAAAGTTCTCGAACAGGCGCACGGGTAGCCAGCGCGTATAATGTCCCAGCACCGCCGCCGCGATAAGTACACCGATCCAAAGAATAAAATTGGCCCACTCAACGCGCAGGGGTTGCTTTTCCTGCACCTCCGGCAGCTTGCTGTACCGGAGGGCCGTAATAAGCCCCCCAGCCAGCAATAGTAAGGGCAGCACGGCCGGCAGCTGGAAGGAATACGCCAGCATCGCCCCGGACACCATCAGGGCCACGGAGGTCTTGGTATGAATCACTTTTTCGGCGATTTTGTAAGCCGAATACGCCACGAAACCAATGGCGATAGGCTGCACGAATTGCACCAGTCGGGCTACCAGGCCAGCATCTAAATAACTGATGCTAAGCGCAAAAATCGTCATGAATGTCACGGCCGGCAGCATCCAGACCAGCAGCGTGAGGTACGCCAGGTTAGGGCCGCCGAGGCGGAAGCCAATGGCCGTAATAGTTTGGGTGGAGGAGGGGCCCGGCACGATCTGGCACAATGCTGTTATCTCCACCAACTCTGCCGACGTAAGGTAGCGGCGCTTGTCCACCAATAGCCGGAACATCATGGCTAGGTGCGCCTGCGGTCCACCAAAAGTGGTGAGCGCCAGCACAGCCACATCCTTCAGAAATAGGATACTGCGTACGCGCTTGGTGCGGCTACCGCTTAGGCGGGGTGGGGGAACCAAGCGAACCTCTTCCGTTTCCACTTTTTTAGGGCTTGGTGCTTATGGCCTGATGCTGAGACCTTCATACTTCGGAGAAAAGATACGGTATTACCAGAAAAAAGCCCCCCGGAAAAATACCGGGGGGCTTTTTTTACCTCAAATGCTTCTAGTTAAACATTAGCTGACACCAACTACTTTTTCTTCAAGCCCAGCTCAATCAGGCGCTCATTCAGGAATTCGCCGGCGGTGATATCTGCTTCTTGCTTAGGATTTTCGGGCGTAACGCAGCTTTCCAACGCCGCCAAGCTCATTTCGGAGCGGGGGTGCATGAAGAAGGGTACGGAAAAGCGCGACGAATTCATTTTCTCGCGGGGTGGGTTTACCACGCGGTGAATAGTGCTCCGGAGCACGCCATTGGTCAGGCGCTGGAGCATGTCGCCCACATTCACCACAATCTGGTCGGGCAGGGCCGTGATGGCAATCCACTTGCCATCACGACGCAACACTTGCAAGCCATCGGCCGACGCGCCCATGAGCAGCGTAATCAGGTTGATGTCGCCGTGCTCGGCGGCCCGCACCGCATCGGCCGGTACCGCGTCGGGCTTCTCGATGGGGAAATAATGAATAGGGCGCAGAATGCTGTTGCCGTTTCGCACCTTATCATCGAAATAGCTCTCGGGCAGGTTCAGGTACAAAGCAATGGCACGCAGCACGTCCTTACCCGCGGCTTCCAGCGTTTTGTACGTGGTGAGCGTAGTCTGGTGGAAGCTGGGCACTTCCTTCGGCCAGATGTTGTCGGGATACTCGTTTTTGATAGGGTCGTTGGCATCATCTACCTCCTGGCCTACGTGGTAGAACTCCTTCAGGTCGCCGGTGTTGCGGCCTTTGGCGTGCTCTTTCCCTTTGCCAATATAGCCGCGCTGCCCGGCCAAAGCGGGGTTCTCGTAGCTTTGCTTCACCTCATCGGGCAGCGAGAAAAAGGATTTGACGTCGGCGTAGAGCTGGGTGGTTTGCTCTTCGGTTAAGCCGTGGTTACGCAGCGCCACGAAGCCGATGCTTTGGTAAGCATCACCGAGTTGTTGAACGAAGCGCTGCTTGCGCTCCGGGTCGCCCGACCGGAAGTCGGCTAGGTCGAGGGATGGAATTTCTTCCAGCAATGTTGAGTCCATAGCGGAAAATGAAGATACTTTTGAGCAATCATTTCTTATCCTGCAAGGTACTCAAAAATCAAATGTCATCTTTGTAGCTCAACGATACCGGATAATCGGCCTTTTCGGTACTATTCCATTTTTCATTATGAAAGCATCAATTTTACTCCTTAGTGGCGCCCTGTTAGTGAGCATCGTAGCCTGCGACACAACCCGTCAGCAAACCGAAACCTCTGCCCAAACAATAGCGGAGAATACGTCTCCGGGTGGTTTGTCGAGCATGGAAAAGAATGGCATTCGTCTGACTCCTTTCAACGACTCACCTAAATACCCGGAGTCCCAACTGCGGCTTAAGTCGCCGATTCCTGGCAATACAGTAGTATCCGGCGCTGTGCCCTTCGATTACGACCTGAGCAACTTCCAATTGACCAAAATGACCGGTGGGGTACATGCCGAGCAGATGGCGAACTCTCAGCAAGGACAGCATATCCATAATATTGTGGACAATGAGCCCTACACCGCGCACTACACGACCGAGTTCACTAAGAACATCCCTGATGGTCAGCACATCGTACTGTCATTCCTGTCGCGCTCTTACCACGAAAGCCTTAAGCACCGTGGGGCCTATGACTTGCGCCTTGTCAATGTAGGGTCTGAGCGGGCTACCCCGCTGAAGGCCGATTTGTCGGCTCCGCATATGTTTTACAGCCGGCCCAAGGACACGTATTCGGGCAACGATGCCAAGAAGGTAATGCTGGATTTTTATCTGGTTAATACCACGTTGAGCCCTGAAGGCAACAAAGTGCGCGCCACCATCAACGGAACTGAGTTTATGCTGGACCAGTGGCTGCCCTATATGATGGAAGGCCTGCCCGCCGGCCAGAACACCGTAAAGCTGGAACTCGTCGACACCAATGGTACGGTTATTCCCGGCCCCTTCAACTCTGTTACCCGCACGTTCACCCTTCAGCCCTAGGTGGCTGTTGCTGATTACTCGATTTTCATTAAAAAAAGCCTGTTCACGCTCAGCGTGAACAGGCTTTTTTTAATGTTTTACCTTATATAGCTTCTTTTTAATAAGGGAAAAATTATATTTTTAGAAAAAACCTGTCCATATAATTATAGTGAGTAGTTTTGGCTTGGCTTTCGCAGATCGGAGCCGCTTCCCAAATTACCTGGAATGTGATCGGGCAGGAAATGAAGTCAAAGATGAGCTTATTAAGCTCTCTCCCAATATCTTTTTGGTGTTAATTATGCGTTTTTACAAGTCGTTTTTTACGTTGGCGGTCGTGCTAAGTACGAGCTTAAAGGCTCAGGCTCAGCATGCTGTGTGGGCCAGCAAAATAGTAGAGGTATCGTCGCAGAAGGCTGAAGGAAAAGAGGCATTTTCGTCCGACAAGGTGCTCGGTGAACCTAACGCCAAGCCGCTCGGCCAGATAAGCAACGATGCCTGGATTCCGAAAAAAGAAGGCAAAGACGAGTTTGTGGAAGTTCGCTTCAGCAAGTCGCTTATTGCCCGCCAGGTGACAGTCGTGGAAAATTTTAATCCCGGTTCAGTCACGAAGATTGAATTGGTTGATACGCGGGGCGGTAAGCATCAGGTATACGAAAACAAAAATCCGGGCCCCATTCCAGAGTTGTTTCGTTCCCTGCAGACGACCTTTGAGCCGGGTACTTACCGGACTATTGGCGTGATTGTGACCATGAACACGCTCAAAGTAAATGGCGTGAATCAGATTGATGCCATTGGTATTGCCGACGTGGCAGCCACTATGGTGAAAGAGGAATTCAAAACGGCCCCCGCGGACGATAACGGCGTATCAGCCGATTCGTTGATGGTGAACCTGGGACCTACGGTCAACTCCAAGTATGTGGATACCCACCCGGTTATCTCACCCGATGGCAAGACGCTCTTCTTCGCCCGTCAGGAGAGCCCGCAGAACGTGGGGGGCAAAGAGGATGTACAGGACGTATGGTATAGCACTTTGCGCGATGCTAAAACCAAATCGTGGAATCCCGCCAAGAACATCGGGGGGCCGATTAATACGCCGGGTCCGAATGGTCTAGCCTCGGTTTCGTCGGATGGGAATGCCGTAGTGCTGATTAACGTGTACAACCCCGATGGCTCCCTGGACCCGAAAGGCTTGAGTATGGCCCGGCGTACGCCCACCGGCTGGACTAAGCCAACGAAAATGGAGGTAGAGGATTTCTATAATAATGATCCTGAAAACGTTGACTTCTACCTGGCTACATCGGGCAAGGAGCTGCTGATGGCGGTAGAGCGCAAAGATGGGCAGGGCCAGCAGGACCTGTATGTAAGCCTGCTCAAGAGCGATGGCAAAACCTGGGGGAAGCCTCGCAACTTGGGCCCCTCTGTTAATACCAAAAAAGCCGAGTTTGCGCCTTTCCTGGCCGCCGATGGCAAGACTCTGTACTTTGCCTCCGAGGGCCACGGCGGGTACGGACAAAGCGACATTTTTTATAGCAAGCGCCTCGACGATACCTGGACCAGCTGGACCAAGCCGCGCAATCTGGGCGCAAATATCAACTCCTCCGACTTCGATGCTTATTATACTGTATCGGCGGCGGGGGACGATGCTTACCTAGTATCGTCGCGCAACGGAACCGACGGCTCGCGCGATATCTTCCGCATTGGCCTCACGCCCCAGTTTCGGCCAGAGGTAGTAACCCTGATTCGGGGGCGTGTGCTCGATGCCAGCACCAAAAAACCGGTAGCGGCCAAAATTCGCTACGAAAATCTGCTGACCGGCGAGGAACTGGGAGTAGCGGAAACTAGTCCGGTTGATGGCTCCTATACAATTGTGTTGCCTTCAGGAGCACACTATGGCTACCGCGCCGAGGCGGCCAACTATATCTCGGAAAGTGACAACATCGATGTAACCGATCGGCAGAAGTACACTGAGCTCACGCAGGACTTATATCTGATTCCGTTCACGGTGGGGCAAACCATCAAGCTGACTAATATTTTCTTTGCCCAGAGCAAATTCTTTCTGCGGGAGAACTCTTATCCTGAGCTACAACGCCTGATCGGGATTCTGAAAGAGTATCCAAATATGGAGATCAAGCTGGAAGGCCATACCGATAATCAGGGTGACCCGGCCTTGAACGTGAAGCTGAGCCTTGACCGGGTGAATGAGGTGAAGAAGTACCTGGTGGCGCGAGGCATTTCTGCCGCCCGTATTACCACTGAGGGCTTTGGGGGCAGCAAGCCCGTGGGCAGCAACGATCAGGAGGAGACGCGTCGCCTCAACCGACGGGTGGAATTCCGAATCACGAAGAAGTAATAGTTTCGCTTATTCAGAAATATGATTCATAAAAAAGCC
>NZ_FWWW01000062.1 GCF_900176135.1 Hymenobacter roseosalivarius DSM 11622 | reverse complement strand
AGACTGCAAGAGATCCTTGTTTTCTTTATTTAATTTATTGTTGAGAAACGCGCGATTATATTGAACCCATTGACCAATTCGCCGATAGCTTAGTTTTACTAACTCCGGGTTTTGGTCAGCTAAATCAGTGGTTTCATTTGGGTCCTGCTTTACATCGTAGACACTAGTCTTATTAGAATAAGCATTGAGAATTACTTTGTGTGATGTGGTACGATATCCAAAAAAATAATCTGTCCAGGTTGAAAACAACCAAACAATGTTTTTCCGATAGGGATCGAAGAGGCTAGTTCCTTGCCAACCCTGTGGCGTCTTGAAACCGAGTATATCCATCACCGTGGCTGCTACATCGACATGGCCTCCTATAGTTGATTTTTTCTGACCACTGAATAATAGGGGATTAATAAGAATTAACGGAACCTTTACGTTTTCATCGTAAATATTTGAGCCATGTCCATACTGCCCATGGCGGCCGAAAGCCTCTCCATGGTCGCCTACAACAATAACTAAAGTCGATTCATACAAGCCTTTGCGTTTCAAATTAGCAAGCAAGTTACCAAGTGCCGCGTCACTTTGGTGAAGCGCATTTAAATATCTATTCAGCGCGGGGTCTTTCACGTTAAAATCTTTTTCTGGGCCAAAAACGAAATAGGGCCAATGCGTTTGAATGGTCCACAGCATTGCAAAAAAGGGGGCGTCTTGGCGCGCATCTAAGGCCCACTCTGAAAATGCAGTTACCATACATCTTTCATCCTTGCCTTCCCCTACACCCTCTGCGCTAGAAACAAATGACTTAGTTGAACAGGGTATTTGCCGGTGATCAACAACTTTGTCAAAACTGCGAAAAGACAAGTACTCGTCTACCCGCATATATTGGTTGTCAGAGGCTTGAAAGAAAGCCGTCCTATAGTTCCTTTGCTTCAACTCCGAACTTAACGTGGGTAATTTTATATTAGGTTGTTCCAGTATTACCGTTTTATAAGACATTAATGGATAAACTGAACCCAATAGGGAGAAAAGGGAATTTGTAGAGTTGGGATTGTGAGCATAGAAATCCGTGAAAATCAAGGACTCAGGCAAATAGCTCTGCAAATTCGGAGTTGCATTGTACTCACTACCATATCCCGCCACGTATTCTGCCGACACTGATTCTAAAACATACAGGATTATGTTCTTTATTTTTGGATTTCTGGGTATTGCAGGTAAATTTAACTTAACAGAGGTATCCGGATTAACAAAGTTATTTTTATATTCTACCGAATCAAATTCAGTAAATAGTCTACCTTCGCTGTTAAAAGATTGGAAAAATGAATTTGAAAAAAATATTATCGGGTTGTATGTTTTAACATAATCGTCATAATGATTTTTCTTTGAGTAAATAACTAACTGATGAAATTTGACAAGATATACCAAAAAGCATAATGCTGATATGAGTATTATTTTAGATGTAATGTTAAATATTTCACCCATTTGAGCCACTTTATATAGCATTATACCTCCACCTAATACTAGGAGTATTACAAAGGCTACTTTACATAAAATAATCAATGAGAAATTCTCTGCTATGGCCACCCAGACATATTCGCTATCCATTATATCCGAATAGTATAGCATCTGGTAATTTATGGGGCTGTTTAATATCTTTACAGCATATGAGTTAACTAAAACCCAGATTACGCTTACAACTATGCAAAGCAGAAAGCAGAAATAAATACCTTTTTTTATTTTACGGTTTTTATCTGCTAATTCTGATAAGACTGAAAATAATACACCTAATGCAAGCGCATAAACTATATCGTAGTAGCTGACCGTGAGTAGCCTTATAAGATTATTATGAACTTCAGAAAGAGGAGGCAGAAAAAGCAAATTAAACATCCGCGCTCTAGTAAGAATCAGAAACACAATAAAGCTTATTGTAAGACAATAAATTTTTCTTACCATAAATACATGCTTACTTTAGAAAGTTTTCTTGATTATTATTTTGAAAACGATGTTTACTCTATTGATAAGCTCCCGAATAATGTCATAAGGCTATAATCTCTCAAACTATTGCGAAGGAATATTGATAATAAAAATCATAAATTTGTTATTTTACTATAATCACAATAAGCATACAAATAATTTAAATTGCACTAAATTAAGTTAGTTAAAAAGACAAGAAAATATTAGTAGCTTCTAGTTATAGAGGCTCGCGGCGTTTGTATTGTTCAGATGTACGAATGGTTATTTAGCTTGGCTATTACAATGTGCATTGATAGGCTTGCAGGCTTTAATTCGAATGTTATTTTTAAAGATAAGGGCTTTACCGATCTATCTCTATTTATTTTTAGACTTTCTTTTGCTAAGCCAAACGGTTTGTTCCTGCCTGATCACAACCAATTTTTGTAACCTTAGTAAGTTAAGAAGTCTGCATTTAGACGCTTCGGGTAGACGAAGTAGAGCAATAACGCAAACCACAGTAATTACTCATTCATCTATAGGTCTACATGAGAGCGCTGTTTATCACAATTTTATCCGTTCGGCAAACGCTTTATTATCAGTTCATACGCTACCCGACTTGGGCTGTTTGGGATGGAGCAATGAGGCCTGGTAGTTGCTTCAAATACAAGCAAGGCGTTACGCAATGAAAAACCAGTAGCTCACAAGCCTGTGCTGCTCACTTCATGCGGGTACCCAAACAGTACTCTAAGTAAGACCAAAATGCTTCTACCAGAATACATTTGGAAGTTTAGTTATTCAGTCTCTGCTGCATAATCCCTATAACGGAAGCCTATTTAACGGCCTCAAAAATCTTTAATGGTGGCACATTCAGTACGCAAATTTCAGTTTCAACTTTATCAAAATCACAGTCTAGATGATCTTTTAAAAACCGATCAATTTGAAAGAAGGTCTGATAGCCCAAAAACATACCACCTTCTTTCAGACATCTGTATGAGTTACGAACAATTAACTCGCGCAAGGGTCTTGGAAGAAAAGAAAACGGAATACCTGACACGATATAATCTGCTTGTTGCTCGTTACAATACAGCAAGAGTTGCTCAACATTTTCAGCGCTTTCATGAAAGATAAATAGCCTCGGATCTTGGAAGGTTTCCTGCATTATGTGCGCGAAGTCTTCATTCCGCTCGATGAGAATTAATATGGAATCTGGCGTTGAATGAGCAAGGAGATATCTAGTAAAGACGCCCGTACCTGGCCCGTATTCCACAATAACATTCCTTTTGTTAAAATTAATCTTTCTGCATATTTTCTCAATTGCAAAACCAGATGTAGGTGTGAAGGATGCCACGTGTTTGTCGCGAAGCATGTTCTTTAGGTAGATGAGAGTATCCAAAATGCTATTATTCTGTTTTTGCAGTGGCAATATATAATGTTTCTATAGCACGATGTTGAACTAGATGAAAAGAGTAGCCGAAGTCTCCAACTTACTTTTCTCTTGTCAGGTTTCTGGGAACTGTCGATTAACATAAAAATGGTTCTCAGACCTATCATTATCATTTTAAGGTGCCATTTTCTTTAGATGGGTATAACTTCAATATGACGAGGTAATCTAATAACATCTGGAAGAGCATTTTATATCAGTGCTACCTTCCGAGATTTCTACATTAGATCAACTCGTTTACCAACTCACCCCAGAAGAGATAGGTTTAGTAGAAGGGCGCTAATGCGTCTGACGATTTGTTGATTTCACGTTCAGACTATTACAAAAGATAAAAGGGCCACCGCGTTGAATAACGTGGTGGCCCTTTTATCTTAGGAAGGATATGGCAACTACTTATCCGGAGGGTAAAACAAAGATAAGTAGCTACTGCAATGTTGAGGCTCTTTTGTCCCATGACTAATGGAAACTACAAGTTTGACCCATAAACTGTCCCATGAATAAAGCAAAAGCCCCGTTCCTAACTAAAAACGGGGCTTTTTGTAGAGAGGATGGGATTCGAACCCACGATGACCTTTTGAGCCATACACACTTTCCAGGCGTGCTCCTTCGACCACTCGGACACCTCTCTGGATGGGAAAGCGGTGGCAAAGTAACGCCCCTTTTTCCGCAAACGCAAACAAGCCTACGCGGCGCTTTGCTTGGCAGTGGCTGCCAGCCACCTACACGGGCGTGATTTCGCCGCGCAGGTTGCTGGTGAGCAGACGAATCGTCTCTGGGGGGCTTTTTTTCTGCCCCAGCACAAACATGAGCTTAGTAATAGCGGCTTCGGTGGTGATGTCGTCGCCGCCGAGCACGCCGCGGGCCAGCAAGGAGGCGCTGGTTTCGTAGCGGCCCTGCTCTACGCGGCCCTCTTCGCACTGACTCACATTTAAGACATGGATGCCGCGGGCCTGGGCAGTTTCGAGGCAGCGCAGAAACCAGGGCTGGGTAGGCGCATTGCCCGAGCCGTAGGTTTCGAGGATGCAGCCGCGCAGACCTTCTACGCCCAGAATGGCGCCTACCACCTTTTCGGTGATGCCGGGAAACAGCTTGAGAATGGCCACGCTCTCGTCGAGGTGGGTATGGATGTGCAGGGGAGCCGTGGGCAGGGGACGAATGATGGCATCGTTGAAGTCGAGATGGATGCCGGCTTTGACCAGGGGGGGCAAATTTTCGCTTTTGAAGGCCGCGAAATGCTGACTCTCCACCTTTTTGGCCCGCGTGCCGCGCAGCAGTAAGGTATTGAAGAACAGACTGACTTCGGGCACGCGGGCCGAGCCGTCGGGGTGGCGGGCGGCGGCAATGTCGAGGGCGGTGATGAAGTTGCGGCGCGCGTCGGTGCGGATGCGGCCTACGGGCACCTGCGCGCCGGTAAACACCACAGGCTTGGCCAGATTTTCCAGCAAATAGCTCAACGCTGAAGCTGAGTAGGCCATAGTATCGGTGCCGTGCAGCACCACAAAGCCGTCGTACTGCTCGTACAGGTCGCCGATGATAGTGGCCATCAGCGCCCAGTCGGCCACGGTCACGTTAGACGAGTCGATGGGATGCGGCAGGCTCAGCACCGACACGCGCATGCGCAGATGGCGCAGCTCGGGCATGAGCTTACTGACCTGACGGAAGCGCATCGGAGCCAGCTCGCCCCGCTTGTTGTAGGCCATGCCCACCGTACCGCCCGTGTACAGCACCAGAATAGAGGCGCTAACCTGGCCGTCGTGGGCCGCGGTCTGAATATCAACAATAGGAAACAAGGCGGAAGGGGCTATAAATTGAACAGGGCCTGCGCGTTACGCGTGGTAGCGGCGGCCACTTCTTCCACGTCTTTTTGCAGCAATTCGGCTACGCGCCGGGCTATCAGGGGCAGATAGCCGGGCTCGTTGCGTTTGCCGCGGTGCGGTACGGGGGCGAGGTAA
This sequence comes from Hymenobacter roseosalivarius DSM 11622, assembly GCF_900176135.1. Lineage (GTDB taxonomy): Bacteria > Bacteroidota > Bacteroidia > Cytophagales > Hymenobacteraceae > Hymenobacter > Hymenobacter roseosalivarius. Next base: position 51,165 of record NZ_FWWW01000062.1, on the reverse strand, counting down.
GGACAGTCGGTTTCGAGCAGCAAATGCTCTAACGCCATTTCGGGCAAGACCTTGTCGGAGCCGCCATTTTTAAATGTTGCTACCCCGCCGATACCCAGCTTAAAGCCCAGCTTAATAACGCGCTCGGCCTCTTCCTTGGTGCCCGAAAAACAGTGAAAAATACCCCCCAGGCTACCATCCTGGGCTTCTTCGATAAGGTCGGCGGTTTCGGTGAAAGCTTCGCGGGTGTGGAGCACGAGGGGCAGCTTAAACTTTTTGGCTAGTCCGATTTGTACGCGCAACGCTTCCTGCTGCTGGGCAAAAAAGGTTTTGTCCCAATGCAAATCGAGGCCGCACTCCCCTACCGCCGCAAACGGACGCTTCCCCAGCCAATCTTCTACCTGGTAGAGCTCTTTCTCGAAGTGCTTACTCACTGAGCACGGGTGCAGGCCCATCATGGCGAAGCACTGCCGCGGGAAACGGGCCTCGGTTTCGAGCATTACATCGACGCTGGTGTGGTCGATGTTGGGCATGACGATGGTGGTGACGCCGGCTTCAAAGGCGCGGTGCAGGGTAGCGTCGCGGTCGGTTTTGAACTGCTCAGAGTAAATATGCGCGTGCGAATCGGTCAGGTGCATGGGTGGAAAGCGGGTGGTGAGGCAAATGTACGGCGCGACTGTTCAACGTGGGCCTCACCCCCCGGCCCCCTCTCCTGCGGGAGAGGGGGAGCCTGACGTTCGGCCTGCGCGGCCGCGTCGGCTGCCTCCTCCGCAACCGCTACCGCTTTTTCGACATGAATTGAAGGTGGATTTGATAATATAAAAAGCCCCCCAAACAAGTCTGGGGACTTTTTGTGTATGAATAATAGGCTGGCAGCCGTTCTGGAGGCGCAAGCCGACAGGGCGGCGTAGAACAAGTCGGCAGGCTCCCCCTTTGCCGCCTAATACGCGGAATCCTTGGAGAGGGGGCCGGGGGGTGAAGCCCTTACGAATACGTACGACCTTTCCAGTCAAATTTGCCCCCCAGCAGCCGAAACCCGATCAAGCTCACCGTGAGCCAGACGGTATAAAGCTCGAAAGCAGGCAGCAGCTCTACGGGCGCGCGCAACCCCACGCGCCGAAAGACGATGGTAGCTAACGCTCCCTGAGCCAGCATTTTACCCCCCAGCACAACCAGCGCCGGACCGGGCCCAGCTACCCACGCCAGAGCAAGCACGCCCAGGTAAAAGTTACCGTAAATGAGCAAGCCCAGCTTCAGACCCCAGGGCAATGCCTCGACGCCGCGCAGCCAGCGGCGGCGCTGGTGGAGCAAGCCTAAAGGCGTGGCGATGGGCAGGGAAAGAGCCAGCACTTCCGGTCGGAACACATTGCCGAAGCCAAAGCCGCGCTGCACGGTAGCCTTGAACAGCTCGAAATCTTCGGTTACCGAGAAAGGCAGCGCTTCATAGCCACCAGTGGCCTCATAGGCTTCGCGGGTAACGAGCATGTTGTTGCCCATGGCCGTCACGGGCTTGCCTAAGTCTGATACTACCTGCACCAGACTCAAGGAAAGTAGCCAGTCCAGGCCCTGAAGCCGATCGAAAAGCCGGGGGCCTCGCACGATGGTGAGACCCGTGACCGTGCCGATACCCGGCCGGGCGTAGGTCAGCATGCCCCGCAGCCAGGTGCGGGGCACGGCAATATCGGCATCGGTAATAAAGAAAAAGTCGGTGGTAGCGGCGCGGGCGAGGTGGGCCAGCACATTGGCTTTGCCGCGGGCCGCCCCCAAGGGTTCATGGATAGAAATACAGCGAAAAAGCCCCCCATAGCCCTGCATTATTTCTTCGGCGCGGGCGCGGGTCTGGTCGGTAGAGGCATCATCGCCGAGCATTACTTCCACTAACTCAGCGGGGTAGTCCAGCGCCCGAATAGCGCTCAGGCAGCGCCCAATAGCGGCTTCTTCATTGCGGGCGGCAATCAGAATACTGACCCGCGGCAACGGCTCCGCTAAGAGTGCAGGCACCGTTCCCCTTCGCAGCGCAAACAGCAGGGCAGAAACCAGCATCACCCCAAACCAAATCCCAAAATAACCTGTGAGCAGCGCCAGCATGAAGTGGTGAGATGGTGAGGGGTGAAATAGTGAGGGGTGAAGTGGTGAGTTTGATATTCTGGCTGCAGTCTGTAACGCAGTATGCGCCTTAGGAACGTCAAACACACTACTTCACCCCTCACTATCTCACTACTTTAAAGAGTGGCGAAGGTAAAGCCCTGCTCCGCGAAATGCGTCAGGTAGCGCGGCAGCACGTAGCGCAAGTTGCGGCTGGCCTTTTGGCTATCGTGAAACACGACAATATCACCGGGGCGAGTAGCCGCAATGGCTTGACGCAGACAGCGCTCAGCCGGCAGGTTTTGGTTGTAGTCCTGGGTCAGCACCGACCACATAATGAGGCGGTACTGCGGGCGCAGTTGACGCAGTAGCGGCCAGGTAAGCCGACCATAGGGAGGGCGCAACAACGGTGGCGTTTCAGCCTCCAGCAAGCCCAGCTTCGTCAGTGTTTCCTGGCACCGGGCTACGTCGTGCAGATAGGTGGTGCGGGGGTGGGCCCAGGCGCTCAAATGGTGCTGGGTATGGTTGGCGAGGCGGTGCCCTTCGGTTAAGGCGCGTTGGGCAATACCGGGGTAGCGCTGAACATTATCGCCCACGCAGAAAAAAGTGGCGTGGGCTTGGTAGTCAGCTAGTTGATCCAGCACCCACGGTGTCTCTTCGGGAATTGGTCCGTCGTCGAAAGTCAGGTACAGGCTGCGCTCCGCCGACGGGTGCTGCCATTCGCAACCGGGAAATAATGAGTGTAGAAGTGCAGGCGGGCGAGTGAGCATGTAGTTTTATTAGTTGTTGTGGGGCCTTACCCCCGGCCCCGGTTCGCTTTAAGCGCGAAGTCCCAAAAAGAGGGGGAGCCAGCCGCTCAGCCTACGCCGCCCTGTCGGCTGGCGCCTCCAGAACGGCTACCTAGTTAAATACAAGTATGCTTTTCCATTTGTCCCTTAACGTGGTTGCGGAGGCGCAAGCCGACGTAGCCGCGTAGACCAATCGTCAGGCTCCCCCTCTTTTTGGGACTTCGCGCTTAAAGCGAACCGGGGCCGGGGGGTAAGGCCTCTAAGTAGCAAGTTTTGCTACCTCTTCTAAACAACTCCACAACTGCTCGGCACTGCGCTCCCAGGAAAAACGCTGTACATTTTCCAAGCCACGCGCTATCAAGCGCTGCCGCAGCTCAGGGTTAGTGTCGAGCTGCTCCAGGGCTTCGGAGATGTCAGCCACGTCGAAGGGATTAACCAGTAAAGCGCCTCCCGGGCCGGCTACTTCCGGCATGGAGCTAACGTTTGATGTAATAACGGGGCAGCCGCTGGCCTGAGCTTCTACAATAGGAATTCCAAAGCCCTCGAAATAAGGCACGTAGGCGCAGCCACGGGCGGCGGCATACAGCTGCACGAGTTCTGCGTCGCTGACGCGCCCGGTAAGCTGTACGGCCTCGCGGTGGCGCATCTGCTGGTATACCTCGAAAATGGGGCTGGCTTTCCAGGCCTGTCGCCCCGCAATGAGTAGCTGCGTAGCTGAGCCTGTTCGCGTTTTGAAAGCATCGAAAGCCCGCAGCAGATTAACCAGGTTTTTGCGCGGCTGCAAGGCGCCAACAAACAAAATATAAGGCTGATTCTGGCTAAACTTTGCTCGGGTGGCGGCTTGCTCAATTGCGGTCTGGGGGGCAAAATTGCCCCCCGGCGCATTATATATCACCCTGATGCGGTCGGCGGCGAGGCCGTAGGTTCGCATCAGATCCTGCTTGGTTGCCTCCGATACGGCTACCACCCGCGCCGAGGCCCACACGAAGCGAGGCATAAAGAAGTGGTAGTAGCGGCGCACCAGCCAGCCGACATCCTGCGGAAAATGCTCGAAAGCCAGATCGTGCACTACGGTTACGCGAGGCACGCTGGTAGCCAGCGTGGTGAAGCCATCGGTGCTCAGAAATACGGCTGGCTTGTGGCGACGGAGCCACGCGGCCACGGCCCCTTCAAACCAAGCCACGAACAGCAGCGGATGGCGGGCAGGCGGCGCCAGCACATGCGGGACTACGTTGGCGGCAAACACATAGCGCGCGTCGTAGGGTCGGTCGAACAGGAAATGGAACGTGTACTCCGGATGCTGGTGCACCAGCCGACTCAGTGTTTCATAGGTGAACCGACCGATGCCCTCCAGCGCGCCACCCGGCAATAGAAAACGAGTATTGACGGCTATGTTAAGGGGACTGGGGGGCATTTTTGGGCTAATAAGCAAGAGAGGATAAAGTTTAGCGCGCCCGATTTCTAAAAACCACCAGAACAATGTAGAGACGCGTAATCGCGTCTAATCGTCGCGGTCGTTGTTTAGTAAGTGCGGTACCGTTCGTTCAACGATTAGACGCGAATACGCGTCTCTACAGCTTGAACGTTCGTTACTTGACAAACACAAAATTATCGGAGTCGATCTGCTCCGCTTGCAGATAGGCGTCGAGGTCAGCGCAGACGATAAGCTGCCCATCCGCACCGATGCGGTGCGACTGATAACCTAACTCGCGAAGCAAGGCCGCGGCTTGTTGATGCCCGGTATTATGACGCTTGGGCTCCAGATACTCCAGCACCACGGCCGGCGCGGCGCGTTCCAGCAGCTTAGCCGCCCCCCTAATTACCTTTAGTTCTGCTCCTTCCACGTCTATTTTCAGCACAGCGGGCACCGGGCTGGGAGAAGCAAAAAACGCATCGAGCGTTACGGCGGGCACGGTGATTTTGGTCGGCTTGAACTCCTTAAACCATTTCTCATCCTCAAACTGAGTTACGTCCAGCGAGTTAAACTCATTGTATAGAATAGGAAACTCGTAGAAGGAAATGGTTTCCTGCTGGTCAGAAACTGCGCAGTGGTGCGCCTGCACAACGGCGGAAGCAGCTACATTCTGGGCCAGCACGGCGTGAGTCGTGGCCGACGCCTCGAAGGCAACCACCTGCCCCTTTGGGCCAACTAACCGAGCTGCCAGCAGCGAGAAATACCCAAAGTGCGCGCCTACGTCGGCGAATACGTCGCCGGGCTGAAGGCGCTGAATCAGGAAGCGAGCCAGCCGAATCTCCGAGTCGTGGGACTTGCCGCCGGTGAGGTAGATGTCGGTGCCCGCCGGCAACACCACCATCATGGGCGTTCCGAAGAAGGTGGCTGCTTGCTTCATCACGCCCTTTTTGGTGGCGCGGTAGCGCAATAGCCGAAAGCCAATGGCATATAAGTAGCGGCCCGGCGCCCGGAGCAGACGCAGCAGCTTGGAGGCCGTAGCCAGCTGCTCTACGCGCTCAAGTTGGTGCAGCAAATCGGTATTCATAGGAACAAATCAAATACAATAGAACAAGTAGCTGGAAGCGAAGCGGCGATTTCAGGGGGCGTTGGGGGGCATTTTTGCGCCGGCTCCGGGCCGCAGAAACGACTTTAACTCGGCCAACGGTACTAGGCCCAGCGCCACGCTGAGCACACCAAAGCCCAGGGTTGCCAACAAACTCTCCAGCAGCCAGTGCAGCGCCAGCGTTTGCTGCAAGCCATACCAACCCGCGCACAGCAGTAAAAAGCCCCCCAGCAGCTTGCCCAGCAGCCGCCACGGCACGGCTACCCCCGCCCGATGCTGCACCAGCCACACGTAGCCGCCCGACACCAGTACGGCGCAGCCGAGCGTGTTCAGGGCCGCGGCTACGGCTCCAAAGCGGGGCAGCAGCACCAGGTTCAAGCCTACATTGAGCGCCAGGCTAAGGGCTACCAGCCAACTTACCGTTTTCACGTAGTGCGTACTATTGAGCAGCGAGCTGTAGATGGCAAAGAAACCATGCACGAGCACATTCAGAAATAATATCTTCAGACACAAGGTCATGCGGGCCAGCTCGGCGGGGGTGCTGTGGGTAAACTGCCAGAACAGCACTTCGCCCCGAAACAGCACGAAGGCGCAGGCCAGCAGTAGCGGCAGCGTAACAATGCGCTGCCCAAACCAAAGCAAGTCGCGCTGCTCCGACCGGCTGTGTACAGCGGCGGCGAAGCGGGCGAAAAACAAGGGCATGATGGTCCAGACGTACATCATCACGGCATCGACCCAGCGGTAGGCTCCGGCATAGTAGCTGGCCTCGGCCGGCGACGCCAGCCGTTCCAGCATCACCATATCTACCCGCTCGTTGGCACCGTAGAGCAGCGTAATCAGGGCGAAGGGCAGCGTTTCGCGCAGCACCATGCGCGCGTGGCCCCAGTGCCAACGGTAGCGCACCCGCCCAAACAGGCGCACCATGAGCCCGTAAAGCAAAACTGCGGCAAAAGCGGCGGCGGCGAAGCGCATCCAGACATAATCTGACAAGGATAACCCGCCGGGCAATAACACCAGCACTAACCCCAGCAGCAACACTTTTTCCAGCACCGACAACAGGGCATCGGTATTGAAGCGCTGGTTCGCCTGCAGCGTACCCCGCAAAAACTGCCCGTACTGCGTCAGCAGCAAGGCCGCGCCAATAATAGCCAGTAACGAAAGCTGCTCGCCCTGGTAGCCGACCACCCAACCCAAAACCAGCAAAGCGCCCAGCGCCAGAAAGTTGAGCGAGGCGCGCAGGGGCAGGATGGTAGGAAAATAGGTGGCCAGATACGCCGGCTCGGCCGCCACCCGCTTCACCGTGTAGTGCGTCAGGCCCACATCGGAGAAGGTAGCCAGAATAATGGTGAGCGACGAGAGCGCCGTGAACGTGCCAAACGCTACGTGCCCAAGCTGGTTCTGCACCAGGTTTTCGACGAATACCCACCCCGGCTTTACCAGCAGGTTGAGCAAGACGGCAAAGCTGATGTTTCCGAGAAATCGTTTGATGCAGGTAGGGCTGAGTAAGGCAACAAAACTACGCAAAGGTAGCCCGGCACTCCAAGGTTCGCCCAAGGCCGAACTACGATGAAGTACTAAATGGGGAGGCTAAGCGGTTATGGCCGCAATTGTGCTGGGGAGCGAACTAACTCTGAGGCAATTCGAGTAGCTTTGCCCCGTTTTGGCCCCTGCCGCAAGTCGCGGGCGGGGGCTGATTTGCCCTCCAACGTACTTTATGTCATCCCGTTCTTATTCGCTTCTGGGCTTGTGGCCCGTCATACATCGGTGGCGCAATCTGGTTCTGACCGCCGTTCTCCTGGCCCTGGTAGTAAGTGCCGTCGTCGCCTGGCTGCTGCCCAACATCTACCGCTCCACCGCGATTTTTTATCCTACCAACCCGGAAACCACTGACCCCGACCGCATTGTAAAGGAAGGCGGACGCCTACAGCTGGGCGGCCGGGCCGAAGACCTGGACCGAATTATCACCATTGGACAGTCGCAGCCGGTAGCGCAGCTGATTGTCAAGCGCTTTAACCTATACGAGCGCTACGACGTGGGCCAGCCCGGCACCGAAAAGGCCGATCAAGCCGTGCTGGATGAGTATAACAACAACCTGACGATCGTACACAATGACCGCGACGCCATCGAGCTGACGTTTCAGGACAAGGATAAGATACAGGCAGCGAATATTGCGAATGCGCTGGTCCAGATCATCGACTCGACCAACCAGCGGCTAACCCTGGAAAACCGGGGCAGCATCATTACCCTTTACCAAAACCAAACGCAGTTTCTGGAGAAGCAATACGCGCAAGTGCGCGATAGCCTCCAACAGGCCCGCCGGCGCTACGGCATTTTTGGCAGCCTGAGTACGGCGAACGAAACGGGCTACGAATCGCGCTACCTGGCCAAGGAGCTGGCCGAGACCGAAACGGAGCTCCGGCGCGCCGAGGGCGAATTAGCGGCCGGGGGCGGCTCGGTGGCGCGGGTAGCCGGCTTGCGTAGGGCCGTGCGCGGCCTCACCGAAACGGCGGGGGGCAATGTCATCAATCTGGAAAGCTACGTGGCAGGGGCCGATCTGGTCACGACGCTCTATGCCCGTTTCGAAGACATTCAAAGGCGACTTATTACGGCCAGAGCAACGTATGAAGACGCTCGCCTGGCTATCAGTGGCAAGATTTCGTCTATTTATATCGTTCAGAAAGCTTACCCTGCTATTCGCAAAGCCAAGCCCGTGCGCTCCCTCATCGTCATCTCCTCGGTGCTGATCACCTTCGTGCTGTCCGTTATTTTTATCACGCTGCTGGAGCTTTATCGAGGAAATTTGAATTTAGGCGGGATAGGGAAGCCTTAAACGCGTGCTGCTGGTACTGTCGTGAGCGTTACGTCTGCGGGAGGCATTCTATGCGCTTTTCGTTTCAAGCTAAGTTATGGGGGGCAAATCTTCTTATCCGACCACCGATACGGCCGTTGCCAACGCCGACCGCCGCTTATTTCTGGCGTTCGTAGCTAGTATGCTGATTGCCGGCGTCTGCGCGCTAGTTTCGGATACGCCGCTATGGCTGGCGCTGCCCCTGGCTGCCCTAGGCCTCGCGGTGCTGGCAGTCGACTGGCGCTGGGTGTATTATGTGCTGCTGTTCACGCTGGCCTTCTCGATGGAGATTCCGTTGCCCGGCGGGCTGAGTATGGACGTGCCTTCCGAGCCCCTGATGCTGGTGCTGCTGGCCTGCTTCGGCGTGAACATGCTGCTGGGCCGCAGCACAGTAGAAAGCCGGTTCTGGGTCCACCCGTTGGTCATTATCATGGGGCAGGCGCTGATTTGGGCCGCCGTCATCACGCTGTTCTCGGTCGATACTACCAAGTCTATCAAGTACTTGCTGGCCAAGACTTGGTATATCGTGCCGTTTGTGTTCGTGACGCTGGCCATCGTGCGCCGGCCCGCCGATGTGTGGCGGGTGGCGGCGTGCCACGTTGCCGGGGCGTGCCTCACGTTTCTCTACACCTTTGCCCGGCATGCGGGTCATGGGTTCTCCTTCGATGGCATAAACCCCGCGCTTCTCCCCTTTTATAAGAACCACGTTGCCTACGCGGCGACGCTGTCCATGCTGATTCCCTACGCGCTGTACGCCAGCCGGCAGCCTGATCTGGGCCTGATCTGGCGCTGGCTGTGGCGGGCCGCGTTTGGTATGCTACTATTAGGTGTGCTGCTTTCCTACACCAGAGCCTCAATGGCTTCGCTGCCGCTGGCGGTTGGCTTTTACTTCGTTATTCGCTGGCGGCTGACGCGGTTGGCACTCGCCGCTGCCGCCCTGGCGGCAGCGGCGAGTGCCTTTTATTTTGTCAGCCAGAATAACTACATGCTCTATGCGCCTGACTACGAGAAAACCGTATTCTACGGCGACAACTTCGGCAAACACCTGGAAGCTACCTATAATCTGGAAGACCTTTCGGGTATGGAGCGGGTGTACCGATGGGTAGCGGCGGCCCGCATGATCAGCGACCGTCCCATTACGGGCAGCGGCCCCAACACCTTCTACCCCGAATACAAGCGCTACACGGTATCTAGCTTCCGGACCTATGTGAGCCGCAACCCCGAGCAATCGACTACCCACAACTACTTCCTGCTCATGCTGGCCGAGCAGGGCATTCCCGGGTTTCTACTGTTTGCTATTCTGGTGGCTACTGCCCTCATCATGGTGGAGCGCCTCTACCATCGCAGCCACTCGGCTGAAAATAGACGCGTGGTGCTGGCCGCCGGCTTATCGCTCTTTATCATCATCACTCATCTGCTACTCAATGAGCTGGTGGAAGTCGACAAAGTAGGGTCCTTCTTTTACATCGCTCTTGCCCTACTGATGCGAGCGGAAGGCTGGATTAAAGATGAGCGTGTAGCGCTTACCAAATAAGATACTCCATAAAAAAGCCTCCCGAAAAATTCTGAGGGGCTTTTTTATGAAATACCGATCTACTTAAACCGGCAGCTCAGAATCGTGACATCGTCGGCGAAGGAGTTGCCGTTTTCGTTGAACGCTTCGATTTCCTTGAGCACTTCCTGGTGCAGCACCTTCAGCGGCAGATAGCGGGCATTACCCAGGAATGCTATTACCCCCTCTTCTCCGTATTCCTCACCGGCCGTATTGAATACTTCCGTCAGGCCATCGGTGTAGGTGAGCAGCAGAGAACGGGGCGGCACCGTGAGCGACTGCACATGCAGAAAAGGCAGGTCCTCGAAGATACCCAGCATGGTCGTGCCCTCCGACAATAGTTGGTGCGGACCGGAATCGGGCAGCAGAATAGCTGCATTGTGGCCGGCGCTCACGTATTGGAGCTCGCGGGTAGAACGGTTGTAAATGCCGAAGAAGGCCGTGATGAACTTCTCCGACACGGCATTCCGATAAATCAGATTGTTCAGCTCCGATACGACCGTGGAGAGGTCGGCCTGCTGGCGCAGCAGCGTACGCAGCCCCGCCTGAAAATTCGACATCAGCAACGAAGCCGGCACGCCCTTGCCCGATACATCGGCGACGCAGAACAGAAACCGGTTCGCATCGATGTTTACTACATCGTAATAATCGCCCCCGATGGCCGTGTGGGGCACGTAGCTGGCGCTTACCGCCACGCCCACATCATTGGGGAGCTGGCGGGGGAAGAGCATGGTTTGCACTTCCTGCGCAATCTCAATTTCCTTGCGCATGGCCGCCGACTCGATGCGCTGCCGGGCTAAGCGCCGGTTTTGAATGGCGCCTATCAGGATGTTGCTGAGCGTTTCCAGAAACTTGGTGGCCTCATCACTGACATAATCGGCCTGCACGTTGCCGATGAGCACGTAGGCGAGCACCTCCCCGTTGTTTACGACCGGAATCACCGTTTCCAGGTTTTGCCACTCCGCTCTTAAGTTCAGGGCAGGCACCGGGCATGGGGTATTGGTGCAGTTATTACTGATGGCCTCGGGGAGCGGAATACGCCGAAAATCCGACAGATCGGACCCAAACGATACCATGCAGGCCCACTCTCCTTCTTCCTTCACATAGAGTACCAGCCGCCGAATGTTGAGTTGTCCGAGCAGGGTAAACTGAAAGATTTTATAGAGCGCGTCTTCCGTGGGGTCGTGATTGATGGCCTGAGTTATTTCCAGCAGCGCATTCAGTTCCCGTTCTCGTAAGAAGAGCTTTTTTTCCGGCGACATGGCCTGCGGAGTAGGCATGAGATTAGTGGTTGTCAGTTGGTAATGGCGCGTAGTGGGCAGCAGGCATTGGGCTGAATTTACTTCAATTTAACACACAACCGCGAACCCGTAACCGACAAAGCTACCCATTAATCGGCGTTTTCGGGTCGTAGGCATCGCGCAGACCGTTACCCAGGAGGTTGAAGCTCAATACCAGTAAGCTAATAGCCAGCCCCGGCAGCAGCGTGAGCCATAGGCCCGCCTGCGTACCCAAAAGCTGGAACCCTTCATTCACCATTAAACCCCACGAAGGCGCCGGTGGCTGCACGCCGAGCCCCAGAAAGCTCAGGCCCGCCTCCAGCAGAATAGCCGCCGCGAAGTTACTCGTCGCAATTACAATAAGCGGGCCCGTCATGTTGGGCAGCAGGTGGCGGGCGATAAGGCGGCTTTGGGGCAAGCCCAGCACCCGGCCCGCTTCCACGAAGGTTTTCTCGCGCAAGCTCAGCATTTGCCCCCTGACCACACGGGCCACATCGACCCACATAGTAAGGCCCACGGCCACGAAGGAAGTCCAGACGCCCTTGCTATCTAGCGCCAGCGAAATGGCAATGACCAGCATAATGCCCGGAATGCTCCAGACCACCGTCATCAGCCCCATCAGCACGCTATCGACCCAGCCGCCCACGTAGCCGGCCACGGCCCCGATAAGCATACCCAGCGTGAGCGAAATCAGCACCGCCACCAGCCCGATACCCAGCGAGATGCGCGTGCCCAGCAGCAGGCGGCTCAGCATATCGCGCCCCGATTTGTCGGTACCCAGCCAGTACGTCCGGGGGATGATGCGTTCGTTTTCTACAACGTTCCGAAGCTCGGCCTGGGGGGCATTTTTGCCCCCCAGCTCGGCCAGCGAGTAACGCGTGGGCAAATCGGCGAGGGCTGAGTGGTTGCGGTACGGCTGAATCAGGATTGAATCACCCACCACTTCGTACCCGCCAATAGGCACCTCCTGAAAGCGCGGCGCGCGGCCCCGGAGCCAGGTACGAAAGATATTATCCGAATCCGTGCTCTGCGCTGCCTCGGGTAGTGGGCGACGCAAAACCGTGGCTGAGAAGCCGGGGGGCTCTTTCTGGAGCTGTACCAAGCCGTTGTTGGCGTTGGGTGAGTTATCGGGCAGCACCCAGTAGCCAGCCAAAGCTATCAGGGTACAGATCAGGATGAAGCCCAGCCCAAACATAGCCGGCCCGTTGCGCCACAGCCGTTGGCGCACGTAGTAGCCAGGCGGCCGGGCCGGCGGTACACTGGGCGCTGCGGGCGTCAAAACCGGGGCTGCCGTCGCCATTAGCGGGTATTATGGGCCAGCAAACCGGCTTTAGTAGCCAAATAGAAGCTGTCGCGGCAGATAGCGCCGAAAGAAGTGGTTTCGTAGGCCTGCTCGGTGTCCGGGGCGGGGTAGAACGATTTGACGTACTCCTGCTCCAGCAAGTTGCGTAGCCCTTTTTCCAGAGCTGGGGCTGGCAAACCGGTTTTTTGCAGTAAGTCGCGGAAGGAAGTGACGAAGTACAGCTCGTCGAGGATGTCGAATTCAGAATCAGTCACGGCAGCGGGCAACGGGGCAGAATGATAGAAAACAAAGGTACTGTTGGCGGGCGGGATTCGCGCACGTCATAGCTTGGCTCTCACTCCACTAATTTACAACCCAGCTTTCCTTTGCACTTTCTACTTCGAGGTATTTAATCACTTGTTCAATCTCAGCGTCAGTCAGCGCGAAGCTGGGCATTTGCTGTTTCTGGTACTGATTGAAGATTTTGACCGAGTACTCATCTCCGCTGGCTACCATCTTGCTGGAATTCCGAATCCAAGGAATCAGCCAAGAAATGGGGCGACGCTTGTGAATATCTCTTAAAGCTGGCCCTACTACGACATCGTTGATGGCATGACATTGGACACAATTGCCTTTAAATACAGCATCGCCAGCCGCAAATGCGGCCAAATCAGCTTCTGATAGTGGCTCGGCTAATGTATCCTGAGTGGTCAGCGTTTGCCCCAATGAATCGAGAGCCGCTGCTTTAGTGCCGTTGGGGGCAGCAGAAGCAGCGGCTCTTGGCTCGTGTAGTAGCCCCGTCGCGGAGAGAAATAAAATACCCAGGGTACAAACCAGCAGTGCAATTGCCACCGGGAATACCCCGGCCAGTACCGCTTTTCTCATGACATTGGGGCCTTTTTTGGGCCATTGCTAACAGCGGATAAGGTCGCTGACAAATGCCATAAACTCAACTCTTCTGCCTACTTTATTTTATGTTTCTCCCCTTCCACACGTACTCGCCGCGCAAGCCCAGCAAGCCGGTTAGCAACGCATAAGGCGCATAAGCTACTTGAAGCAGCCCAACGTAGCCCAGCCACCGCCGCCGGCCAAAAAAGCCAAGCACGGGAGTCAGGAACCAGGCGTCGGCGCTGAGTTTCAACACCCAGGCCGCTAAAGCCCAGGGCCACCATTGAGGCTGAACAAAAAGCAGCAGCAAGCTTACGAATAAACTCACATTGGCTCCCAATACCAGCAAAGCCAGGCGCTGGGGGGCTTTTTGCTGGTAGTGGCGCCACTTGCTGGCCCACCGTACCCGCTGCGCCAGCAGGGCGCGGAGCGTAGGTGGGCCGGCCGTGCGCACGATGGCCGCCGGCGTTTTCAGAAACCGGATGCTGCCGGGAAAGGCGGCGTGCAGCTTGTGGAGCAGGAATTCGTCGTCGCCGCTGGCGACGTGCTCATTGCCGGCAAAGCCTTGCACGGCCGTGAAAGCGGCGCGGCGATACGCCAGGTTCGCACCGTTGCACATGGTGGGGCTGCCACGACCGATACTGGCCGCTCCTACGCCCACCAGGCCCGCGAATTCCAGCCCCATCAGGTTATCTAGCAGGGAGTTATTGCCCGTAAGCAGCACCGGTCCGCTGACAAAGTTTGCCGTGGCATCCACCTGAAGCTGGGTGGCGTAGCTGCTGAGCCAGGCAGGACCTACGCGGCAGTCGGCATCGGTGCAAACGACCCACGGGGCGCGGGCGGCGGCCAGGGCAGCCTGCAAGGCGGCTTTCTTGCCGGTGGGCGCGCCGGGCTGGTGGTGGAGTTGGATGAGGTGCAGGGCAAAGGAGCTGTGTTGAGCCGCCGCCCGCACGACGGCGGCCGTAGTATCCGTGGAGTCATCGTCTACTATAATGACCTCAAATTGGGCAGCAGGCAGCATTTGCCCTGTTAAGTCATCTAGGAGAAAGGGCAGCGTCAGGGCTTCGTTGCGGGCTGCTATGAGGATGGAAAACAACGGCACGTCGGCGGCGCGCTTTGGTGTCGGACTCACTTGCTTCGGGAGTGTCGGCAGCAGCTGCCAGCTCTGGCGCAGCCGCACCATCAGGACGGCATAGAGCGTTGGCAAAATCAGCAAAAAAGCCCCCCACCCGTTCATAGGGTGGGTACAGGCCGCTGGGGGGCTTTTTTCTGGCGAAATACTTTCAGCCGCAGCACAAACAGCAGCCCCGCCGCGCTGGGCAGCGCAATATTGAGCACCCACAAGCTCAGGCTGGCGCTCAGCACCGGCAAAGCCGGCTGCCCCAGCAGCCCAAACAGGTGCGTGGCCGACAGCTCCCGCACGCCCACATCGGCCAAAGCGTTGAGCGAGGGCACCAGGGATTTAAGCAAAAACGTGCTGCTGATAGCAGCCAGCGCCGGCCCCGCGCTGGGTCGGGCACCGTAGGCCAGCAGCAGCAAGCTAAATTGCAGGCAAAAAACCGCGTACCGCAGCCCCGATATGGCCAGTACCGCGTGCAGGGCTCGCGCCGAATACGTGGGCATGACGGCCAGATACGGCCGCAACCGCCGCAGCGGCCGCACCAGCCCCAGAGCCGACAGCAAAAGCCGCGAGCGGTATAGCGGCAGCAGCACGGCGGCATTAAGCACTAAAGTAGCTACCACTAGGCCCAAACCAGTAGCCGGATAGCCGCCCACGTAAAACGTCAGCAGAAAGTACAGCAGGCCCAGCGTACCGGCCAGGATGGTAACAACCAATTGGCAATATCTCCCCAGAAAAACGGCCCCCAGCGCATCCAGGCGGCGGCTTTTCAGCTCCATGATGCGGCCGGCGTAGTCGCCCACGCGGTTGGGGGTCACGAAGCCCAGGGTAAGGCCCACCAGCACCGCCCGGAAGCTGCGCCGAAACGAGACGGGCTCCAGGTGCCGGGCCAGCCGCCACCACTTCCAGGCCTCCAGGCCCCAGTTGACGGGCACCAGGGCCAGGGCCACCAGCACCGGCCCGCGCCCCGCCCCGGTGAGGGCCGAAGCCAGCAGCCCGCGCCAAGCCACGGCCGTGTCGGGGGTGGTAAACACGGAATGGTAGAGCAGGCCCAGCGTGAGGGCGGTGATGAGCAATTTGCCCCCCAGCACCCCCCAAGTACGGCGACGGGTGGCGCGTTCCGGCTTTTGGGTGTAGTTTTGTAGAAGGTGGTGAGCCAAAGCGGGTAGCGCGCAGTCAGGTGAAGGCGGCAAGTTACCCAGGGAAAACCAAGAACCGGCCCGCGTCCTGCTCCCGCCCATCTTCTCCCGCCCGCATGATTCTGCCCATCACTCCCACCGATCTGCTGCCCAAGATTATCATGGGCGTCGACCCCGGCACCAATATCATGGGCTACGCCCTGATTGAGGTGCAGGGCCAGCGGGTGAAGGTGCTGCGCTACGACGTGATTGATATGCAGAAGATGGGCCCCAATCACGCCCTCAAGCTCAAGAAGATATTCGAGCGGATGCTGGAGCTGATCGACGAGTTTTTGCCCGATGAGCTGGCCATCGAAGCCCCCTTCTACGGCGTAAACGTGCAGAGTATGCTCAAGCTGGGCCGGGCCCAGGGCATGGCCATTGCCGCCTGCCTTTCCCGCCAGATTCCGTACGTGGAGTACGCCCCCACGAAAGTGAAGCAGTCGGTAACCGGCTCAGGCACAGCTACGAAGGAGCAGGTAGCCCACATGCTGCGCCAAACGCTCACGCTACCTCCCATTGCCGAAGCCTCCAAGTTTCTGGACGCCACCGACGCGCTGGCCGTGGCGCTTTGCCATCATTACCAGAAGGGCAACAACCTGCAAGCGGGGGGCAAAAGCTGGGGTAAATTTCTGGCCGACAACCCCGATAAGCTGGCCATGCCCGCCGCGCGCAAGAAGCCAGCCGCTAAGACCAAGTAAATCCAAATCTTACCCGCATGAAGCGCCAGCCCGTTCGCTCCACTTCCCTCAAGGCCGTAGGTTACGACCCGGCCACGCTCGCGCTGGAAATCGAGTATCGTAACGGCCAGATAGTGCGCTACACGGGCGCCAGTGAAGCCGTGTATCAGGCGCTGCTGATGGTGCCGGGCAAAGCGCTTTTCGTGGAGCAGGTGGTGGAGAAAAGCGGCTACGGCCGCGAGCAAGTGAAGTAACGCGAAGCGCAGAACAACGAAGCTTTAGTTTGGTGCGTCGTTCTGTTGCATCTACTGGTTGCAGGCTTGTCCCTTAAAGAGAGGCTTTAGCAGCCAGCTTTTCTATATATGGCATCAATCCATCTATAGTAGTAGTCACTTTGGCTATTTTCCCATCCTTATCAATCAGTATGTGAGTAGGATATTGCTCGACACGCAATTGACGAGTCATGTATTCTTCTTCGCTTGGCACCACTCTATAATTGAATTCTTTTTTTTAAGGAAGTTGATTAGCTTCTGCTTATTGTCGATTGCTAAACTTAGAAATAGTATATCACTTCTGTCTTTATACGTATCAACTAATTTATTTAATTCGGGGAATTCTTTGACGCAGGCTACACATCCAATAAACCAGCATTTTAGAACTATAATTTTTTCTTTCGTATTATTCTTATCATATCTAACACCATTTATATCAGTAAAGTTATAGTCAGGCATTTCCTTCCCTTCCATTTCAAAGTGTGCAATTTCAGCCAGAGCCATCTGCTTTACCGTCTCCTCAATTTGTAGATTAGGTTCGCTTAGCTTATGCAGCTTATAATACTCTACATCGTTTTGAGCCATTATTTTGACAGCAATAAACTTACCCGTTGTGAGGTGCTTCAGAAAATCTGCCTTTTTAATTATACTTGAGTCGGCACCAAGCCCCACAAAATCCCGAGATAGTTTTACATTATGATATGTGTAAGTATACCACGTCATAAAATCCTTTAAGAGCTCATTGTAGTTTACCGGATAATATTTCCTTTCTTCCGTAGTAGAAGTCACCGGCTGTTCCAACTTTATTTTTTGTTCCTTAGTTAAGCTAGACTTATCAACCTTGTTACATGAACTCATAATAGACAGAAGTCCTATTAACCAAAGAGTAAAAAGATTTTTCATTTGAAGCTATTATTAAGATAATAAGTAAAACAACCCGCGCCTTAGTGTTATCAAAAGCCTACCATGATAGCGGTAATTCAACGCTAAAAGACGTTAGGCTTAAGCAATAAAAAATAGGCATAAGCTGAAAGTCGCAGGCGAGTGTTATACTATGAACAACGACGTCCTCAGCCGGCGCTTAGGGTTTACAATTCAATCTCAATTTCACCCTTCAAATACGTCACAGCGTAGCCGCTGATGAGCACCCGGTCGCCGCGCAGCTCGCACCACAGGTCGCCGCCGCGGGGCGACACCTGGCGGGCGCGTAGCTCGGTTTTGCCCAGCTTTTCGGCCCAATACGGAATGAGCGTGGTGTGAGCTGAGCCCGTCACCGGGTCTTCGGGCACGCCCACGCGGGGGCCAAAAAACCGCGAGACAAAGTCGATGTCGCCGCTGCCGGGCGCCGTGACGATGACAGCCCGGTACGGCACCTCCGCCAGGTGCAGCTGATTCGGATGAATGGCCCGTATCTCGGCTTCCGAATTAAACAAAGCCACCAGATCGGGGCCGGCCAGTAGCTTTAAGGGAGTAGCTCCGAGACCATCGACCAAGCCCTCGGGCGCGGTGGCCAGTGGCTGGGGCGGACGGCTGGGAAAGTCCAGCGTGAGGCGGCCGTTGTCCTGGCGGCTCACGCGCAGCGGGCCGCTTTTGGAGTGAAACGTAATTTCTTCTCCCTTAAAATTCAGATGCCGCAACAGCACATGGGCCGAGGCCAGCGTGGCGTGCCCACACAGCTCCACCTCCACGGCCGGCGTAAACCAGCGGATTTCAAAATGGCCATCTGTACCTGCCTGGGGAGCAAAAAAAGCGGTTTCGGCGAGGTTATTTTCGGCCGCGATTGCCTGCATGGTTTCGGCCGGAAGCCACTCCGTGAGCGGGCACACCGCGGCCGGGTTGCCCGCGAAGATGCGGTTAGTGAAGGCGTCTATTTGGTAGAGAGGCAGTAGCATACAGGATCGTGGGGGAGGCAAAAAAATACAGAAAGGATGTGCCGTTGAACAAATAGCACAAATCAAAAGTAGAAGGAATGACCAGCATAGAAAAAATTTCGTACGTCCATAATGATTTAAGTTTTGCTTAACTGATTCACGGATAAAAACTCAGCTCATTATCAGCTACTTGTCCTTCCAATTCCGCTGCCAAACTATTGTTACGACTTCCTTTCATACCTGCTTTTCTTCTCGATATGAAAAACCTCTTACTCATACTAGGCTGGCTGGCGACAATGTCCCCCGTACTAGCCCAAGTACCTGCCAGCAGCTTCGCTGTTACCTCCAGCGGTCCGGCTGCTCAGAACAACCCCAGCCAGCTGCAACGGATACTGCCTGACGGCACATTTCAGCGTATAGGGCCAGTGGCGGCTACTGATGGCAGCGAAACCATTTTCGACGCTCTGGGCTTCAACTCCACCGACCCAACTAAGCTCTTCGCCCTCAACGCCAGGCTGGCAACGCCCTTGTCAGCGCCCAACCTGTACCAGATTGATTTAGAGAGCGGGCTCACCGTTAATGCTGGAAGTATTGAGTCGCCGCCTACTTCCGGCTTTACTGACATCAGCACGACCCTCAACTTCCTCGGAACCGGAGGCGATAATGGCAACTATTTTCTGGCGGGCTTAGTGGTGACTGCCTCGCCGGTAATCACTATTTTCCCACCCTCGTTTCGGATACGGGTAAGCAATCCGCGCCTGTACGTAGGTGAGCTGCGGTTGAACTCGGCCGATCCTACGACTCCCATTTGGCGCCGGGCTGATATCAGCGACCCTGCCACGGCCGCCATCATTAATAACTATCTCGCGGCCATCAATGCTAACCTTACTAACCCCGATCTTTCGGGCGGGCCGCGTGACTGGGTGTTTTTGCGGGAGAATGGCTCGCCAACGTTAAAAAGCTATCTGGGGGTGGAAGGCCAGCTTCTAACCGTCAGCAACGTGACTACCAGCCCGGTCGCGCGCGTCATTACGCCCAGTGTACCCCTGCCCGTACGCGCCGAGCTGGGCGCTATGTTTGGGGGCCTTGACAATACTCTGTACGCCGTCAATACTGATGGTGGACCGGACGCTGGCCAGATCTACCAGATTGACGCCACCACTGGTAATTATCTGAATGTAACTTTGAATAGCGGCACTGGCCTTTTTCGCGGCGATGCCACTACGGTACTCCCCGCCCGGCCCCTGCCCGTCACGCTAACCCGCTTCGAAGCCCGCGCCGAACGGGCCAGCGTATCGTTGCACTGGGCCACAGCCACCGAAATCGGCACGGACAATTTCCGCGTGGAACGCAGCATCGATAACGGCCAGACCTGGGCAGCTATCGGCTCGGTGAGGGCAAATGCCCCCCAGGGCCGTACCTACTCCTTCGTGGATGAAGCCCCGCAGACAGGCCCGAACTACTACCGGCTGGCCATTCTGGACTTCGACGGCAGCATTGCTTTTTCGCCCATCAAGTCAGTCGATTTTCAACCAGCGCAGCAAGTCGTCAGCGTTTACCCAAATCCGGCCCAGACCTACTTTGCCGTCGAGCTGCCGCAATTGGCCGCGCCCGGCAGCACACTGCAAGTACATAATAGTCTGGGCCAGCAGGTCTGGACCCAACGCCTGGAAGGACAGCGCACGGTGCGCGTAACTACCCAAGCATGGACTCCGGGCGTTTACCACGTAAGGGTTTCAACTAATGGACGAACGGAAACCCAAAAGCTGGTGATTCAGCCTTAGCTTGGCTCCAACAAAAAAGCCCCCAGATACTTTAGGGGGCTTTTTTGTTGGAGTCAGGTCCAATAAAGCACCGGCGCTTGCGGGAAGCGTTGCCGCCACTCTTCAAAGAAGAACTGCTTGAGCGTGCGCATATCTTCGGGCTGGTACACGTACTTCACGCCCCCAAACTTATTGCGCTTCTGGGCGCGCGTACTTTCGTCTAGGTCCAGCGACATATTGGGATACCACTGCTGGAGCACATCCTTGGAGCCGGGCGTAAAGCGGTGGCTGATAAACTCTGCCGTTAAGTCGCACTCAAAGTCAAGCATAGCGGCTAGGCGGTCGAGGAGATGGCGGTAATGATCGCGCCAGTCGGGAATGGGCATAATGGGCGCCACTACGGCCCCTACGCGGTAGCTGCCCCCTCCCTGCTCGCGCGGCAACGCCAATTGGCGCATAGCCTGCAAGCGCGCTTCCAGTGAAGCAGTACCGCCCTCTAGACGGCGCGTTACGGGCTCTGCATTCAAACTCAGGCGGGCGCGTACCTGCCCGTTGTGGGGCAAATTGAGCAACGATCCTACCTGATCATATTTGGTCACAAACCGAAGCTGGGCGCCCTCGCGGGTACCGAAATAGCGGATGCATTCGGCCAGGCTGCCGGTCAGGTGCTCAATACCGAGCACATCGGTGTAGCAGCTCACCTCGAAGGTTGTCAGCTTGCCGGCTTGCTCGTACTGAGCCGTGTTTTGCAGCATCTGGGGCAGATTGGCGTACGCCCGCACCACCGGCGGACCCTGCAGGCTGCCGGCCAGGTAGCAATACTGGCAGTGGGCCGGACAGCCTTCGGCCAGGTTCATCTGCCAATCAGCCGAAGGCGGGATGGGCTGGAGGCGGAAAGCACTCGGGGGGGCTTTTACCACGGCCAAAGTGTTCTTGGCATTGCGGTATGTTTCGCGCTCGTCGGCACCGCGCAGGCCGGTAATGCGGTTGCTTTTCAGTACTTCGATAGGCAGGCCGGCGGCGCTGATGCGCTCGTACATCTGCTGGCCAAACTCCTCGTCAAGCGCATCGGGGGTAAACAGCACCCGCTTCGGCAGCCACACCCGCGCCGGGCGCGTAAGCAATACGGGCTGCGAAGTGGGTGTTTCGGTGAGTACAGGCAATGAATCAAACAAGGTGAGCTGGGGGGCATTTTCGAACATCAGGAGCTGGTTTTGGCTTGCTCTTGACAACGTTTGCTGGTCCGTTTTAGGTCCTTCAAGGCTTAATTAAGCGGTAGCCTGAAGCACCTTTTTCAACCTGTTTATCAGTCACTTACAACATTATCTTTTGGTCTCGGTCGTTTATTTTTTATCTTACCCCTGATGGTCACGATACTCCGCAGCTTATGCTTCTTACTGATAGGTAATAACCGAGCTGAGCAAGTTTTAACGCTGGCTTTCTTCTGCTTTGGCGGCTACTACAGAGTACATCATCGGCAGCTTATCAGCCAAATGCTCAATTCGATACTTACGCTCGCCCACTTGCTTCATGTGCGCAAAGCAGTTATAAGGCGAGTAATCATACTCGGCGAAGTGCTTTATGTTGAGTCCGTTGTGCAATAGGCTACCCAGCACTTCGCCCAAGTCATGATTCCACGATACGGACGTATGCGCCAGCGGGGCGTCGCGGTCGGCATAGGTTCCGGTTTCGACTTCGGTAATGGTTTCTTTGTTGAAATACGCGTACTGCACGCGGGTAAAATCGTTGTCGAACATCCAGATCACCGGATGAAATTCAACCAGCACCAATTTGCCCCCCGGCTTTAGAAAAGAACGTACCACGCCCGCCCAGCGCTCCAAATCCGGCAACCAACCCAACACGCCGTACGAGGTAAACACGATATCAAACTGTTGGCGCAGATTCTGGGGTAGCTCGTACACGTCGCTGCACACAAACGCAGCTGGCAACGCCAGCTGCGCCGCCAACTCGCGGGCTTTGGCAATGGCTTGGTCGGCCAAATCGACGCCGGTTACGTGGGCACCCAGGCGGCTCAGCGACAGCGAATCCTGCCCGAAATGACATTGCAGATGCAAAATTGATTTACCCTGCACATCACCCAACAACCCCAGCTCAACGTCATTCAGCGAAGATTTACCCCCCACAAACCCCTCCACGTCATAAAACCTGGACTGGACATGATAAGCGGTTTTGGCGTTCCACAGCTGACGGTTCAGCTCGGTATAGTTTGCGGGCGTCTCCATCATTTTACTGTTGTTTGGTCAGTTTTATCGTAGGAACAAAAATCAGAACCTCATGCTGCGCAGCGCGCAGCATCTCGCGTGTTTGGGAGCAGTAGCAGCCCTACGTCAGCATGCGGGATGCTTCATCGCCGGCTTAACGCGCGGAATGTTCTGCATGACAAATGGTTTGGATAGGCGCTTACTTCTCACTTCTAAGGTAAAAATAGTGCATGAAAGCCTTATTGCTCATTGACGTTCAGAATGATTTCGTGCCCGGCGGCGCGCTGGCCGTACCCGAAGGTGACCAGGTTATTTCCTTATTAAACCAGCTCCAGCCCCACTTCGACTTGGTAGTGGCCACCCAAGACTGGCATCCGGTAACTCATAAAAGCTTTGCCGTCAATCATGTTGGCCGTCAGCCCTTTGAAGAAACCAAGTTGCACGGCTTGCCCCAGGTGCTGTGGCCCGCGCACTGCGTGCAAGGCACGCCGGGTGCCGAGCTGCACTCAGAGCTGAACACAAACCGGATTGAAGCCATTTTCCGCAAAGGCACCGACCCGGAAATTGACAGCTATAGCGGATTTTACGACAACGGCCACCGCAAAGCCACCGGCTTAGCTGCGTACCTCTTTGGGCGGGGCATCACCTCGGTATATGTAGCCGGTTTAGCGGCTGATTACTGTGTACACTTCACGGCCAAAGACGCACTGGCGGAAAGCTTTGCCACCTTTTTAATTGAAGACGCTACCCGCCCCATCAATCTGGAAGGTTTTGAGCGGGCCAAGGCCGACCTGCAAAGCCGGGGGGGCAAAATTATCAGCAGCACCGAGCTGCTCTCACCTCAAAATGCCCCCCAGCCGCTCCCCGCATGACCTCCGCCGACGCTCCCCTGATTCTGACCCTTGCCCTCGATGCCAATTCGTTTGCTTTTTTCAATGGGCTGCGCCAACAGCACTTTCCGCCCGAGCGCAATTTTCTGGCGGCCCACGTCACGCTTTTTCACCACCTGCCCGGCGCCCGGCGCTCCGACCTAGTGGCGCAGCTGGCGGACCGCTGCCAGAAGCAACCCCCAATCAAGCTGCAGGTTACGGGCATACGATTTTTGGGGCGCGGCGTAGCGTATGCCCTCGAAAACGAAGCGTTGCAAGCCCTGCACCGGGAGCTGCAAACGCAGTGGCAACCCGCTCTGACGCCCCAGGACCAGCAGAAGCTGCGGCCCCACGTAACGGTGCAAAACAAAGTGGACCCGGCGCAGGCCCGCGCTCTTTATGAGCAGCTCAAGGCTGATTTTGTGCCTTTCGAAGCTACCGGCACCGGTCTGCAGCTGTGGGCCTACCGGGGCGGGCCGTGGGAAGCTATTCAAGCCTTTGCTTTCCAGCAGGGCTAGGTTGCGGTTCAGATAAGATAGGCTGGGGTGACCCTACTGATTATGAAAGACATGTCCTGGGAAATATCTTTTCAATGGCGCGAGATTCTGACCACGCTGGGCATACTGGCAGGTGGCCTCGCGGGCGGGCTTGTCCTTAAATATATCTTCTTTGGCACCCTGCGCAGATACGCTAAGCGGCCCGGTTCTCCGCTGCTTATCCAATCCATTGTCAAGCACCTGAGTCGACCCAGCGCCTTCTTTTTTCCGGTGCTGGTGCTCTCGTTTATGCTGCCCCTGGTACCCCTTACCGCCCGCCCCTTTGAGGTGCTACGCCGGGTAGTGGAAACCGGCCTGATCACCACCTTCGCCTGGGGCCTGGTTAAGACGGTGAACGTAGTGGAGGATCTGGTGCTCCAGCACTATCACCTCAATGAGGAAAATAATTTTCGAGTGCGCAAGCTGTTTACCCAGCTCCAGTTTGTGCGCAAGCTGGTGGTGTCGCTGATCGTGTTTGTGGCGGTGGCGCTGGTGCTGATGAGCTTTGCCACGGTGCGCAAAATTGGGACGGGCCTGCTGACCTCGGCCGGTATTGCCAGCGTTATCGTGGGCTTTGCCGCCCAGCGCTCCATCAGCAACCTGCTGGCGGGCTTTCAGTTAGCCTTCACCCAGCCCATCCGCCTCGACGACGTGCTGGTAGTGGAAGGTGAGTGGGGCAAGGTGGAGGAAATCACGTTTACGTATGTGGTGATGCGCATCTGGGACGAGCGGCGGCTGGTATTGCCGCTGAATTATTTCATCGAGAAGCCTTTCCAGAACTGGACCCGCACCACGTCCCAACTTACCGGCACCGTGTTCATCTACACCGATTACAGTATTCCCGTCGAGGCGGTGCGAGCAGAGCTAAAGAACATCGTGGAGAACCACCCACTTTGGGATAAGCGCGTGTGCGTACTGCAAGTCACCGATTCCAAAGAGCGCACCATGGAGCTGCGGGCCCTAGTCAGCGCCGGCGACGCCGGCCGGGTCTTCGATCTGAGGTGCTACGTGCGGGAAAAGATGGTAGCTTTTATTCAGCAGAACTATCCGGGCTCCTTGCCCAAAACCCGCTCCGTAGTGGACACCGACGAGCGGCGGCTGTCCGCCGCCTCGGGTGTTTCGGACGAAACCATGTAAAGGTTTGTTTAACAGAACAAGGGAGAGACGCGTATTCGCGTCTCAATCGTTGCGGTCGTTGGTTATACTGTCATCCTGGGCTTGCGAAGGGCCTTTTCCCGTCACAACAATTTGTTCAAGCGTGAGAAGGCCCTTCGCAAGCTCAGGATGACAGACAACTAGCGTTCAAAAATGGCAGCCACTTTCCTTCCCTCGTACGCTGTGAAGACTATCCATTTATCCCGATGAATACAGACACCACTTCCGCCGACCTCACTACCGACGTTGTCCTGATCGGAGCCGGCATTATGAGTGCTACCCTGGGCATCCTGCTCAAGGAGCTGGACCCCAACCTCACGATAACCGTAATTGAGCGCCTCGACGTGGCCGCCGCTGAGAGCTCCGACGCCTGGAACAACGCCGGCACCGGACACTCGGCCTTCTGCGAGCTGAACTACACGCCTCAGCGCCCCGATGGCTCCATCGACATCAGCAAGGCCATCGGTATCGCGGAGTCCTTTGAGGTCTCGAAGCAATTCTGGGCCTTTTTAGCCGAGCAATATCACGTCGAAGGCATTCAGCGGTTTATCAACCATATTCCGCACATGAGCTTCGTGTGGGGCGCCGAAAACGTGGACTTTCTGCGCAAGCGCCACGCGGCCCTGGTGCAGTCGCCGCTGTTTCAGGGCATAGAATACTCCGAGGACCCGGAGCAGCTGCGCGAGTGGATGCCCTTGGTGATGGCAGGCCGCGACCCGGCCGCCAAAGTAGCCGCCACCCGCATGGACCTGGGCACCGACGTGAACTTTGGCTCCCTCACCCGCGGCATGTTCTATCTGTTGCAGGAAAAGCCCGGCGTCACGTTTCACTTCGGCTACGAAGTCGATAAAATCCGGCGCAAGGACGACGGTACCTGGCGCGTTCGGGCCCACAACCGCACCACCGGCCAAAAAAGCAAGCTGCGCGCCAGGTTCGTGTTTATCGGGGCGGGCGGTGGTACTTTGCCACTGCTTCTGGCCTCAGGAATCCCGGAGAGTGAAGGGTTTGGGGGCTTCCCGGTAAGCGGGCAGTGGCTGAAGTGCGTGAACCCGGTCGTAATTGAGCGCCACCAGGCCAAAGTATACGGCAAAGCCAGCGTGGGCTCGCCGCCTATGTCGGTGCCCCACTTGGATACGCGCGTGATAAACGGGCAGCGCGAACTGCTGTTTGGCCCCTATGCAGGCTTCAGCACCAAGTTTCTGAAGTTTGGCTCCTTCCTCGATTTGCCAGGCTCCATTAAGGCTACCAACCTTAAGCCTATGCTCATCGCGGGGGCCAAAAACCTGCCCCTCACCCGCTACCTGATCAACCAGGTGCGGCAGTCGCCCCAAGACCGCCTGGCCGCCCTGCGCGAGTATTTACCCACCGCTCGCGCCGAAGACTGGAAGCTGGAGGTAGCCGGCCAGCGCGTGCAGGTTATTAAAAAAGATGAAAAGCAAGGGGGCGTACTGGAGTTCGGAACCGAAATGGTAAGCGCCGCCGATGGCTCCATTGCCGCTTTATTGGGTGCCTCGCCCGGCGCCTCTACAGCCGTCAGCATCATGATAAGCCTCATTCAAAAATGCTTCCCCGCGCAGGCCGCCTCCCCGGAGTGGCAGACCCGGTTTCGGGAGATGATTCCCACGTTCGGGCAGTCGTTGGCCGATAACCCGGAGCTGGTGGAGCAAACCCGCAACCATACCAGCGCGGTGCTGGAGCTGAGCGTGAATGCGCCCTTAGGAAGCTAATAAGCTATTCAGCCACAAAAAAGCCCCCCATACGAGCTCTGAGGGGCTTTTTTGTGGCCAAGACGAACGAAAGCGCGCGGCTTTTGGTATCTCTTGTAGCTTAGTTTAAGTGCTACTGTGCACGCCGTTATCGACCCTATTTTGTTCTGATTAGGAAGCTAAGCAAGCAGAACCGTAAATTGCTTTTTGTTTTGGTGGGCTCTACCTGCGCGCAGCAGCTGGCAGCACCCGAAAAGCACCTCTGTGCCCCATCCTATTCGGAGCTTTCTTCATGATTCGACTTGAATATTTCACCCCCGCCGATTTCAAACAACTTATTCAGTGGATTGATAATGAGCAGCTTCTAAAAGAGTGGAGCGGTTCGCTGTTTTCGTTTCCCCTCACGGAAGCGAGCCTCACCTGGTACCTCGAAGGCGCGAATGACCCGACTGAGCCGGATGCGTTTATTTACAAGGCCATTGACACTGAAACCGGCGAAACCGTGGGGCATATTTCCCTGGGCAGCTTCAGCGAAACCAATAAAGCGGCCCGCATCACGCGCGTCCTGATTGGCAATACCGCCGCCCGCGGCCGCGGCTACTGCCAGGGCATGATAAAGGCCGTATTGCGCGTTGGTTTCGAAGAGTTGGGTCTGCATCGCATCAGCCTGGGCGTGTACGATTTCAATGAGGCCGCTATTGGCTGCTACCAGAAAGCCGGCCTCAAGACTGAAGGCATTATGCGCGACGTGGTGCGCTACAAGGATGGCTATTGGTCATTAATAGAAATGGCCTTGCTCGAAGACGAGTGGCGGCTGGCTAATTCTCCCGCTGAAGTGCCAACCGCTACACATACGACAGCCACCAGTACGAATGTCGCTGTTTAAAATTCTTATACCACCAGCACGGCAGATACAGTAGCAATACTACTATTGCCCACACGACGTACGCTCGCAACAAGCTGGGTTGATAGGCAGCAGGCCACGCTGTAGGCGGATTGAACGACAGGTTGATGGTCTTGTTGAAGGCGACAGTCGTCCAGATCAGCGCCCCGAAGCTGATGAGGAACAGGTGCAGGATGTAATAGAAAAACGGTACCTGCCCAAAGGTGCGCAACCACTGACTTAGTCGGTTCGTGGTCGTTTCGACGCTGGCGAGCAAAAGCAAAGCAACCCCCAGCGTGAGGCACAGAAACAGCAGCGAAGGCGGGTACTTCGTGACATTAACGAACGATAACACGCTGTAAACCAGGCCACGATTCTGGGGGCTCCAAGGTAAGGGGTCGCCGTACCAGTTGGTGGCGCGCAAGGCTACGAACAGCACAAGCAAGGCTATTCCGGCAAGGTGCAGTAGCCGCGTACGCTGCGGCAGCGGCAGCTTAAACCACGGCCCAATTAAATAGCCGGCGAGCATTACGCCCAGCCACGGCCCGATAGAATACGCTACTAAGAAAGGCGGCAGGTGTGCAGGATCGAAGAGGAAAGGGCCATTGTGCAGCAGCGCCAAGGCTACATTGTCGGCGGTAACGGGCTGAATATTGAACAGCAAATTGTGCCCGGCAATGATGACGAATGCCAGCAATGCTAGTAGCCAGCGGGGCAGCCAGATCAGGCCGGCCAGTAGTACCATCGCCCAGCCTATCACCCATATTACTTGCAGCAAGATCATGGAGTAGCCCCAGAACAGCATAAAGCTGATGACCAGCAATTCTAGCGCTACCAGCCACAGGCCGCGCGTGAGCAGGAACCAGCTAACCTGCCCCTTATTGGGCTGTTTTTGCTGATACAGATAAATGCTCGTACCCGACAGAAACACAAAAGTAGGTGCGCAGAAATGGGTTATCCAGCGCGTAAAAAACAGCAAGACCGACGTCTGCGCCAGATCTTCTGGGCGAAAGGTGGTGGGGCTCCAAAGGTCGCGTACATGGTCAAGGGCCATGATAACCATCACCAAGCCCCGCACCACATCAATTGCCTGCACCCGCGATACGGTAGCGCGAGTGGCCACAGGCACCGAAAATTCTGTAGAAACCTGTTGCATATATATGGCGGGCTAGGCAAGCTGACTACTTCGTTTTCAGGAAGATATTAATCGTCTGATTTATCTCCTGCTTTTTTTCCTCGGTGGCGCCATCCCAGATGTCATTATGGGTCATGTTTTCCATTTTGACAATCTGAATATCGAATTTTTGCTGCTCGGTGGCCGTCGGCAGCACGCCATCGTCGGCTACCTGGTCGCTGGAGCGGATGGTTAAAATGTGCGGGCGCCGAGTGCGGGGCAAGGGCATCCGGCGGTTATCCAGCGAAATAATATTTCGCGCCAGCTTCGGGTACTTGAGGGCAAACAGCATAGCCATGTCGCCGCCATTGGAATGGCCTACCAGCAGCAGGTTTTTAAAGTCCAGCTCTGGGTTTGATTTTTTGAGGGTTTGCAGCACAAACAGCATGTTTTGCGCGCCCCGCTCCCAGTACGGCCGCCGAACCTGCTGCGGATTGCCGGTGGTAGGCATGGGCGCTTCCTTGGGCAAGTCGTGCTGAATACTAGCCACGAAGTAGCCTTGCGCCACCAGATTGTAGGCGATAAAAGAGTAACCCGTGTGAGGGCTGCCGTAGCCATGATTCAGGATTGCCAGCTTGAGCTTTGTTCGCTTTTCCGGGCTCAGCTTCGCACCCGAACCGGGCACATACACGGCAATGGGAACCGGCCGGTTCCGGGCTTCGTCGAATAGCGCCAGCTGGTAGCTTTTCACCTCGCCTTTCGCCGTTTCGGTTACGTGCTGCGGCACTGGAGTCGGGTGGCTTACTTTCTGGCTACTATCAGCGCAGCTATTTGCCAGCAGCGCAATACTCAGAACGGCGGCTATTCTTATGGTCATATACTGCTTAATCAGACGCTGAATGTTGATTTATGGAACCGCAAAAAGCCCCCTACGCGCCGGGCAGAAATACTTCCGCCAACATACAGCGGGCGCTGCCTCCGCCAATGGTTTCGATGGTGGGAATAGGCAGCGGAACCAGTGTACAGTAGCGGCTGAGCGTTTGGCGCTGGTCGGCGGTCAGCGCATCGTGGGCGCTTTGCGACATAGCGAGCAATTCCTGACCGCCCGCCGCGGGTTGCAGCGTGAGCAGGTTGCCGGCAAAATGGGCCACCTGCGCCAGCGAAATAGCCACGATTTCGTGGCCCGTGGATGCCAGCGCATCGGATACGGCTGCTTGCTCGGCTGGGTCGGTGATGCTTTCCAGACAGACCACTGCAAATTTGCCCCCCACGCATAGCATCACGTTGGTGTGGTAGATGGCGTGGCCCTGCGCGTCGGTGGCGTGGAAAGCGACCGGGCGGTAGCCCAACAGGCTCGTTACTTGCTGAAACAAAGCCTCATCGGTGCGGGGCGAAAGGCCGGCGTACGCCACGCGGTGCTGGTGGTCGAAAATTAGGCTGCCCGTACCTTCCAGAAACCGGTCTTCCTGCTCATGATGCGATAAATCGACCACCTCCCGAATGGTGAACTGGCTACGCAACGCTTCCAGGATATCGGGCCGCCGCTCGGGGCGGCGGTTGGGCGCGTGCATCGGGTAGAGCACCACGCGGCCGTCGGGGTGCAGGGTGAGCCAGTTGTTTGGAAACACGGCGTCGGGCTTGGGTGGCGCGGGCGTATCGTCGAACACTAGTACCTGCACGCCGTGCGCGCGCAGCCTGGCCACAGCCGCATCGAACTCAGCCAATGCTTTCTCTTGAATTGCCTCCTGCTCCAGCCCGGCTATGGTCTGCTGAAAATGATTAGACGCCGCCGTTTCGGTGTTAAAAGCAAACCGGACGGGCCGAACGAGAAAAACGGTAGAAGCAGACGGCATGTGAAATAGTGAGTGGGGAAATGGTGAGTTTGCTAATCGGGCTGCACCATGAACGCAAGATGCGCCTTGAGAACATCAAACTCACCATTTCCCCACTCACTATTTCACCTTTCCTATCACGGCGTACAACGGGTCGCTGCGGCGTGGCTGCGGGCTGCGGTCGAGTAATTCAATGTGGTGCCAGTGGCCGGCGGCCAGCAGATATTGCTGCACGAGGGCCAAGTGGCCGCGGTCGTCGAGGGTGTGCCAGGCGGCTACGGCTTTGGTCGGAAAGCAGCGGTTGGAAAACGTAATCACCACGGGTGCCTCCGGCCGGAGCACACGGGCCAGATCGCGCAGCACTTCCACGGGCCGCGTCAGGTAGTCTACGGATACGCAGATGGCGGCACCATCAAACTCATTCTCGTCAAAGGGAAGCTTCGGCTCCTGATTTAGATCCTGCACCACGTAGCTCGCCAAGCGGGGATTAGCGCGCAGTTCCTGCTCATTCATGCCCAGGCCCACCACGCGCTGATACGCCACCTCGGGGGGCAAATGACTCACCCAACTACTCATCAAATCCAGCAGTGTGCCGTTGGCAGGAAAATACTCGCGGTACAGCTGCGTAACGGCCGCAATTGCGCCTTCGTCAATGTGAGTCACGAAGCGCGGCTGCTGGTAGAATTGCGCGTCCGGGGTTTCGTCGGAGCGGCGAAAAGCGTCGGCGGGAAAAAGAGGTTCTAAGGCCATAAGGGCGAGTTTTATAGCGTCTGTTTTTAATAAACAAACAGTTAATCAGGCGGCCTTGCAAAGCCGAAGCAGCTCGCTTACAGTCTATTCCAGGTAGATTTTAAAGCGTTAACCAAAGTCTTTGTCATCCTGAGGCACGAAGAACTTGCTGCCAGGTGCATGACTCATTCTCCGGGGAGCAGGTCCTTCGTGCCTCAGGATGACAGAGCAAGCAGTAGAAACGCTTCAACAGGCAGACGCGAGATCAAGCAGAACAATTAGGGTTGCAACATCTGCACGCGAACTGCTTCAGTTCGGCCTCTGCATGACTGTTACTAGTCTTGCTTAAACTACCGGATAGTCAAATCTTCTTTCCGGATCCAACCCGACGTGCGCACCTTTTCCCAGTTTACGAACGT
Source organism: Hymenobacter roseosalivarius DSM 11622 (assembly GCF_900176135.1). Lineage (GTDB taxonomy): Bacteria > Bacteroidota > Bacteroidia > Cytophagales > Hymenobacteraceae > Hymenobacter > Hymenobacter roseosalivarius. Next base: position 19,598 of record NZ_FWWW01000062.1, on the reverse strand, counting down.
GACAAATACGGCTTTGTCGGAGGAGTCAGTCAGCGTCATCTTATCACCCCGAACGCAAAAGGCGCGGCGGCGCTGAGTCAGGTCGGGCGAATCATAAAAGTAGGTGGTGTCTACCCGCACGATGCCAGTAGTAGCGGGCGGCCGAACCACACCAGCAGCACTTTTTGGTGCCGATTCAGTTACAGCTGGCTTTTTAGGTTGGGCGGGTGCTGCCGCTGGTGCCGCGTCTGCTCGACGTGGGCTGGCCACCGTGGCGCGGAGAGGTGTAGACGGCGCGCTCAATTTGCTGAGTTGCACCTCCGTTTTTTTCAGCCAGCCCGCCACCGGGTCGCCGTCGGAGTTGAAAAAGCGCGTTTTGATAAAATTACCGCTCTCCCCTTCTGCATACACCACATCGCCCCGCAGTACATACTTGCCGGTGGAGCTATTTGTAGCGGGTTCAGAATGAAAATAGGCTCTGGCGGGCAGCACTTTATAGGCCCCCACCAGCGGCTTAGCACTAGTGCTGGCTTGTACAGATGGCTCCTGTATTTCATTCTCCGGGGTTGCAGAATCCGGGCCAGCAGAAACACTCGCTGGCACGTCCGAGTTGGGGGTAGCAGAGGCAGGAAACCTGGTGCTGGCTACGGGTGCTTCCCGCCTGCGCTCGGCGCTGCTTTTCTTCGATAGCCAGTACGCCGAGCTGGCGACCAGCAAACATACCGCGGTCAACAGTAGGTAAAGCAACCCTTTCCTGGGGGGGCGGGCCGTGGTATTTCTGGTTGAATAAAGGCGTCCCGATTGTGCTTGGTTGCTCATGCTCCGGATGGGTGATGACTATGGTACCTGATCCGTACTGCTTACGTAGTTTTCGGAGTTCGGGAAGCCTTTTTGACTGATCCCAGCCTAAGAATTATCGGCCGCTTACTCGGGCACCTGCTCCCGGTTTGCCAGCACCTCCCGCACCGGAGTCCAGCGGATATCGGGGTAGCGGGCGTTATCCAGAGGCTCTAGCTTGGGGAGGCCGCTGAACATATTGTGCAGATACTGCATGCCCTGCCAGGGCGGAAATACGTCGTCGCTCGTGGGCATGAGGGCGCGGGTTACTTTAATCAGGGTTCCAAAAGCGCCTAAGCCGCCAACCCGGAATAAGCGAAACTGCTCGCCCGTGACGGCGCTGGCCACCACCTGCAAGCCCCGGATAGTTGCTACCTCGCCGGCCACGCGCAGAAACCGGGGCGTGGTAGCATCGAGAGCAGCGGCGGCCGTGAAGGCGGCGGTGTCCTCAGTGGTGGTAAAGTCCAATGCTTGATCTGCGTTGCCCCAGTACACGACCCGCTTAAACTTAAACAGGATAACCGGCGCCTGTCCCGTCAGCAAATCGGAGAACATACCGTTGAGAATGGAAGTAGCCCGGATAGGCGCTTTGTCGAGTCGCTCGGAAAACTCCCGGCGCAGGTCGAGGTTGCGGTTGGAGCCGACGGGGAGCTTGGTGTAATCAATACAATAATCGGAGGGGATGAAGCGGGGAACGCCCGCGGCTACGGCCGCTTGCAGCAGGCGCGTCTGCATTTCTACAATGACCTCCCGCAGCCCCGACACCGCCGATACCACACACGTTGCCCCGGAGCACGCTTTCGTCAGTTGGGCTTCGTCGTTGAAATCAACTTCGATAATCGTTGCCCCCTGCTCGCGCAGGGATGCTACGGCGGGGGCCGCGCTGCCCGCGCGCACCAGCGCCCGCACAATTGCCCCCCGCTGTCGCAGGTGCTTTACAATCCGTCCCCCAAGGTCGCCGGTGGCTCCGGCCAGCACTATAGCTGCCTTCTGAGCACGCGGGTCGCTTGTATTATCTGTCGTTGATGCTGTCACAATAAGGAGGATTGCTTGGTGGAAAGAGTCGGGTAGCGGCCTGTCAGCTACGGGGGTGCGTTCGGGCCGTGTAAACTCAACAGGCCCCAGGTGCTAGTACTGTGACAAATGGCGGAAGGTTATTGACAGCCAGCAGAATAAGCAGAGCGTTGGCACAAAAAAGCCCCCCGTCGTTGACCATGCGGCCCGCATCTGCGTACGCTTCAGGATAGATAGTTCACTAAACCCGGAACCGATGAAACAAGTAGCTGCTGGCGTCAACCAGCTTCTCATTCAACGCTTTGTCAATGTATATTTTGTGGAGGCTGGTGCCCCCGGCGAGTGGGTGCTGGTGGATACCGGCTTACCCGGCTCGGCCAAAGCCATTATCGCGGCAGCCGATAAGCTGTTTTATGCCGGCACACATCCCCAAGCCATCTTCCTGACCCACGGCCACTTGGATCATGCCGGCTCAGCCCAGGAGTTGGCCGACCATTGGCACGTACCCATTCTGGCGCATTCCCTAGAAATGCCTTTTCTGACCGGTAAAGCTGTGTATCCGCCCGCCGACCCGACGGTAGGCGGCTCTTTGGCCTTTGCCAGCCGGTTTTTCCCGCCCCAAACGTTTAACCTGACCGGTGTGCAGGCTTTGTCTGAAGACGAGGAGGCGCCCTATATGCCTGGCTGGCAATGCCTACATGTGCCGGGGCACGCGCCCGGCCAAGTGGCTTTCTTCCGGGCTGAGGATAAAACGCTGCTCGGAGCCGATGCCTTTGCTACCGTTCACCACGACTCCATCCCATCGGTGCTGCTGGGTATCCCAAAAATCAGTCGGGCCGGCACGCCGTTTACGTTTGATTGGGAAGCAGCGCATGCATCTGTCGTCAAGCTTTCCAATCTGGAGCCCCAGGCCATCGGCTGCGGCCACGGCCCGGCCGTACAGGGCCCGCACGTAGCAGATGAGCTGCGGGAGCTGGCCCTACACTTCCCCGTGCCGGCCAAGGGCCGCTACGTAGAAAACCCGGCCCGCACCGATGAAAACGGCGTACAGTTTATCCCCCCTGCCCTGCCCGATACCTTGCCGGCGCGAGCGGCCATGCTGGGCGGCGGATTGGCGCTAGCCGCGCTGGCGGCGGTATTGCTGAGCAACCGTGATAAAAAGAAAAAGAAAAAGCACAAGCGCGCACTGAAAGGCTATAGACCAGCACCAAGAGTAGCTCACGAGCAGCCCTTTCCTGACTACCCGTACAAAGAGAAATACTATTAGCCACGCAAAAGCGGCCGGACTTAGTCCGGCCGCTTTTGCGTGGAGGGCGCCGCCGTTGGTGATGCGCCCCTTCACGTTGCCGGCCTGCGGCAGGCGCTGATTTTGGCCCCGCAAGCTTGACCATATTCTGTACTTCAGAAGCCCTACTCAACAAGAAACTCCTTCAACCTTCTAGCCTAGCAAGGGGCGTAGTACGTCGGCGTGGCCCCGGCTGACGCGCACCGTGCGTCCACCTTCCAGGGTGGCATAAAAGCCCCCCGAGCCGTCGCGCTCCAGCTCGCGCACCGCATCCAGGGCTACCAGCACCGAGCGATGAATACGCACAAACTTCTGCGGATCAAGGCGCTGGGCCAGCTGACTGATGCCCAGGTTACTCAGGTACTGCTGCCCGGCCCTGGTGTGCAGGGTAGCGTAGTCGCCAGCGGCCTCTACCCAGCGAATATCCTGCACGGGCACGGCGACGAGTCGGGTACCATGGGGCACGAATAACCGGGCCGGATACGTGGGCGTCACAGCCGCGCTGGGGGGCTTTTTTGTTTCTTCCAAGCGCTGCAACAGGCGTTGCAAAGCCACATCAGGGGCAGTGGCATAGGCCAGGACCCGCTCCACGGCCTGCCGAAACCGAGCGCGGTCGTAGGGCTTCAGCAGATAATCAACGGCCCCGGCCTCGAAGGCGCTAAGCGCATAGTGGTCGTAGGCAGTGGAGAAGATGACGCGCGGAATACGCTCCAGCCGGGCCAGCACCTCGAAGCCCGTGAGGCCCGGCATTTGAATATCCAGAAACAGCAGGTCGGGCTGGTGCTGACGGATGGCCTCCACGGCGCTCAGCCCATCGGCGCACTCCCCAACAATATTGATCTGTGGAAAATCGGCGAGGTACTGGCGGACGATGGTGCGGGCTGGCACTTCATCGTCGATGAGAAGAGTCGTCATAAAAAGGCTGTAGCGCCAAGCTTCCGCTTGGTGAATCGTTGTAGTCGTTGGCACGCCGCGCGACCACCAAGCCGGAGCTTGGCATTACGTCAAAATGCCCCCTGAAGCGTACTGGGAATTGCAGTAGTGCTAGCTGCGGCAGCTTCCTGTTGTTGCAGCCTGGGTTCTGGGTCCTGGTGTGCGGCGGGGAGCGGCAGCACAAAGCCAACGCGCAAGCCCTGGGGGGCGTTTCTGGCGATTTTCAACCCTTCCGACCCTAGCGCCAGCAGGCGGGCGTGGGTATTGCGCAGGCCTACGCCGGCGCTGTGCATCAGCTGCTCGGGCAGCGCCTTCGCCCCTACGCCCGTGTCGGCCACCACCACGCGCAGCCCTGCACTTACGCGGCTCACTTGCACCAGCACGGTGCCACCCGCCACGCTCGGGCCCAGGCCGTGGCGCACGGCATTTTCCACTAAAGGCTGAATGAGCATGGGCGGCAGCAACTGGGCGTGCAAGCTTTCCTCGATCTCAAACGCCACCTGTAGCCGCGCCCCAAACCGCGACTGTTCCAACTCCAGATAGGCCCGCAAAAAGCTTATTTCGTCGCCCAGCGGCAACTGCTCCTGCCGCGACGCTTCCAGCGAAAACCTAAACGTGTGGGCCAGGCGGGCAATTAATTCGCGGGTGGCTTCCAGCTCGGGCGGCACGGAGGCGCTAATAGAGTTGAGGGTATTGAACAGAAAGTGCGGATTGATTTGGGCTTTCAGGGCTGCCACCTCACTTTGGTGCGCCTGGGCCTGCAATTGCTGCTCGCGCTGGCTCTGCTGGCGGAGTTGTTGGGTGAAGCGCACCACATGCAGCACCCCAAATTGCACACAGTAGAATAGGGTCGGAATGTACACGTCCCAGACTCGGCCGTTGCCGCCTATTCCGCCCATGCCCAGCCAGCTAAGCGCTTGATAATAGCTACTAAACCAAATGACTACCCACAATGGCCCCAGTAGGCCGTGCGCCAGGAGCTTGATTGACCAATCCGCCTTATCGAGCGAAGTTTGAAAAAACAGCCACCACACGGGCAGCGTCCAGAGGGCTTTGAGCGGATAGTCGAGCAGAAGCACGCGCCCCAGATACCCGGGAAACGCATCGGGTTGAAACGACTGCACCGAGTAGGTAATGGTGGCCGCGTAGAGCACGGCAAACACTACATAAAAAGCCAGCATAGCCAGCACGCCCCGTCGGGTGAAGCGGGCTGGCGGCAAGACCATAGAGGGCAATTTAATCATAGATGACGCGAAGAATTAGCGGAGTCGAATTTACGATTTCCCTGACTGAATTTTAGGCATGAATGGCCTCACGGCTGCTGCACCGTGCCGACAGTGCCTGCCTGCGCGGCGCGGTCGGCGGGTGGCCCCGGCAGCCGCTCCCCTTGCTTCACGCGCAAACGAATATCGCGCACGGCGGCCGGAAAGTCGAGCAGCGGATTCTGGCCCAGCACCAGCAGGGACGCTTCATAGCCCGGAGCCAGCCGCCCGATGCGCCGACTGGGAAAAATGGCCCGCGCCGTGGTTTCGGTCCAGAGGCGCAGCAAGGTGCCGTGGTCGAAGGCGCCAAGCTTTTCCCAGGCCAGGGCCTCGCCCACCGGCGTTTCGCCATACCAGTCGGCTCCCACCAGCGGCGCGACGTTGGAGCGCACCATGTTGCGCAGTAACTCACGCTGGGCCGTTTGATGCCGACGCAGGCGGCTGGAATCGGCGGGCGTGAAGTTGTAACCAATCCAGACGGTGGGCGTCATCATGATGCCGCGCCGGCCGGCGGCCCGCAAATCAGCCGCGGTCAGGTAGCAGTCGGCGGGGTCGGGGCAGTCGCGGCCGCCGTAGTTGGGCGCATGGGCAAAGCCATCAACGCCGAGGCGCACGCCCAGCCGAAAATCGTCGGCCGTCTCGACGTGGGCAAACACGCGCAGGCCCGCCGCGTGCGCCCGCCGCACGATTTCGGCCGCTATGTCGGGCCGTAGGCCTTTGTCGCCGAGCTGGCCGCTGCGCCGGGTGCGCTCGTAATTTTTAGCGTCCAGCAGATAGATTTTAAGCAAATCGGGCCGGCCGGCCAGAATGCGCGGCCATTTGGCGTTGAGGTCGGGCAGGCTGTCCAGAAACCAGTAGGCGTCGTTTTCCATCAACCGGCTTTTCGCGATGGTGTCTTGCTTGATTTTCCATTGGGTATAGTCATAAAAACCCATTGCCCGTGGCTCATAAGCCATAAACGGATGGCCCAAGGTGCTGGTCAGGCCGCCGTTGGCGTACACGGCATCTACGCTACGGGGCTGGTTGAGAAAAGGTCGGGCCGCTTCCGCGCCCCGGCGCGAGTTGGTGAGCACCTGCACGTAATAAACGCCCTCGCGCAGGTATTTCTCAATCATGGCTGGCAGCCCGCGGGTGCCATCGAGCATGTGGGTGTGGGCCTCGGCGAAGGGCGGTATTACCCATTGCCCACGCAGGTCTACCACGGTGTCTACGTGGGCTGGCCGGCTCCGCTGAAGCAGCCCATCTTTTACATAGAAAACCCGTTTTTGAAATCTTTTGCCATCAAACCATTGCCCGTTGCGCAGCTCCCAAGCAGGGCTGGCGGGGTTGGTTCGGACGTAGACGCGGGGACGGGCCAGCGGCCGGGCCGGGTGCTGGGCCAGAGCCACCAGGCTCAATAGAAAAAAAACGAGCAGCAGCGCCGGCCGACGGGAAATAACGAACCTAGGGAGCATTTTTTTCGGGAGTAACGCCTTAGCGCTGAGCAACAGCATTCGCATGGTGAGGGCAGTTAGGTGGTAGTCAAACTTACTTTGGCTCCAACCCGTTTGCCAGCGGCTTTCGGCTACTAGCAAATGCAGTGGCTGAGTGGCGGCCAGTAGCGCTGAGAGTGGCGCGGGCTTTCGTCCGCAGTCCCTGTTAGTCGCGCAATAACTCACAACGATTACGGGCTGCAGACGGAAGCCAGCGCTCCGGCGCAAATTTGCCCCCCGACAGGCTTTGCGCTAACTTGCGCCCATTCGGCGCCCCACCCTTTCGCGCCCACGCACCACGCACTAAGCACCAATCAACCACTATGGGAAGAGCATTTGAATTTCGCAAAGGCCGCAAAATGAAGCGCTGGGACCGTATGTCCAAAGATTTCACCCGCATCGGCCGCGAAATCGTGATGGCCGTGAAGGAAAGCGGCCCCAACCCCGACACCAACTCCCGCCTGCGGGCGGCCATGCAGAACGCCAAGGGCGTGAACATGCCCAAAGACCGCGTGGAAGCCGCCATCAAGCGCGCCAGCAGCAAGGAAGAGAAAGATTACCAGGAAGTTGTATATGAAGGATACGCGCCCCATGGTATAGCCATCGTGGTAGAAACCGCTACCGACAACCCCGTGCGCACCGTGGCCAACGTGCGCATGTATTTCAACCGCGGCAATGGTGCCCTCGGCACCGCCGGCTCCTCCGATTTTACCTTCACCCGCAAAGGCGTATTCAAGCTAGCCGCCGAAGGCCTCGACCGCGACGAGCTGGAGCTAGAATTGATCGACTTCGGCGCCGAAGACATCTACGAAGACCAGGAGGAAGACGAGCATGGCACCGTGAAGGAGCTGATTGTGGTGGAAACCGCCTTCACCGACTTCGGCCACATGCAAAAAGCCCTGGAAGAGCGCCACCTCAACGTGGTCGGCGCCCAACTCCAGCGCATTCCCAACACCACCGTTACGCTGGAAGGCGACGAGCTGGAAGAGGTAATGAATCTGATTGAGAAGTTTGAGGAAGATGACGACGTGCAGGCCGTGTACCACACCTTAGGGTAAGGTTATTCTCTACCCAAAACACTTCATTACAGCCTTATCTTTTTCAGGAGGCGGTTTGTGTGTTTGTACAGCTTGTCATGCTAACAAGTATTATATTGCATCCGTAAAACAAGCGGCGGCCAAGGTCGAAACCCTGACCGCCGTCCATCCTACGGATGTCCGAGCCAATGACTTACTATAGCTCGGATGACTCCCCCTAGTGCGGCCTTCACCATCTCTAGGGAGATGCGAAACCAACCGACCTCGTCAGTAGGTTTCTCGTTTGCACGCTTACCCATAACTTCTCAGGTTGTTGGGTGTGCTATCCACCCACTTCCTGAAGCCCCGGTTGCGCCAACAGCCGGGGCTTCGTCTTTTCAGACGATGCGTTGGCGGGATGACAACCGTGCAAGTGCAACGAAGATAAAGCAATGCTCTGCAGAATAAATCATCCTTTACAAGGCTCAAACATTTTATGGATTCGAATCTTGATTATAAACAACTTAATTTCAATTATTTAAAACATACAGTTGTCACTTTGCCGGGCCTGCGAAACCGGAAAATGTGGATAAATTTCTCCTTAGTGTTCTCTGTACATTCTATATTTCACGAAACTAACTTGAACGAATTTTAACACTATGATTAGGTTTCTCTGCTTTTGTACTGCGGTGCTATTAGCTACTGCCTGCTCCTCGCCGGCCAAGGAAACGGAAACAGCTTCGGCAGCAGCTACTAGCTACTTCCAGAGCCAGGAAACGGGCGTGCAGGACGGCGGCGTGCGCATGATTCCGATTACCACGCCCAAGGGCAAGTTCAACGTCTGGACGAAACGCGTTGGTAATAACCCCAGGATGAAGGTGCTGCTGCTCAATGGTGGCCCCGGCGCTACCCACGAGTATTTTGAGTGCATGGAAAGCTTCCTGCCCGCCGAAGGCATCGAGTTTATTTACTACGACCAGCTCGGCTGCGGCAACTCCGACAACCCCAAGGATACCGCTCTGTGGAGCCTGCCGCGCTACGTGGAGGAAGTGGAGCAGGTGCGCCAGGCACTGAACCTGACCAAAGACAACTTCTACCTACTGGGCCACTCCTGGGGGGGCATTTTGGCCGCCGAATACGCCTTCAAATACCAGAATAACCTAAAAGGTCTCGTCATTTCCAACATGATGATGAGCATACCTGAATACGGCAAATACGCCGACAACGTGCTGGCCAAGCAAATGAAGCCCGAAGTGCTGAAAGAAATCCGGCAGATCGAGGCCCGCAAGGACTTCCAAAACCCGCGCTATATGGAGCTGTTGCTGCCCAATTTCTACGTGGAGCACATCCTGCGCCTGCCCCTCGACCAGTGGCCCGAGCCCGTAAACCGCTCCTTCGCCAAAATGAACCAGTCGCTCTACGTGACTATGCAGGGCCCCAGTGAGTTTGGTGTGTCGGGCAAGCTGCTGAATTGGGACCGCACCCCGGACCTACCCAAGCTCACCGTGCCCGTCCTCTCCATAGGGGGCAAATATGACACGATGGACCCCGAACACATGCGCCGCATTGCTACCCAGGTGCAGAACGGCACCGCCCTCATCTGCCTCAATGGAAGCCACATGAGCCTCTATGACGACCAGCAGACGTATATGACTGGTCTGATTAAGTTTATGAAGGGCGTGGATAAGGGAGAGAAAAAAGTGGCGCTATAAGTAGCAACAAAGCTCAGGACAACTCTGCCGCCTCACTTCCCCGTATCTTTGCGGCCCGCTGGTAGCTCCGGCGGGCCGTTCGTTTTTCTGGCCTTCAAATTTGCCTCCCATGTCTACCCGTCTCAATAAATATATCAGCGAAAGCGGCGTCTGCTCCCGGCGCGAAGCCGACAAATTCATTGAGCAGGGCAGCGTGTTTGTGAACGGCAAGCGGGCTAATATCGGCGACCAAGTGGCCGACAAGGACCGCGTAGTGGTGAACGGCAACCTCATTGAGCCCCGCGCCCCCGAGGATGCCATTTACATTGCCTTCAATAAGCCCCCCGGCATCACCAGCACCACCGAAACCAGCGTCAAGGACAACATCATCCGCTATATCAAGCATAGTGAGCGGATTTTCCCCATCGGCCGCCTGGATAAGGATTCGCAGGGCCTGATTTTGCTGACCAGCAATGGTGACATCGTCAACAAGATCCTGCGGGCCGGCAACAAGCACGAGAAGGAGTACATCGTGATGGTGGATAAGCCCATCACTGACAGCTTCATTGAAGGCATGCGCGGCGGGGTGCCCATCATGGGCATTATGACCCAGAAATGCGAGGTAAAGAAGGAAACCAACTACATTTTCCGCATCACGCTCATTCAGGGCATGAACCGTCAGATCAGGAAGATGTGCGAGCATTTTGGTTACGAAGTAGTGCAGCTGGAGCGTATTCGGGTGATGAATATCACGCTCAAGGGCATAGGCGTGGGCGACTGGCGCGAGCTGACTGAAAAGGAATTGGAAGGCATTATGAAAATGACCGAAACCTCTTCGGGCACCAAGGAAGCCTCGCTGCCGAAGCGTCGCGTGGGTCTGCCTACCACCGCATGGAGCAGCCGCCCGGCCCGGTTCAGCGAGGAAGGCGGTGAGGATAAACCTGCCCGCAAACCGGGTGGGGCTGGCGGAAAGCCCTCGACTCGCACTGCCCCAGGCAGCGCTAAACCCGCCGGTAAAACCGCTCCGGGCAAGCCTAAGCCAGCGGGCGCGGTGCCACCTTTTGGCGCCGAAAAGCCCCCCAGGAAGCCAGGACGCCCCACCAGCGCCGGCTCCAAGCGCAAGCCCGCCGCCAAGACCCTGAACCGTGCGCCAAAGGGCAACGCCGGACGCCGGGGCAGCAGCCGGTAGCTTCGTAATCGCTGGTATTCCGGCTAGCATGATAGCTGTGGGCTATCCGTGCCGCATGATTCGGGTGGTCCAACAGTAGCGAAACTGCGCTTCCCGCGTATCTTGCGGCCCGCCGCGTAGCTTCAGGCTCCGGCGGGCGGGCTGCATTTCAGGCCCTCAACTGACAACCAGCAACCCTCAACCACCCCCTTCATGCTCCGCACCGACTGGACCCTCGACGAAGTAAAAGCCCTCTACCACCAGCCCGTGCTGGAACTCGTGACTCAGGCCGCCGCCGTACACCAGGCCAATCAATCGACCGGCGAAGTGCAGGTATGTACGCTGCTGTCGGTAAAGACCGGCGGCTGCCCCGAAGACTGCTCCTACTGCCCCCAGGCCGCGCGCTACCATACCGGCGTGGAAGTACACGCGCTACTGAAAGATGAAGTGGTGCTGGAGGCCGCCCGCCGCGCCAAAGACTCCGGCAGCACTCGCTTCTGTATGGGCGCGGCTTGGCGCGAGGTGCGCGACAACCGCGACTTCGACCGCGTGCTGGGCATGGTGACGCAGGTAAACGACATGGGCCTGGAAGTGTGCTGCACCCTGGGCATGATCAACGAATACCAGGCCGAGCGCCTCAAGCAAGCCGGCCTCTACGCCTACAATCACAACCTCGACACCAGCGCCGAGCACTATTCCGAAATCATCACCACTCGCACCTACGACGACCGCCTGAACACGCTCGAAAACGTGCGGCAGGCTGGTATTTCCGTCTGTTCGGGGGGCATTATCGGTCTCGGCGAAACCGACGAAGATCGTATTGCCATGCTACATACTCTGGCCACATTGCCCGCCCACCCCGAGTCGGTGCCGGTGAATGCGCTGGTGCCCGTGGCCGGCACACCCCTGGCCGAGCAGCCCCGCGTGAGCGTGTGGGAGATGCTGCGCATGATTGCCACGGCCCGCATCCTGATGCCCCGCACGATGGTACGCCTCTCGGCCGGTCGGCAGGAAATGCCGGTGAGTGAGCAGGCGCTCTGCTTTTTGGCGGGGGCCAATTCTATCTTCTCGGGGGAGAAATTGTTGACCACGCCTAACCCGGATTTTGACGCGGATAAGCAGATGTTCGCAACGCTGGGCTTGAAGCCGCGCAAGTCGTTCAAAGACATGCCGCAGGGCGCTACGGTGTTGGGTTAACCTCAACCCCTAACCCCTTCCCCTCGGGGAGAAGGGGAACTAGCATTTAGTTATTCCAGCTGCTAGGCTAGGCTAAAAGTCTACTTTTTAGAGCTAGTCCCCTTCTCCCCGAGGAGAAGGGGTTAGGGGTTGAGGTGCCCCGCCAGAACAAGCACTCATGTCCGTCAATCCCCTCCTCCACCGCCTCACCCAGCAGCTAGCCAAACGCGAAGCCGAAGGCACCCGCCGCCGCCTGACAATCGCGGGGCCAAATCAAATTGACTTCAGCTCCAACGACTACCTCGGTCTGGCCCACAACGCCGCCCTCTATGCCGCTGCTCAGCAGGCAATAGCCGAAAAAAGCCCCCTAGCCGCCGGTAGCACCGGCTCGCGCCTGCTCACCGGGAACTCCGCCGCCGCCGAAGCTTTGGAAGTTCAGCTAGCCCATTTCCACCGCGCGGAGGCTACACTACTTTTCAATTCCGGCTACACCGCCAACCTGGGCTTTTTCGCCGCCGCGCCCCGACGCGGCGACACTATATTCTACGACGAAGCCAGCCACGCCTCCGTCAAGGACGGCATCCGGGGCAGCTTCGCCACGGCCTACGGCTTCCGGCACAACGACCTGGCCGACCTGGAGCGGCGGCTGAGTCGGGCTACGGGGGCCGTTTTTGTGGCCGTAGAGGCTCTGTACTCCATGGATGGCGACCAGGCACCGCTGCGCGAGCTGGCGGCTTTTTGCCAGCAGCGCGGCTTGTATCTGGTGGTGGATGAGGCACATACCAACGGTATTTATGGGCCGCGAGGGGAAGGGTTGGTGGTGGAGTTGGGGCTGGAAGAGCAGGTTTTTGCCCGCATTCTCACTTTTGGCAAAGCCCTGGGCAGTCAGGGGGCAATTATTGCCGGCCCCCAGGTGCTGCGCGAGTATCTGCTGAATTTCAGCCGGCCCTTTATTTATACTACCGCGTTGCCCCCGCTGGCTATTGCTACGCTGGCCGCTGCGTATCAGGTGTTGCCTACCATGCAGGCGGAGCGGCAGCGGCTATTTGCCCTTTCTGATTTGCTGAAAACAAGGCTAAACGCAGTGCCTGGCCTGCATGTGCCGGAGGCCAGCCACGTTATTCATCCCGTCTTTTATCCAGAACACGCGGGACCGGCGCACATGAAAGCAGTAGCCCAGGCCGCACAGGCGCAGGGCTTTGATGTACGCGCCATTTTGCCCCCCACCGTGCCCGCTGGCACCGAGCGCCTGCGGTTGATTGTGCACAGCTATAATACGGAGGCGGAGATTGAGGGGCTAGCGGCGGTATTGAGGCGTGTTAGTGCGATATAAAATTTTCAGGCCATCCTTTCTAAGCTCATACTGCCGCAGCAGAAGCAAGACTATCCTCTTTGGCTGCTGAAAGATGTGAGCACTCCCTTCCTGCATCCCATAACTCCTTATATTGTTGTCACAGTCTAACACTTGCGGCTATCCACCCGATGTTGGTTGGGTTTACGAAAGATAGCTGCGGGCTAAGCGGAGATTGCCGCAACTCATGCCTTCAGCCAGTTGCGGCAATACAGATGTTAGCAGTAACCATATGACCGACCTTAAAACAGACTATTACGTTTATGTATATATCGACCCAAGAAACTTTGAAGAGTTTTACTATGGAAAAGGGATTGGAAGCAGAAAGTCTGCACACTTAAGTGACAGTAGCGATACAGAGAAAGCAAAAAGAATTAAAGCAATAAAAGCTGCTGGGCTTGATCCTATCATCAAAGTAATTGCAAAAGACCTCACAGAAAGAGAAGCTTTCTTTATTGAAAAAACTTTAATATGGAAACTTGGCAAAAACCTGACAAACATCTCATCAGGGCACTTTGCAGAAAAGTTTAGACCCCACCATACATTTCATTTAGACCTTTCAGGGTTTGATTTTAAAAACGGGCTTTATTATGTAAACGTCGGAGAAGGCATACATCGCTGTTGGGACGATTGCAGAACTTTTGGTTTCTTATCTGCTGGACAAGACAAAAAGTATAGCGACCCTATCAGAACATTAGAGCAAGGTGACATTGTAGCCGCCTATTTAAAAAAACATGGTTATGTTGGAATAGGTCGGGTAATTGAAAAAGCAGTTAACGTAAATGATTTTAAGGTAGACAATAAATCATTACATCAACATCCTATCAAAGTGACAGACATTTTTGATAATTGCGATAACGATAAATCAGAGTACCCGGTAAAAATTGAATGGATAAAAACAGCTGATAGCAAAGACGCAAAATGGAAAAGCAACAGCGGCTTATTTTCATCTCAATTAGTAAAAGCATCATTGCAAGGACAACCCAAGACAATAGAATTTTTAGAAAAACAATTTGACATCACGTTCAGAGATTTGTTACTGGTTGAATGAAGAACGGCTACTGCTAACATCGGTTTTGCAATAGGCTGGCAGACGGAAGAGCAATCAGCGGCAAACCCCTTATTAGCTTTTGTTCGGACACGACGTTCACTATTTGGCTTTAGTAATTATCTTCATCATCAGTAAATCATTCGGCTCTGGTTGTAGGCTGACCGAACACAGAGGTCCAGCCCAAACGCAAAGCCCCAAAACGTTAGCCTTCCCAAATCTCCCTAATTCCTACCGCACCCGCCGAAGCTTAAGCATCTCGGCACCACCCGTTACAGGCCATTATTAATCGCACCGCGCCTTTCTAACAAACTGCTTTTTTGGAACAACTTTTCGTCACCGGCATTGGCACTGACGTAGGCAAAACCCTGGTAGCCGCCATCCTCACCGAGGCCCTGCAAGCCGACTATTGGAAGCCCGTGCAGGCCGGCCTCACCCCCACCACCGACACGGCCGAAGTGCGCCGGCTGGTGCGGAATCCGGTTTCCCTGTTTCACCCCGAAGCTTACCGCCTCCGGCTGCCTGCCTCGCCCCACGCCGCCGCCGCCGCCGAGAACATTCGCATTCAGCCCGAGGCGTTTCAACTGCCTATTACGGCCAATCACCTTATCGTGGAGGGCGCTGGGGGGCTTTTTGTGCCGCTGGCGCCGGGGTTTTTACTGGTTGACCTGCTGGCCCAGCTAGGGCTGGCTACGGTGGTGGTGTCGCGGCATTATCTGGGCAGCATCAATCATACCTTACTCACGTTGGAGGCCCTGCATCGGCGGGGGTTGCCGGTTCGGGGGCTGGTGTTCAATGGCGAACCCAACCCGGCCACGGAGGAGTTTATTCTTCAGCATACCGGCGTTCCGGTGCTGCCCCCGTTGCGGCCGGAGGCGGTGATAGATGCGGCCGTGGTAAGCCACTATGCGGAAGTGTATCGGGCGTGGTTTGAGAAGTAGTAGCTGTTCAACGAGTGGCCTCACCCCCCGGCCCCGGTTCGCTTAAAGCGCGAAGTCCCAAAAAGAGGGGGAGCCAGCCGTTTGACCTACGCGGCCACGTTGGCTGCCGCCTCCGTAACCGTTACCCATTCCATGTATTCTTAAAACGAAAAGCCAGCGACCACTAGGCACTGGCTTTTTTACTCAATTGACTGACAACTGTATGGCCACAATGATAACCGTACTTGGAGCGAAAGCGGAAGGTGCTGCGTTGGCTGAGCGCTTGGCTCCCCCTCTCCCCTTGGAGAGTGGGCCGGGGGGTGAGGCCACTCGTTAGGCGGTGAGGCCCCCATTGAACGGCCTCCTCCCTTACCTTTGCCCTCATGCCTTCCCTAGCCGCCCGCGACCACGCCGTACTCTGGCACCCCTACACCCAAATGCAAACCGCGCCCCTGCCTATTCCCATCGTGCGGGGCGAGGGCAGCTGGCTCTTTGCCGACGACGGCACCGCCTACCTCGACGGCATTTCCTCCTGGTGGGTGAATCTGCACGGCCACGCCCACCCGCGCATCGCGGCACGGGTAGCCCAGCAGCTCCAGACCCTGGAGCACGTCCTGTTTGCCGGCTTCACCCACCCGCCCGCCGTAGAGCTGGCCGAAGGATTACTGGAGATTTTACCCCCCAACCAGCGGCGCATCTTCTATTCCGATAACGGCTCGACGGCCGTGGAAGTGGCCCTGAAAATGGCCCTCCAGTACCACCACAACCGCGCCCGGCCGCGCCGCACCATCGTGGCTTTCCGCGACAGCTACCACGGCGACACCTTCGGAGCCATGGCCGTGAGCAGCCGGGGAGCTTTTACCGCGCCCTTCGCGCCCCTGCTCTTCGATGTGGCCTTTATCGACGTGCCCGTGCCGGGCCGCGAGGCCGAAGCGCTGACTCAGCTGGAAGCCGTAGCGGCCCAGGGCGACGTGGCCGCGTTCATTTTCGAGCCCCTGCTGCTGGGCACGGCCGGCATGATTACGTACCTAGCCGAGGTCCTCGACCAGCTGATTGCCTGCTGCCACCGCCACGGCATTCTGGCTATTGCCGACGAGGTGATGACCGGCTTCGGGCGCACCGGCCGGCTTTTCGCCTGCGACTACCTCACCGAGCAGCCCGATATGGTGTGCCTGTCTAAAGGCCTGACCGGCGGCACCATGGCGCTGGGTGTCACGAGCTGCGCGGGGGCGGTATATGAGGCGTTTTTGAGTGATGACAAGCTCAAAACTTTCTTCCACGGCCACTCTTACACGGCCAATCCTGTTGCCTGCGCGGCGGGGTTGGCGAGTCTGGAGCTGCTGCGCGAGCTAGCCTGCGCGGCGCATCTGGCCCGTATCGGGGCGGCTCATCAGGCTTTCGAGCAGGAAATAACCGGCCAGCCCGGCGTACGCGCCGTGCGCCGGCTGGGTACGGTGCTGGCTGTGGAGTTTGAGGAGCCAGCCACCACGTCCTACTTCAGCAGCCTCCGCGACGAGCTGTACCAGCTGGCCCTTCAGCGCCGCGTGATTCTGCGGCCCCTGGGCAACATCATCTACCTCATGCCCCCCTACTGCACCACCGACGCTGAGCTAACCTTGCTCTACGACACCGTGCGGGCCATGCGTGAGCTAGTGTGCCGTAGGGGTGCCTTGCAGGCGCCCGTGGTTGTTTAATTGAACGACCCTCCTAAACAACCAAACAACGACGGGCGCGTGCCACGCGCCCCTACTATGTCCGACGACAACCTGATTCTGATTCGTGGCCGGGGCAGCATATCTGCCCTGGGCCTGGGGGGCAATTTTTCGGCTTCCTCGCCCCTGCCGGCTTTTTCCAGTCGTAGCGTAGGAAGCCGAGCGCTGCCCGTTGCTGGTTTACCCGCCGCCGCGGAAGAAGCAGTAACTGCGTTGCGCCACGCCCACGCCACTTACCGCCAGTTCGACCGCACGGTGCTGCTCGCCTTGCTCGCCGCCCGCCAGGCCACAACTCAGGCCGGCTGGACCCCTAATGCTGACGGTGGCCTGGGCGTCAGCATCGGCTCGTCGCGGGGGGCTACGGGCCGGCTGGAGCAGTTTCACGCCGATTTCCTGGCCGATGGCGTGGTTGCTGCGGCTGCTTCCCCGCTTACTACCCTGGGCAACGTGGCCAGCTGGGTGGCTTATGATGCGGGTGCCCACGGCGGCGCGGCTCTGAGCCATTCCAGCACGTGCAGCAGCGCTTTTCAGGCCCTGGGCAACGCGGTAGCCTGGCTGCGCGCCGGCCTCGCCGGCCGTTTTCTGGCCGGCGGTGCCGAAGCGCCGCTAACTGATTTCACTCTGGCCCAAATGCAGGCTTTGGGCATCTACTCCACTTTTGCCCCCCAGCAGTGGCCCTGTCGCCCCGGTGCTGGTGCGCCCTCCACGTTTGTACTGGGCGAGGGCGCGGCGGTTTTTGCCTTAGAAAAAATCAGTCGGGCGGCCCTCGCCGCGGCGCGAGCGGCGGGCGATACGTCGCCGCAGTTTCAGCTGGAAAGTGTAGGCTTTGGCTTCGAGCCCATCCCAAGCAAAACCGGTCTCTCGCCCGACGGCCAGCATTTTCAGACGGCCATGCGCCAGGCGCTCCGGCAGGCAAATTGCCCCCCAGCTGCCGTAGATACCCTCGTGCTGCACAGCCCTGGCACCCCCGCCGGCGACGCGGCCGAGCGGCGGGCGGTGGAAGCGGTTTTTCAGTCAGAAAATGCCCCCCAGCTCGTATCCAACAAGTGGCTGGCAGGCCACACCCTCGGCGCATCGGCAGCTCTCAGTCTGGAGTTTGCCTTGCAGATTCTAACTCACCAAACCTGGCCCGCCCCACCTTTCACCACCTATCTGGCCACCGCGCCTACCCGCCCGATTCGGCGCGTACTGGTGAACGCGGCCGGCTTTGGCGGCAACGCGGCCAGCGCTTTGGTGTCGTTGGTGTAAGGTGCCGCGTTTAGTATTTATTCCCTCTTACCCCGTATTTTACGCCACTCAGAAGCGCCTTTTCTCAAAAACACCATCGTCCAAACCACCCCAAAATGCCCCCCATGACCTTTCTTCGCTCTACTCTCTTGCTTGCCGCGCTCGGCAGCTTCACCACGCTGCGCGCCCAAACCGCTCCTCCCTCCACCCCTGATCTGGCTATCAAGCAAATGGTGGAAGCCATTTCGGCGAAAACGCTGGAGGAAGACATTCGCAAGATGGTCTCCTTCGGCACCCGCCATACGCTGAGCGACACCAAGAGCAAAAAGCGCGGCATCGGGGCGGCGCGCAGCTGGGTGGAATCAGAGTTTAAGAAGTACGCCAAAGCCAGCAATGGCCGCATGAAAGTGGAGCAGGATACCTTCACGGTGAAGCCCGACGGCCGGCGCATTGATAAGCCCGTGGTGATGGCCAACGTCATGGCGACCCTTAAAGGCACCGACCCCAACGACAAGCGCATCATCATCGTCAGTGGCCACCTCGACTCGCGCGTAACCGATGTGATGAATGCCACCGCCGATGCGCCCGGCGCCAACGACGACGCTTCCGGCGTGGCCCTGGTGATGGAAATGGCCCGCGTAATGGCCTCCAAGCAGTTTCCCTGCACGCTTATCTTCGTGGCCGTACAGGGCGAAGAGCAGGGTCTTTACGGCTCGACGCACATGGCCAAGCGCGCCAAAGCCGAAGGCTGGAACATCGTGGGGATGCTGAATAATGACATCGTGGGCAACTCCACCGGCTTCGACCCCGAGATTAAAGACCCCAAGCACGTGCGCATCTTCAGCGAGGGCGTGCCGGCCACCGAAACCGCCGACGAGGCCAAGGTGCGCCGCCAGCTCAGCAGCGAAAACGACTCGCCCAGCCGCCAGCTCGCCCGCTACATCAAAACCACCGGCGAACAGTATGTAAATGACTTCGGCGTACTTATCGAGTACCGCCCCGACCGCTTCCTGCGCGGCGGCGACCACACGCCCTTCAACCAGCAGGGCTTCACGGCCGTGCGCTTCACGGAGGTAAACGAGAACTTCAACCACCAGCACCAGGATCTGCGCACCGAAAACGGCATCGAGTACGGCGACAAGCCTGAGTTCGTGGACTACGAGTACCTGCGTAAAAACACGGGCGTCAACCTGGCTACGATGGCCAGCCTGGCCTGGGCGCCTGCCGCGCCCCAGAACGTGGGCGTGCTCACCGCCAACCTGACTAACCGCACCGAGCTGAAGTGGGAAACTCCCGCCGCCGGCGAAAAGCCAGCCGGCTACTACGTGCTCATGCGCGAAACCAGCAGCCCCGTGTGGCAGCAGAAATTCTTCGTGACCACCACCACCGCCAATTTGCCCCACAGCAAAGACAACTTCATTTTCGCCGTGGCTTCCGTTGATGCCGAGGGCCATGAGAGCCTGCCTGTAACGCCGAAAGTGGTGCGGTAAATCAGTGGATAAAATAT
>NZ_FWWW01000055.1 GCF_900176135.1 Hymenobacter roseosalivarius DSM 11622 | reverse complement strand
AGAACCTTAATCTACATTATCATGCAGAAACCGGTTGTCGCCCAGCAGCTCATTATCATCTGATAAGTTGAACCGGGAAATGTCGCGCTCATTTGATGGCGTCACGTTCTCCAGCTTTACGTGGCGGCGCAGGTAGGCGGGCGTTTCCAGCTGGTCCTTGATGGCGTCGTTGGTGAGGCCGTTGCTCAGGTCCTGGAGGCGGCGGCGGCGCTCGTCGGCGCGGGCGTCGAGGGTGGGGCGCGGGGCGGCGGGTGCCGACGGCGGGGCCGGCTGCTGCACGGCTACCAGCTCCGGGGCCGGCGACGACGGCGCGGCTACCGGCGGCACGTAGTTCGAGGCCGATGTTTCCAGATCGAAGGTTACTTTGGGCGGCTCGACCGGAGCGGGGGCCGGCACGGGCACCGGCGCCGGTGCGGGCGCGCTGAACGTGGGCACCACGGGCGCGGGGGCTTCCTGGCGGTCCTGGTCGAAGAGGTTAATCTGCGGATCGGGCTCGGGCTCCGTTTTATTGTTCACAAAGCCCGTATTGATGGTGTGCGCGTCGCGGGCGAAGCCCGTGGCAATCACCGTCACGCGGATGCTTTGCCCCAGTGTTGCGTCGATGCCGTGGCCGAAAATAACCTCGGCATCCTGGCCAGCTTTGTTTTGGATGTACTCCGTGATTTCGGTCAGCTCGTCCATCTCCAGCTCGGCCTGGTCGCCCGACATGATGCTGAGCAGGATTTTCTGGGCCCCGTGGATGTCGGTGTTGTTGAGCAGCGGTGAGGCCAGGGCTTCCTCGGCGGCGCGCTGGGCGCGGTTTTCGCCGTCGGTGATGCTGCTGCCCATCACGGCCGCGCCCGAGTCCTTCATGACGGTTTTCACGTCTTCAAAGTCCACGTTCACCTCGCTGGTCACGGTGATGATTTCGGCGATGCTCTTGGCGGCCGTGCTCAGCACGTTATCGGCCTTGGCGAAGGCGGCGCGGATGGGCAGATTGCCAAAAATCTCGCGCAGCTTATCGTTCAGAATCACGAGCACCGTGTCGCAGTTCTCACTCAGCTCCTTGATGCCGTGCTCGGCCTGCTGCCGCTTCTTTTTGCCCTCAAAGAGGAAAGGCGCAGTCACGATGCCCACGGTCAGGATGCCCAGCTCCTTGGCCACTTTGGCAATTACGGGCGCGGCCCCGGTGCCCGTACCACCGCCCATACCGGCCGTGATAAACACCATGCGGGTGCCGTTGCTGAGCAGCTCGCGGATCTGCTCGCGGCTCTCGATGGCGGCCTGCTTGCCCCGCTCGGGGTTAGCGCCGGCCCCGAGACCCTCGGTCAGGTCGACGCCGATCTGCAATTTGGTGGGCACAGTACTGCTGTGCAGGGCCTGCTTATCGGTGTTGCAAATGACGAATTCTACGTCCTTGATGCCCTGGCTGAACATGTGGTTCACGGCATTGGACCCGCCGCCCCCCACGCCAATCACCTTGATGATGGACTTGGAAGTGGACGGAATATCGAATTTATAGTTCATGCTATTTCAGTTTTCAATGAGAGAAATACGCTCGTCATCCTGAGGAACGAAGGACCTTATGCCAATTGAACGATGAATCACTGATGACTTATTCAGGTGTGATAAGGTCCTTCGTTCCTCAGGATGACAGACGATTTTATCGGTCGGCGTCTATCATTGACCTTAATACTGCTTGTCGTCAAAATCGTCGATCAACAAACCTTTGGTGCGGCTGATGATATCCTGGAAAAACTTGCCGGCCCCGGAGGGCTTTTTAGGCGCGGGTGGCGTCTGGGGGGCTTTTTGGGGCGCGGCGGGCATAACAGGCGCTTCAGCGCGTGGCTCAGGAGCCGCCCGATACACCTGCTCCTCGGGCTCGTAGCCGCGGCTTACGCGCTCGTCGATAGAGCGGTAGCCGGCCAGCACCAGACCCACGGAGGTGGCGTACATCGGCGATTTTACCGCTTCAATGCGGCTCTTGCCCAGGTGCTCGTTGGGGTAGCCGATGCGCGTATCCAGGCCCGTAACGTACTCGGTGAGCTGCACCAGGTTCTGAAGCTGGGAGCCGCCGCCCGTCAGCACGATGCCGGCGGCCAGCTTGTCGGCGTGGCCGGTGCGCTGAATCTCGGCGTACACCAGCTCCACGATCTCCTCCATCCGGGCCTCGATGATGTGGGCCAGGTTTTTCAGAGAAATCTCCTTCGGTGCCCGGTCGCGCAGGCCCGGAATGCTCACGATTTCGTAGTCAGAGGCTTCCTCGGCAATGGCTTTGCCGAACTTCACCTTCAGCTGCTCGGCCTGGTTCTGCATCACCAGGCAGCCCTGCTTGATGTCGCTGGTCACGATGTTGCCGCCGAAGGGCAGCACGGCCGCGTGGCGAATGATGCCGTCTTTGAAGATAGCCAAATCAGTAGTGCCGCCACCGATGTCGATCAGGGCTACACCGGCTTCTTTCTCCTCATCGCTCAGTACCGACATGCTTGAGGCCAGCGGCTCCAGAATCAGGTTATCAATCTCCAGGCCGGCCTTGGTCACGCACTTATTGATGTTATTGATGGCGGTGCTCTGGGCGGTAATAATGTGAAAATTACCTTCCAAGCGTACACCCGACATGCCTACCGGATCCATGATACCTTCCTCGTAATCCACCTTATAATCTTGGGGCATTACGTGGATAATCTCGGAGCCGGGTGGGGTTACCAAACGATACATATCGTTAGTCAGGCGGTTCACGTCATCGACGGTAATCTCGCTATCCTGTGAAGCGCGCGTGATGCTGCCATTATGCTGCAGGCTCTTAATATGCTGGCCAGCAATGCCGACATTGACCACGCCGATATTGATACCAGATTGCTCTTCTGCCTGCCGGATAGCCTTCTTAATAGCGTCGACAGTTTTGTCAATATTGGATACAATACCGCGCACTACACCCTCCGACACGGCTTTACCCATGCCGAGGATCTCAAGTTTGCCAAACTCATTTTTGCGCCCTACCAGGACGCAGATTTTGGTGGTGCCGATGTCGAGGCCGACTACAATTTTATCGTTTTGCATGGGGTAGGTACTGGCAGGGTTTGCGGGAAGTTGCAGAGTGTATCTAAAAAAACGCTATTTAGGGCGCTTGGAGGGCCTTTTTAGGCGTTACAGAGAGTGTATAGTTATTCGCAAATGATCTGGTCTTTAAACTCGACGTTGACACGGTGGTAGGTATCCCATCCTAAAACTGGTGGAATTTGCCGGTAAAATACCATTAGTTTCGCGAATTTTTCTGAAATATTCTCTGGAAACCCAAATTCTACTCGTTGATCTCCTATTTGTTGGGTAAAAGCAAGCTTGCCGTTGGCCCCAATAAAGACCTCGGCTACCTGCGCCCGCCAAAACGGATGCTCATCAATGTAGCGCAGCACCTCAAGGTAGCGGCGGCCCGTGGAGTCGCGGAAAAAGGTAGCGGGCAGCGGAATACCGCCCTGGCGCGCTACAGGTACCACCCGCGCGGTGAACAAAGGTGAAAGCGGCAGCTCATGCCCTTCGGCGTCGAGGTAGCTGTCGCGGCGAGTATCGGCGTGCACGAGGCGGGCGATAGGGCGGTTCTGGCGCACATCGGCGTGCAGGTTACCAGCCAGGTCGCGGTATACCTGCGCTTCGCGCACGAAGCTGTGCGCTTTGAGACGCGCCTCCAGCGCTTTCAGGTTTACGTCCTCGGGGCGGGCCCCCTCCAGGCGCTGGTTGCCATCGCGGGTGAGCAGCGCCGTCACTTCCTGCTCGCTGATGAAGTAGTTATTCGACTCGTTGCTGATGGTCACGATAACCCCACCCACGGGGCGGCTGGCCTGGCGCACACCGGCAAACACGGCCAGACCGCTAAGCAACAGCAGGCAGGCGGTCGCAAACAGGTAATTTTTGGCGTTAGGCTTGAGTTTCATGCCAGCGGCTGGTTAAAATGGTTTGTAGCTGAGGCACCAGCTGATCAATATCGCCGGCTCCAACGGTAGCCAGCACGTCGAAGTCATCGTCGGTAGCAACAGCCCTCACGGCTTGCTCCCTGGTCTGCAAAGACTTTTTCGGAGCCGTTATCTGAGATAGAATCAGCTCGGAAGTTACGCCCTCGAGGGGCAGCTCGCGGGCCGGATAGATGTCGAGCAGCACCACTTCATCGGCCAGGCTCAGGCTCTGGGCAAAGCCCGGCGCGAAGTCGCGGGTACGGGTGAAAAGATGGGGCTGAAAGATGACGCGCAGACGTTTCTGCGGGTACAATGCCCGTAAGGAACGCAGGAAAGCCTCTATTTCGCGTGGATGGTGGGCATAATCATCCACATACACCTTATTTTTTGTGGTTACGATAAACTCAAACCGCCGCTTCACGCCCCGATAGGCAGCCACGGCAGCGGCAATTTTATGGGCCGGCACGCCTTCGAGCTGGGCCGCGAAAATGGCCCCCAGCATATTCTCCACGTTGTGGAAGCCGGGCACCGTGAGCTGCAGATCAGTCAGGTTGCCGAGCGGGCTATGCACGTCGAAGCGAAACTCGTGGCCGTGGGCTGTCACGTTGGCCGCGTACAGATTTGCCTCCGGCGTGGCTTCTAACCCATAATGAATGACCTGCACGCCGGCCGGTACCGCGGCGGCCACGCGGGCGTCGGCGGTGTGGTTGAGCAGCAAGGTACCGCCAGGCTTTATCTGCCCCGCAAACTGGCGGAAGGATTCTATTAAAGCTTCCTGCGTGCCGTAGATATCGAGGTGGTCGGCGTCGGTGCTGGTGACGATGGCTACGTCGGGAAATAAAGTCAGGAAGCTGCGGTCGTACTCGTCGGCCTCTACTACCACGGGCGTGGGTGGTACTACGACTTTTTCTGTCGTAGTACCACTATCGTTGCTAATGGCTGCGCTACCAGTCTGTTCTACGATAGTGGTACTACGGCTTTGAGCCGTAGTACCACCTCGGCCAGCTGGTAACAATAGATTTGACCCCAGATTCACGGAAATGCCCCCCAGAAAAGCCGAGCAATCGACGCCCGCGTGGTGGAGCAGGTGGGCCAGCATGGAGGACGTAGTGGTTTTGCCATGGGTGCCGGCTACGGCAATGGTGCGCTGGCCCTGCGTGAGCAAACCCAGCACTTGGCTGCGCTTACGGATATCGTAGCCCTTTTCACGCAGCCAGGCCCACTCCTGATGGCCGGCGGGAATGGCGGGCGTGAGCACGACCAGCGTCTGGGGGGCATTTTCGCGCACCGCGGCCGGAATATTTTCTACCGCGTCGGCGTAATGCACGGCAATGCCTTCGGCTGCCAATGCCTCGGTAAGCGGCGTGGCAGTGCGGTCGTAGCCGCTCACCTGGTGACCGTTAGCTTGAAACCACCGCGCCAGCGCCGACATGCCAATGCCGCCGATGCCAAGAAAATAGACATAAGGAAATGCGGCTACGGGGTTCATCGGCGGTCCATAATAGTAAGCAGCTCGTCCACGATGGCGGCCGTAGCGTCGGGGCGGGCCAGCTGGCGCACATTCACGCTCAACTGGTGCTGACGGGGTTCATCAGCCAGCAGACTCAGGGCTTCATCGTAGAGGCGGGCGGGCGCCTCGGCATCGGTGATGAGCAGGGCCGCCTGGCGGCGCACCAGGGCCATGGCATTTTTAGTCTGATGATCCTCGGCCACATTGGGCGATGGCACCAGCAAACTAGGCTTGCCAGTGAGGCACAGCTCCGAAACCGATAAAGCACCCGCGCGCGACACCACCACGTCGGCGGCGGCGTAGGCCAGATCCATGCGCTGCACGAACTCCAGGGCCCGGATACCGTCGGCGGCAAATGGGGCGGCCTGCTCTTGGGCCGTGGCGTGGTACAGCTTGCCGGTTTGCCAGAGCAGTTGCACGTCGGCGGCTTGCAGGCGTGCAAGCGCAGCGGCCGTGGCTTCGTTCAGGGTGCGGGCACCTAAGCTGCCGCCAATTACCAGCAGGGTTTTCTTAGTAGGCGAAAGGCCAAAAAACGTTAGCGCTTCGGCACGGTCACCGGACGCAATTTCGGTGCGGACGGGGTTGCCGGTGAGTACAATCTTATTTTTTGGGAAAAACTTTTCCATCCCCTCATACGCCACGCAGATACGATCTACGCGCCGACCCAGCAGTTTATTGACCAGACCAGCATAAGAATTCTGCTCCTGAATAAGCGCCGGAATACCACGCGAAGCGGCAGCCAGCAGAATAGGAGCCGACGCATAGCCGCCAACACCCACCACAGCTTCGGGGCGAAATTTCTCGATGATTTTACCCGCTCTTTTAATACTCCGAATCACCCGCAGCGGAAACAGCAGATTCTGTGGGGTCAGGCGGCGCTGCAAGCCGCTGATGTCAAGGCCCACGATGTCGTAGCCAGCCTCGGGCACGCGGGTCATTTCCATGCGGCCGTTGGCACCTACAAAAAGGATTTCAGCCTCCGGCTGCCGCCGCCGCAGCTCATTAGCAATAGCCACCGCCGGAAAGATATGCCCCCCCGTGCCCCCACCGCTAATAATAATGCGGTAGGGCGCGGGATGTGACGAAATAAACTGGAGGTTCGACTTGGGCATGTAAGCGTAGGCTGTACTTATAACTGTGTAGAGTAACCTATGCAGTTAAGCGTAGGCTGTCTTCTTGGGAATCCGGGCCGTATCCTCCGGCTCGCCCGTCATGGGGCGGATTTCCCGCTCCCCACGGCTCACGCTCAGGATAATGCCGATGCTGATACCCGTGAAAATCAGAGAGGTACCGCCCATACTCAGCAAAGGCAGCGGCAGACCGGTAATTGGTCCCAGACCTACGGCCACGCCCATATTCACCATCGCCTGCAAGACCAGACTAAACGTTAGTCCGGCCGATAAAAGCCCCCCAAAGGCTCCGTAGCTATGAATTACGGTATTCAGGCCCCGATACAGAAAGGCGAGGTAAAGAAATAACACCACTACGCCCCCGATCAGGCCATATTCTTCAATAATGACGGCGTAAATAAAGTCGGAATACGGGTGAGGCAGGATGTTGCGCTCGGTGCTTTTGCCGGGACCTTTGCCGCTGAGGCCGCCGGTAGCAATGGCGATGTAGCTGTGCTCCAGCTGAAACGGCACGGGCTTGCTCTTGTCGGTGAAGCTCTCAATACGCGTGAGCACCGTTTTGTAGCGCTGGCCCGAGGAAAGCCCGATACCACCCACGACAGCGCCGATGAGCACCATCACGGCCATCTGCTTCAGCGGCACGCGCCCGATAAACATCAGCAGCAGGCAGGTGGCAAACAGCAGCAGCGCCGTGGAGGCATTACTCATGATAATAATACCGCAGATAAGACCCACCCACAGCATTACGGGCAACAGCGTCGTTTTGAAATCCTGCACATGCTGCTGGCGACGGCTGAGCATACTCGCTAGGTGAGAAATCAACGCCAGCTTGGCCAGGTCGGAAGGCTGGAAGGTTTGGTTGATGACCGGAATAGTGAGCCAGCGCGAGGCCTCGTTTATATTCGAGCCCATAAAGTAGGTAAACAGCAACAGTGGCACCGACAGCAACAGCGCGTACAGCGACAGGCGCGAGTAGTACCGGTAATCGATACGGTGAGCCAGCCACATAAACGCCAGGCCCACCACGATCAGACCCGTGTGCTTGATCAGGAAGTACTCCGTATTGCCGCCCATCTTCTTGTAGGCCAGCGTGCCGGTAGCCGAGTACACCACCGCGATGCTGATAAAAGAAAACAGCAATACAATGCCCCACAGAATAGGGTCACCTTTGAGGTTGCGTTGCAGCCAGAGTTTGACGGGTTCCATAAATCGCAGATTAAGCTGGTTTCGCTGATTCGTTAGCTGTCAATTTTTCCACGGCGGCAGCAAATTGCCCCCCGCGGTCTTCGTAGTTTTTAAACAGGTCGAAGCTGGCGCAGGCGGGCGAGAGCAGCACCACGTCGCCGGGCGCGGCCAGGGCGGCGGCGCGGCGTACGGCGGCTTCAATGCTTTGCGTTTCCTCCAGGTGCGGCACTACGCCGCCGAAGCTGGCTTTCAGCTTTTCATTATCTACGCCGAGGCAGATCAGGGCTTTGGCTTTCTGTCTGGCCAAAGGCAGCAAGGAGGTGTAGTCGTTGCCTTTGTCGGTGCCGCCGGCAATCCAGACGATGGGTTGTCGCACGCCGTCCAGGGCAAACCAAGCGGCTTCTACATTCGTGGCCTTACTGTCGTTGATAAACTTCACGCCGTTGTGCTCACCAACTAACTGGAGGCGGTGGGGGGCATTTTTGAAGGACACCAAGCCGCTTTCAATCTGCGCGGGCGATAAACCTGCTACGCTGGCCGCGAGAATAGCCGCCGCCATATTCTGCTGATTGTGCTGCCCAATCAACGGCGAGTTGGCCACTTCGATGTGCTCAATTTTACTCGCTGGCCATTCCGGTAAGTGCACCTGTAAGCTTCCATCCGGTCCGTACCAGGCGGCCATGTTCTTATTAGCCTCGTTAAGATGCTGATCAAACGCCAACGCATTCTCGTGAGCCGCTGAAGCCGCTACTGCTTTCCGCGTTTCCGGGTCGTCGGCATTATAGATAAAGTAGCGGCTCACATTCCGGGCGACCCGCATTTTAGCCGCCGCATAGCTTTCCAGCGAGTAGTCGTAACGGTCGAGGTGGTCGGGGGTAATATTGAGAAGAATGGCTAGCCAGGGGGCAAAATCGTGGGTGTCGTCGAGCTGGAAGCTGCTCAGCTCCACCACATAGTAGTCGTGTTTATCTGCCATCACCTGCTCGGCGAGGCTGTAGCCCACGTTGCCGGCCAGGCCCACGTTATAGCCCGCTTCTTTTAGTAAATGATAAGTGAGCAGCGTGGTTGTGGTCTTGCCGTTCGTGCCGGTGATGCAGATGCACTTCGCTTGGGTGTAGCGCCCGGCCAGCTCGATTTCGGAGATAATAGGTATGCCTTTTTCGCGCAGGGCTTGAATGACGGGGGCCTTTTCCGGGATGCCGGGGCTTTTCACGACTTCATCGGCTTGCAGAATAGCTTCCAGCGTGTGCTGGTTTTCCTCGAAGCGGATGCCGGCCTGGGTTAGCTTTTTCTTGTAATCTGGCTTGATCGCGCCCCCGTCGGACACGAACACAGTGTGGCCTTTGGCTTGCGCTAACAGCGCCGCCCCTACTCCACTTTCCGCTGCGCCTAATATTACAATGTGCATAGTTGTTCAGGAAGAGGTTCCCGCAGAGGTACGCTGAGGTTTTCGCGCAGGAACGCAGAGGACGACCTCCGCGACCCTCCGCGAAACCACTGCGTACCTCTGCGGGAAACGACGTTTGCCTTATCCATACTAGCGTAGTTTCAAAGTAACCAGCGTAAACACGGCCAGCATAATACCCACAATCCAGAAGCGCGACACGATTTTGGACTCGTGGTAGCCCAGCTTCTGGTAGTGGTGGTGCAGGGGCGACATCCGCAGCAGACGCCGGCCTTCGCCGTACTTGCGCCGCGTGTATTTGAAGTAGCTGACCTGCACGATAACCGAGAGGTTTTCAATCAGAAACACCCCGCACAGCACCGGTATCAGCAGCTCTTTCCGAATGATAAGGGCCAGCACCGCGATGATGCCGCCGATGGCCAACGAGCCTGTGTCGCCCATAAAAACCTGGGCCGGGTAGCTGTTGTACCACAAGAACCCCACGCAGGCCCCCACAAAAGCCGTACAGAAGATTACCAGCTCCCCGGAGTTGGGAATAAACATAACATCCAGGTAATCAGCTAGTAGTGCGTTTCCACTCACGAAGGCAAAAATGGCCAGCGTGATACCGATAATGGCGGAGGTGCCCGCCGCCAAGCCGTCGAGGCCGTCGGTGATGTTGGCGCCATTGCTGACGGCCGTGATGATCAGGATGACAATAGGAATGTAGAGGAAGCTATAGAGGCCGTTGAAGTAGGGGCCGGCGTAGGCGAAGAGGTTGCCGTAGTTCAGCTCGTTGTTTTTGGCGAAGGGAATGGTGGTAATCATCAGCTTCACATCCTGATACACCGTGCTGGCATCCACGGCCGACAACTGCCCGCTGGGCAGCAGGTACTGACGCACGGTCACCTCATTGCTGAAAAACAGCACCCAGCCTACGGTAATACCCAAGCCAATCTGACCCAGCACTTTAAAGCGCCCACTAAGGCCTTCCTTATTCTTCTGAAACACCTTGATGTAATCGTCCAGAAACCCGATCAGGCCCAGCCAAACCGTGCTCAGCAGCATGAGCACGATGTAGATATTGTCGAGCTTGGCAAACAGCAGCACGGGCACCAGAATAGCCAGAATGATAATCAGACCGCCCATAGTCGGGGTGCCTTTTTTCTCCAGTTGGCCCTGCAAGCCCAGGTCGCGGATGCTTTCGCCCACCTGCTTCTTTTGCAGAATGCGAATCAGGCTTTTGCCGAAAACTTGCGCAATCAGCAGGGAAGTAATAACGGCCATAGCCGCCCTAAACGAGATAAACTGAAACACGCCCGCCCCCGGCAGATGGTAGTTTTTACTGAGGTACGTGAAGAGGTAATAAAGCATGGGCGCGAGAGTCAGCGGGTAGAAAGCGGCGTTAGGCCAAGTTGCAAAGGTTTAGCTTTTTGGGTTGAGGTCAAAGGTTGTGTTTTCGGGTTTTTGGTGTAACGCGAATGTCATGCGGAGCGGTAGCGAAGCATCTCGCTGGTGGTAGTGGGAGCACTAATCCTGCGTCAGCCCGCGAGATGCTTCGCTACCGCTCTGCATGACGGCCTGTTTCATTTATTCAGCAAATCAAACATCTCCTGTAGTACCTGTTTATCATCAAATGGCCCCCGTACGCCCTGCACCTCCTGGTAAGTCTCGTGGCCTTTGCCGGCTACCAGCACAATGTCGCCGGGCTGGGCCAGGGCCACGGCCGTTTTGATGGCCTCGCGCCGGTCGGGAATAGTAAGGACTTTGCCCAGCTCCTGGGGCTGGACGCCGGCCTGCATCTGGGTCAGAATAGCGTTAGGGTCTTCGAAGCGCGGATTGTCGGAGGTGAGCACCACGCGGTCGGAGCCCTTGGCGGCCAGGTTGGCCATTACGGGGCGTTTGGCCGCGTCGCGGTTGCCACCGCAGCCGACTACGGTAATCACCTGCTGGCTGGGCTGGCGAATCTGGGCGATGGTGGAAAGCACGTTTTCCAGCGCGTCGGGCGTGTGGGCATAGTCCACGATGCCCGTCACGCGGGTGCGCTCGGCCACGATGGGCTCGAAGCGGCCCGGCGCCGAGGTGAGGCCCGATAGTATGGTGAGTACCTCCGTGGGGTCTTCGCCCAACAATACGGCGGCCCCGTACACGGCCAGCAGGTTGTAGGCATTGAATACGCCAATGAGCCGAAACTGCACCTCGCGGCCGTCTATTTCCAGGTGCAGGCCGTGCACGGCGTTTTCCAATAGCTTGGCCCGAAACGTAGCCAGACTGCGCAACGAGTAGGTTTCGCGGCGGGCGACGGTGTTTTGCAGCATCACCAGCCCGCGCTTGTCGTCGGCGTTGGTGAGGGCAAAAGCATCTTTACCGAGCTGATCGAAAAAGCCCTTCTTGGCCTTCAGATACGCATCAAAGGTGCCGTGGTAGTCGAGGTGGTCGTGGGTGAGGTTGGTGAAAATGCCCCCCACGAAGCGCAAACCCGTCGTGCGGTGCTGCACCACGGCGTGGGAGCTGACTTCCATAAACACGTAAGTGCAGCCGGCGCGCAGCATGCGGGCCAGCAGCTCGTTCAACCGAATAGCGTCGGGTGTGGTGTGGGTAGCCGGAATAACTTCCTCGTCAATCTGGTTTTGCACTGTGGAGAGCAGGCCCACGCGGTAGCCCAGCTCCCGGAACAGCTTGTGCAGGAGCGTGGCGCAGGTGGTCTTGCCATTGGTGCCCGTCACGCCTACCAATTGAAGCTTTTGCGAAGGATGACCATAAAACGCCGCCGCCATGTAGGCCATAGCCTCGGCGCTGTCGGGTACCTGCACGTAAGCAGTAGCCGGGTCGAGACTGGGGGGCAAATTTTCGCATACTACCACCGCCGTACCCTGGGCCACTGCTTTGTCGATGAACTGGTGGCCGTCGGTTTGGGCACCGCGCAGGGCAAAGAACACCATCCCCGGCCCCGCCAGCCGCGAGTCCAGCGTGAGGCCCTGCACGGTCGCAGCGGCTGGGCCATGCTGCGCCTGCACCGTTACGGCGGTCAGCAGGTCGGCGAGGGGTTGCGCTATGGGAGTTGAGTTGGTCAATGGGTTGGTTACTGACTGTGGTGGTAGAGCCTCATTCCCTAACCCCTTCTCCTGGGGAGAAGGGGTTAGGGAATGAGGCAATCATTTATACCTTTTTCTTATCCTTACTTACTTCCGGTTTTTTCACTTCTATCGGGCCGGTTTCTTCCTCCAGAAGCTTCTTTTTGAGTTGTGCTTGCCGGAGCAGTAGCTTGGCGCGCTGTTTGGCCGGATCAGGGTCGGCAGGTGTCAAGAGCTTGTTTTCTACCAATTTGGTGCGGGCGGGTGGTGGCTGGGGCTTCGTGCCCGCCATAGCGCCAATGGGCTGCAATTCCAGTAGCAACACGGTGCCGCGCCGTAAGGGCGTGCCGGCCGCTACCGACTGCCGCTGCACCCGGCCGCTACCCACGGCTTGTACCCGCAAGCCTCGGTTTTCAAGTAAAAACAGCGCATCGCGCAGAGTCATGCCGCTCACGTCGGGCACCTGCCCGCGCCGCACGGGCTGCACCTGCCAAGCCAGGGAACGGGTATTGGTATCTGCCCGCACCCACTCCTCGCCCGCCGCCTGCGACTGCTGATTCACGCCCAGCTTCTCGCACACCAGCGTCAGTTCATCCTGCAAGCCCACCTTCACCACGGGTATCTGCGTCTTGTTGAGCGGTACCCGCGCCAGCAAGGGGCGCTGACTGGCAATGTCGCGGGCCATAGCTTTGTCGGCCACCTCGCGGAAAACCGGCGCCGCCACGTCGGAGCCATAGATGCGGCCCCGCTTGGGCGAATCAACCACCACGATGCAGCTGTACTTGGGCTTATCGGCCGGAAAGTAGCCGCAGAAGCTGGTGGAGTAGGTTTTGGTGTACTGGCCATTTTTGAATTTCCAGGCTGTACCCGTTTTGCCTGCAATGCTGAAGTCGTTCGATTTGATGGCTTTGGCTGTGCCCTGCAGCACCACGCCTTCCAGCATCGCGCGCACCTTGCGCAAGGTTTCCTCCGAGCAGATTTTGGGGTTTAATATTTTAGGCTCAAACTCCTCAATCACCTTATCCGCCTGCCGTATTTCCTTTACGATGATGGGCTGAACTTTCACACCGTCGTTGGCAATGGCGTTGTAAAAAGCCAGCGTTTGCAGGGGGGCCAGTTTCAGCTCGTACCCGATGCTCATGGTGGTGAGCGAGGTGCGGCTCCAGCTCCGGTCGGTGGGGTCTTTCACGTAGGGCCGCGCCTCGCCGTGCATCTGAAAGCCCAGCGGCTTATCGAGCCCAAACTTCTTCAGATAATCGGTGTACTTATCGGGGCTTTGGTGAAAATGGTCGTGTACCAGCTTGGCTACCCCGATATTGGAAGATTGCTCCACCACTTTCTGCACCGAAATCTTGCCGTTGGCGTGCGAGTCGGTTTTCACGGCCCCGCCGATGTACATGCGGCCATTGCCGGTGTCCACGATGTCGGTGAGCTCCAGATCGGGATTGTCTTCAAACAGGGCCATCATCGATGCCAGCTTGAACGTGGAGCCCGGCTCGGTACGGCCCTGGTCGGCAATAGCGTAGTTGTAATCTTCGCGGTACACGCCATCGGCCGCCTTGCCCAGGTTGGCCACCGCCTTAATTTCCCCCGACTGCACTTCCATCAGAATCACGCAGCCATATTGGGCGTCATTGTCTACCAGGGACTTGTAGAGGGCATTTTCGGCCACATCCTGAAGGTTGATATCAATGGTGGTCTTGATGTCGTAGCCAGGCAGCGGCTTTATTTCGGTGCCATCATAAATGGGCTTATTACCCCCCGGCAGGCGCTCAAACAACGCTTCGCCGTCTTTACCGGCGAGTTGACTGTTATAGGTAAACTCCAAGCCCGCTCCGTTTTTATCTTCGTTCAAAAAGCCCACGGTCCGCTGCGCCAAGCCGCCGAAAGGCCGAAAGCGCTTATCTACCTTCTCGAAAATAACGCCGCCTTTGTTCTTGCCCGCCCGGAAAATGGGCCACTGGGCCAGCTTCTTTTTATCCTGATAATTGATCTGCCGCGAATTCAGGCGCAGGTAGCGCACTACCTCTTTCGAGTTCTTCGCGTTCATCAGCTTACGTCGGTACTCCTGGGCGGAGCGGTCGCCGAAAAACCGCGACAAAAGCAACGCCAGTGAATCTACATTACTGCGAAACAGCTGCTTATCCACCACGCTCGGGTCCCAGGCGACGCGGTAGAACGGCAGTGAAGTGGCCATAATACTGCCGTTGTCGGACAGAATAGTGCCGCGCGTGGCGAATACCGGCTGATACACCACCCGGCGTTCCTGCTCCAAAGCCCGCCATTTGTCGCCTTCATGAAACTGAATTCGCGACACCTTCCATACGATGGCGGCTGAAAACAGGCAGACGCCCAAAAACGCCAGCCGCACCCGCGTAACGATGGATTTTTTAACGTTGCCTTTCAAAGTAGTACGTGTGTTTCGCGTTTAATTAAGACTCCGGGGGCTTTTTTCCACCCCTAAAACATATGCAGGCCGAAGCCCGCACTCAGGACTTTATTCTTGGACTTCACTCTGTACTTCAGCCAGCGCTACCGAATCGGCGGCAACCGTAGCCAGTGAGTCGCGCACGGCACGCGCCATTAATGAGTCGGCGGTGATGATAGGTAGCTTATCCAGCTCGGCCTCATCGAGGCGGCCAGCGGGCACCGTGATGCGGAAGGGCGGCGAGGAGCTTTCGACCAAGCCATAAGCAGCCACCTTGCGGGCTACCTCGCTCTGCTTGCTGGCCTCCATGTAATCCGATTTCAGGGTCGTGTAGTCAGCGCGCAAGTCTTCGGTTTCCAGCTTCAGCTTCTGGATGTTGCGGTTCATGCGGTAGCCGTAGTGTGTGTTGCCGATGTAGAGCAAGGTCAGAAACATGATGAACAGCACGTGCGGCAGGTAGTGCACCGGCAACCCTTCCCGAAACAGGCCATCCATGCGCGTGATGCGTTCCAGCAGCGTAAACACACTCCAGGTGCTGCGCGGCTTTGGCGGGCGCGGCACGGCGCGCGGCGCTTCTTCCTCCACGGGCAGCGACTCGAGCACGGGAGCCCGCACGGGCTCCGGCGCGACCACGACAACCGGCCGGGGCACGTTGGCGCGGGGCGACGCAACAGGTGGTTTGATGGTATTTATTGCCATATCAACTCTTAGCTTTTTCCTGACTTCTCTCCGCGATGCGCAGCTTGGCGCTGCGGGCGCGGCTATTCTCCGCCACTTCAGCGGCCGACGCTTCCACGGGGCGGCGCGTGAGCACGGTAAAGGGCGTGTGTTGGTGGCCGTAAAAATCCTTTTCGACATCGCCGAAAAACTTGCCTTTAGCCATAAAATTCTTCACCAGCCTATCTTCTAAAGAATGATAGGACATGACCACCAGCCGACCACCCGGCCGCAGCACCTGTGCCGTTTGCAGCAGCATTTCCTGCAAGGCCG
Source organism: Hymenobacter roseosalivarius DSM 11622 (assembly GCF_900176135.1). Lineage (GTDB taxonomy): Bacteria > Bacteroidota > Bacteroidia > Cytophagales > Hymenobacteraceae > Hymenobacter > Hymenobacter roseosalivarius. The sequence goes on along the minus strand of NZ_FWWW01000055.1, from coordinate 148,181 downwards.
CCAACTCATCGTTTACTTCAATGCGCAGGGCCTGAAATACCTGGGCCAGATACTTATTCTCCTTTCCTCGCGGCGTACAGGGCGCAATGGCCTTTTTCAACTCGCCGATGGTGCGCACCGCCTGCCCGCGCCGGGCTGTTGCCAGCGTATTGGCCAGGGTGCGGGCGTTGGTTACTTCGCCATACATCCCAAAGATGCGGTGCAGCTCGGCCTCCGAATACTCGGCCACTACCTCGGCGGCCGTGCGGTCGGCATCGGGGTCCATGCGCATATCCAGGGGGCCATCGAAGCGAGTACTGAATCCGCGCTCGGCCGTGTCAAACTGGTGCGACGACACGCCCAGGTCGGCCAGCAGACCATCGACGGGCAGCGCGCCGTGGGCAGCCAGCTCCTGCTGCAAGTCGCGGAAGTTAGCGCGGATAAACGTAAAGTTGGGGCTGGCTAATGCGGCAGCTTCTTGCTCAGCATCAGCATCCTGATCGAAGCTGTAGAGGTGGCCGGTGGTAAGCTTTTCTAGGATGGGCCGGGAGTGGCCGCCGCCACCAAACGTAACATCTACGTAGCGGCCGTCGGGCTGTATTTCTAATGCTTGCAGGCACTCGGCCAGCATCACGGGGCGGTGGTAGGCCGCGCTGTTGGTGGGCTGCACGGCGCTCATGCGGCCTGTTGCCCCGCGGGGGGCGTTTCGGTAGACAAAAATTTCTGCGCCAGCTTGGAAAAGCTCTGCTGGTCTTTGATCAGGAACTCATCGTAACGCTCGGGGTCCCAGATTTCGCAGCGGTTGCCCAGCCCCACGATGATGGCTTCCTTCTCGATACCGGCGTAGCGCAGCATGGTGCGCGGCAGCATAAAGCGGCCAATGCTATCGAAATCGACCTCCGTCATGCCACGGAAGAAGTTGCGCTGAAACTGCCGGTACTCCTCGTTAAACTCGTCCAGGGCCATCACCTTCTCATGAATCACGCGCCAGGCAGCGCGCGGGTATAGCACCAGGCAGGGCTCGAAGCCACGCACCAGCACCAATTGATTGCCCGAAGCCTCCGGCAGATTCCCCTTCACCTTGGCGGGCAGCACCAAGCGCCCTTTCGGGTCAAGCTTGCACTCGTATTCGCCAGAGAGAAGATTCATAGGGAGAGATCAGACCCGTGGACCCTGAGAAAGGGGGGTTAGCAAAAGTACAGATTGCCTAGCAAAAGGCAACCACGATTTACCATTTTCTACCACTACTCAAAAAGCCCTTTTCAATGTACTGGGGGGCTTTTTTTAGAAACTAAAACTGTTTTGAGCAGAAAAGTGGTAGCGTGTGGTAGACCTTTTGCCAAATTGGCAGTCCTAATTTCCGCATGACCTGAAGACCTTCAGACGCCAGGTTTGATCTGCACATTAGATTTTCTGGGGCCTGTTGGTTCATGAAAAAGGGGTACAGACGATCAATTCTGATGTGTCATCTCAAATGCTTACGGTCACCTATCGCCCCAATAAGACCAATCCCGCAGCCTTCCGAATGGCCGTACAGCGTGCCGACTACGCCGCTGATGCCCAGCCTGCCGACACTTGTACCTATGATAAGCTGCCCGAGGGCTGCATGAAAACCAACGATATACACACCGATGGTGCCACGTACTAATATCATAAAGTCCAACAAAAAGCCCGAACCAGGAATGGCTCGGGTTTTTTGTTGAACTTTAATTTCAGAGATGCTTTAATGCGTTTTTGTCGCCCACCGAATCTATAATCCATCTTAGATAACGACCAAGTAAGTGCGCTCAGAGAACATTACAACTTTTCCTGCAATACTTACAAATTAAGATTCTATCCAAATAACGCTTATATATATTTTCTTATGCTGGAGATATACCAATAGGGGGTAAAAGTCGATTAGCGGGCCTTTTTTAGGGTTGAGACATAAAATTAGTATACCAACTTTATTCCTAATTATCTAAATCTTATTATATTCACACCCCACTAATTATCAAATTTCCATTTATGAAGATCAGTTGTCTGCTTCTCGACGACGACCCGCTGGTACTGGAGTTGTTGCAGGCGTATATAGCCATGACGGATGTACTGGAAGTAAAGGCTGTATTTACCGACCCGTTGGAGGCCCACAGCTATCTTACCAGCCACGACGTGCAGGTACTGTTCTCCGATGTTACGATGCCCCACCTCAGTGGCCTCGATCTGGTACGTGCCCTGCGTCAGCCGCCATTGGTGGTCCTGATGACTTCCTTTCCACAGTACGCTATGGAAGCCTTCAACCTCGACGTGATTGACTTTTTGTTAAAGCCTATTTCTCTCGACCGTTTTTTGCGCTCCGTGAGCAAAGTAGTGAGCTTAATCCGCAACTCTTCGTCAAGCGAGGCTGAGATTTACGAACAGATTCTGCGACCGGGCTCCTTCTTTATTCGCACGGATTCCCAGTTTGTTCGCCTACACTACCGGGATGTGCTGTATATGGAAGCTCTTAAGGATTTCACTAAAATCAATACCGCTGACGGGCGCACTCATCTAACACTAGTCAACCTCAAGAATCTGGAAGAACAATTACCCACTGGCATGTTCGTGCGCACGCACCGCTCTTACTTAGTCAACGCCAACCATATCGAGTCAGTAAGCACCCAAGAGGTGCGGGTAGGCGGCCATAACTTACCCGTGGGGCAAACCTACAGGGAACGCCTGACGGAAGGTATTATTGGCCGCTCGCTTATCCGGCGGCAGAATTAGTGTTCCGACTAACTCCCATGATCTGGGTTACGGCGGGTAAGGTAAACCGGAAGATCGAGCCTTGACCTACTTCACTCTCGAAGGACAGCTTCCCCCCATTACGCTCCACAAAGTCCTTGCAGAGCACCAGCCCCAGACCAGTACCTTTCTCGCGGGCCGTTCCGAGTGTGGTATGAGGCCCACCCTGTCCGAAGATTTTTTCCCGGTCGGTACTGGCAATACCTATACCTGAGTCGGTGACCGTAATTTCCCACATAGTGCCCAGGGGCTGAGCAGCCACCGTTACGGTACCCGTGGCGGGCGTAAACTTGATAGCATTCGCCACTAGATTGCGCAGCACTAGTCGAATCATGTTCAGGTCGGCCTGAACCACGCAGGGCTCTTCCACGTGGTTAAGCAGGTAAATTCCTTTTCGTTCGGCATCACTGAGAAGCAGAGACAAAGTTTCTTCCACGGTTTCGTCGATGTATACTGGTTCAGGGCGGATGGCCTCCCCTCCCATTTGCGCCGCTGACCAATTCAGCAAGTTGTCGAGCAAGCTCAGAGTAGTATCTAGCATGCGGCTAAGCCGTTCGGAGTGCACCGCGAGCCGCTCGGGCGGCAGCGCCCCCATATTCAGCAGAGACAGCATTGAATACAAAGAGCCCAGCGGACTGCGCAAATCATGCGAAATCACGGAGAAAAGCGTGTTTTTGGTGCGGTTTAACCTTCCCAGCTCATCCCGCTGAGCCTGAATATCTACGTTCTGCTGCTGCAGCAAGCCATTAAGGCGGCGATGGCGGCGGCGACTACGATACAATACCGTAGCTAGCACTATCAGCACTGCTGTTCCTGTCAAGAGCACATTACGCAACAGTTGCTGACGGCGCAGCTGGCTGGCCTGAATCTGCCGATCTTTAGTCAGGAGCTGAATCTCTCGCTCTTTCTTTTCGGTTTCGTAACGAGTCTGCAGTTCGGCTACCTGCGCCGAACGCTGCTCGGCAAACACGCTGTCCTGCAAATCAGCATAATGACGCAAAGCCTCTAGACTCAACGCATATTGGTTGTCACGCTGGTAGAGGTTTGATAGCGATTGATAAATGCTACTGACTCGGCTAAGCGCGCGCGCTTGCCGGGCTAGAAGCAGGGCTTGCCGCAGGTAGGCGCTGGCTTGCTCATGATTACCAATTGAATCGTGGGCAGTAGCTAAGGAATGCAGCAGGTCAGCGACATAGTCCGGAGCCGTGGTGGGGGGCAAATTGGTAAGCGCCTGCGTATAAAAGCCCATTGCCACCTCCTGGTTGTTCATAGCCTGATATACCTGCCCAATGCTGGTAAGCGTCTGGCCCGTGCGGGCACTATCCTGATACATTAATGCCTTGCGGTAAGCACGTTGCAGATGATACAGGGCGCGACTATAATGGCGCTGCTGGCGGTGCACATTGGCCATATTGTTCATGGCCACTATCGTCTGGTACTCGTTGCCGACCTTTTCCCAGGCTACTAGCGCCTGCTCGTGGTTTTTCAGGGCCTGCGTCCATTTAGCCTCACTGGCATATAAATGACCTAGCAATTCATGTCCTTGCGCCACGCCAGCCAGGTTCTGGAGGGCAGTAAATGACTTTAAAGCGAGCAGATAGGTCTCGCGCGCCTTGCCGGTATCGCCCTGGCTGAACTGGGCACTACCCAAGGCGTAGCGAACGGTGGCAGCGCTGTAGGTATTTCGCGTACGCACATGGTGGCGCAGCGCGGCAGCAAAGTGTGGTACCGCCTCATCATAGCGGTGCAGTGCCTCAAAAGCGCTTCCCAACCGTAGCTGCGCGATAGCTGTCTGGGGGGCATTTTTTGCTTTAGTGGCAGCTTCCAAAGCAAGTTTGGCCTGCTTCAGGGAATTCAATGGATCGGCTACAGCAACCGGGTGACTGGCTTGCTGATGCTGTTGCGAAAAGGTGAGCGGCGCTGAACTCGCGGCGTGCGCGGTAGTAGCCACGCCAGCATAGATTAATAATACTATGACGGCCGTGCCCGAGCAGTTGGCTGACTGGCCCAATAAAGCACCCACTCTCTGCCTTGCCCACGATAAATCCGTCTTTTTTAGGCACACCTGCACTATCTGAGCCCGGCGGGCGCAAGTGGATATCAAAGTGCTGAAAACGGTGGTAACTAGCAAAACATCAACCCGAAACACTATATAGCGCTAAGTTGGTATTTTTTTAGTTAGGAAAAAATAGTAATAAAAATTTTCCTTACAGAAAAAGGGCCTCATGATCTTTTCAAGGCCTAAATACACTCGATTATGAATAAAAACATTTTGTTTTAAAACATAACTATTTAAATATAAACTCTTGGCATAATTTGAAAGACAGGCTATAAAAAAAGGCAGGGCGCAGAGCAGAAATCTACATCAAAAACTACTACTCCGCCTCTTCTTTAGCCTGCCATAGCCGCCACCAAGGTAGGTACGGCTGATCGTGGTGTTCATAGTGGTAGCCAAAGAAATAACAGCTCGTGAAGGCCCATAAGTGGTGACGAAACTGGCTGCGTGACTTATGCGGATTGTGCTCGGTGTGCTCGCCACGGTGGGGCAGATAGGTGCCAAAAAAGAATAGCTGTACCGTGGCCAGTATCGCTGGTATCATCCAGAAGGCAATGACATTGGCCTGCGGAAAAAACAGCTTTAGCGCGTTGTAGGTAGCTGCCATGAGCGCTACCTGCCACCACGTAACGTAGTTCCAGGCAAAGCGCGCCAGCCAGGGCAGAAAGCCCGGATGACGACCATCGTGAAAATCGGGGTCGTCGGGGGTGCCGACGTGGCGGTGGTGCTGGTGGTGCTTGGGCAGCATCCGGGGAAACCAGTTGAAGGCAAACAGCAGCGCCGCCGCCGTGCCCAAGCCGTCATTCAGGCGCTTATTGGCGCTGACTACGCTGTGCATAGCGTCGTGGGCGGTGATGAACAGGCCGGTGTACAGGTGCGTTTGGAGTAGCAGCAGCAAATAGGGCCACGGCGTACGCCAATCCGGCTTATAAGAAGCCAGCAAAAACGTCAATAAAGCCCCCCAGGCCAGTAAAATACATCCCGCAGCCAGCACACCCTTATTACCGACCGGAGCTGGCTTCAGGCGAGTAGCAGCAGGATGAGCAGAGGCGGTAGCGTGCATTAAGTATTGCTAAGTTGATGTAAACCGGACGTTTGCTCTTGCAGACGTAGGGCCTTCTAAAGACCAAATACTAGTTTATAATTCCTTCCACAATGGGTTTAAAGCGCCAAAAGAGTATCGCGCACGTCCTCCATCAGCCACATTGGCGTGCTGGTGGCCCCGCAAATCCCGACCGACTGGCCCGGCTCAAACCAGCTGGCGCAGATTTCGTCCACCTTCGAAATAAAATGGGTTTGGGGGTTGGTATCCTTGCAAACCTGATAAAGCACTTTGCCATTACTGCTCTTGGTGCCCGACACAAATACAATCTGGTCGAACTGGGCGGCAAACTTGCGCAGGTCCTTATCCCGGTTGCTTACCTGCCGACAAATAGTATCATTGGCGTTGATGGCGTAGCCGCGCTGCTCCAGCTCACCCTTGATGCGGTAAAAGCTGTCAGTGCTTTTCGTGGTCTGGCTGTAAAGCGTGATGCTGGGGGGCAATTCGTGGCCCAGCAGCTCGTCCAGGTTCTCAAAGACGACCGCATTGCCGCTGGTCTGGCCCATTAAGCCGCGCACTTCGGCGTGGCCGTGCTTGCCATAGATGAAGATCTGCTCCTGCTTGTCGTAGCTGGTTTTGATGCGGTTTTGCAGCTTGAGCACCACCGGGCAGGAAGCATCAATCAGGATCAGGTTGTTTTCAAGGCCCGTTTGGTAGGTGCTGGGCGGCTCGCCGTGGGCCCGAATCAGCACTTTCTCGTTGCGCAGTTGAGCCAGGGTATCGTAGTCGATGATGCGCAGGCCTCGCTGCTCAAGGCGCTCTACTTCCTCGTCATTGTGCACAATATCGCCGAGGCAGTACAGGTAGCCCTGTTCTTCCAGAATATCCTCGGCCATTTGAATGGCATAGATAACGCCGAAGCAAAAGCCAGAGTTGGGGTCGATATGGACGCTCAGATGGTGCGGCATAAATCGGTAACCAGGAAAATGGCCGGAAGGTTATGGGCCGAAACGTGCCCTGTTGATAAGGTACGCAATAAGTTGGGCTCGTAGTTAAGCTCACGACGTGTAGAGGCTGATTAACTGTCTTCTACAATTTGCAAAATCCTCTTTTTTCCGCAAATGGAAAACAATAAGATTAAGCAGTCGTGCGCGTTGGAAGTCACTGAGTAGTGTAGCTTTGAAGCCTGATTTAAGGATTTAAGTCAGTAATCGCCATCCATCTGCCATCCTTACCTCCTGCTACCTCTTGGTTCGCTCTTTTCTTTCCATCACGCTGCTTCAACTACTAGCATTCGTTTCGGCGGTCCCGGCGCTTTGGCGCACCGCCACTACCGACGCCGATGTGCCGGCCAGCCATGCCATCAGCGGCAGCGTCGCCAACCTGCGCAACGCTCGCGGCACTTGCTACGTGTCGCTCTACAATCGCAAAGAAGGATTTCCGGGTAAGAAGTCGGTGGCCACCCAAAAAGTGCAGCTGACAGCTAAGGAGTGCGTTTTCATCTTTGATAAGCTGCCCAAAGGCGACTATGCCATAGCTGCCTACCACGACGAGAACAACAACGGCCGTCTCGACACTAACTTCATCGGCCTTCCCACTGAAGGCTACGCATTTTCTAATAATCCGCGCGCCACGATGGGACCGCCATCTTTTGCCGAGGCGAAAATAGCGGTGCATGGCCCCCGCGTGAAGGTGCAGCTCGCGATGAAGTATTAGGTTCCGGGCTTAGGCCGTCAGTTGCTCCAATTCCTGCGCCTGCTCCGCACTTACGTGGCCCCGGCCTATCAGAAAACCGCGCACCGTATGGAACGCCTCCGCATCGAGGCCAGACTGCGGATGCTGCCGCAGCGCATCCAGCAGATACTGCCGATCTTCTTCTACGTGCGGGCTCAGGCCCAGGAAAGCCGGGATATTGCTTTCCACGCTGAAGCGCAGAAACCGAACTTCAGCATTGTTTGAGTCGGCGGCCGCGGCTTGTTCGAAGATGCGGGCGGCCGCCTGGGCATAGGTCAGCTTATTGAACATGGAAGCGTCGCGCGCCCGGATGGCTTCGGCAGCGGCTTTGTAGGCGAGTGGCAAGGCTTCATTGCCTTGGTAGCTACTTGTAAGCTGATAGAACTTCTCAGCGGCCGCTTTATCGGCGGCGGCTTGCTCGTAGTGGCGGCGCAGGGTGGCGAGGTCGTAGGAAGAATGCATAGAAGGTGTGTGGGTGGGTGATGAGTAATAAAAAGCCCCCCAGACAGCGCAAAACCAAGCATAACTACCGTCTGGGGGGCTTTTTTTGAGGATTATATGGTGCGTAGCCGGTAGCGGAAGTACGAGCCGACCAGCAGCAGTAGTTTTGTGTTGTCGGGCACGCGCACGCGGCCCCCGAGGATTTGGGTGGCGGGCAGCTGACGAATTTTGTGAAACAGCTTCAGGTAGTACACATACGCCAGATACACGCCCAGGCGCGCCGCCCGCGGCAGCTGCACGATACCGGCGTAGCCCGCCTCAAAATCAGCGCGAATATCAGCTTCAATGTCGCGCTTCACGGCATCGTTGAAGTGCTCATAGCTCACGCCGGGGAAGTACACCCGGCCCCGCTCCTCATAGTCGGAGCGGATATCGCGTAGGAAGTTGATCTTCTGGAAAGCAGCGCCTAAGCGGCGAGCAGGCTCCCGCAAACGGTCAAACAAAGCCACATCGCCCTCGCAGAAGATGCGCAGGCACATCAGCCCCACCACTTCCGCCGAGCCGTAGATATACTCGTCGTAGAGCGACTGATTGTAATTACAGTCCTCCAGATCCATTTCCATACTGCGCAAAAATGCCTCAATAAACTGCCGATCTATGCTGTAGCGGTGCGCTATAAGCTGAAACGCGTGCAGCACTGGGCTCAGGCTAAAGCGTGTATCGAGCGCCTCATAAGTCTGGCGCCGGAAATCGGCAAACAGCGTGGCTTTGTCGTGGTCGTGGAAGGTATCCACGATTTCGTCGGCCCAGCGCACGAAGCCATAGACGGCGTACACGGGCAGGTGAAACCGCGGGTCGAGGGTGCGGATACCCAGCGTAAACGACGTGCTGTATCGCTTGGTAATCAGCTTACTGCACGCCAGGCTGGTTTCATCAAAAAGGGCAACGTGGTCCATTGGTTTCATTTAACATTTATCATTTACCATTTAACAGCTCATAGATCACTCAGATGCCCGATTATAAAGACAGTACAGAATGGTAAATGATAAATGTTAATTGTTGAATGACAACTTGTTCTCTTTCTCAACTTCCCTGGCCACTACCTGCCCCGAAATGAGCGAGGGCGGTACGCCGGGGCCGGGCACGGTGAGTTGGCCCGTAAAATACAGATTACTGACCTTTTTACTTTTCAGCGTGGGCTTGAGAATGGCCGTTTGCTTGAGCGTATTGGCCAGGCCATAGGCGTTGCCCTTGTAGCTGTGGTAGTCGGCCACGAAGTCGCGGTGGGCGTAGCTACGCTTGTACACCACCGCGTCGCGGATACTCTGGCCCGTGAGGCGCTCCAGGCGGTCCATTACGAGGTGATAATACCGCTCACGGGTTTCTTCAGGATCAGCTAAGTCGGGGGCCACGGGCACCAGCAGAAACAGGTTTTCGCAGCCTTCGGGAGCTACTGTAGGGTCGGTTTGGGAAGGCACGGAGGCGTAAAACAACGGCTTGCTGGGCCACTGCGGCTGCTCATATATCTCCTGGGCGTGGCGACCAAAGTCCTCATCGAAGAAGAGGTTATGGTGGCGCAGGTTTTTCAGGCGCTTATTTATACCCAGATAAAACAGCAACGACGAGGGCGCCATCGTACGCGAATCCCAGTATTTTTCGTCATAGTGCCGGTGCTGGGGGGCTAATAGCTGCTGCTCGGCGTGGTGGTAGTCGGCGCCGGCCACTACGATATCGGCGGGGCGAAAACCAGTGGCGGTCTGCACTCCGGTGGCGAGGCCGTTTTCCACGCGTATTTCCTGCACTTCCTGGTTGTATTCCAGCTTCACGCCCTGCTGCTCAGCCACTTTGACCATGCCTTCCACTATTTTGTGCATGCCACCCCGCGGGTACCAAGTGCCCAGGGCCAGATCGGCGTAGTTCATAAGCGAGTACAGAGCCGGCGTGTTTTCGGGCGTAGCTCCTAGAAACAAAACCGGAAACTCCATGAGCTTGAGCAGCTTTTCGTGTTTGAAAAAGCGGCGCACATGCTTACTCATGCTTTGCAGCACGTCCAGGCGCACGGCATCCACGAGCAGGCGTGGGTCGGCAAACTCCAGCAGGGAGCGGCCGGGCATGTGCACGAATTTGTTTATCCCGACCTCATACTTGTAAGCCGCTTGCCGCAAAAACTCATCGAGCCGGACAGCGCTGCCGGGCTCCAGATGCTCAAACATGGCGCGCAGCTCGGGCATACCGGCGGGAATATCCAGGATGTCTTCATCGCCAAAAATCACGGCGTACGATGGGTCGAGGCGCACCAGGTCGTAGAAATCGGCCACCTGGTGCCCGAAACGGGCAAAGTATTGCTCAAACACGTCGGGCATCCAGTACCAGCTCGGGCCCATATCGAAGGTGAAGCCTTCAGCCCGAAAGACGCGCGCCCGCCCCCCCGGCCCTTCATTTTTCTCCAGCACCGTGACCTGGTAGCCGCGCTGGGCCAGGGAGGTAGCCGCCGATAGGCCCGCGAAGCCCGCGCCAATAACTAGAACGTGTTTACTCACAAATTACCAATTAGGTAGAATGGATGTTGCACCAACAGCAGGTGCTAATATTGAGGTGAAGGCCTCGCTTGCGAAGCAAGGGCTCCTATTGATACCGTTTAATTGAGCAGAGGTTTGCCAGATTGCAGCCTAAACCCCCGAATCAGAGACAATCTGCGAAATACGCGATTAAAAAAGCGGGCCGCGGGTACGCCACCTTTCGGTTTTGTATCCTGCGGCCCGCTCTACGCCCGGGCGGCGGTATTATCTCTCCCTATACTCTACACACCGGGGGCGTATACTTTCAGCGCCTGCTTCAGTTCCTTGCGGGCAATGTGAATACGATTTTTCACGGTACCAATCGGGATCTGTAGCTTCTCTGCAATCTCCAGGTACTTGTAGCCAATATAGTACATCATAAACGGGGTGCGGTAATCGGCCGAGAGGGTAGCAATCGCCTCGTTGATGTCGGTTACCACGAAGTCGCTGGAAGCGCCGTTGTGAGTGATGTAGTTCTCGTCGGTGTTGAAGTACTGGAAATACTCGGTGCTGTCAATATTGCTATTGCGCTTGGTAATCTTATTATAGTTGTTAATGAAGGTGTTGCGCATGATGGTGTACAACCATGCCTTCAAGTTGGTCCCAGCCTTGAACTTGTCCTTATTCAACAACGCCTTGAGCAAGGTTTCCTGTACCAGGTCCTTTGCATCGTCGGCGTCGCGGGTCAGGTTCATCGCCACGGGCTTCAGCGAATAGGAAATCTTTTGTACTTGATTAGTGAATTCCAGAGAGGTCATACTGTTTAGCTTTTCGTGGCAAAAAGTTAAACAAATATACGAGAAGATTTGAAAGTCGGATAGCTTTGAAGCAATTATTTTTCTTGAGTCTCCTGTACTTGTTTAGGCCACCCCAATGTACGAAGGCGCTGATAATCAGGAGGATTTGCAGAATATAAAATCGATCTTCTCCCCTTCCTGACTGTTGAACCGGCCATATAGCCGGACCAACTCCCATTTTCTCTCGTTGAAGCTTTCTGAGTTAAACAGAAAATAAAAATGGCTTTTCCTTTCCCGTTCTTTTCTGTTTTTCACGGGAGATTTCCTGCTAAAGGCCATCAACTCCTATAGCGGACCACCAGCAGGCTACCTGGCTACTTAAGGCGCCGCTCATCGGCGAGAGCCAGAAAGTCAGTCATCAGGCGAATCCGGCTCGCTCTGGGGGGCATTTCCAGCTCCTGATGCTGCGCTTGGCCACCATACAGAAACAGCTCACATTCGGGGCAAAGCCGGGCCAGCTCGTTTATGTAAGCCTGAACGTGGTCGCGCTCGGGCAATGCCGTCATTACGCAGCAGACGGCGTGGGGCTGATACGTGCTGTACACCACCTTCAAGTCGTCGAGCGGCATATTCTGCCCCAGATACAGCACATGATGGCCCCTGGAGCGCAGAGCATGATTCATAAAAAGCAACGCCAGCTCGTGCAGCTCGCCTTCGGGCAGATACAACACCCAGCGCCGCGTAGTGGCCGGGGCTACCAGCGGCAGGCTGTCAGTGGCTACCAGCATCTTCTGCCGCAACAGATTGGTAACCAAATGCTCCTGGGCCGGATTGACGCTACCTGCCTGCCACAAAAGACCGATGCGCTGTAAAAAGGGATACACCACATACATGATGGCCGTCTCGAACCCCAGCTGGCGGATGGTGGCCGTGAGCACTTTGGTTAGCTGATGCTCGTTCATTTCCAGCATAGCGGCCAGCAGCGCGTTTACCTGGCGGGCATAATCATGCGGATCATCGGAGCCGGCTAATACGGCCTGGGCCAGCTCTCCCTCGCTGAGGCGGGCAACGTGGGAAATTCGTTGGCCGCGGCTGCACAGCGTAGCTACGTTGAGCAGGCGGCGCAAGTCGGCGTCGCAGTAAGTGCGAATGTTGGTCGCGGTACGCTCGGGACGCAGAATATTATAGCGCTGCTCCCACATCCGAATGGTAGGTGCTTTAATACCCGAAAGGTTTTCCAGGTCGCTAATAGAAAATTGTCCCACGGGCTAAATTAATAATTAGAGGTTAATTATTAATTTTTTTCCGGCGGGCCAGGGCAAAATACTTCGATGATACCCACAGCATCCCAAACTCCTCCGAGCCATCGCGCGCGCTGGTTTTGTGATGCATCTTGTGAGCCATATTCAGAGCGCGCAGGTATTTACTGCTCGATTTGCGCCAAAACCGCAGCCGGCCGTGAATCAGCACATCGTGCACGAAGAAATAAACGGTGCCGTACGCAGCAATACCTACTCCTACCCAAAACGGCCAGTCTTTCGTCTCCGAGCTGTACATAATAAAGCCCATAGACAGGGAGCCATAAAACAGAAAAAAGAAATCGTTGCGCTCAAAGCGGTGGGGATGCCGCACATGGTGCGACCGATGCAGAAACCATAGCGCGCCGTGCAACACATACTTATGCATAAACCAAGCAACGAATTCCATTCCCAGAAAGGTGGCCGTCGTCACGGCTGCGGCTGCCAGTGGTGTCATGAGGGGTTAACCGGGGAGCGGGAGGGATGTTTAAAAGACGTTTTGAACCTCTGCCTGACGAGCTTAACGCCTGGTTGTGCATTGCCTAGCTAGGCGCCAGCGTCTTCCCAGATGATTTTTTCCTTATTCAAAAAAGCGGCGATACCCCGACGACAATCATTGGAGCCACGCGCTTCGGCATTCATCTGGGCGGCGTAGCGCAGGCTTTCTTCCAGGGGCATTTCGGGGATGCGGGCCAGCATCTCTTTGGTGGTTTCCATACTCTGGGCAGAGTTTTCGACGCACAGACGGCGGGCAAACGCGCGAACCATTTCGGCCAGCTCTTCTTTGGGAGCCAGAAAATTAATCAGGCCAAAATCGAGCGCAGCCTGGGCCGAAATCACATCGCCGGTGAGCAGCAAATGCTTGGTACGGGCCTCGCCAATTTTGCGCAGCAAAAACACGCTTACGATGGCGGGTATAAAACCAATTTTAACCTCGGTGTAGCCAAACTTCGCTTCGGGCACGGCAAAAGCGAAGTCGCAGATGCTGGCCAGACCACAGCCGCCCGCCAGCGCATGGCCCTGAACCTGGCCAATAACGACCTTTTTGAGGGTATAAATCTGATGAAAAAGCTGCATCAGATGCGTGGAGTCCGACAGGTTATCGGTGTAGCTAAAGCCTTGCAGCTCCTGAATATACGCTAAGTCGGCACCCGCGCAGAACGCGTCGCCGGCAGCGCGCAGCACCACTACTTTGCAGGTCTCGTCATCTTCGGCGTATTCAAAGGCCAGCTTCAGCTCCGATACCATGTCGGAGTTGAGAGCATTGCGCTTCTCAGGGCGGTTGAGCGTGATATATCCTACGGCTGCCTGGCACTCGTAGCGAACGTAGCGCAGGGCTTGCAGGTCCTCGGTTGGTGTGTTTTCCATGGTCGTTAGGCTTAGCAGTATACGGGCAGCGCCTGCGGGGCGATAAAAGCCCCCCAGACGCCAATGAGCCGGCTTGGTAATCAAACCTAACAAAAATGGTGCGGTAAAGAAACTACATAGGGCGGCGCGGCGACCGGACTTTTCCTTTTTACTGCCTCGGCCGCTGCCGAAATGCCCCCTGGGCCGTCACATCATGGGTGTGAAAGCCGGCCGCGCGCAACAGCGAATCCTGGCGGGCCACGTACCAGCTTCGGCACGACGAATCGAAGACGATGGGGGGCTTTTTGCCGAACACCGCCGCCAGCTCAGCCGGCCGCACACGGGCGTTGCGGCGCAGCACGACCACATCTACGGGCCAGGGCTGGCGAGCCGGACTAAGGTAGCCCGTCACGAAAGCCAGCCGCAGCCCACGCCATACGACCAGCACCAGCCCATCTTCGGCTTGCAACCTGGCCGGCACGGGCGCAGCCTGCCAACCCTGGTAATAGCTTACGCGGCGCGCGGCGCGCTGAATGGAGCCCGGCACGATGCGGTAGGTGCGCTCCGTTTCGGATAGCGGCAGCGAATCGACAGTCACAATGTCGGCCGCCGCGCCTTGCCAGAAGCCGCACACCGAGCGGCGCGGTATGCTGTAGACTATCAGCTCCTCATCGGTGCTTATGCGGTGCGCGGCCCAGGCGCGACTGCCAGCAAAGACACCTAACAACGCGCAGGCCAGCCCTAGCCAAGCCAGCCGTTTGGCAGTCAAAAAGATGAGCAGCAGGAGAATAACACCGAACACCAGCCAGGTTTGCGGGGCCGAGAGCTGAATACCGCTGATGAGTGCCTGCGGCATCTGCCGGCCAATCCAGAAGATGTATTCGTTGAAAGCCCAGATGATATTTTCCAGTACAACCGCCACCAAGCGCGGTACTACATCCAACCCGGAAGCAAAAGCGGGCACCAATGCACCTATGACGTGCGTGATGCCCGTCACGGCCAGCAGCCCCAGACCCACATACAACGCCCCCGACGATAACGGCACGGCCACCAGATTGGACAGCAAAAAGCTGAGCGGAAACTGGTGGAAATAATACAGCCCCAGCGGAAACGTAGCCACCTGCGCCGCCAGTGTTAAGGCCGTGGCCTGCCATACCCACTCGGCCGCCCAGCCGCTGGCTTTCCACAGATGGCGCACCGGGCGCGACTGCCAGGGCCGCTGCCGGCGGGCTGCTATTTCCCGAAAATCAACCCAGCCGGCAATGCGCGGCTGTAGATACACAATGCTGAGAACGGCCAGAAAGGAGAGCTGAAAGCCTACATCAGCCAGCAAGTACGGATCATAGCAGAGCAGCACGAAAGCGGCCACGGCCAGCGTATTGTACATCGTACTCTGCCGCTCCGTTACCCGCGCCACAATGATAAAGCTGAACATCACCGCCGCCCGCAGCACCGAGGCCGAGCAGCCCGTAACAAACGCGTAGCTCCAGATAACCGCCAGCCCCACGCCCGCCGACCAGTACCGAAATCCGGGTGCAGCCCCAAACAACCGACGTAACGCCCAGGTAATCAAGCCAAACAGTAGCCCCACCTGTAAGCCCGACACTGCCATAATGTGGGTCGTGCCGGTGTTGGCGTAGGCTTGCTTTGTTTCCTGGTCAATATCATCCCTTAAGCCCAATACCAGCGCCGAAGCCATGGCATACTCGCGCTTAGCTGTGACGTAGCGCCTAAAAACGCCATCAAGCACCCGCGCCGCCCGCAAACTAACGGCGCGAACATAGCTGGGGGGCAAAAATGCGAGTATTCGGTATTGATCGGGGTGAATAAACTGCTGATGATAGATCTGGTGGTAAGCCAGATAGCGACGGTAGTCGAACTCGCCGGGGTTAAGCGGCGCTTTGGCCGGCGCGGGCTGCCCGCGCACCAGCCACACCTCCCCGTAAAGCGGCGCGGCTACGCCATCCTCGCGTGGTACTGACACCCGAATGCCCCCTACTGCCGGCTGCCAGCGCCCGCCAACGCGTACCGCCGACACGCGCAGGGTAGTGGCGTACGTAGCTGGCCGCACCACAGGGTTCTCATCCACCACCGCTCGGTAAAACTCTACAGGGCTGGTAAGTTGACTTAAATGGTCCAGGCGCCGCGACTCAGTAGCCAATTGGGCGCTGGTAAGCCCCGCCAGAAACACAACGGCCAACGCCAGCAGACCTATGGCATCATTCGCTCCGGCTGACCCGCACTTTGCAGCCCACCATTGCCCGAAAACGATCAGAAAAAAGCCCCCCAGCAGCCACGGCCACAGTTCGGGTAGCTTTTCGCCGCCGTACAAATAAGTAAGAATGCCCGCCGCTAAGGCTACGACTAGTCGCACGAAAGCAAGAGGAGCCCAGCGAATCAGGCTATGCATAGTAAGATAACAGAGTAGTGATCTGTGTAAAAATCGAAATAGCCGCACTCATTATTTACTGACAATCTCTGGGGAATTTTAAAGCAAAAGTCCTTCCGGCTTTGAGCCAGAAGGACTTTTGTAGGGGCGCGTGCCACGCGCCCGTCGTCGTTTAGTTGTTTAGGAGGGTCTTTCAATTAAATAACACCGGGCGCGTACGGCGCGCTCTTACCCGCGGTAAATCATTTTAAAGTGCTCAATATCACATTCCGAAAACTGCTCGCCCACTTTCTCAAATCCGTGGCGCTCATAGAAGGGAATAGCCCGCAGTTGGGCGTGCAGGTACAAAGTAGCCTCGGGGTAAGCAGCGTGCGCATCTGCGAGCACCTGCCGCAATAAGGCGGCACCTACTTGCTGATTGCGGTAGTCAGCCAACACGGCGAAGCGCTCCAGCTTTACGCCTTTGTCGGTGGGGCGCCAGCGGGCTGCGCCACAGGGCATGCCATCGGCAGCGCGGGCCAGATAATGCGTAGCGTCGGTGCGGTCGTGTTCGTCGTATTCGTCATTCAAGGGCACCCCTTGCTCATGTACAAACACGGTTTCCCGGATGGTGAAGGCGTCGTCAAGGTCGCGCAGGTCGGTAACTCGTTCGGCGGTAATCACAGATTTGGCAGTTTTAAGCTGGGTTCGCAGATGCGAATGAATAGCGGTTTTGGAACAATCACTCGTTTAGCGAAGGTACATGGAACAAAAAAAGCTGCCTCACTTACGAAGCAGCTTTTTTCAAAAGTGACTCCCGCCAAATAACGGCTGGCGGCTTATATTCACGCCAGTTGAATCGATAAAATTGGCAATTCAAGTAACTAAATTCATTCTACAACTGCTGCTCCCGATTGACCGGCAGGCTGGTGCTGCCATTCGTCGGAAAATCCGACTCAGGGCGGGAATCCGGGTGCGGACGGTAGAGGTCGCGGGTCGGGCGGGTGGCCTGGTCACGCTGCGTCTGCACGTCGTAGCGGTCGTAGGCATACACGATTTCCTTCACGAGACGGTGACGCACCACGTCCTCAGCGGTCATTTCCACGAAGCCAATGCCGCGCACATCGCGCAGAATATCAAGCGCCTGCAATAAGCCCGACTTCTGCTTGGTGGGCAAGTCAATCTGGCTGCGGTCGCCGTTCACCATCACCTTCGCGGTCGGGCCCATACGGGTCAAAAACATCTTGAGCTGGGAAGGCGTGGTGTTCTGGGCTTCATCCAACAGCACGAAGGCATTGTTCAGCGTCCGGCCGCGCATGTAGGCCAGGGGGGCAATTTCGATGATCTTATTTTCCTGGTAGAACTTCAGCTTTTCGGCCGGAATCATATCTTCCAGGGCATCATAGATCGGGCGCAGATACGGGTCAACCTTCTCCTTCATGTCGCCAGGCAGGAAGCCCAGGCTTTCGCCGGCCTCCACTACGGGGCGTGAAATGATGATTTTTTTGACCTCCTTATTCTTGAGCGCCCGCACGGCCAGCGCCACCGAAACATAAGTTTTTCCGGTACCAGCGGGCCCCAGCGCAAACGTCAGGTCGTGCTTCATGACCGTATCCACCAGCTTCTGCTGGTTGGGCGTTTTGGCCTTGATCACACCGCCTTTGGCTCCGAATACAATCACATCGGCCGGCGAGACAGTGGCAATGATGCGCTCCTGCTGCTCGTCGTCGGCCGCCGCGATGTATTCGCTCACGTTGCGGTCGGTGATGGCGCCGTACTGGTGGTAGTGCTCAATGAGCGAGGACAGAATTTCGTTAATGCGGGCAATGACTGGCATCTGGCCCTGAATTTTTATTTCGTTTCCGCGGCTGATGATCTTGCTGCCGGGGAAAGCGGCAGCCAGCTGGCGTATGTTCTGATTGTCGGGTCCGAGGAACTCGACGAGGGAGACATTTTCGAGGGTGATGATTTTCTCGACCAAATTTATAAGTGCTTTAAGGCGAAGAAGGTGATAAAAAAACTAGCGGTGGGGCGTTGGTAGGAGCAAATGCCTACTTTTGCCGCCCCCACCCCAGCTTACACCGGGGTCAAACAATAGTACGAAGAACTCAGGATTTCCGGCAATGGGGTTGATTACGTTTCTGTCCGACTTTGGCTACCGCGACCATTACGTGGCGGCCGTGAAGGCGCGCTTACTGCAATTGGCCCCCACGCAGCCTGTGCTGGACATTTCCCACGCCATCGAACCCTTTAACATCGCGCACGCCTTACACGTTCTAAATGCGGTGTTTCGGGATTTTCCAGTCGGCACCGTGCACCTCTTGGGCGTGAATGATTATGGCGGCGCGCAGGGCCGCTGGCACGCCGTGCAGTTTGAGGGTCATTATTTCGTGGCCGCTGATAACGGTCTCCTTACCCTGCTCACCGATGGTCGCCCGGCCGACGTCGTACGTCTGCCCGCTGCCGCTACTCCCTCGCCTACCCGCGACGTGCTGGCTCCCGCCGCCGTGCACCTGGCCCAAGGCCGTCCACTCGAAGACCTTGGCCCGGCCACCACGGAGTTGTATCAGCTCCTCAACCGCCAGCTCCGGCTTCAGGATCACCGCGTTACTGGCCACGTAGTGCACGTAGATCATTACGGCAACCTTATCACCAACATCACCCGCACCGCCATTGAGGCCGTGGGCCACGGCCGGACGTGCTCGGTACACTTTGCCCGCGAAACTGTGCGCGAAATTGCCCCCCACTTCCAAGCCACCGCTCCTGGCGAAGCTGTGTGCATTTATAACAGCCAGGAAGTACTTTGCATTGGCATCAGCCAAGGCAACGCGGCCGAACTACTCGGCCTGTACTTTGATTCGCAGGTAGATATTCGGTTTGCCCTAGACGAAACGTAGCCAACGCTGCCCTTGTCGAACCACCATAATTTACGAAAAACCGGTTTTAATGCGTTTAAAGGCATTTTATAATTGTGTTTTTGTATTATGTTAAACTGAATAAGCCAATATGACATAGCTTTAGAATGCTCGATGATTGGGGCATTTCTTTTCTCATACAACTCATTGCCTTATGCTGATTCGAGTCGTTCGTATGACATTTATGATAGAGCACACCGCGTCCTTTTTGCAGCTTTTCCGCAATACGGAAGGTCGTATTCGCCAAATCCCCGGTTGCCAGCACCTGGAGCTGTGGCAGGATGCTGATACACCCCACATTTATTGCACGTATAGCCACTGGGATTCGGAAGCGGCGCTGAATGCGTACCGCAAGTCGGCCCTGTTTGGAGAAGTATGGCCCGCCACCAAGGCCTTGTTTGCAGCCCCGGCCCAGGCCTTTTCAGTACAGCCAGTTATTGCTCCGGCGACGTAAAGAAGTATTCAGCCTCCTGCACTTCAAGCAGTGACAAGGCATCTGTTCTCTCTCCGCGCCACATCCGGCAGCCCATTTATCTGCACAACCAGCCACCCATGACCGATTACTTTGAATTTTACGCCCTGCCCGAATCCTTCCACCCCGATGAGGCCGCGCTGAAGCAGAAATACTACGCCCTGAGCCGCGAGTACCACCCTGATTTTCACGCCACTGCCCCGCCCGAGCGTCAGCAGGAAGTTCTGCACCTGGCCACCCAGAACACCAACGCCTACCGCACCCTCTCCGACCCCAACCAGCGCATGGCCTACATTCTCAGCCGCCACGGCCTGCTGGAAGAAGGCAAGCAGGAGATTCCCTCGGATTTTTTGATGGAGGTAATGGAGCTCAACGAACAGCTGATGGAGCTGGAAATGGAACCCGACCCAAACGTAGTGGCAAGCGTTGAGAATGAGGTAAATGCCATCGCTACCACCCTCGACGCCGGCATCGAACCGGTACTAGCTGGCTACCCCGGTTTGCCCCCCGATGTGCGCCCCCAGGCCCTGCAACAAGTGCGCACCTATTATTTGAAACGCCGATACTTGTTGCGTATTCGCGAAAGTCTGGCTAAGTTTGCCACCCGTTCCTGAGTCGTGGGAGCGTAGGGATGCCCAGATGGCGGAACCGGTAGACGCGTTGGTCTCAAACACCAATACCGCAAGGTGTGCCGGTTCGACTCCGGCTCTGGGTACAGAGTAGCAGAAACAAAAAGCCTGAGAAACCGATGATCTGGAAGCAGAGGCGGTTTTTCAGGCTTTTTGCATTCAGTGATTTAAAGCATTCTCTCCGAATGACTCTTTTACAGATTGACGGTTTGCAGGTTGAGCTGGTGCGCAAAAACATTCGCACGCTACGCCTGACGGTGTACGCCCCCGATGGCAAGGTGCGCGTGGCAGCTCCAATGCGCATGGCCGCCAGCACTATCGAAGAGTTCGTGGCAGCGCGGCGAGTCTGGATTCTGAAGCATCAGGCGAAATTTGCGTCGCGGGAGCGGCCTGTTGCGCTTGCCTACGTGTCGGGCGAAACACACTTTTTCCAAGGCCAAGGTTATCAATTGCAAGTGCACGAAGCTCAGGGACGGTCACGGGTAGCAATCCGGGATGAACAGTATCTGGACCTATACACGCTCGAAAGCAGTACCAAAGAGCAACGAGAAAGTATAATGACTGCCTGGTACCGGGCGCAACTGAAGTCGCAGTTGCCGGCGCTACTCACCAAATGGGAGTCTGTGGTAGGCCAGCAGGCCGCGGCCTGGGGCATAAAGCAGATGCGCACCCGCTGGGGCACCTGTAATATTCAAGCGAGGCGTATCTGGCTGAATCTGGAATTGATAAAACGCCCCCCAGGCTGCCTGGAATACGTGGTGGTGCATGAGCTGGTGCACTTACATGAGCGCTACCACAACACCCGGTTCTGGGGTTTCATGGATGAGTTTATGCCTGAGTGGCGGACGTATAAAGCTCAGTTGAGCCAAGTAACATTAGGTCCTGCTGGGGGCTCGGATGCGCACTAAATCGCCTATCAACAAAATAATGGCAACTGAAAGTTGCCCGTCATGCTGCATGTCCTCAGCATGACGGGCAACTATATTTCGGCTAGATATACCACTTGAATAATCAGCGCACAAAAACGGCCCGAAAACAGTAAGCTTCCGGGCCGTTTATATTGAATTCAGGTGGTCTCTTTACTACTCCGGAAAGTCGGCTGAGTTACCTATTTCAGCTACTCCTTCCAGCTCCTTCATCAAGCTCGTAAACTTGTCGCGGGCGCTTTTCACGGCGGCTTTGCCCAAGGGCAGGTGGAGCGGCGGATTCTCCTGACGCACAAGATCATACATGATCTGGGCGGCGCGGTCGGGGTCGCCGGGCTGACGGCCGCTATAGCTCTGGATGCCTTTCAGGTTTTCGCCCACGGTGGCGCGGTAGTCCTCAATCTGGGTGTCAGCGAAGCTGGCGGAGCGGCCGGCCCAGTCGGTGCGGAAGCCGCTGGGCTCGATGTTCGTGACTTTTATTCCCAAGGGGCCTACCTGCTGAGCCAGGCTTTCGCCGATGGCTTCGAGGGCAAACTTGCTGGCATTATACACGCCCACGCCGGGGAAGGTTTTCAGGCCGCCAATGCTGGTGATGTTGAGTACGTGGCCGCTTTTGCGTTCGCGCAGGTGGGGCAATACGGCCCGTAGCACATGCAGCGGGCCAAACACGTTCACGTCGAACTGACGGTGCGCTTCTTCGGCCGTGATTTCCTCGATGCTGCCCATAGAGCCGTAGCCAGCATTATTCACGATAACGTCGAGGTGCCCCAGGGTCTGAATAGCATCGGTGACGGCTTGTTTTACCTGGCTTTCATCGGTGACTTCGCAAACGAAGCCGCGGCCGTTGGTACCGGCTTTTTGGGTGAATTCGTCGGCCTGCTGCTGCTGGCGGAAGGTGGCGGCTACTTTGTCGCCTTTCTGCAGGAGCAGCTCGGCCAGGGAAGCGCCGAAGCCGGTGCTGACACCCGTGATAAACCAGTTTTTAGAGTTGGTTGGCATTGTTCAGATAGACAAGAATGGATAATAAGCGGCCGCAAAAAAGTACGGCCGGTTTCTTCAACCTGTAAAGGCAGCTTAAAGTTTTTGGAACTACTATAAAAGCTAACTCCAAGCCTAAACACGCTCAGAACGGGCGAAAGGTTATTTGAGTAGATTAATACAGCTTGTAGAGACGCGTACTCACGTCTAATCATTGAACCGAAGGTCAGTGCAGCTAACAACCGGTACTATGCCAATTGAACAACGACCGCGACAATTAGACGCGAATAGGCGTCTCTACATATCTGCTTTTAGCTCTACCAATACTGCCGTGGAACCGCCGGCGTCGTCATCGGTAACGAGTAGCAGCTCGTAGCGTTGGGGGGCAATTTCGCGGCGCACGGTTATGCTTTCTACCTTGCCGCGGTAGGGCTGGCCGCTGGGCAACACCAGTTGGGTAAAGAGGGTCTGCAAAGGGCGGTCTGAACGCTTCGCCAGGTCCAGCATACCTACAAAGCTGCCTAATACTTCGCCATCGGCTACGGGGTCGGTGGTGTCTTCCACGGAGGCCGTCACAAACAGCTTCTCCTTATAGGTAGTGGCACCCGAAAAGCCGGCAGGTTTCTGAGTGATGACCGGTAATTGATAAAACTGCGTTAGGACGATGGGAAGTTGGGCCGAGCGATGTTGGATAAAATCTAACGCCTGCTGTAAAGGCAACCGAAACAGCAGGTTACCCATTGCCGAACCCACCGTACGCTGAAACAGCAGCAGCTCGGTAGCGGTGGCGGCGGCGGCTTCCAGATTTAGCACCACGCTCTTGGGCAACGCTTTGCGCAGGGCACCATACAAGGCACTCAACGAAAGCGGATACACCGCAGCTCCGGCCCCCGGCTGTTTGGGCAGCGTCACCCAAAACCCCTTCTCGCGTTCCTCTGTGGCCCCCGAGCCGCATACAAGCAGGGCTGTATCGCCGCCGGCTATGGGCACGGCCGTGAGGCATTCCAGGTCGGGCTTGATGTTTTTGGGTAAGCGGCCGGAGCTGAAATGCACTGTTTCAAAAAGCGTGATGCGGCCGTTGGCCTTCAGGGCCCGCGCATCGAAGCGGTAGAGAAAAGGGGAATCGTCGCCGATAATGTAAACTGTGTCGCCCACCACTTCCACCCCAGAGGCCGAGGGCAGGTCGGGCAAATCAAACTGGCGAAGGATGGTTGCTTTCATAGGGTAGGAAGTCAGGTGGACCTACGACGAAAAAGTCGTAGGTCCACTCTCGTTGCTGATGTCCGCGCCGTGATAGTCGTTCGACGATAGTGGTCCTGCGACTTTGGAGTCGCAGGACCACGCTACGCTGGTCGGATTTGCTTACTCTTTCGTAATCGTAAACTCCACGCGGCGGTTCAGGCGGCGGGTTTCTTCCTGGGCATTGCTGGCGCGGGGCTTCGTTCCACCGTAGCCTACGGTGCTGATGCGGCCTTCGGCTACCCCGCGGCTCACTAAATAGCGCTTCACCTCTGCTACCCGGTCTTCCGACAGCTTTTGGTTGAGACCCAAATTGCCCTGGTTATCCGTGTGACCTTCCAAGCGAATATTCACCGTGGGGTTGTCGGTGAGGGTGCCAGCCAGGCGGTTTAGCTCGGCGTAGGAAGCACCGAGCAGATTGTATTTGCCCTGAGCAAAAATCAGCGTTGGCAGCTCCAGGCGCGAGCCTACCCCGGCCGGTACTAAGAGTAGGTTGCGGGTGAGCGGAGCCGTGACAGTAAGCGTATCGGTGGCGGTCAGGAAGCCCCCGCTCACCGCCGACAGTCGGTAGCGACCGGGCGGCAGCGTAAACTGGTAGCCGCCGGTAGCCGCCTCTACGCGAGCGGTGGCATTGTACGAGAAATTGCCCCCCAGACTTGCAATTTTCACTTCGGAAGCTACTGGCTGCTGGGTTTTAGCATTGATTACGCGTCCCGACAGCAGCGCCCGTGGAGGTGCCACCGCAAACGTGGGTGCCGGGGCCGTTTCCACCACCGAATCGGGAGGTACCACGCCCACCTCCACCCGAAACAGGTCGGCGGGGCCATTGGCCGTGCGGGAGGCGGCATAATAGGCCTGCTTGCCATCGGGCGTGAGGCTGAAATAAGCATCGAAGCCCGGCCCGTTGAGGGTAGGACCAAGATTACGGGGCTCACTCCATTTCGTCCAGGAGTCGTCGAGGCGGGTGCTGGTGAAGATGTCGGCGCTACCGTAGCCGCCGTGGCCATAGGAGGAGAAATACAGGGTTTTGCCATCGGGTGCCAGCCAGGGGGCAAATTCAAAGCCCGGCGAGTTTACTACGTCGCCCAGGTTGCGCGGCTCCGACCAGGATCCTTTTCCGGCAGGCTGACTGATATATAAGTCATTGCCGCCGTAGCCATCAGCCCGCTCCAGGGACAAGAGCAAAACTTTCTCGTCGTTGGTCTGAAAAAACGTGGTAGCGGTGCCCGTAGAATAATAATTAATTATATCCAGCTGCTCGGTGCGGTTGCCGTTTTTGCCCCCCACGTTGCGGGCGGCCCGCGAAATACCATCGTCATGAAACGTACCGTCGCGCTCGTAGTAGCCGCGCACCAGCAGATAGTAGCCATTCTTTACCACCGCCATCACCCCATTGTGCTGAGGTGTATTCAGCCCGTCGAAGCGCGTGGCGGGCCCCCAGGTACGGCCCTGGTCTACGGAGCGGCTCATCCAGATATCGCCCGACTCCGCGTTGCCTTCCGTGTTACCGGCAAACTTAGTTCGCACAAAAAACAAGGTCGCGTTATCGGGGGCCAGCACGGGTTGTAGCTCATTGCCAGGAGTATTCAATGTATTCAGGGCCTGCGGGGGTCCGAAGCCCGGTAAGCTAGAATCCACGTTCAGGCGCAACATGAATAAGCGCCATTGCTGGGTAGCCCGGTTGGCCGGCTTCTGCGACACGATGGGCGTCCCGTTAGCTTTGTCGGCTGAGGCTACGGAAATGCACCGGTCGTTGCCGCGGCTGATGAGCTGTAAGCTGCCCGCCGACCCACCCGGCACGAGACGCCACTGCTGATACAGGCTGCCCGTGAAGGGCCGCTGCACCAAGGGGGCATTTTCATCCGGTTTATCTACCGTCAGGCACTTGCCGGTAAGGCGATTTTCGATGCGGAAATAGTCGCTGCCCGGCATGACGCGCACGAAGCGCCACTGCTGGCTGGAGGCGTGCGTGAACTCCCACTGCACTATAGCAGCACCCGACTCAGCGGAAGAGTTGGCTACATCCAATGACCGGCCGCTACTGCGGGCTGCGATGCCATAATAGGCCTTTTCATCGGGAATAAAAGGAGTGTTTTGGGCGAAAAGCGGACCTGCTGTAGCGCAGATAAGCAATACGAGCAGAATACGAAGCGGCGAAGGGAGCATGCACGCGAATGAATGGACTGGGCCGCAAGTTAGCGGAAATCTGCACCGGGTAGCCCCTAACGAGAACCGCCGCTCTTGCCCAGGGCAAAAGCGGCGGTTGATATTATTAAGTAGCTAATCTAAAATAAGTATAAGCTAAAGTAGCATAAGCATAGAGCAGTAGTTAGCTGATAGCATTGTTAATGTACTTGAAGCGCACAAACCGGTCGTTCTCATAGATAGCAGCGAAGTGCCCCGTTGGAGCAGTGCTCCTTGCTTCTGGCTTGCGCTCCACGGAGCGGGTGCTGGGCATCGTCGGAACCGAAGGATACGAGCCAGGCATCAGACCTGGCGCATGGCAAATGAAGGAAAGGATTTTGGACGGCATGGTAAGTGTGCTTTATAGGGTAAAATTAAGTGTGTAGGATTGTCGGGAAAGTGCTACCTGGGAGAAGACAGAGTATTTAACTTTTTTTATTTACTAACTATGAAGATGTAAACATCTTTTTGAACGATGCTAAGGTAGCTTATTAAATATGTAAAAGTAAATGCGTATTACCCCGTAATTTTAGGTCTGAGTCAGTACGTACGCCTCTATCCGTACTAGCCCGGATACAACCTACGAATAGTGCATTTAAAGCCTGATTAGGGCATTTATTATAAGTAGCTAAATATGCTCCCCTCTCGTAACCCAAAAGGGCTGTTACGCGTAGCGGCGCCAATTCATACCAGAAAGCATAAAAAAGCCCCCACGAATCGTAGAGGCTGAGCAGCTGGAAAAGGTTGCGTTTACTGAATAAGCTTGTGGCGTAACGCGTAGCGAATCAAGCCAATAATCGATTTTGAGTTCGTTTTGGTTAAGATGTTCTTGCGGTGCGTTTCTACTGTTCGCTCGCTAATGAACAGCTTTTCGGCAATGTGGTGGTTGGAGTACTCTCTACTGATTAGCTCAAGCACCTCCCGCTCCCGCAGGGTTAGCGGCACGGGGGCGTCGGTGGCGGGAGTTGGCCGCAGGGAAGCCAGCTCCATGTTTTGCAGCAGCATCGAGCCTACTTCCGGGCTAAAGTATGTATGGCCCGCTGCCACCTGCTCAATGGCTTGTATTAGCTCTTCTGGGCTCAGGCTTTTTAACATATAGCCACAGCCGCCGGCGCTAAGCACGTCGGTTACGGAAGCCTGGTCATAGAACATGCTGAGCGCCACGATACGCAAGTTGGCGTTGACTTCACGCGCCGCCCGAATAAACTCTAGTCCCGACATTTGAGGCATACTCAGATCGGTGAGCACTACCTGCACTTCCGGATGCCTGAGCAGCTGCTGCAACGCGTCGGCACCCCGGTTTGCTTCGGCCACCACCCGGATTTTGGGCTGGGATTTCAGCAACGTCTTCACGCCTTCTATTACCATCTGGTGGTCATCGAGCACCAAGACGGCAATGCAATCTTCGGCTACTGGGTCATTCATATAGCGCAAATGGTCAGGCACAAGAACAGATTACGCAATTTCTACCCATAGCAGACTGCAACATGCTTGGATAACTTACCCGCAACAGCAGGTAGAAATATACGATAAATCTTCTGGTGTGATACTAGTATCCACTACCCCGTGTGGTCTGCCTTCATGGTGCGTACTCGGTCCAGATCAGGATAGAGCTTAGCAACAGCACTAAGTTTTTCCAGAAAGCCTAAACCTAGCGAAACTTTACTAAAAACCCTTTCCACGTCGCGTAAATGGCTTTTTCCCGGAAGTAAGCCCTACTGTTCTGTTTAACTTTTTCTATCAAAAACCTCAACCTTCCAAATAACATACTCGTTAAGCAAGTCGGGGAATTTAACTATTCCGCCGGTTTCGTTGAACCTGAGTAGCTTATATGACTGATGCTGAATACAATATTATAACATCGGAATACTTTGATTTTATAAATAACAAAGAATTCCCTTGTGTCGCCGCTAAGACCGCACTCACTTGGAAGCAGATAAAATGCTTGGTGGTTGATCATATGGCTTGCCCCAAGGACGACGCGGCCATTCTGCAATTCATCTACGATTTCGTAGATGAGTACCGGCAGTCCACTAAGCTGTACCATAGCTTGGCTATTGTCTTTAAGGGGCCAGAAGACCCGAATGAAGCCCAGTTTGAGGAGTTTCTGTGGCAGCGCCTGCAAGCTTTATCTAACCTGGATGCTCAGCAATACGGTTACGACAAGCGCGTAGTAGCCGACCCTAACTCTCCCGATTTCAGCTTCAGCCTGAAAGAAGAAGCTTTTTTCATCATCGGTTTGCACCCCGGTAGTAGCCGACTGGCACGACGGTTTAAATATCCAACATTGGTCTTTAATGCTCATGCCCAGTTCGAGCAGATTCGGGAAGCCAGCCGCTACGATGGGCTGCGCAACACTATCCGAACGCGCGATGTGGTGTTTTCTGGTTCTATCAACCCGATGCTGGAAGACTATGGTCAGGCCTCGGAAGTGTACCAGTACAGCGGCCGGGTGTACGACAATGCCTGGAAATGCCCTTTTTTAAGCCAACATGCCACAACTGACCATCATTCCGCCGCGTAGCGGCACTTCCTTCATCGTCAAAAAGGGCCAGCGCCTGCGGGTGGTCGATATTCAGGGCGAGCAGGTAGCCGACTTTGTGTGCTATAGTCTGGAGGACAAGGCCGAATACCTGTCTTCGGGCCGCACCATTGATTACGCCGAAACCATCTTCCTGACCAAAGGCCACCCCTTCTACTCCAACCGCAGCAACGTCATGTTCGAGATGGTAGAGGACACGGTAGGCCGCCACGATTTCCTGCTCACGCCCTGTAGCGCCGATACGTTTCGCATTATCTACGGGCATCAGCAGCCGCATCGGGGCTGCTTCGGCAACCTGAGTGCCGTCCTGGAAGAGCACGGAATCAGCCCTGATGCTATTCCTATCTGCTTCAATATCTTCATGCACGTCACCGTGGATGGGAACACGGGCAAGGTGGATGTGCTGCCGCCCAAAAGCAAAGCCGGGGATTATGTAGTGCTGGAAGCTAAGATGGATTTGCTGATCGGCATGACAGCCTGCTCGGCGGAGATGTCGAATAACTACGCCTTCAAACCAATTGGCTACCAGATTGAAGATTGACGACATAAACGCTGTGTTCTACGTACAAAAAAGCCCCCCAGAAGCGTTTCTGGGGGGCTTTTTTATATCTGGAATTTACTTCACTCCTACTGGCATACCGTACTTGCCCCGGAACTTCCGATTCAGATACACCTGCTTATTCTCGGGGCTGAAAGCGCGGCCATCGATGTAAGCGCGGGTAATGTTGTTGGTACGCATGTCCAGCAGGTCGCCGCTACTCACGACCAGCGTGGCGCTTTTGCCGTTTTCGAGGCTGCCGTAATCTTTATCAATGCCCAAGATGCGGGCGGGGCTGAGGGTAACGGCCGTGATGGCCTGCTCTTGGGTGAGGCCATGGCCTGCGGCAGTACCGGCAATAAAAGCCAGGTTGCGCGAGCCGGCCGTTTCCATACTGCCTTCATAATCAAGGCAGAAACGGATGTCAGCCTGCTGCAACATGTTCGGCAATTTGTAGGGCAAATCGTAGTCGTCGCCGGGGCGGCGGGGCAGCGCGTGCGTGCGCGACAACACCACGGCCACGTCATGCTGCTTCAGAAAATCAAGCATCATCCACGCGTCGCGGGCCCCGATGACGGCTACTTTCTGTACTCCCAGGCGCTTGGCAAAGCTGACCGCTTCCACGATTTCCTTGCCGTAGTCAGCGTGAATAAACAAAGTTTTGGAACCATCGAAAATGCCTCCCAGAGCGGAGAGGCGCAGGTTTTCGCGGCGGCTGGGGGGCAAATTTTTGTAAGCTGCTGCTTCCGTGAACATTACTTCCAGCTCGCGCAGCTGCGTCTGACGATCCTTGATGCGCTTTTCTACCGCTTTCTCGTCTTCCGCGGGGTTCAGCTTCAGAATCATCTGCGGCCAGATGAGGTGCATGCCATCGTCGGCGCGCACGGCCGCATCCTGCCAGTTCCAGGCATCGAGCTGCACAATGCTGCTTTGGCCTGAAAGCATGCCACCGCGGGGTGTAATCTGGGCCAGCAGCACCCCATTGGTGCGCACCGTCGGGATAATGTCGGAATCAGTATTATAGGCAATGAGGGAGCGTACGTTGGGGTTCATCGTGCCTACTTCCTGCTCATCTACCGTCGCTCGGATAGATTCGGTTTCAGTGAGGCCCAGGGTGGTATTAGGCAAAATTAGACCGGGATAAATTTCCTGGCCCTTCACGTCCACGACCTCGTAGCCATCGCGCTGGGTAAAGCCGTTTTGCGCCCCGGCGTACGTTATGCGACCTTTATCGAAAGCTACGGCCGCGTCGGGCACGACAGTGCCGTTGCCAACGTGCAAATTGCCCCCCACCAGCAAAATGGGCCGACCTTGGGGCGGAGCGGGCACCGGAACCTGCGCCGCCGCCGATACGGCCGTGAGCAGGCTTAAAGAAAGAAGTATATGCTTCATGGTTGAGTAATCTATGGGTTCGTAATGCATTTCGCCTCCACTTGCGAGGACAGAATTGGCTTTACTTTTTACTTATCAAGTTCCTTATCCTCCCCTACCGAGTCGCAGTGAAAATGGCCTGTAGCTTTGGCTACCGGGGTTTGGGTAGGCGCGCCGCCTTTCTTGGCAGCCAGCATTTTCTGCACGATGCGCAGGCGCTCCTTCTCCATTTCCTGACGCATCACCTTGTCCGACTCGATATCAAAGAATTGGCGGCCATCGACGAAGGTGCGCTCAGCGTGGGCGTAGATGCTGAGCGGGTGGGCGCTCCACAGCACCACATCGGCGTCTTTGCCTTCCTTAATGCTACCCATCTTATTGTCGACGTGGAGCATTTTGGCGGGGTTGATGGTGACCAGCTTTAGGGCTTCCTCTTCCGACAAGCCACCGTATTTCATTGTTTTGGCGGCTTCCTGGTTGAGGCGGCGGCTCATCTCAGCATCGTCGGAGTTGATGGCGACCGTGAGGCCGGCGTCGTGCATGATGGCGGCGTTGTAAGGAATGGCGTCACGGACTTCATTTTTGTAGCCCCACCAGTCGGCAA
The DNA here is from genome assembly GCF_900176135.1 of Hymenobacter roseosalivarius DSM 11622. Taxonomy (GTDB): domain Bacteria; phylum Bacteroidota; class Bacteroidia; order Cytophagales; family Hymenobacteraceae; genus Hymenobacter; species Hymenobacter roseosalivarius. The sequence goes on along the minus strand of NZ_FWWW01000055.1, from coordinate 117,460 downwards.
AGGTGCTGGCAGCGGCGCCGTGGGCCTTCATTTTGTCGGCCACTTTATAGCCTTCCAGAATGTGGGTGAAGGTATTCACCTTGAAGCCCAGACGGTCGGCTACGTTAATGAGCATATTGATTTCGCTCTGCACGTAGCTGTGGCAGGTAATGAAGCGCTTGTTATTCAGAATTTCCACCAGCGCATCCAGCTCCAGGTCACGGCGCGGAGCTTCGGCTTTTTTCTGCTTGCCTTTGCTGAGCTTATTGAAAGCCGCCCATTCCTTTTCGTACTCTTTGGCCCGCGTGAAGGCGTCTACAAATACCTGCTCCACGCCCATGCGCGACTGTGGGAAGCGCAGCACGTTGGCTTCGCCCGCGTTCGATTGCTTTACGTTTTCGCCCAAAGCGAATTTGATAAACCCATCAGCACCAGCTATTTTTAAATCCTCAGGTGCACCTCCCCAACGCAGCTTAATGAGTTGCGACTGACCACCGATGGGGTTGGCCGAGCCGTGCAGCAATTGGGCAGCCGTAACGCCGCCCGCCAGATCACGGTACAGATCCACGTCTTCGGGGTCGAGCACATCGCCGATACGTACTTCCGAGGTAACGGCCTGGGTGCCTTCGTTTACACCGCCGATAATAGCAATATGCGAGTGCTCATCGATAATGCCTGGCGTGAGGTGCTTGCCCGTGCCGTCAATCACGCGGGCATCCTTAGCCGATAGACTCTTGCCTACTTTCGAAATTTTGCCCCCCACCAGCAATACGTCGGTGCCTTCCAGCTTGCCGGCGGCTTCGCTGGTCCAAACGGTAGCATTCTTGATCAATACTGTTTCCTGCTGAGGCATGGCCGCGCGCCCGTAGGCCGCAAACGGATACAGCATAGACCCCAGTTGGATAGCTTCGGGCGCTTTGGCCGAGTCGCGCTTGGCAGCCTGGCTGGCTACTTCCTGGCGCTTGGCCGACCACTTCACGAGCGTCGCATCGGGCAACTGACCGTCGCCCTGAAACTGGCGGGTTTCGGGGGTAAAGTAGCCGCTCAGGCGCACGGCGGTGGTTTTGTCTTTAGGTGTGGGGTTATACACGATGGTAGCCAGCTCGCCCTGCACCGAAATTGCCCCCCGGACCGTGTCTTTGGGCGCGACGGCAATTTTCAGCTCCGGCGATTCGGGCTTGCCCGCCACCTGCATTTGCACGGCGGGGCGGTTGCCTACCTGCAACGTATACACGCCGCGATAGTCGGCGGGCAGGTTACTGAGCTGGTAGCGCTCACCCTGCACCCAGTTGTCGAGCATCACGTTATCCTCAGCAAACAACCGATTGGAGCAGACCAGGAAGTTGGCGGTCAGGCCCGGCTTCAGGCTGCCTACTTTGTCCTGGGCCTTGATTAGCTCAGCGGGCGTAGCGGTGAGGGCACGCAGGGCCTGCTCTTCCGTCAGCCCGTACTGAATAGCCTTTCGCAGGTTGGGCAGAAACTTCTTTTTGTCCTTCAAATCAGTGGCTGAAAGCGCAATGGGCACGCCCGCTTTGGCGAGCAGGGCCGCGTTGGCGGGGGCCATTTCCCAGTGCTTCAAATCTTCCAGCGGAATACGTGAGGCGTCGTACACGTCGTCCACGTTGTAGGCATCCGGGAAGTTAAGGTTCAAGATAAATGACGCGCCGGTAGCCTTAATGTCGGCGATGCGCTGGTATTCGTCGCCGCGGCCCTTTATGATGAATTGCGTCTTGAACTCGTCGCCCAGCTTGTCGGCCCGCAGGGCGTTCATCTTATCACTCACCTCAAAAAGCTGCGGCAGGCGGCGCTGCTCCTGAAAAGCCCGCAGCGATAGGTTCTGCTCTTTGGTGGGGTTGCGCTGGTTCCAGTCGGCGTCCAGATATGTTTGGCGCAGCAATGCAATGCTGCCCATCAACGAGGCAGGGTAATTCTGGGTGCTGGTGCCTTTGTTAAAGGAAAAACCAGCGGCGGCTCTATCGGTAAGAATAACTTCGTTTTCGCGGCGGCCGGTGGTGGCCAGCGTCACGAGGGCAGCGGTACCACGAGCAATACCGTCGGGCTGCTGGGTGAGCACCGCTCCGAAGCCCAGCTTACGGTAAGCATCGGCCTGTTCTTCGTTGAGCCGGAAGTCGCTGGCGGCGTCGGTTTCGGGGTGAACGGCCTGGTTCCAGTCGTAAGCGCCGCCTTTTTTGCTGTCAAATTGCGGCGGGGGCCGGCGCGCGGCGCGCTCTAGGGGCTTTATCTCCGGCAGACCATAGCTGGCAGCTAAATCAACGAAGCCCGGATAGATGTACTTGCCTTTCAGATCCTGCACCACGGCGCCAGCCGGAATCTTCACGTTGGTGCCCACCGCTTCCACCTTGCCATCCCGAATCAGGAGTGTGGCGTCGGTGAGCTTGGTTTTGTAGTCGGTAAAAATGGTGGCGTGGGTAAAGGCATAGAGGCCCGGTCGCTGGTCGTACACGCCGTTGCGCGGGAAGGTGCTAGTTTGAGCGTAGGTGCTGAGGCTACTCAGCAGCAGCCCACTCACCAGCCCCAATCGAGGAATAGAAGTATGCATTAAGGGTTTGGGTTGGTTAAAGAACGAAAGAAGTAAGCGAGCCAACCTTGCAGCCGGCATCAGATCAAATGTAGATAATAAGCCCCGTTGCTGAACTGTATTTCTGGCACTAAGGCGTAGAGACTAAGGCCGTAGCCGGGCGGCTTTTGCCTTTCTCCACTGCCTTCATGACCCGAAACAGATTACCACTCCAGATTTTGGCGAGGTCGCGGCGTGAGTAGCCCCGCCGCATCAGCTCCGCCGTCAACGATGGTAAGTCACCCACGTCACGCAGGCCGGTGAGTACACTGCCGCCATCAAAGTCGGAGCCGATGCCAACGTGGTTGATGCCAGCCATTTTCACAGCGTGGTCAATTTGGTTAGCCGCGTCCTGGAGCGTGGCCAGCGGCACCGGATAGCGTACTTGTAACTGCTTTAGCTCTGCCAGAGCTTCTTTCTGAGATTCGGCCGGCAGCCCGTACACGTTCAGGGAAGTTTTGATTTGCCACTTGGAGAAAAACGCCTGCTCGGCCGCCACTCGCTCGGGGCTTTTGGCTTCGTTTTTCACGTAAGGGCTGAAAAAATTAATCTGAATTACGCCACCGTTGCGGGCCAGCGCCCGCAGCATATCATCGGAAAGGTTGCGGGGCATATCGGCGAGGGCGCGGCAGCTGGAGTGTGAGGCAATGACCGGCACCCGTGAGAGCCGTAGCACGTCGTAAAAGGTTGAATCAGAGGTGTGCGAGACGTCTACCATCATTCCCAGGCGGTTCATCTCGGCTACCACCTGCTCACCAAAAGGACTCAACCCCTGATATTCGGGGCCTTTAGGGTCGGTAGCGGAGTCACATATTTCGTTGTTGGACGAGTGGCACAGCGTGAGGTAGCGCACGCCCTGGTCGTAGTAAGCCTGCACCTGGCTTAAGTCTCGGCCTACCGGGAAGCCGTTTTCCATCCCGATAAAAATGGCCCGCTTACCGGCCTTTCCTAAGGAAAGCGCTTCGGCGGGCGTGGTAGCCATAGCCAACTCGGTGGGGTGAGTTTTCACTGCCTTCTCAATGCCAGAAAACATCGCCTGCGCTTGCTGCCGGGCTATTGAAGTGCCTTCCACGCTGCGCGGACCCTGGCCTAAGTACACCACCCAAAAAGCAGCATCGAGGCCACCGCGCCGCATTTTGGGCAAGTCAACCTGGGCGGAATCGGGGTTGTGGTCTTGGGTGAGGTCGAAGCCAGATTTGAGCAGACTGTTGCTAGGAGTGTCTTCGTGACTATCCACTGTGTAGAGCCGCTCGTGAAGTTTGCGTGCTTTCGCTTGCTGCTTGGTGCCGGTTTGGGCGGAAGCTGAAGCGGAAATAATCGTAACTAAGAGGAGCAGCACGGCAACGTAACAATTGGGCATAGAGCATTGCCAGTGGTAAAGGACCGGCGGCCTAAAGTACTCAATCGAAGCTGGCAAGTAATGTCACTTTATACCGAATTTATCCTTGCCCGCTTCGCAACAATGCGCTGACTACCTGAGTACATACTTTAGAGCTAATTCAGCACTATGTATCAAGCACTAAGCCCCACATTCCCATGCGCAAAGGCACCACCGTTACTTGGAAATACGGCACTGGCACGGCCAGCGGCAAAATCGAGGAAGTTCATAAGGAATCCATTACCAAAAAGATCAAGGGCAGCGATATTACCCGCAACGGCACGGCCGATAACCCGGCTTTCGTGATAGTGCAGGAGAACGGCGACAAGGTCGTGAAGCTGCAAAGCGAGGTATCGGCGGCTGCAAAGAAGTAGTGCGAAAATCCGTTCCGCGTCGAGCAACGCGAGAGGCTGCGCGTGGGCGCGGCACCGGATTCTCGCCTTTGGCTCGACGCGAAACGGATTTTCGCGCTACAAAAAAGCCCCCCAGACTTGGTCTGGGGGGCTTTTTTGTAATCAGATACTGTTACTACAAGTTGTCCTTGTCCGGCTCAATGAATGCTTGTTCTTCCATTTCCTTGGGCACTACTACAATGCCTTGCTGGAGCTTGCTGTTGCGCTGGCCGTAGATGAAGTACACGATGAAACCAAGGATCATCCAGCCCAACGCCACTTTCAACGTAAACAGGTCGAGCGCCAGAATCATCCCGACGCACACCACAATGCCCATAATCGGCACGAAGGGAAACGACGGCGACGAGAGCGGCGCGCGGAACGGACGATGCTGCGCGGGGTCAGAGCGGCGCATGATCCAGACGCCCGCCGACACCAGCACGAAAGCCAGCAGCGTACCAAACGAGGTCAGATCACCGGCCAGGGAGCCGGGCACGAAGGCCGCGAAACCGCCCACGAATACCAGCAACGCCAAGTTCGACTTGTAAGGCGTGCGGAACTTGGGATGCAGCTCGGAGAAGGCTTTCGGCATCAGGCCATCATTCGCCATCGAGAAAAACACCCGGCTCTGGCCCATGAGCATAACCAGAATTACGGAAGAGAAACCGGCCAGAATAGCCACCGTCACGGCCGTAGCCAGCCACTCGTAGCCGGGCATGTGAGCCGAAATAGCGTACGTCACGGAAGCCTCGCCGCCCAGGGCCGGGTCGGCAAATTCGCGCCAGCTGGCAACGCCGGTTAGTACGTGACCGAAGAGAATATAAAGAATAGTGCACACGGCCAAAGAGCCCAGAATACCGATCGGCATATCACGCTTGGGATTCTTGGCTTCCTGCGCGGCGGTACTCACGGCATCGAAGCCGATGAAGGCAAAGAATACGATGGCCGCGCCCCCCATGATACCGCCCCAGCCATGCTTGTTCCAGGCCGTGTACTCGCGCACAACGGTGCCCGCCGCGTTCTTCACTGGCTCGGCGTTTTCAGGAATCAGGTAAGGCGTGTGGTTGGCTGGGTCAATAAACTGCCAGCCAACAGCAATGAAAATCAATACGATAGCCACTTTCACTACCACGATAACAGCATTGAACATAGCTGACTCCTGGGTGCCTTTGATGAGCAGCAGCGACAATGCCACGATAACCAACAAAGCCGGCAGGTTGATCAGCCCGTGCTCGGTTACGCCGTTCACTACGGAGCTTTCGAAGGGCGAGTGACTCAGATTGTAGGGCATACTGGTGCCAAAGACTTCCAGGAGCTTGTTCAGATATTCACTCCAGGCAATAGACACGGTAGCGGCCCCCAGGGCGTATTCCATAATTAAAGCCCAGCCAATGATCCAGGCCACTAACTCGCCCATGGTGGTATAGGCGTAGGTGTAAGCCGAGCCGGCAATCGGAATCATCGCCGCGAACTCGGCGTAGCACAACCCGGCAAAAGCGCAGCCAATAGCGGCCACGATGAAGGCCAGCGTCACGCCCGGCCCCGAGGCCTGGGCCGCCGCCGCCGCCGTGCGCACAAACAAGCCCGCACCGATGATGGCCCCGACGCCCAGGGCCATCAGGTTCAAGGCACCTAGGGTACGCTTCAGCGTGCCTTCGCCGGAGGTATTCGCTTCGCCCAGCAGCTGGGCCAGAGGTTTTTTGGCGAAAAGATTTGCCATAGGAAAAGAAAAGAGGAGAGGTAGAAGGTGAGAATGGAGTGAGAAGAGGCACTAGCAGGCCCAAAACACGGCTGCGTGGCCCGAATATAGGCGATATTCCGGTTCAGGTAACGCAAGAGAGCACAATCTGTCTTTGCTCTGCCCAATTAAACCTTGGCAAAGCATCAGCATCCAAGCAGCATAATTTCACCCACAGACTCTCCTTCTATGAAAAAGATGCTCATCCTGCTCACCGCCTTCACCCTGACTGCCGGCGCGGTTTCTGCTCAAACCCAGACTGCCAGGCCCGCCCAGGGCCGCGCTCAACGCGCTAAGATGTCGCCGGAGCAACGCGTCAAAAAAACACCGGAACAGCGGGCCGAAGCCAGCGCCGCTAACTTATCCAAATCGTTGGGCCTAAGTGCTGAGCAAACCGAAAAAGTGCGGCAGCTGAACCTGGCCCAAGCTAAAGAGATGGATGCCGTGCGAACCAAAAATGCCGAAAACCGCCAGACAGCCAAAGCCACCCGCAGCCGTCATAATGCCCAGCTCAAAGCTATCCTGACGGCCGACCAGTACGCTAAGTACGAGCAACAGCGCACCGAGCGCATGGCCAATCGCAAAGGCAAAATGAAAGACCGGGGCTAAGCCCAGCCATTAGCCATTAATAGTAAAAAGCCCCCCAGCCAATAGACTGGGGGGCTTTTTTGCATCGTAGTCAAATGCTGCGAGGGTTGAACAGGCAGAATATTAAGGTATAAGTTAATATGGTGGTCAAGCTGGGATGTAAGCTCATCTGAACAGGAGCTTATACTTAATTTAACTAAACATTCGTTTGAAAATCAATTGCTTAGTGTTTAAACTTAGGTTGGTTTTATGTAGTTTCTGTCAGAGAAGGTCGCGCCTTCTTATATTTGAAAATGAGCGCTGGCCTAACCGTCAGCCGCAGCTCCGCTACGGAATGCGTTGCCTCGCCACCACAACCTACCACCATGAGCCCCTTGCCCAGTAGTACCGGGTCGGTACAGATTCAACAGTTTTATGATAAGGGCCTTGCCCACGCTAGCTACATTATCCGCTCCGGCCGCCAAATAGCCATTATCGACCCAGCCCGCGACCCGCAGCCCTACTACGACTTCGCCGACGAGCACGACGCCTCCATCGAAGCCATTATCGAGACGCATCCGCACGCCGACTTTGTTTCTTCTCACCTCGAAATAGCCGGGGAAACCGACGCCACCATTTATTGCAGCAAGCTGGTAAAAGCGCTCTACCCGCACCAGCCCTTCGACGACGGCGACCGCATCACATTAGGCACCGTGGAGCTACACGCCCTGAACACCCCCGGTCACTCGCCCGACAGCATTTCGGTGCTGCTCATCGACGAGCTGGGCCAGACCCGCGCCGTATTCACCGGCGACACGCTTTTTGTGGGCGACGTGGGCCGCCCCGATTTGCGCGAGGATGAAGCCGTGGGCGGCCACCAGCGGGAGGAGTTGGCCGGCCAGCTCTACCAGAGCACCCGCCAGAAGCTGATGACGCTGCCCCCCACCACGCGGGTGTATCCGGCCCACGGCCCCGGCTCGCTCTGCGGCAAAACCACCAGCACCGACCTGGACAGCAGCATCGGCAAAGAGCTGAAAACGAACTATGCTCTACAGCCCATGTCGGAGGAAGAGTTTGTTAAATTTCTGCTCGAAGACCAGCCTTTCGTGCCCAAGTATTTCGGGCACGACGTGGTATTGAACCGCTTGGGCGCTCAGCCTTTTGAGGATAGCGTGCGGGCCGTACCGCGCGTGCATTCGGCTACCGAGCTAGCGCCGAGCACCCTGATTATTGATACGCGCCCGGCTGCTCAGTTTCGGGCGGGTCATTTGCCGGGAGCGATTAACCTGATGGACGGTGGCAAATTCGAAACCTGGCTGGGCTCCATTGTTGGGCCGAAAGAGAAATTCTACCTGCTGGCCGACACCCAGATTGCGCTGGATACGGTGATTCGCAAGGCGGCCAAAATCGGCTACGAAACCAATATTGAAGGCGCGCTGCTCACCCCCGCCCATCTCCCCGAAACCTCACCCGAGCTCGACCTGACCCGCGTACGCGAGCGGCCCGAAGAGTTCACCATCATCGACATCCGCAACCGCGCCGAAACCCAGCAGCCCGTCTTCCCCGAAGCCCTGAAAATCCCGCTGCCCGAGCTGCGCGAGCGCGCCCACGAAGTGCCTACCGATAAGCCCGTGCTGGTGCATTGCGCCGGCGGCTACCGCTCGGCGGCCGGCACCAGCATTTTGCAGGCCGCGCTGCCGGGAGTTGAGGTAGTTGATCTGGGGGAAGCCGTGACAGAATTTCAGTCGCAGGCGGTGCATTAGGCGGGTTCCCGCAGAGGTTCGTGGAGGCCATTCTCCGCGACCCTCTGCGGGAACCTCTTCTGAGAGCGTTACCTTTGAAGTCTATGCGCGTTCTACATACCGCCGACTGGCACTTGGGTCAACGCTTCAACGGCGGCCACGAGCGCACCGAAGAGCACCGGCATTTTTTAAACTGGCTGGTCGAAACCATTCAGGCGCAAAAAATAGAGGTGCTGGTAGTAGCCGGCGACATCTTCGATACCGGCTCGCCCTCCAACGCGGCCCTGGAGCTGTACTACTCTTTTCTGCTGCAAATGCAGGCCACCGGCTGCCGCGACATCGTGGTGGTGGGGGGCAATCATGACTCCCCGGCCACGCTCAACGCGCCGGCCCGCCTGCTGCGCCACCTGCGCGTGCACATAGTTGGCTGCGTACCCGACTGTTTTGAGGATCAGGTAATTGTATTAGACAGCGCCGATGGCAAGCCCGGTCTGGTGGTGTGCGCTATCCCCTTCCTGCGCGACCGCGACGTGCGCCTGTCGGTGCCCGGCGAGGCGGCCGAGGAGCGCGAAGCCCGCATCCGCCAGGGCATCGCCGACCACTACGCCCGCGCCGCCGAAGTAGAGATGGTGTGGCAGCTGAAAGCCGCCGGCGTGCCCGTACTGGCTACCGGCCACCTCTATGCCGCCGGCGCTATGGCCTCCGATTCGGAGCGTACCATTCACGTCGGCAATCTGGGCCAGGTCACGGCTGACCATTTCCCCACCGTGTTCGACTACGTGGCTTTGGGCCATTTGCACCGACCTCAGCGCGTAGGTGGGCGCGAGCATATCCGTTATTCCGGCTCGCCTATTCCCTTGTCTTTCTCCGAAATTGACCACCCGAAGGAAGTACTGCTACTGGAATTTGCCCCCCAGAGCCTCTGTATCGAAGCCCTGCCCGTGCCCGGTGCCCGGCGGCTGGTGCGTTTTCATGGCCCGCTGGATGAGGTGCTCGTTCGTCTGGCAGCCTATGACAACGCGGGCTACCAACTCCCCGCCTGGGCCGACGTGGAAGTGCGCTCGGAGCTTTCGCAGCTGGAAGTAGCCGAGCAGCTGCTGGCCGTCATCACCCAGCTCGACCGCACCCAGCTTGAAGTGCTGGCCCGCCGCCACTTCCGCCTGCTCACCCTACGCCCCCTCGGCGAGGAGCCCGAACCCCTCACCCGCAGCCTCCACGATTTTACTGAACGCGAAGTGTTTGAGAAGCGCTTGGAAGAAGAGCCCGAAGAATCACGCTCGGAGCTATTGGGCGCGTTTGATGAGTTGCTGGAACTGATGCGGGAGGGGTAAGCCTAGTGTTTAGGCTAGTTTTTACACTTGGTTTGTAGCGTTGTTTATGTTAGAAGTATTCTTCGAAATCATTTTTGATATTTTATTTAGTTACCCCGGTGCAGCTATTAGATGGCTATTTCACGGAGGAAAGATTCCTTACAAAACACTTATCAAAGAAGACGCAGAATATAATGCACTGGCGTTCTTCCTCCTATTAGCTATATGCTTCATTATCATAACATTATTCACATAAATATCATATTCTTACAAGTACCTACTTATCTTACATGAAAATACTCCGCGTCCGTTTTTCCAATCTTAACTCGCTGCGCGGACAGCATGAAATAGATTTCAGCCACTCGCCTCTTTCCGATGCGGGGCTGTTTGCTATTACTGGCCCCACAGGTGCGGGCAAAACCACCATTCTCGACGCCATTACGCTAGCTCTTTACGGGCAAGTGCCACGCCACGAGGGCAACGTGGAGCAGGTGATGAGTCACGGTACGGGCGAGAGTTGGGCGGAAGTGGAGTTTCAGGTGAACGGGCGGCGCTACCGCTCGAAGTGGGGACAGTACCGAGCCCGCAAGAAAGCCGAGGGCAAGCTCCAAGATTCGCGCATGGAGCTGAGCGAGGAGCCCTCCACCCCTACCGATGCGCCCGAAGACAATTGGCCCATTATTGAGAGCTACAAATCCAGGGTGCCGGCCCGCGTAGCGGAGCTGAGCGGCCTGGAGTACCGGCAGTTTCTGCGCTCGGTGCTGCTGGCCCAGGGCGAGTTTACGCGGTTTCTGAAGTCGAGCGCTGGGGAGCGGGCCCAGCTGCTGGAGAAGATTACAGACACGCGCAAATACTCGGACATTTCGGTTTTTGCTTTTCGGAAAGCTAAGGAAGAAGCCCAGCGGGTAGACGAGTTGCGGACTGGTCTGGCGGGCGTCACGCTGCTGTCGGGCGAGGAAGTAGCGGCGCTGGCGGCCGAAATGGCCGGTATTGAGCAGCAGGTGCAAACCAGCACGGCCACGCAGCAACACTTGCAGGAAGCGCAAGCCTGGCTCACTAAGCTTGCTGACCTTACCACCCGGCAGCAACGTGCCCAAGCCACCCTAGCTGACCTCGCCGCTGAGGTTGAGCTGATTGCCCCCCAGCGCCAGCGCCTTACCGCCCACGAGGAGGCTTTGCCCTTCCGGACGCCCTGGGAGCTGTTGCAAGTGGCGGATACCCGCTTGCTGCGCCTGCACCAGGAAGCCACGCAGGCGCGGGAGCAGCGCCCGCACCTGCGGCAGCAGCTAGACGCGGTGCAGGCTGCTCGGGCGGCGGACCAGCAGGCGCGGGAAGAAGCCATAGCAGCCCAAGAAGCGCAGAATCCCAGGTTAATTGAGGCCGAAAAGCTGGACGCCGTACTGCAAACCGAGGAAGCCCAGCTCGACAAAGAAAAGCTCGAATACGCGCAGCGCAACGAGCAGTGCAAGCGCCAGAAAGCCAACTACGAGCAGGCGACGGGCGAAGTAAGCCGCCTCGGCGAGCAGCTGAAAGAGCTGAGCGCCTGGCTTACCCAGCACGCCCGCCGGACGGAGCTGCCTGGTATTAAACCTCAGCTAACCGGTCATTTGCAAGATCTGACCGACGTGGACCGCGAGCTGCTGGAGCTGACTACTCAGCACAAAGCGCAGACCGGGACGCTGCAACAGGCGCAGCACCTCGGCACCCAGGCCGCCGCCCACCAGGCCGAGGCCGAAAAGCAGGCAACGGAATTAGCCCAAGCCCAGCAGCAAACCGAAGCCGAACGGGATACGTGGCTGACGCGTTTGCAGCAGCTGGCAGTTGGCTTGCAGAACCAGCACGCGGCGCAGGAAAAGCACCTGACCGATCTGCGCCTGCTCATCCAGACCCAGCAGTTGATTCTGAGCCATGAGGAATCCCGCCACTATCTGACGGCCGGCGAGTCGTGCCCGCTGTGTGGCGCCACGGAGCACCCGTTTGTCCTCGGTGCCCTGGCCATCAGCACCGACTCCTTACGGTGCGATAAGGAGCGGGAAGAAGCCCTGGGCCAACAGGTGCGCACTCTGAACGGGCGCGTGCAAAAGCTGCTGACCGCCGTGGGCCTGCTGGAGAATGCCGGGGGGCAAATTACCCAGGAAAATGCCCCCCAGCTCCCGCTTTCCACGGAAGAAGAAGAGAATGCCCCCCGGCAGGCCCGCGCCCTGGCCCAGCGGCTGCGCGAGTTGCAGGAGCAGCGCCACATGGCCACTGTACTTCGCACTCAGGCCTATGGCGAGCAGCAGCTGGCCACTCAGCAGCAGCGGCAGGCGGAGGCCCGGCTGACCGAGCTAACCGCCACGCTGACCGATGCCAAGGAGCGCCGCCCCAAGATTAAGGAGCTGATAACGAGCGTGTGCACCAATTTCGACCTCACGTTTACCGGCGACAACGGTCCCGTCCTGATGCAGGAGCTGGAGCAGCTTACCAAGGAGTTTGCACAACAAAAAGAAACGGAGGAAAAAGCGAACAACCAGCGTATCGCCGCTCAGGTCAGAAGTGAGGGGCTACAAAAAGAACTGACCGAAACCCAGGTCTGGCTTACCACCCGCAAAGCCGAGCTGACCCGCCACTACGAAGCCATTCGGCAACAGCGTCAGCAGCGCCAGGAGTTTTTTACCGGTGCCGATGTAGCGCAGGCGCGCCAGCAGCTAACTGCCACCGTGAGAGCGCGCACCGCGGCCTACGAGCGGAACCACCAGACCTTTTGTGAGCACGAAAGCCAGCTGGCCCGCACCGACGAGCGACTGCGCCAATTTGAGCAGGAAGCCGCCCGCGAGCAGCAGGAGCGTGACCACCGCCACGCCACGCTGGTGGCCGACCTGCAAGCAGCCAATTTGCCCCCCAGCCCCGAGGAGCTGCGCGCCCGCCTCCTCCCCGACGCCGACGCCCGCCGCCTCACCGAGCAGCTCCACCAGCACGAGCGCGCCCTGCTTACCACCCAAAGCGCCCTCACCGAAACCCAACAGCAGCTGGAGTTAGAGCAGGCCCGCGCCCTCACCCCGGAATCTGCCGAAACCATCCGGGAGCAGCTGCGCGCCGCCGAAAAAACCTTGGCCGACCTGCATCAGCAGCTGGGGCAGCGCCGGCAGCGCCTCCACGACCACCACCAGGGTCTGGAGCGCCACGCCGAGCTGGCCGCGACCCTGGAAAAGCAGCAGCGCGAAGCCCGGCGCTGGCGCCAATTAGCGGAGCTGATCGGCTCGGCCGACGGCAAGAAGTTCAGCGAGTTTGCCCAGGGCCTTACCCTTACGCGCCTTACCGAGTTGGCCAACCGCCACCTCACCCGCCTCACCGACCGCTACCGCATCACGCGCAACCCACTGGAATACCTCGATTTACTCGTCGTGGACCACTATCAGGCCGACAGCACCCGCTCCATGAACTCCCTGTCCGGGGGCGAAAGCTTCCTGGTGAGCCTGGCCCTGGCCCTGGGCCTGTCGGAGCTGGCTGGCCACAAAACCCAGATCGAAACGCTGTTTATCGACGAAGGCTTCGGCACGCTGGATGCCGATGCGCTGGAAGTGGCCCTCACCGCGCTGGAAATCCTGCAAGGCACGGGCAAGATGATCGGCATTATCTCCCACGTAGAAGCTCTAAAGGAGCGCGTGAGCACCCAGATAAACGTGCGTAAGGGCGTGGGGGGCATTAGTACCCTGCGGATTGTTGGATTTGGGGAGAGTGACTAAAGCTGTCTAATCTGTATTACCAGCTAGCTTCATCTCCGCCCAAGTCCAGTAGCGGCGGGGCGCAATGCCGGCGTAGCCCTTCTGAAAAAAAGCCACGACTTCCTTTTCCATCATCTCAGCACCGATAGAAGACGTTTCTATCGGCCGCTGGTCGGGATCGGCGTAGCGCTGCGCTTTGCTGAGGGTTGCGCTCCCCAGACGCAGCAGCGGCCCCGTATCGGTGATACCGTCAAAAACCCAGGCGCTGGGGGGCATTTCCAGACTGGTCAACCGCGCTGCCAGGCCATTCAGCGGCAGGCGCGGCAGCGTGGGGCGCGACTCCAGATCAATCCAGGTGGTGTACTTATATTCCAGCTCGTAGCGCCGACCATCGTAGCAGCTCAGCACGATATCGAAGCCACTGGTGGGGCCGAATAAAGCGTAATAAGGCAGCGGTCTGGGCGTATGAACTACCAGCAGACCGAGGTCGGGATAGCGCACGAGGTGCGTGGCAGGACTTTGCATTATTTCGATGGCGTGGCGCACCCGCGCGTATTCCGGTTCCCAGGCAGCACGACTCCGCTCCGGGTTTTCCAGTATTTCACCGAAGGCGGGTAGAAACCACGCGAATTTCTCGGCCGAAGCTTCGGCTTCGCTGCGTCGCAGAGCCGGCGCGCCGAAGGGTGGGTAAAACAGTTCCTTTTCCTTGGCATTAAGCCAGCAGACCAGCTTCAACGCATCGTCGGCCAGTGGGTTGGTCCAGTCCAGTTCTCGGAAATCACCGAGGAGAGCTACCAAGCGCAGCAGGGCCTCGTGGCGCCGGGCTGGTGCCGGATTGAGCAAGCTCCACACGCCCACAAAGCCGTCAATATCAAAATGATTGGCGCTGACTGCTTCCACCTCAAGACCGGACGTGTGCGGGGCGCGCAAAGCCCGTAGCACCGAGCCGGCGCTGGTGTCGTCGCGGAGAGCGACGGGCGTGGCGGCCCCGCGCCAATGGGCCAATACCAATGCTGCCCGCAGACCAGTACTGTCAACTAGAATCGTAGACTGATGCCTCGCCTCCGCGAAGGGAACAAAATGATGCGCCAAAAGCAGAACCTATTAAATGGATAAGGAAGAACTATGCGCAAGAACAAAGTTTGGCGCTTCCCACGAAAGTATGACGTGGACATTAGCGCCGCTTGCGACGGTTGGAGATATGCTCTATACGGCTACGCCGCACCCAGTGCAAATATTTTTGTAGCTCTTCAGCTCGTCGCAATTCTTCAACAGAAGCATATTTTTTGGCCAGCTCCCGATTAGTGAGTAATAGGTGAACAGTACTATGACAAGGTTGGCAGAGAGCCACGGTAGGGCCATGGCGGCCTCCTTCTTCGCGCGGAATAAGGTGGTGGCGCGATACGAAGCGCACCTGCCGCTCACAGAGTTCACACTGCGACTCCGGGTCGCCTGCAGGGTTTTCAGAAACATTGTTGAAGCGGCGGCGGGACATAAAATGCAATTATATAAGAAGTTGGCCCGATGATAGCAGAGAGATTCAGTAGCAGATAGGTTGAACAAATAAAATTTCTTCTTAAAGCTTCTACTACAATTAATTCTATATTTGGTTTCGGCAGCGTAGCTAGCATTACAACTGTATTAACTCCTTATATTGCTTTCAATGAGTTAGATGCAACAATATCGAATCACCTATCAATCGATTACAATTCAAAAATTCCTAAAAATAATTTTAAAAATAATTTTTGTCATTTTCAACACTTTTACCACTTTCCCTATGCAAACTCTTACTCTCCGCTTACCCCGGCGCTTTGCACTTTTACTGCGGGTCGCTGGTTTCTTTCTGGCGTTGGTTGTGCTGACGCCGACCAAGGCCCACGCGCAAACCTGGTTGGTTTCGACTGATGCGTACATCAAATTGGGTGTAATGGATAAATTTAGTCAGCTGGGCACCTACACGGCTACGTTCGTGGTAACGGACCAGACGTCGGGAAGAGAGTACTGGCTGACGCGGGAAGTGGAGAAGGGCAAAAATGGCGTAGACGTGTTGTTTCCATCGGAGCCTTCGGAGCCCGACTACTTCAAGACCGCGAAAGGAGAGGCCGCGCGCGCCACGCCAGGCAAATACGCCTGGGAATGCCGGGTGTCCGGCAAGCGGGTCGTTGGGGGGCGTTTTGAGCTCCCTGCGGTAGCCAATGACGTGACGGTAGTGGATAACCGCAAATAATTCGCTTTTTTTGCTTTCTCCTTTCCTCACTTAGTACTAGCCCGGCATTGCAGCGCCGGGCTTTTTTTGTGGGTAAGTGATACCAAAACATCCTTTTCTGGTCGCATCTGCGTAGTACTAAGTTGGAGCTGGGGGGCTTTTTGCCCGCTTGGCGGTTTCTTTTTTACTAGTTCCAGCATCGTTTCCAACTCAGATTATGCCTAAGAAGTCTTTCGCCGAACTCATCAGCAGCCCCGGAATGCCGGTGCTGGTCGATTTTTATGCCGACTGGTGCGGCCCCTGCAAAACGATGGCTCCTATTCTGGAGCAGGTAGCCAGCCAGCACCAGGGCAAGGTTAAGGTGATTAAAGTGGATGTGGATAAAAACCCGGCGGCGGCGCAACAGTTTCGCGTGCAGGGCATTCCCACACTTATTCTCTTCCACAAAGGCCAGCCCGTGTGGCGGCAGTCGGGGGTGGTGCCGGCTCAGCAGCTCAGCCAGGCTATCGGCTCCGTGATTCATTAAGTTGCGGATTTTGCCCCCAGCCACCTTTTTTTCTTCCCGGCTGTTATCTCGTCGTAAAGCGGGCTAGCTTGCTTTGCGGCTGTTCATTGCAGTTGAGTGAAGTCTATCTGTCAACGTACGCAGAGCCAGCTATTTGGCTTTTGCTGTTTCTGTCTACTTTTTGTTCTAAATGCCCCCGGCCCGCATAGTACATTTATGATTCTGTTCGTTGTCAAGCTATGCGTGTAGTAGTACCCTTTGTTCAGTCCTTATTTTTCTTACTGATTCTGTGCGCGTTGCCCCGATTGGCGCTGGCCCAGGCCACCGTTACGCTGAGCGGCTATGTGCGCGGGGCTACCGACCAGGGCGTGCTGCCGGGCGCTTCCGTGGCCGTGCCGGCGCTGAACACCGGCGCCACGGCCGACGAAAAGGGGTTTTACTCCCTGCCCCTGCCGGCGGGACGCTACGCGCTGGTCATTTCCTTTATCGGGTACGAGACGATAACCCGGGAGATAAACGTGAACCGCACCCAGCGTATCTCTTTCGTGCTGCCGGAGGCTGCCAATGAATTGGGCGAGGTGATAGTGGAAGGCTCAGGCACCCTGGAGCAGAAGCTGCAAACCACCCAAATGAGCGTGGAGCGCCTTACCACCCGCGAGGCCAAGCTGCTACCGGCCCTATTCGGGGAAGTTGATCTGCTAAAAACCCTACAGCTCAAGCCCGGCGTACAAAATGGGGGCGAGGGCACCAGCGGCCTGTTCGTGCGCGGCGGATCTTCCGACCAGAATCTGTACCTGCTCGATGAGGCGGTGGTGTATAATCCTTCGCACTTGTTTGGGCTGTTTTCGGTGTTCAACCCGGATGCCGTGCAAAGCGTGGATTTATACAAAGGCGGCTTCCCGGCCCAGTTTGGGGGGCGTTTGTCGTCGGTGGTTGATGTGAAGCTGCGCGAGGGCAACCCCAAGAAGCTGGGGGTAAGCGGGGGCCTCGGCCTTATTTCCTCGCGCCTGACGGTAGAAGGCCCCATTGTAAAGGATAAAGGCTCTTTTATCCTGTCGGGGCGGCGCACGTACTTCGATGTATTCACGCGTCAGATCAATAAGCTGAACGCCGACGACCCGGAATTTAACCCCATTCCCAACTATTATTTCGCCGATTACAACGCCAAGGCCAACTATAGGCTCGGGCCCAAAGATCAGATTTTTCTGACGGGCTACTACGGCCGCGACGTGTTTGGCTTTAACAGCGCCAACAGCTTCAACTTTGATTTTACCTGGGGCAATACCGTGGCCGCGCTACGCTGGAACCACGTATTTTCGCCCAAGCTGTTTATGAATACCACCGCCTCGTACACGAATTACGACTATGCGGTGACCAACAAGATCGACCAGTTCAGCTTCAACCTGTCTTCCAGAATCCATGATATAGCCTTGCGCACGGATGTGGAATATCAGCCCAACGAGCGCCATACGCTTAAATTCGGGGGGGCCACGAAGGCCTATCGTTTCGGGGTAGGCCGCTTGCAGGCCGGCAGCAAGGATGGCCGTTTGGGCTTCGGCTCCGACGTAAGCTACCGGGGTCAGGAAGGGGCGCTCTATGCCAGCGACAATTTCAAAGCCAGCGACAAGCTTCAGTTGGAATACGGCCTGCGGGCCACCTATTTCCAGAGCGACTCCAACCGCTATGTCGGTCTGGAGCCGCGGGCGGCGGTGCGCTACTCGCTCACGCCCAACATGTCATTGAAAGCCAGCTACGCGATGATGTATCAGTACGTACATCTGGTCACGAACTCAGGAGCCTCCCTGCCAACCGATATCTGGTATCCGTCGCGGCAATCGGTGAAGCCGCAGCGCTCCCAGCAGGTAGCCGCCGGCGTAAGCTTTCTGCTCGGTAGGGGGCAATTTCTGCTGACCAACGAGGTGTATTATAAATGGGCCCAGAATCAGATTGACTTCCGTGACGGTGCCCAGCTATTCGTGAACTCGGACTTGGATGCGGAGTTTCTGTTTGGGAAAGGCTGGAGCTACGGCAACGAGCTGTACTTGGAAAAGAAGACGGGCCGCACCACCGGCTGGATGGGCTACACGCTAGCCTGGAGCAAGCGCAAATTTGCCCCCCAACGCGGCACGACGGGCATTAACAACGGTGCCGATTTCTTCCCCACCTACGACCGCCGCCACAACCTGACCGTGGTGGTGCTGCACCGGCTCACCGAGCGCCTGAACCTGACGGGTTCCTTCGTATACAGCTCCGGCGCCCCTACGACGTTGCCGCAGGGGCGGTTTGTATTTCAGGAAGTATACGGGGCCGAGGCCGTGGCCGTGCCCATCTACCCCGACCGCAACTCCTACCGTCTGGCACCCTACCACCGCCTCGATCTGGGCCTGGTGTGGAACCTGAAGCCCAACCGCTTGTTCGATGAGTCGGACCTGACGTTTAGCATTTATAACACCTATAACCGTCGCAATCCCTACTTCATCTACTTCGACCAGATAAAGGACCCCAATTCTGATCAGGTAACTGGCTACCGCGCCCGTCAGGTATCGCTGTTCCCGATTATTCCTTCCGTGACCTACAACTTCAAATTCTGACCGCTGGCTGTGTTTCGATCTATGGGACTTTATGTGAAAAACATTCTGACACGCGGCATGTGGCGTTTGCTGGCGCTGGTATTGCTGCTGGGGGCAGTGAGCTGCGAAAACTTACAGCAGGATATCGATGTGGTTATCCCCACGGCCCCGGCCCAGCTGGTGGTCGAGTGCTATCTGGAGCCCAACCAGCGCGCCCAGCTCACGGTGAGCGAAACGGCACCCTACCTGTCGTCGCCTATTCCCGTGGTGCCATCCGACGTGACGGTGGTCATATCGGGGCCTAACCGGCAGCGCGAAACCTTACTCTATAATCCTGGCTTCAACTTTATCACCGGCAAAGTGTACACGCACAGCAGCCGGAGCCGCCTTCTGATTCGCCCCGGCGATGTGTTCACCCTAGAGGCAAAAGACACCAAGGGCCGCATCGTTACGGGCACCGCTAAGATGCCCGCCACCGTACCGCTCGATACGGTCGAGTTCAACTTCAACGACCGGCCAGTCCAGCAGCGCGAGGCCATCGTTCTGGGTCGTTTCCGCGACCCACTGGCAACGCTCGACTTCTACCGCTTCCAGATTCACCGCGACAGTATTTCCCAAAACCCGGAGGTGGACTACAGCATCGAGGATCGCCTCAACGAGGGCAAGGAAATCACGCTCGGCACCAGTTACGAGTTTATCTCCGGCGACTTGCTCATCGTCACGCTCTTCCACCTCGACCAGCCTTATTACCGCTTTCTGCAATCGACCCAGAACGCGCGCAATGCCAACGGCAACCCCTTCGCGCAGCCCGCAGCCATTCAATCTACGGTGCAGGGCGGCATCGGCGTCTTTACCATTCTGAGCTACCAGCGCCGGTCCCTGGTTATTCGCTGAGGCCGGCGGCTACTGCCGCGCCAGCACGGTCCGCAGCAGGGCCGTCAGGCGGGGCTCGGCGGCGGCGGCGGCGGCCAGGATGTCGGCAATATGCACCTTGCGCAGCTTGCCGGGCGAGCACAGGTCGGTGATGACCGAAATGGCCAGCACGGGCAGCTCCATCTGGCGGGCGGCAATGACCTCGGGCACCGTGCTCATGCCCACCGCATCGGCCCCAATGAGGCGCAGGTAGCGGTATTCGGCGGGCGTTTCGAGCATGGGGCCGGGCAGGCTGGCATACACGCCGCGGCGCACGTAGTTGGTGAGGCCCAGGTCGTGGGCGGCGCGCTGGGCCTGGGCCAGCAGCGCGTGGTCGTAGGGCTCTAGCATATCGGGGAAGCGCGGCCCCAACTCATCCAGGTTGGGGCCGATGAGCGGATTGGTGGGCTGCAAATTCAGGTGGTCTTCAATGAGCATCAAATCACTCATCGCGAAGTCCGGGTTCAGCCCCCCGGCTGCGTTGCTCACGAAGAGCTTCTGAATGCCGAGCAGCTTCATCACGCGTACCGGAAATACCACCTGCTGCATGGTGTAGCCCTCGTAGTAGTGAAAGCGCCCCTGCATCACCAGCACCCGCCGGTCGGCCAAAATGCCCCCCAGCAGCTTCCCTGAGTGGCTTTCCACCGTCGAAACCGGGAAGTGGGGCAAGTCGCTGTAAGAGAATTCATGCTGAATTTCCAACTCCTTTACCAATGCGCCCAGGCCGGTGCCGAGGATGATTCCGAATTCGGGCTGGAAGTCGCCGAGCTGGCGGCGGATGTGGTCAGCGGCTTCGCGCAAGTGCTGCATGGGGGTTTTTTTGGGAATGTTAGCTAAACAGAAGTTAGTTCTCTCCGTTCAGAATTAGTCAGAACGTCATGCAGAGCGAAGCGAAGCCTCTCGCGTGCTGATGTCAGGGTAGTAACTTAACTAAACACGCGAGATACTTCGCTCTGCTCTGCATGACGTTCTTGTTTTATACTTACTCAATCCGCATCTCATACGGCAAGCGGGCCTGTACGCCTTGCAGCTTCAGCAGCTTCTGATACTGCTCGTACATGGGATAAAGCGGGCCCAGCTCCTGCTTCACCAGCTGCTGCCGCGCCTCCATCCCGAAGCTATCGAAGATATTTTCCACGAAGGTTTTCTGACGGGGCAGGCGTTGCAGGCGGTAGTCGTCGTCCTTCAGTTTGGCGCGGCGGGCGGCAATGCGCAGGGCATCCTCGAAGGAGCCGAGCACATCCACTAGGCCGCGCTGTTTGGCTTCCGAGCCCGACCATACCCGGCCCGAAGCATAGCCCCGCAGCTTTTCTACGGGCATATGGCGGCCCTTCGCGGCTTTGGTCGTGAAGTCGGCGTAGATGCGGTTCACTTCCGCTTGCAGCTGCTGCTGCTCGTAGGCCGTAAGCGGGCGCGTGATGGTGGGCAGATCCGAAAATTTACCGGTCGTCACGCGGTCGGTGGTGATGCCGAGCTTGTCGCGGAGCAAAGGCTGAATATTGGGCAGCACCCCAAACACGCCGATACTGCCCGTAATGGTGTTCGGATGCGCCACGATAGTATCGCAGGCCATGGCAATAAAATAGCCCCCCGAGGCCGCCACGTCCGACATGGAGCACACGATGGGCTTCACTTTTTTGGTGAGCACCACTTCGCGGTAAATAATATCGGAGGCCAGCGACGAACCGCCGGGCGAGTTGACGCGCAGCACCACGGCTTTCACTTTATCGTCGAGGCGGGCCTGACGGATGGCCTCGGCGAAGCGGGTGCTGCCCACATCGTTGTTGTCGCCCTTGCCGGTCACGATGTCGCCATCGGCGTAGATGACGGCAATGCGGTTAGAGCCGCTGCCCTTGTCGTCGCTCTGGCCGCGCTGGTAGGTGCTCAGACTGACTAGGCCCAGCTTTTTGTCTGCCTCCACCCCGGCCTTCTTCTTCATCAAGCTCAGCGCCTGATCGTAGTAGCCCAGGTCCGTGACCAGGCCCAGGCGCTTGGCGTCGTCGGCGTTGTGCACCAGCATTGAATCAGAAATCACGCGCAGGCGGGCGGGCGCGATGCGGCGGGCGGCGGCTACGTGGCCGAGCATGAAATCGTTCATCGAGTTGAGAAACGACGAGGTTTGCAGCCGCGCCGAATCCGACATATTCTCCCGGAAAAAGGGCTCCACGGCGCTCTTAAACGAGCCCACGCGGAAGATATACGGCTCGATTCCGGCCTTCTCGAAGAGGTTTTTGTAATAATAGGTCTCCGAGCTGAGGCCATTAAACTCCAGCGTCCCCTGCGGATTCAGGTAAATCTTGTCGGCTACGGAAGCCAGGTAGTAGCTTTTCTCCGACGATAGGTCGTTGTAAGCCACCAGGAACTTGCCCGACTTTTTGAAGTCCAGCAGCTCATTGCGAATTTCCTCCAGCGTAGCCATGCCAGCCTGCACCAGCTCCACGTTCAGGAAAATACCCTTGATGTTGTCGTCGGTTTTGGCCCGCCGAATGGCTTCTTTTATCTGGTCCAGGCCACTGCTGGCGCTGCTGCCGCCCCCAAGCAGGCTGCCCAGCGACTCCGGGCTCTCCCGCTCCGAAATAGGCTGATCGAGCTTGAGCTCCAGCACCGAGTTCTTGGCTACTTCCACCTCATCGTCGGAGCTGGCCGCCGACACGATGACGCCCACCAGCAGCAAGAAGCCGATGAAGGCAAAGGCGGTAAGGCCAACTAGCGTGGCCAGCACGTATTTAAAGAACTGTCTCATGGGAATAGAAGAGTTATAGCTGAGTGCTTAACAAATGTAGAAGGGTTTGGGTGACGAGGGCCTCAATACCCATATTTTGCCCCCCACCACTGCCGTAGCCGCTCGCGCAGCTTCTGCTCGCTGGCGTTGTGGCCGGGCTCGTAGAAGCGGGTGCCGCTGAGGGCCTCGGGTAAAAACTCCTGGGGGGCAAAATTGCCATCGTAGTCGTGCGAGTACTGGTATTGCTGCCCGTAGCCGAGCTGCTTCAGCAGGCGGGTGGGCGCGTTGCGCAGCGGAATGGGCACCGGCTGCACACCCTGCTGGCGCACCAGCGCCCGCGCCTCCCGGATGCCCTTGTAGCTGGCGTTGCTCTTCGCGCTGGTCGCCAAATACACCACGGTTTGCCCCAGAATAATGTCGCTTTCGGGCAGGCCGATAACCGTGACGGCCTGGAAGCAGCTTTGGGCCAGCATCAGGGCGTTGGGGTTGGCGTTGCCGATGTCTTCGGAAGCCAGAATGAGCAGACGGCGGGCAATGAACTTCACGTCTTCGCCGCCTTCCAGCATCACGGCCAGCCAGTACAGGGCCGCGTTGGGGTCGGAGCCGCGGATGCTTTTGATAAAGGCCGAAATGACATCGTAGTGCATTTCGCCGCCTTTGTCGTAGCGGGCCAGGTGCTGCTGGGCCAGCTCCTGCACCAGGGCGTCGGTAATGACGGTTTCGCCCGTTTTGGCATCCGCTGGGCTGGCTTCCACTACTATTTCGAGCAGGTTGAGCAGCTTGCGGGCGTCGCCGCCGGAGATAGTGAGCAGGGCGCTGTACTCGGCCACGCGCACGTTTTTGCGCCGCAGGGTTTCGTCTTCGGCTAAGGCTTTATCAACCAACCCCGTCAGCACTTCCTTGCTCAGCGGCTCCAGCACGTACACCTGCGCCCGGCTCAGCAAGGCCGGAATCACCTCAAACGACGGATTCTCGGTAGTAGCCCCAATCAGCGTGACCGTGCCGCGCTCCACCGCCCCAAGCAACGCGTCCTGCTGCGACTTGCTGAAGCGGTGAATTTCATCAATAAAGAGCACCGTGCCCGGCCGCGCCTTGGCTTTCTCAATTACCTCGCGCACATCTTTCACGCCCGCGTTGATGGCGCTCAGGGCCACAAAGGGCTGTTTCAGCTCCTCGGCCAGCAGGTGGGCCAGGGTGGTTTTGCCCACGCCCGGCGGCCCCCACAATATCAGGGACGGCAGGCGCCCTCCGGCCAGGTAGCGCCGCAGCACGCCGGCCGGGCCTACCAGGTGCTGCTGCCCGGCGTACTCGCCAAGCGTACGCGGACGCCGGCGCTCCGCCAGGGGGGCATTTTGGGCAGGATTGGCGGGTTGGGCCGGAGTAGGTTCGGGGTCGAAGAGGGAGCCGGTCGTCATAAGTGCGAGGAAAACTCAAAGATAGATGTAGCGTGAAGCTTGCGGGTGGTACTACGACGGAAAAAGTAGTAGTACCACTATCGTTGAACGACTCGCCTAACGGCCTTCAACGATAATGGACCGACGAAGCCCTTTGGGCGATTCGTCGGTCCACCGGCTACTCTTACCTTTGCGCCCGATGAAAAATTCTCTGCGCGTACACGCGGCCTTGTCTCTGGTGGCCCTTATTTACGCCGCCAACTACAGTCTTTCCAAGGATGTCATGCCCCACTATATGGGTCCTTTCGGCATCGTGACGCTGCGCATCGTGGGGGCCGCCCTGTTCTTCACCGTGCTCAGCCGCCTCGTTGCCCCCCAGGACCGCATTCAGGGCCGCGCCGATACGGGGCGCTCTATCATCTGCGGGGTCACGGGCATTGGGGTCAATCAGCTGCTGTTTTTCTCGGGCCTTAATTACACTTCGCCCATCAACGCATCCCTGCTTCAGACCATCGCGCCCATCGTAGTGGTCCTGGCTTCGGCGGTCTTATTGCGCGAAAAAATCACGGGAGCCCGCGTGGGGGGCATTTTGCTGGGTGCCATCGGGGCCGCTACGCTCATCCTGAGCCGCAACCCCACCGACGCTATTTATCCTAATGCCACCCTGGGCAACATTCTTATTCTGCTCAACGCCACGGCTTTTGGGGTGTACCTGGTGCTGGTGACGCCGCTCATGCGCAAGTACAATGCTTTCACCGTGCTGGCCCGCATTTTTCAGGTGGGGGCGTTGGTGGCGGTGCCCTTTGGCTGGCGCAACGTCCTGGAAACCAACTACGCCGCCTTTCCGCTCTACATTTGGTCCGAGGTGATTTACATGGTCCTCTTCCTGACCATTATCGCGTATCTGCTCAACAACTGGGCGCTTAAATACGCCTCCCCGGCCCTGCTGGGCGTGTATATCTACTTGCAGCCGGTGCTGGCCGTGCTCATTGCCGTGAGCCTAGGCAAAGACCATTTCACCTGGGGCCGTGCCCTTCAAGCGGCCCTGATTTTTGGCGGCGTCTTTCTAGTGAGTCGTAAGCCAAGGCCCCAGGTGCCGCTGGAACCCGTGCTGGATTAGGCTCGCAGAAATGCATTTATAGTCCGCGTAATAATTCACTTGTCAAGGAATTCTTGACAAGTGAAGCTACGGATACAGTTGTCCGGTAATTCCGGACAACTAACTGCCTTCTGAAAAAATAATTTAATAGTTCTGCTTGCCATCCGCGGCAGTTAGTAAGGATTCCTTACCAACTGCGTTTTCCTCCAATTCGCCTTCCTTAAACACGTTGCGAATGTGCATAGTCACATTGGGATGCGACGCATCGAACAGTTCTGCCATCTGCACCTGCGTCAGCCACACTGATTCATTTTGCAGGTGCACTTCCAATTGCGTTTGCCCGTCGGGCAATTGGTAAAGAAGAATATTGTTGGTAACTGACATAAGCTGAAGGGGGAAATCACAAACAGGCAGCAAACCTGCCGAGGTTACAATAAAGGCAAAAAAAGCCCCCCAGCTATACACTGGGGGGCTTTTTAATTATGAAAGCTCAATCTTGTTGCTTACAAGTGAATCACCTCGCCGTAAGCCGCGGCGGCGGCTTCCATCACGGCTTCCGACATGGTCGGGTGCGGGTGCACGGACTTGATGATTTCGTGGCCGGTGGTTTCGAGCTTGCGGGCTACTACTACCTCAGCAATCATTTCGGTCACGTTCGAGCCGATCATGTGGGCACCGAGCCACTCGCCGTACTTGGCGTCGAAAATGACTTTCACGAAGCCGTCTTTCACGCCGCCGGCGCTGGCTTTGCCCGAAGCCGAGAAGGGGAATTTGCCCACCAGAATGTCCAGGCCCTTGTCGCGGGCTTCTTTTTCGGTCATGCCGACGCTGGCGATTTCGGGCTGAGCGTAGGTGCAGCCGGGAATATTCTGGTAGTTGAGCGGCTCGGGGTGGTGGCCAGTGATTTTCTCTACGCAGATAATGCCCTCAGCCGACGCTACGTGCGCCAGCGCCGGGCCGGGCACGATGTCGCCGATGGCGTAGATGCCGTCCACGTTGGTTTTGTAAAACTCATCCACGATGATGCGGCCCTTCTCTACTTTAATGCCCAGCTCTTCGAGGCCCAGATTTTCGAGGTTGGTTTGCACGCCCACGGCGGAGAGCACCACGTCGCACTCAATCTGCTGATCGCCCTTGGCGGTTTTCACCGTCACCTTGCAGCCGGTGCCACTGGTATCCACCTTGGTTACTTCGGCGCTGGTCAGGATGGTCATTCCCATCTTCTTGAAGGACTTCTCCATCTGCCGCGAAATTTCTTCGTCCTCCACAGGCACAATGCGGGGCATGAACTCCACGATGGTCACCTCCGAGCCCATAGCCCGGTAGAAGTACGCAAACTCAACGCCGATAGCGCCCGAGCCCACCACCACGAGGCGCTTGGGCATTTGCTCCAGAGTCATGGCCTTGCGGTAGCCGATGATTTTCTTGTCGTCGATGGGCAGGTTGGGCAGCTCGCGCGAGCGGGCGCCAGTGGCCAGAATGATATGCTTAGCCTCTACTGTTTCCTTCGAGCCGTCGGCTTTGGTCACCTCCACTTTGCCGGGAGCCAGCAGTTTGCCCGTGCCCGATACCGTTTCAATTTTATTCTTTTTGAACAGGAAGTTGATGCCCTTGCTCATGCCATCGGCCACGCCGCGGCTGCGCTGCACCACGGCCCCGAAGTCGTAGCTGGGGTTTTCCACCTTCAGGCCATAGTCTTCGGCGTGTTTGAAATACTCGAATACCTGGGCGCTTTTGAGCAGCGCTTTGGTTGGGATGCAGCCCCAGTTGAGACAAATGC
Organism: Hymenobacter roseosalivarius DSM 11622; assembly: GCF_900176135.1. Lineage (GTDB taxonomy): Bacteria > Bacteroidota > Bacteroidia > Cytophagales > Hymenobacteraceae > Hymenobacter > Hymenobacter roseosalivarius. The sequence continues at coordinate 90,884 of NZ_FWWW01000055.1, read as the reverse complement.
CCCCCAGCGATTCGCGCTCTATCACGCTTACTTTCAGCCCCAGTTGGGAAGCCCGAATAGCGGCCACGTAGCCACCCGGCCCGCTGCCAACCACGACCAGATCATATTGCAATGCCATGTTCTTGTGCTTGAGAAGAGAAAGAAAATTTTCGCATGGGCAGGCCAGCCGCCCGAGCCGGGCAAAGATAACCAGCGTTTGTTACTCCCAACAATAAGGTTTTGTAGAGTTGCTCTTGGTAAAAAGCGCGTGAATTTGCCCCCAGCGGTGGCCTCGCCGTACACTACACAACCGCGTGATAACTGGTCCGGTTTGGGCTTTATCCTTACTTTCTATTGTTATGAAAACAACCCTACTCTCCTTATTTGGAGCCAGCTTACTGCTGCTCACTACGCAGTGTGCCTCTACTCCCGAACAGGAAGCGCCCACCAAGTATAAGTCAACGCCATCGGCCCGCCGAGCCGTAGAGCGTGAGCCCGCCGCCCCGCGCAACACTGATCCTAATAGCGCCACCGCACCTGATTCAACAATCTAAAATGGATTATATAGCTATCGAAACTAGGCGGTCATGCCTAATCTGACGTCCGCTTGCGGAAGCATCTCTACCGCTTCGTTGTGGAGGATTACTTGCGTTTCTGCCCGTAGGACATGACACCAATCTTACTAAACTGCATAGCCTTTGTAAATGACGTATCGCACAGTAGAACGTTAGTTATTTTCAAAAATACGCTCACGTTTTTTAGTGCCTCGTCCAATGTTGACAAATAGGAATCATGCCGATCAATAACCACATATACTTCCTGTTCGTCAAATAAACCATGAGCATATGCTGCCACTTTATCGGCTTTATATTCATTAGCCTGTTCGTGGTATAAGCCAACATAAATTAAATCCGACCAATCAATATCCTTTAGCCGGTGCTGACTTGAAATGAATATATTTTTCGCGTCCATAGGCTCGTCCAAGTTTACTTCCTCAAGTGCCTCATCTGGGGTTGGAGTAGTTGGCGTCAAACTCTTTACAACTACTTTTTCGGTAACTATAGCAAATTCTTCTGCTGAGGAAGACATTGAGCATTTTATAGAGCTATCACGCTCTTCAAAGGATAAGTTGAAGATGATGGGTTGATGATCTAAGCCGAAAACCATTTCCTGAATGCCTAGAAACTGAAGCTCTATATCACAATGCTTTGTCTGCTTGTAATATCCTTGTTCTTCGACCTCATCCGTCGTCTCACAGGTTGCAATTAGAAACGCGACTGAAGCCAAAAATGGAGAGTGAACTTCAAAAGTCACTTTAGAAATGACAGCGTCATGAAAACTTGGCCAGTAGCCAAAATGCTGAAGAACAATTTCAGAGTTGACTATCCGGCTAATTGCGGGGTTTTCAGTTTCTGCCATGGATAGATTCATTTAACAGATGCAGGCGGAGTGGAAGAGATCTTTCGACAAGCGGACGCCACATAGAGCATGACCACCTGATTAGAGCAGGAATCTACTTGCCCCCCAGCAACAGCTTCACATAGAAACTCGGCTGCCGCAGCCGCTCGCGCAGGTTCAGATCCAGGAACATATTGCTGATGGTTTCGGCCAGCGTGGGGTTATTGGCGGCGCGGTTGGCTACCACGTTGAACAGCCACGGAAACGCCAGCAGCCGCTGCATGGCCCGACTCAGGCGCAGCTCCTGCCACAGCCGATTATATACGGCCGCGTCGTAGCCTCTGAGGAAACTGGCCGAGAAATCATGAGCGGCCAAGGCTCGGGCGGTCCAGTCGGCGGCGTGGCGGCCACTGACCATGGCGTGACTAATGCCTTCGCCGGAGAAGGGGTCGATGAGGGAGCCCGCGTCGCCGAGCAGCATGTAGGCGTCGCCGGAGAGGGAGCGGCGCTTGGAGCCCAGCGGCAGACCGAAGCCACGCACCGGCCCCAGGCGCTCGGCGTCTTTAAACCTTTCCCGCAGGGCGGGGTGGGTTTCCAGGATTTCTGTGAGGCGCTGGCGCAGATTTATCTTCTTCTGCGACACCGTTTTGCTTAGCATCCCCACGCCCACGTTGGCCTGACCATTGGGCAAAGGAAAAACCCACAAGTAGCCGGGCAAAAACTCTTTGATAAAGTGCAGCTCGATAAAATTGTCTTGGCTGAGGCCCGTTACGCCCTGATAATACGCCCGTAAACCGGCGCAGTGATGGTCAGGCTCCAGTTGATGGCCGCCAATCTGGCGCGCAAACGCCGACTGCGCCCCGTTGGCTACGAGCAAAATTCTGGCGGTGATTTCCACGGCGCCATCGGCGGAGCGCAGGTGCCAGCGGCCGTCGGCGGTGCGCTCGTGGTGGGCGATGTCTACGCCTTCCAGCAGCTCGATTTCGGGCCGCTGGCGAACTTCTTCTACCAGAAAATTATCAAAGTCGATGCGCTTGGCAATGTGGCCTGCGGCGGGGTCGGTGGCTTTGTTGAAATTAGGCCGAAACGGAATACCGAGGCGGCGGCCGTTGGGCGCAAAGAAATCGATACCCCAGGCGGGCAGCTGGGTGGCGTCGGCGGCAAGTCTGGGGGGCAAATTTTCGTCGATGCGGCGCAGCTCGCTTACCACTTTGCCGCTGAGCGCGTCGCCGCAGATTTTGTCGCGGGGGAAGGTGGCGCGATCGAGCAGCAGGCAGCGCTGACCTGCGTTGGCTAGGTGCAGGGCAGCCGTGGCCCCGCCGGGGCCGGCCCCGAGAATGCAGATGTCGGTTTCGCGCATAAGTCAGGGGCGAAGGTACGATGCCTGACCTCATCCCCTAACCCCTTCTCCTAGGGGAGAAGGGGAACTAGCTCTAGGTTCTGGTTTTCTAGAAAAGCTAAAACTAGTCCCCCCTCTCCCGGAGGAGAGGGGGCTAGGGGGTGAGGTTAATCGTTGCTACCTTCGCCCGCATGACAAAACTGCTCGACGGAAAAACTGCCCTCATCACCGGCGCCTCCAAAGGAATCGGCCGCGCTATTGCTACCCATTTCGCCCAGCTTGGCGCCAACATCGCTTTCACCTACCTCTCCAGCGTGGAGAAAGGCCAGCAGCTCGAACTAGAACTAGCCGCCCACGGCACTAAAATCAAAGGCTTCCGCTCCGACGCCTCCGTGTATGCTGATGCTGAGAAGCTGGTTGAGGATGTGATGACTGAATTTGGCCGCCTGGATATTCTGGTCAATAATGCCGGCATCACCCAGGATGGTCTGCTCATGCGCATGAGCGAGCAGAACTGGGACCAAGTGCTAGCCGTGAATCTCAAGTCGGTGTTTAACCTGACCAAAGCCGCCATCAAGCCCATGATGCGCGCCAAAGCCGGCAGCATCGTGAACATGACCTCCGTAGTTGGCATCAAAGGCAACGCTGGCCAGGCCAATTACGCAGCTTCCAAATCAGGCATTATCGGCTTCACTAAGTCGGTGGCGCTGGAGCTGGGCTCGCGCAATATTCGCTGCAACGCCATTGCCCCCGGCTTCATCGAAACCGAAATGACCGACGCTCTCGACCCCAAACAGGTCGACGAGTGGCGCAAAGCCATACCGCTCAAGCGCGGCGGCACCCCCGAAGATGTAGCCAAAGCTACCGCCTTCCTGGCCTCCGATGACAGCAGCTACATTACCGGCCAGGTATTGCAGGTAGACGGCGGCATGCTGACATAGACTGTATCGCCAAGCTAAAGCTTGGTGTGGCATGTAACGCCCGTGGCGCGCCCTGGGCAGTTGCGTATCGTTGAAACAGTCGGTTGGGGGGCATTTCCAACAACGACAGCGACGATACATGCCTGCCCAAGGCGCGCCACGGGCTTTTTCCAAGCCGCATGCAGCCAGGATTGGAGCTACTCGATTCGCAGGCTGTACACTACGAAATGCGGGATGCGGAACCGCTTGTACCACTCTCCCACCGGCACCTGGCTCTGCGCTACGGTACACCACTGCAGGTAGTCGCCACCGTCGTAGGGCAGCGTGTACACAAGCAGAGGCACTTTTACACCTAGCGGCAAACGAGCTTCCGTAATGGGGTTGTCGGCGGGGCCACCGGCCGCGCCGCGCACTTGCCGAAACGGACGAATATCGGCTCGCAGGCTGTATAAATCACCTTTTTGCGGGACAACGTCGAAGGCTTTTACGGTCATGCCGGCGGCAAATAAAAATCGGTTCTCCACCTTCGCTTCGCTCACTTGCCGGCTGAAAACTTCCAGCGAGAAGTGGCCCGTGGAGTCGAAGCGCGTGAGCCGAGAGCCATTGGCTACCAGCTCCTTTTCCGGGCTGGGCACCCCATTGCGATACTCCTGAAACGTGAGATGAAACTGCTTGCCCGCCAGCCGCGAATCGTGAATACTCAGGCGCTGCTGCTCGATTTGCAGCACCCGCGACATGAGTTTCCGCAGCTCCGGGTTATCGGCCCCGTAGGTCAGGCGGAGCGTGGTGCTGTCGGGTGCCATGGCTAACGAAGGCGCGGTAAGCGGCACAGGCGTTGATAACCGAGGTAGTGGGGGGCAAATTGCCAGGCTTAATACGACAGGCAGAAGCAGGTTTTTCATGGTGGGGGGCTTTTTTTGACAAAGCACGCCCGCCACAACACGCGCCAGTGTTAAGCCTCGTTAAGGAGTGTTAAATAGTGTTAAAACTTCCGTGAGCCAACGTCCGGCCGCCTATCTTTAGCCGGATGAAGCGCAGCATTCACCTGGTTTTGAGCTTAATGACGATCTGCACGGCGGGCCTGCTGGGCTTTCAGCTGTACTGGAATTACCAGGCCTACCAGAGCGCCACCCGCGGCTTCCGCCAAGATACCAGCGCCGCCCTGGAAACGGCCGTGCGGCAGGAGCAGGCTCAGCGCCGGCAAGGCTTAGTACGGCAGTATCAAACGTGGCTCGCCGACACCAGCCAGGTTGTTATCGGCTGTCATGTGCATCCGCTCTATCAGACCACGGTCTTCACGCTGGCCGACAAGTACCCATCTGCCATCGAAGAAAGTCAGCCGTTCGACGTCAGCTTCGATGATTTCCCGCAAAAGCTGCCTTCCATTACGCCCCAGGCCAGGAAGTTTTTCATTCGTCGTTTCGCCACCGGTACCATCGCCCGACAGCTGCGCGAAGGCTTTGTTATATACCATACCCAGCGCCTGGGCGACCGGCTGAGTAAGGCCAGTAAGCAAAGTCGGACCAACCAGAAGCAGCTGCGGATTTTGTACGCTGCCGCCTTAAAAGAGCGCGACATCGCGGCTAATTTCCGGCTCACCGTCGGCAAAAAGCCCCCCAAAGCGTTGTCGGCTGCTGGCTACGGCACCCGCGCATTTAAGACGGGCATCATGGGCCAGCCGGAGCTGGTAAAGGCCTGGTTTCCAGATCCTAATCTGGTGTTTCTGGACCGCATGAAATGGGTACTGGGCAGCTCTTTGCTGCTGATGCTCGTCGTGCTGGGCTGCTTTGGCTTCACGGTGCGGACACTGCTACGCCAGCGCAAACTGGCCGAGCTGAAAGACGACTTCGTGAACAACATGACCCACGAGCTGAAAACGCCCGTGGCAACCATCCGCCTGGCCGCCGACGCCCTGCAAACCTTCGCCCTCAGCCCCGCCGCTACCGCCGACTACCTCACCATCGTCCGCCAGCAGGCCGGCCGCCTCACCGGCCTGATCGACCAGATTTTGCGCAGCGTGGTGCTGGAGCAGGCCCCGGCCGCTCTGGCCCGGCAGCCCGTTGAGGTAAGCCGGCTTATCGGGCAGGTGTTGCGGCAAAATGCCCCCCAGCTCGCTCAGGCCCGACTTAGTTACCATCCACCCGCCGCGCCTGTCTACGTTCTCGGCGACGAAACCCACCTGGCAAACGTGCTGGCGACGCTACTGGATAACGCGCTCAAATACAGCCTCAATGAGCCCCGCATCACCATCCGCTATTTCGCCCAGGAGGGCACGGCCAGCCTGGAAGTTTCGGACAACGGCCCCGGCATTCCGGCCGCCTACCAGGCCCGCGTATTCGACCGGTTTTTCCGGGTGCCTACCGGCAACCTCCACGCCGTGAAGGGCTACGGCCTGGGCTTGAGCTACACCAAAACCATCGTGGAGGGGCTTGGGGGGCGAATTTCGCTGCGCAGCGCCGCCGGGCGCGGCACCACGTTTACCATCACTTTGCCACTCGCCCAGCATGAGCCTGCCCCACCTACTCCTGCTTGAAGACGAGCTGCCCCTGGCCCGCCTCCTGCGTGAGAGCCTGAGCCGCAGCGGCTACCAGGTCACCCACGTCACGGACGGACAGCAGGGCCTGGCCGCTTTCCACCAAACCCCGTTCACCCTGTGCATCGTGGATGTGATGCTGCCCGTACTCGACGGCTTTGCCTTCGTGCGCGAGTTGCGCCGCACCGACCCGCTCACGCCCGTCCTGTTCCTGACCGCCAAATCCCTGCCCGCCGACGTGGTGCGCGGCTTCACTGTGGGCGGCAATGACTACCTCAAAAAACCCTTCGGCCTGGACGAATTGCTCCTGCGCATCCGCGAGCTGCTGCGCCGCACTGCCCCGCCTGAGCCTGCCGAAATGCTTCCCAGCGTACCCGTAGGCCGCTACACATTTCTTCCCTTCAAGCAAGAGCTTTGGTTTGCGGGCCAGCTTACGGCTAAGCTATCCCACCGTGAAAGCGAGCTGTTGCGCCTGCTGGTGCAGCATCAGGGCCGCATCCTGGACCGCTCCCGCTGCCTGCACCAGCTCTGGGGCAACGACAACTTTTTCACTGCCCGCTCCATGGACGTGTTCATCTCTAAGCTCCGCAAACACCTGCGCCACGACCCAGCCGTGGAGATTCTGAATATCCGGGGACTGGGTTATAAGTTGATTGTGTAGCACCTCACAGATCAATTGGTCAGTGCATATTGAACGTCATGCAGAGCAGAGCGAAGCATCTTGCTCGTGGTCGTATGAGTAGTAACTCAACCACCTAAACCGTCATGCTCCATCTGGCGTTCGCCTGTCGAAGCATCTCGCCCGCTTCGTTGCACTGGCATTGATTACTAACCAGCAGAGATGCTTCGACAGGCGAACGCCAGATGGAGCATGACCGCCTTTATCATCACAACCTCGCCCGCGAACTACCTCGTTACCGCGCTGCAGGATGACCTTGGGGGCCTTTTTTAAAAGAAAATCTACTGCCCCGATTTCGTGGCTTTTGGCTCGTATGGAAACGGTAGCCGCACCCGAATTTCATGGTCCTGGCCGGCGGAATTGATGTAGCGAGCCGCCCGCATTACCTGTAGCGCTTCCTCGTCGCAGCCGTGGCCCAGGCCTTTGACTATCGCCACGTTCTGCGGCACGCCGGCTTTGTCGATGAGCAGCTGCACGGTTACCTCCCCGCTTACGTTGGCTTGCCGGGCGGCGGCGGGGTAGCGCAGCTTGGCATACAGAGCCTCGTAGCCACCGACTACTTCCACCTCCAACTTTTCTGCTTTCTCAACTTGCCACAGCGCCGCGTAAAATCCGGGCGGATTGGAATTGTACGTAGCCGTGGGAAGCTGATAAATTATTTCATATCGTTTAAGGTATTCCTCCAGCGGCTCCAGCCCGATTTTAGCCCGGCGCGCATTTACGTTCGCTTCGTCCTCAATGGGGAGAAGCTTCCACTTATTATCATCATTGGAGAGTTGCGTACCATACACCTGCATCTTGCCACTGGCCATGCGTAAGCGGTCAATAAGCAGCGCCAGCGACGCCCAGGACAGTTCACTTTTATCGGCGGCGGCGGTGAGCAGCGGCAGATACTTTTCGTCGGGATTATGCTGAATAACCAGAAACGCCTTCGATTTCAAATACTCCCCCACCAATGATTTGCCGGGGTAGCCATGCCGGGCAATCAGGCTGTCCACCTGCCGCATGAGTTGCAAATCAATCACGCCTTGCTGCTGCATGGCAGTTGACGCCTGCGGCGAATTCCACCCATACTTTTTATCTGCCTCTGCGGCTACCAGCCGGTACTGCTGATCCCGAAAGCCAATCCTTCTGACCAACGCCACTAACTTCTGGTCGAAGCGCGCCTCGTGTCGGCGCCGCTTTTCGCGGGCTTGAGTTAGCACGCGTTGCCAAGCTACCTGCGTGGTCAACGCAGCAAAATCAATTTCGGCACGCAGGTATTCCTCGGGATAGTAGCCTTTTTTAGTAGCTTCGTCTAACTGCTTGAAAGCAACTTTCGGCTCGTTATTTCGGGCGGCGGCGCGGGCAGCCTGGTAATAGTCGCGGGCAGTGCCTTCTATTTGCTTAAACGCCTGCTGGTAGGCGACGCTGGCGGCCGTGTATTCCTGCCGAGACAGGTATTGCCGGGCCGCAGTCAGCCTGTCTGCTGATGCTGCCGCAGGTTGCGCAAGGACCTGACTTGGACTCAAAAAGCTGACCCAAACGCCCAAAGTCAGGAGCGTAGCCAAGATGTGGTGTCGAATTTTACTCATGGGGATAAATAGTCAGGTGATAATACCATTAGGGTAGCTAATCTATTGCTTCTCGCCTTCTTCTCCCTCGTAACTTCCTACCTTCGCCCCCCTATCAATGCCGCCGCGCAACCAACTAAGCCGCGCCGGGGTTCTACCCGCTCATTTGTCTATCGTCGTCTTTGATTTCCGTCGCTGCTTCTCCCTGGTTAATTTTATTGTGCCTGGCCGTGGGCGCGGGCTACGCGGCCCTGCTCTACTCGGCCAAAGCGCCCTGGAGCCGGCCGCTGAACTACGCGCTGGCCGCGCTGCGCTTCGTAGTGGTGAGCTTTCTGTGCTTTCTGCTGCTTTCGCCCTTCGTTAAAACGACAACGACCACCACCGAAGCTCCCACAATTGTGTTGGCCGTGGACAACTCTCAGTCGGTGGGCTTGTTTACGCCGCCGGCCGTGCTGCGCCAGGCCACGGAGGGTTTGCAGCAGCTGGCTACCGCGCTGCGCGGGCAGGGTTTTCGGGTTGAGACCCAGGTTTTGCCCCCCAGCCCGGCCCGCGACGTCCGGCCTGACTCGGTGCGGTTTCAGGCCCCGGCTACCGACCTGGATGGGCTCCTGACCAACGTGCGCGAAGGCTACGACGGGCGCAATCTGGCCGGCGTGGTGCTCGTCTCGGATGGGCTGGTGAACCAGGGCCGCTCGCCGGTGTACTCCGAGTTCAACTTCCCCATTTACAGCGTAGCCGTGGGCGACACCGTGCCCAAGCGCGACCTGAGCGTGCCTACCCTGAACTACAACCGCGTAGCCTTCAGCGGCAACCGCTTCCCTATTGAGGCCGAAATCGGCTACGAAGGCTTCGGGGGTGGCACGGCTACGGTACAACTGCGCGAAAACGGCCGGGCGCTGCAAACTAAGCAAGTGAATTTACCCCCTAATCAGCGTCGGCAGAAAACCACCTTTCTACTGACAGCTCCCGCCCCTGGAAAGCGGCGCTACGAAGTAGCCGTGCAGCCCCAAACCGGCGAGTTTACTACCCTCAACAACACCCGCAATGCCTACGTGGAGGTAGTAAAAGGCAAGCTGAAAGTGCTGCTAGCCGGCGCCGCCCCCCACCCCGACATCAAGGCCTTGCGGGGGGCAATTTTGCAGAACGACAACTTCGACCTGACCGTGTACCTGCCCGGCATCGCGCCCCTCAAGGCCCAAGACTACGACGTGGCCATCTTGCACCAGCTCCCGACCCGCACGGGCGAGGGCGCCGACGTGCTGGCTCAGGTGCGTAGCCGCCGCATCCCAACCTTGTTTATCGTCGGGGCGCAGTCAGATCTAAACGCCTATAACAACCTGGGCACGGGCCTCACCATCGCGCCTCGCGGCCAGCAGACGGACGAGGTAACGCCCGTGCTGAACGCGGCCTTCGCGCGGTTTTCCTTCGAGGAAGACGCTTTGCGACGCTTCGCGGCATATCCGCCCGCGCCGGTGCCGTTTGGAGAGTATCGTTTGGGCGGCGGGGCCGAAGTGGCGCTGTATCAGCAGGTGGGCCGGTTAAAAACGCAGAAACCGTTGCTGGTTTTTGGTGGCACGCCCGAGCAGCGTCGCGCTACCCTGCTCACCGATGGCGGCTGGCAGTGGCGCCTGCAGGAAGCCGCCGACCACGCCGACCGCCCCGAGGCCTACGACCGCCTCATCACCCGCACCCTTCAGCTGCTAACCGCCAATGCCAATAAGAAGCGCCTCGATGTGTATCCCACCCAGGACGCCTTCACCACCGCCGACGAAATCACCTTCGGCGCGGAAACTTACAACGCCATTTTCGAGCGCATTTATGGTCAGAAAATCGAGTTAACGCTGACCGACGAGCAGCAGCGCACCCGCAATTATTCCTTCACGAATAGCGAAGACAGCGCCCCGCTGCGGCTGGGCACGTTGCCCGGCGGCGTGTACCGCTACGTGGCCCGCGCCACGCTTGGGGGGCAAAATCAGCAGGATCGGGGCGAGCTGCTGGTGCAGGAGCAACAGCTTGAGTCCCTCACCGCCCGCGCCGACCACAACCTACTCTACCAGCTCGCCCGCCGCAGCGGCTCGCGGCTGTATTATCCCCAGCAGTTCGCCCAGCTTACTCAGGACATTCAGAAGGCGAATTACAAGCCCGTGATTTACAGCCAGGAGAGTATCAAGGATTTGATAAATCTGAAGTGGCTGTTTTTCCTGCTGCTGGCGCTGGTAACGGCGGAGTGGGCTGCGCGCAAGTACTCGGGGAGCATTTAGGGAAGGCAGCGTATTGCTTTCTGCTAGTTGCGAGTTACATGCGGGCTATTTTTGGATGCAGAGAGTTTCACTATATTCTTTACATAAGGTCCTATAACGCAGTCCTTATCGAACCGGCACATATCCTACCCTATTGAGATGAGAGCAGTCCTCTTTGAGGCCAGTTTGCCTCTAGTCCTCACTATAGAGAGTGTCTATCTGGGCCGGTGTCCAACTGGTTCCTTTTTTTAGTGCATAGCCCGTTAGCTTCATCCAGCCGTCAGTTCCTCGCAGGTCGACCCGATATGCCAACGTATCTTTAATCAAGTCCTTTTCATTGTATTCGTATGAATAGCCCTGATAGGGGCCTATCTTTTCGGTCACGACTGAGCTTTTTTTCGCGGCCTCTACTATTTCGCCGTGAAAGACGGGCACATCTTTTAGGATAAAATAATAGCCAAGTTCGGACAAGCCGTACACACCGAGCCAAGCCAAGCTCACCAGCCCAAGGAACTGCATTAATGATTTGAGCGTCATGGTTTAAACAAAAAGTCGATCTATTATAAGTCACCTACCTTAAGTTAGTTAAGTTCCAGATCCAGGCTAAAGCGTTGATAGCTTAAAACTACTACTTTTCCGAGGTGGCAGGTATAATTTGTCTTGTGTGAATATATTATTTTGCGATAGTAGACTGCTCTAAATAAAGTAAGAATTCTATATTTTATCTAGCTCGTACTCCTTCTAGAAAAGCAGCATGTAAGGTGGTTCTGCACACTGAAGAGTATAGCGACCAATCAGCTGATACCCAATAAAAGCCTTACTTCGCCTAATTGACGTCAGGCAGGATAACTGTAGAATACTATAGCCCAGCCTCACACCTCCCATTTGCATAATGAAATCTGCCATTTTCTACGCCGCTGCACTAGCCGCATTACTTGCCAGCTGCGAGCAAGCCCCCGCCGAGCACGCCCAGGCCGCCGTATCGGAATATGTGCAGCATGGCATGAGCAAAACGGGCAATTACCGCGCTGAGGCATTTTATATACAGCCGTATACACGCCAGGACTCGATTGCCTACGTGGTAAAAATGAATCAGCGTAACGAAGCCACCGCAGTTGTTACGCCGGTGGCTGATACCCCTCAGGCTCCGACGGCTGACTTCACCCGCCGGGCTCAGGAGCACCAGCAGTTGCTGGCCCGAAAGGCTGACACCACACGCATAGGCCTTTTCGTGCGCCATGTGTACCGCAATGAAGACCGCGATGGCACCACTAATCGCGACAGCGTAGACGCCGTGGTGTATCCACCGCGCGAGGTAGTCGTGCTGTTCACTGGTCAGGTGGCGCTGCAGCCTGGCAGCCGCGTAAAGGCCAAATAAAAGCCCCCCAGTCGTCAACTTTCTCTTGCTAAGCCGGGCTCTGGCGCTAAAGCGGCTGGTTCTGCCGACCTTTGCTTTTTCGCTGCCTTTTGCGAATCTTCATGGAGGGCAGGGAAATCAACTCTGCTTTCACCCTTCCGCCTCATGCGCTACGTCCTGCTTAACAAACCCTTCGAAGTTCTCACCCAATTCACTGACGAAAACGGCCGCGCCACGCTCAAGGACTTCGTACCCATCCCCAAGATTTACCCCGTCGGCCGCCTGGATTTCGACAGCGAAGGCCTCGTGCTGCTCACCGACGATAAGCCCCTGCAGCATCGTCTGTCGGAGCCGCGCTTCAAGGTGCCCAAAACGTATTGGGTGCAGGTAGAAGGCGTACCAACGGAAGAGGCAATAGCTACTTTGCGGCGCGGCGTTGATATTAAAACCAGCTTCACGGCGCCGGCCGAAGTGGAGCTGCTGCCCGAGTCACCGGCTATTTGGGAACGGCCCAAGCCTATCCGCTTTCGGGCAAATATTCCCACTTCCTGGCTAGAAATCACGATTTCACAAGGTATTAATCGGCAGGTGCGCAAGATGACGGCCGCCGTAGGCTTCCCTACCCTGCGCCTCGTTCGGGTGAAAATCGCTCATCTGGAAGTAGAGAATTTGGCCCCCGGCCAATGGCGTGAGCTAACCGCCCCGGAAGCAGCCAAACTGAAAGCCGCTTTCTCGGCTACCAAAATGCCCGCCGAGCGTCAGGTATTATCGAAAGAGGCGAAGACCAAAACAGCTTCTGGCCCCGCTGCGCCCGGTGCTGGTGCGCCTGCCCGCAAAACCTTCAAGCCGGCTCCCTCCAACTTTAAGCGCCCGGCTGGCTCAGACCAAAGCCCTAAAGGCTCAAGCGACCGACCCAAGCGCGGCCCCAAAACCTCCCGTCCCCGATGAAACGGCGCTGGCTGACCGCTGGTGCGTTGGCCTTCGTACTGGTCAACGCGGTAGCCTTCTTTCACGCCTGGCGCTTCACCCATTTCTCCGACGAAGCCGGCGCGAAGCAGGCTAGTCCTGAGCAGCTTTCCGCCCTGCAAAAGGCGACGCTGCTGCTTACGGGTGTCCAGAATCCGAAGCCGGTTAATCAGGCCACGCCGGCATTTCTCTACCAAACAGTTTTGCTGGATAGCCCCAATGGGCGACTGGAAGCCTGGTTTAGCCCCGTGCCCAACGCGCTGGGGCAGGTAGCCCTATTTCACGGCTATACCGGCGACAAGTCGAAGCTGCTGACGGAAGCGGAATTTTTTCGGAGTCAGGGTTTTTCGGTTCTGCTGCTCGACTTTGCCGGCAATGGCGGCTCCGAAGGCGTGCAGACCACCGTGGGCTACCGCGAAGCCGACGACGTTGCCGCTGCTTTTGCGTTTCTGAAAGAGCAGTTGCCGTCGACGCCCCTGTTTCTGTATGGGGTTTCGATGGGCGCGGTAGCAATTCTGCGGGCCGAGAGCGAGCTGGGCGTGCGGCCGACGGCGGCTATCCTGGAGTGCCCCTACGGCAGCATGCTCCAGACCGCCAAAAACCGCTTTCATGCCCTGCAGGTGCCCGCTTTTCCGCTTGCTAACCTGCTGGTATTCTGGGGCGGCGTGCAAAACGGCTTCTGGGCTTTCGACCTGGATGCCCGCGCCTACGCCAGCCGTATCCAAACGCCCACTCTCCTACTCTACGGCCTCACCGACCCACGCGTAACCCGCCAGGAAACAGACGCCATCTACGCCGCTCTCAGTGGCCCGAAGCAGCGCCGCTACTTCGCCGGCGTGGGCCACGAGCCCTATCATAGCAAACACCAGGTAGCCTGGCGCAGCACTATCCAGCGGTTTTTGCAGCGAAACATGCTATAAAAAAGCCCCCCAAAATAATTCTGGGGGCTTTTTATGGGCAATGCTTCAACAACTCAGCTAGGATATAGCATGATCTTCCGGCAGTTTTCCACGCTTAGCCATAATGGCCATAGCTCTTGCAGCAGCAGCTGAAAAGGCCATCCATTCGGGTGTAGCTAATACATCAAGCTCATTTTCATAAAGCATTTCGTCAGTAACGGTATCACCCCACATCTTCCACGCCTCATCAACTTCTTTAAGGCTCATCTTTTCAGATAATGTATACACTGGCTCCTCAAACTGCTGAAAATAAAATTCTAGTGGATGTGCTACGAAATCCTCCCACATACAGAATACTTCCATCAAGCCCGGCATATCTCCCATCTTATACCCAGCAACTGTTTTAACATATTCGAGAATCAGATTCCTGACACGCTGCATAATAATCTGTGGTGAAGGATTGTCTGTCAGCATGTGTAATGGTGTGTAGTAGCTGAGCCAAAGTAAGATAACTTCCTTCACTTGCTTATTGCTAACGTTATTTCCCTCCTCCATTCCACAGACCTGACAGATGCCGATAACGCACTTATGGATAAGAAGTCAGAGCGGCGGGAAATGGCCGATTGGGATATTCAAAAATGACAATCTGTCACGGAAATGGCCTGATTTGGCGGCTGGTACGCTGCTTGCCATTCCCCCCCCGCGAGCATCTCGCACCTTACTCTGACATTTCCTCTTACTTAACTATACCATTCAGATGGGCAAAATAATTGGTATTGACCTCGGCACCACTAACTCGTGCGTAGCCGTTATGGAGGGCAACGAGCCGGTGGTTATTCCGAATAGCGAAGGCCGCCGCACGACGCCCTCGATCGTAGCGTTTCTTGACGGGGGCAAAGGCGAGCGTAAAGTTGGTGACCCGGCTAAGCGTCAGGCCATTACCAACCCGCAGAATACGATTCAGTCGATCAAGCGCTTTATGGGCCGTGGCTTCGGTGAGGTAACCGAAGAGTCCAAGATGGTTTCGTATGCCTTGGAGCGTGGCTCTAACAGCACGGTAGCTGTGAAAATCGGCGACCGTCAGTACACGCCCCAGGAGATTTCGGCTATGGTTCTGCAGAAAATGAAGCAGACCGCTGAGGACTATCTAGGCCAGACGGTAACAGAAGCTGTTATTACGGTTCCTGCTTACTTCAACGACGCCCAGCGCCAGGCTACGAAAGAAGCCGGTGCCATTGCGGGCCTCGACGTGAAGCGTATCATCAACGAGCCAACGGCGGCGGCCTTGGCTTACGGCCTCGACAAGAAGCACAAAGACCAGAAAATCGCCGTGTATGACCTCGGCGGTGGTACGTTCGATATTTCTATCCTGGAGCTTGGCGACGGTGTGTTCGAAGTACTGAGCACTAATGGTGACACTCACCTTGGTGGTGACGACTTCGATCAGGTTATCATCAACTTCCTCGCGGATCAGTTCAAGAGCGACAACGAAGGCCTTGACCTGCGCCAGGACCCGATGGCTCTGCAGCGCTTGAAAGAAGCCGCTGAAAAGGCTAAAGTAGAGCTTTCCAGTTCTACTGAGACTGAAATCAACCTACCTTATGTTACGGCTACCGCTTCGGGTCCGAAGCACTTGGTAGTGAAACTGAGCCGTGCCAAGTTTGAGCAGCTTGCTGACAACCTGGTGAAGCGCTCGATGGAGCCTTGCAAAAAAGCCCTCCAGGACGCTGGTTTGAGCACTTCGGATATCGATGAAGTAATTCTGGTAGGTGGCTCGACCCGTATTCCGCGCATCCAGGAAGAGGTGGAGAAGTTCTTTGGCAAGAAGCCTTCGAAAGGTGTTAACCCCGACGAAGTAGTAGCCATCGGTGCTGCCATTCAGGGTGGTGTATTGACAGGTGAAGTAAAAGACGTGCTGCTGCTCGACGTGACCCCGCTTTCGCTGGGTATTGAGACGATGGGCGGCGTAATGACCAAGCTCATCGAGTCCAACACAACCATCCCGACCAAGAAATCGGAGACCTTCTCGACGGCTTCTGACAATCAGCCTTCCGTAGAGATTCACGTGCTGCAAGGCGAGCGTCCGCTGGCTTCGCAGAACCGCACCATCGGTCGTTTCCATCTCGACAGCATTCCGCCAGCACCCCGCGGTGTACCGCAGATCGAAGTAACTTTTGACATTGATGCCAACGGTATCCTGCACGTATCAGCCAAGGATAAAGGCACTGGTAAAGAGCAGAAAATCCGCATCGAAGCCAGCAGCGGCCTGACCGACGCCGACATCGAGCGGATGCGCAACGAGGCCAAAGCCAACGAGGAAAGCGACAAGCAGGAGAAGGAGCGCATTGAGAAGGTAAACGCTGCCGACTCGATGATCTTTCAAACTGAAAAGCAGCTTTCGGAGTATGGCGACAAGCTCAGCGGCGGCAACAAGACTGCCGTTGAGGGTGCCCTCGCTGACCTGAAGAAGGCCCACGAGAGCAAAGACCTCGGCGCTATTGAAACGGCTATGACGGCTATCAACGCCGCCTGGCAGGCTGCTTCGCAGGAGATGTATGCGGCTACCCAAGGTCAGGAGCAAGGCCAGGGCCAGCCGCAGGGCTACCCCGGCGGCGACGGTCAGCCGAACGGTAACGGCCAGCAAGGCCAGCCCGCCGATAACGTGACCGACGTAGACTACGAAGAAGTAGGCGGCAACAAGTAAGCTGCAATTGAAGTAAAAAGCCCCCTAGCCGACGGTTGGGGGGCTTTTTTGTTATTAATTAGAACAGCGTAGATACCCAGAGTTGTGTCTCGTCGTTGAACGACAGTCCCGCATCGTTAAGGCATAACAACATCAGCAATAAGGAGACACAACTCTGGGTCTACGCCGTTCTGACTAAGCTTTACTAAATCATGAGATTCATCATCGTTGGGGCGGGAATTGGGGGGTTGGCCACGGCGTTGGCTTTGCGCCAGCAGAACCACGACGTGCAGGTAGTGGAAGCAGCTTCGGAGCTGCGCGAAATCGGGGCGGGTGTGGTGCTGGGGGCCAACGCTATGCAAGCCCTGGACCGCTTGGGCGTACACGATGCTGTGCAGGCCGCCGGGTTTCCCATTACCTGCGTCAGTCTGCTGGATCGCCGGGGCCGTGTGCTCAACGATATTGATACAACGCCTTTCACCCGCCGCATCGGCTACGATAACCTAGCTATTCACCGCGCCGACTTGCAGCGTATTCTGCTGGCAAATTTGCCCCCCGGCGTCGTACATCTAAGCAAAACCCTGGAGCGGTTCGAGGAGGAAGACAATTGGGTTACGGCCTATTTCACCGATGGTAGTCAAGTAGAGGGCCAAGCTTTGCTTGGGGCCGATGGCATCCGCTCCCGCGTGCGGCGGCAGCTGTTGCCGGCCAGCCAGCCGCGCTACGCGGGCTACACCTGCTGGCGGGGCGTGATCGAAGCCCAGGCGCTGAATTTGCCCCCCGGTCGCTCCACCGAAACTTGGGGCGGCACCGGGCGCTTCGGGGTGGTGCCGCTGGGCAACGGGCAAGTGTACTGGTTTGCCTGCATCAATAGCCCCGAAGCCCAGAATCCGCGTTACCGCGCGTTCCGGCTGGCTGACTTACAGCGCCACTTCGCCGACTATCATTCTCCTATTCCTGAGCTGCTGGCACTAACGACCGATGAGCAGGCCATTTGGGGCGATATTATCGATCTGAAACCCCTACGGCGCTTCAACTTCGGCCGGGTGCTGCTGTTGGGTGACGCGGCCCACGCCACCACGCCCAACATGGGGCAGGGCGCGGGCCAGGCCGTGGAAGATGCGGCCGTATTGGCCAGTTGTCTGGCCCAGGCAGCCAGCATAGAATCCGCTTTCCAGGCTTTTGACCAACAACGCCGCCCCCGCACGACGCGCATTGTGCGGCAGTCGTGGCAGCTGGGCAAAGTGGCCCAGATGGAGCGGCCGTGGCTGGTGGGCCTGCGCGACGCAGTGATGCGCCGTGTACCTGCCTCAGTGAATAACCGGCAAATGGAGTTTTTGTACGAAACGGATATTTAGGTAGTCAGCTCCTTCTTTTTGCCAGGACTTTTGGCTTCCTCCAGTTCCTGCTCTCGTTCTTCCTCAAAGCCTTCCTGAATCTTTTCTTCTACCTCCTGGTGGTCTTTCTCGTCGGCCTGTTCGGCGTTTTCCCGCTGCGCGTGCTTGTCGTGGGGCTCGTAGCTGAGCTTGATGTAGATGGGAAAATGGTCGGAACCCACGTAGTTCAGGCGCTGAATGTCATTAACCTTAAAGTCGGCCGATACAAATACATGGTCCAGGGGCCAGCGCAACAGCGAGTAGTCGGCATGAAAAGTAGGCAGCAGGCCGCGGCCCACGCGCGGGTCCATCAGGCCGCTGATGCGCCGAAACAGCTCGGAAGTGTGCGACCAGGCCACGTCGTTCATATCGCCAAACACGACGGTCGGCTGATCTTTCTTTTCTATCTCCCGGCCTACCAGCAGCAATTCGGCATCGCGCTTCCTGCTGGTTTTGGCTTCCTGAGGTGCCGGCGGCTTAGGATGCAGGCCATAGAGCCGCACCCAGGTCTTGCCGTCGGGTAGCTGCACGTAGGTGTGCAGGGAAGGCACATCATCGTCGAGCAAATACTTGATATGGCAGTCGCGCACGGGCAGCCGCGAGAAGAAAAGCAAGCCGTACGTATTGTCGAGCGGTTCGTGGCAGGTGTAAGGGTGCGTTTTTTCCAGGGGGCGCAGCTGCTCCAGCCACCATTTATCCGTTTCCACGGCCATGATAATATCAGGATTCAGGCGCTGGAGCTCGGCCAGCGCTTCCTTGCCCTGCTTGTTATACTGAAGCACGTTCATAACAGCCAGGCTCAGATGGCGCACGTCGTCCGGCTGGGTACTGTCTCCTACCTGTTTGCCCGACAGGGGCGTATAAGGCGCAATGCGCACCAGCTGATACACGATGGTGGCGGCCAGCGCCAGCAGCAGTCCGATGCCCCAGTAGCCGGGCAGGCGGTGCCACTCCAGCACGAGTCCTCCCGCCAGCGTCAGCAGGGCCACGCCCACGATTTGCAGGCGCGGAAAATCAAACACCCGAATCCACCAGGCCTCGGCGCGTAGCAGGGGCAAGAGCGTAGCTATCAGCGCCGCGGCCATCAGCAGCAGAACGAAGCCGTGCGCAAGCAAAATCCAAAAGGGTGCGTCGAAGTCGGGCATGGAGAAGAAGATATTCGGAATATAAAAGTTACTTCTTGAAAGATAAAAAACCCCCTAGCTGGCTGCCAGGGGGTTTTTTTGGGTTATTCATCATTAAAGCCGCCCTTACGCAGCTCCTCAATAGTACGCATTACCTTGTCCTTCAACGACGTGCGATACTTCTCCAGCGCATCCACCAGGCGGGCGTTGCTCAAGCCTAATATCTGGGTGGCCAGCACGGCAGCATTGGTCGCCCCATCAATGGCAACCGTAGCAACGGGCACCCCAGCCGGCATTTGCAGCATCGACAGCACCGAATCCAGGCCCCGGATGGAAGTAGCAGAGTTGATAGGCACTCCAATGACGGGCAGCGTGGTAAAAGCGGCCACCATGCCGGGCAGGTGAGCCGCCCCGCCCCCACCCGCGATAAGCACGCGCAAACCGCGCTTGCGGGCCGATTCGGCGTACTCAATCAGTCGATGGGGGGTGCGGTGGGCCGAAACGAGCGTAAACTCGTGTGGGATATTGAACTGACGAAGCAACTCGGCGGCGGCCATCATTACTTTAATATCAGACTGGCTGCCCATGATAATGCCCACCAGGGGCGTATCGCGGGGTTCTTCGGTAGGAGCCGGAGCGGCTGCGGGAGCTGGATTCATATGGATGACGGGAAACGGCACGAACCAATAATTGCCGCACGCGACTTGTACGCGGTGTTAGCTCGGCGGTTGGTTCGTCAAACATAGCACTTTCCCGCCTTGCTGCTTTCCTGCCGCCTCGTACCTTTAGCCGCCTTCACCATGCGACTCGCTTCATGGAAATTCTGCTTGCCACGTTTACTACGCTATTTTCGGTCGTCAATCCCTTCGGGGCCATGCCGGTATTCCTGACGCTTACCGAGGAAGACACGCCCCAGGAGCGCCGCCAGATAGGGATGCGGGCCTGCCTCTACATGATTGCCGTGCTGGCCGTGTCGTTTTTCGCGGGGCAATACGTGCTCAACTTTTTTGGAATCAATATTCACCACCTGCGCATCGCGGGGGGCATTTTGCTCATGCGCTCGGCCTTCGACCTGCTCACGCCCGGCGGCAACCGCGACCGGGTGTCGCCGGCCGCGCTGGAGGAGAGTATGCACAAGAACGATATTTCCTTCACGCCGCTGGCCATGCCCATGCTTTCGGGACCAGGCTCTATCGCGGTGTGCATCAGCTTATTTACCGAGCGCCTCGGCTACTTTGACATGAGCCTAATTTTTCTGGGCTTCGTGCTGGTGGCCCTGGCGGCTTATATTATTCTGATGTCGTCGTTGCGGCTCACGCGGTTTTTGGGGCGGCCCGGCATGGCGGCCCTGGCCCGGGTTATGGGATTTATCACGTTGGCCATCGGGGTCAATTTCATGGCCACGGCTATTAAAGCGCTGTTTCAGGAGTAGGAATTAGCTGTTCGATAAGCACTCAAGAAGCCGCTGCCTGTAAGCCATGAGGCAAAACAGATATCCTATCTTTGCCCGGCAGCTTATAAACCAGATTCGCCAATCAATATTTGTATCTGTGAAACCTGCTTAATCAGCAAAATCCGTGATCAAAAACGACCTCTTACTTCGGGCCGCCCGCGGCGAACAAACCGAGCGTACGCCCGTGTGGCTCATGCGCCAGGCCGGCCGCATTCTGCCCGAATACCGCGCCCTGCGCGCCCGCCTCAGCGGCTTCAAGGAGCTGGTAGAAACGCCTGAGCTGGCCGCCGAAGTCACCATTCAGCCCGTAGACGCGCTCGACGTGGATGCCGCCATCATCTTCTCCGATATCCTGGTGGTGCCCGACGCCATGGGGCTTACCTATGAGATGGTAGAGGCCCGCGGCCCGCTTTTTCCCGAAACCATCCGCTCGGCCGCCGACGTGCGGAAGCTGCGCGTGACCGACCCCGAGGAGGGGCTGGGCTACGTGCTGGAGGCCATTCGCGTGACCAAGCGGGCGCTGAACGGCCGGGTGCCGCTCATCGGGTTTGCCGGCGCGCCCTGGACCATTCTGGCCTATATGGTGGAGGGCCACGGCTCCAAAACTTTCTCCAAAGCCCGGCGCATGCTGTACGCCGAGCCGGCGCTGGCTCACCAGCTATTGGAGAAAATTACGGCTACCACCATTGCCTACCTGCAAGCCCAGGTGCAAGCCGGCGCCAACCTCATTCAGGTATTCGACTCTTGGGCCGGCATTTTGCCCCCCAATCATTACCGTGAGTTCAGCACCCGTTACATCGCCCAAATCTGTGCGGCGCTGCCCAATGTGCCCGTAACAGTGTTTGCCAAAGGCGCTTTTTTCGCCCTCGAAGATTTCGCCCAACTTGATTGCCAGACCATCGGCCTCGACTGGAACCAGGACCCACGCACGGCCCGTACCATCATCGGCGACAACCATACGCTGCAAGGCAACCTCGACCCCTGTGCCCTCTACGGTTCCCCGGAGCAGGTGCAGGCGGCCACCATCGAAATGCTGCGCCACTTTGGTCCTCAGCGCCACATCGCCAACCTCGGCCACGGCGTGTACCCCGACACCGACCCGGCCAGCGTGCGTGTGTTTATCGACACGGTGAAAGAGTTCAGCGCCCTGGCGCGGGAAGGGCAGATATAAATTTGACGCTACAAAAAGCCCCCCAGTAAATTACTGGGGGCTTTTTGTAGGTACTCATTTCGTTTTCTACCCTAATTCACCCCTAAGCCGAACGGGCTTGCATGACAGCTCCCATCAGCCCTGCTTCCTGGGCTTCTTCCAGCAGCCGCTGCTTCTCAATCGGCACTACGCCAACTTGTTCGCAGACCAAGCCGCCACCCAGGTTTGCCAGGGCAGCCAACGCAGGTGCCGGCAAACCCAAAGCCACGCATAAAGCGGCAATGCTAATCACCGTGTCGCCGGCCCCGGACACGTCAGAAATGGCACGCAGGTGGGCAGGAATATAGGTGCGGCCGGTAGCAAGAGCGTCGCTGAATATGCCGCGCTCGGAGAGAGTAACCAAAATAATGACGGGCGTCAGTAGCTCACGCAGGCGCTGGACGGCGGCCTCAAACTGCGGGCGGGCGGCGGCGGTGTCGTCAAAATCCAGCTTCAGGCCTTCGCGCAGCTCTTTTAGGTTGGGCTTGAAAAGGGTACAATAGCGGTAGGCCAGAAAGTTTTTGCGCTTGGGGTCAACGACAGTTGGGATGTTGCGCTGCCGGGCTTGGGCGATGAAGTGCTGAATCAGGGCTTCGTTGAGCACGCCTTTGTCGTAGTCCTCGAATATCACGACGTCGGCCTGGGGCAACAGGGCTTCGTAGCAGGCAGTGAGAGCGGCGGCTTCGGCGGCGTTCAGGTCCGTTTCTACTTCCGAGTCGATGCGCAGCAGGTGCTGACCGGCAGCCAGTATACGTTGCTTCACCGTCGTTGGCCGAGCGGGGCTGCGCACGATGCCTTCCGCCGACAGGCTTTTTCCTTTCAATAAATCAAGCAGCTGGTCGCCGCCCGTGTCCTGGCCTACCACCGCGCACAACAAGGGCGTTGCGCCCAGGGCCTGCACATTCAGGGCCACGTTGGCGGCCCCACCGAGGCGCTGCTCGGTGCGGCTCACATGCACGATGGGCACGGGCGCCTCGGGCGAAATGCGGCCGGCCTTGCCCCAGACGTAGGCATCCAGCATCACGTCGCCCACAATGAGTACCGTGAGGCGGTTGAAAGCAGCAAATAATTCGGGCAGCGAGCTAGGCGGTACGGTGGGGGGCATTTTTACGACTTTCGACGAAGGAAGCCGCAAAGGTAACACCAAGCTCCAGCTTAGCTCCGCTGTCCTTCGGTTAGTGAATCGTTGTTTACGGCGCGGTGTAGCGCGAAGCTTCTGCTTCGCGTTTCGTTGCTGAAGTTGGCAAAAAAAGCCCCCCAGTGCCTGTCGTTCAACGAGACGCGAAGCGGAAGCTTCACCGCGCTACACCAGCTTTTCCAGACTATCTTTTATGCGAATGAAGGCTTCGCGTAGCTTCTCATCAGCGGCCGCGGTACTAAAACGCATGCAGTTAGGCGCTCCAAACGCCTCACCCGTGACGGCGGCCACGTGCGCATCGTTCAGTAGAAACATGGCCAGATCGGTAGCGTTTTCGATGGTCTCCCCTTGGGGGGCTTTTTTGCCGAAATAGGCGCTCACATCCGGGAAAACGTAGAAAGCACCGGCCGGCGTTGGCGTCTTGAAACCCGGAATTTCCTTCACCAGCTTTAATACCAGGTCGCGGCGACGGTGGTAGGCGGTTACCATCTCGTCGGCGGAGCTACGGCCACCTTCCAGGGCTGCCAGGGCGGCGCGTTGGGCAATGGAGCAGGTACCCGAGGTAATCTGGCTCTGCATTTTCTCGCAGGCGCCAGCAATTTCCTTGCGCGCGGCCAGGTAGCCCACGCGCCAGCCCGTCATGGCGTAGCCTTTAGAAAACCCGTTTACGGTAATCACCTGGTCTTTTATCTCATCAAACTCAGCTAAGCTCACATGCTCGCCCTCGAAGTTGATGTACTCATAAATCTCGTCGGCAATAGCAAATACCTGGGGGTGACGCGCCAGTACGGCCGCTATATCAGCTAGCTCCTCACGCGAGAACACCGCGCCCGTGGGATTGCAGGGCGACGAGTACATAATAAGTTTGGTGCGCGGCGTAATGGCCTCCTCAATTTGAGCTGCCGTGGCTTTATAGTCGTTTTCCAGTGAGCCCATCACGCGCACCGAAACTCCCTCGGCCAGGCGCACCATTTCCTCGTAGCTCACCCAGTACGGGGCCAGCACAATGACCTCCTCGCCGGGATTTACCATGCTCATCACCGCATTGGCCAAAGCCTGCTTCGCGCCCGTACTCACCACGATGTTCTCACACTGATACTCGAGGCGGTTTTCGCGGCGTAGCTTGTCGGCAATGGCCTGGCGCAGCTCTACGTAGCCGGGCACGGGTGTGTACTTGGTGTAGCCTTCGTCGAGGGCGCGCTTGGCGGCGTCCTTGATGTACTGGGGCGTTTGAAAATCCGGCTCGCCGAAGCTTAGGTTAATTACGTTATGCCCTTGAGCGGCTAATTCACGCGATTTTTTGGCCATCGCAATAGTCTGCGACTCTTGCAGAGCGCTGATGCGATCAGAGAGAAACGTAGCAGCGAGCGTAGCGGAAGCGGACATAGAGTGGGGAGCTTTGTGGGTGCACAAAAGTACTGGTAAAGTACGGATGCTATTGGGGATAAGCAACGACGGGCAA
The DNA here is from genome assembly GCF_900176135.1 of Hymenobacter roseosalivarius DSM 11622. Classification (GTDB taxonomy): domain Bacteria; phylum Bacteroidota; class Bacteroidia; order Cytophagales; family Hymenobacteraceae; genus Hymenobacter; species Hymenobacter roseosalivarius. The sequence continues at coordinate 66,596 of NZ_FWWW01000055.1, read as the reverse complement.
TCCCCTACTCCTGCCCCAGCCATCGAAAGCGCCGTACCAGAATATTAAGATCAGTAGAAGGCGTGTAGTCTTTGGCGTAGAGCAGCTCGAGTCGGCGGCGGGTAGCCTCGGGCAGGGGCGCGGCGACGGTGTCGGTAGCGTCGGCGGGCGAGAGCACGGCGGGCGTGGTGCGGCGCGAGGCGTCGGTGTGGCGCAGGCCTACCCAGGTGCGGCGGCCCACCAACACGCGCAGGCAGTTGCGCAGATAGCCCACTTTTTCCAGCGCAAACCACACCAGCGCCGGGGCCGCGAGCAGCAACCCCAGACTGGTAAGCACATCAAGCAGGCGCTTGGTACGGGCGCGCTGGGGCTGAAACAGGTTCAGGGCAATATCGAGGGCATAATACTCGCCGGGCGCATCTTTCGAGGAGCTGCCGATGATGTATTCGCTGTCTTCGGGCAGGATCTTGTAGGCGACCGGTGGGTATTGCGGCAGCCGGATCATGAGGGAAATGATGCGGGTCGCCGACAAATCTTTACCGCAGAAAATCAGCTCATCAAGGGCATGAATCCGAATGATTTCATCGAGCTGATGTAGCTGCCCGAGTAAATAGCGGCTTGGCGGGGCGGCGGGGTCGGGCACGGGGGTTACGTAGCCCACGATGCTCGCCTGCACCCTGGCCGTTTCGAGTAGGTGGCGCACCCGCCGGCTTTCCTCCGCCGACCCCACGATGGCAATATTTTTCTGGTGGCTTTGCATGAGGCGCAGGTTGCGGTGGCGCATCACATGGCTGATTAGCCGCCGCCCGATGAGTACGACTATGCTCCAAAAGCCCCCCAATAGAATCAGGGCATTGGAATAGCGGTAAGATTCCAGAAAATTGGAGCCGGCCGAAATAAGCACCGTACCTACCACGATGCCCCGAACGATACGCCAAGCTCTGAAAGGCTTATCGTAGCTGCCGCTGAGGTAGGCGCAACCCAGCCACACCAGCACGTAAGCCGGCACTACCACCTCCATCAGCGGTGATGGATAATCGGCAGGCCCCTGCTTTTGATACTCCTCCCAGTAGTTCTTCAGCAGATACATGCCCCCGTAAAGCAGCCCGGCATCCAGCAGAATGGGCACAATGCTGGTAAGAACGCGGCGCCCGACGGCTAGGCCCGCGCGCAGCCAGATAGCCAAGTGAATGAGCAGGGAGAAAATCCCAGCCTGATTGGGGGCGAAATGCTTACGGGCAAACACAATCATGGCCCGGTAGAATACGAACACGTAGTTGACGCTCGTGCGCTTCGTGCTTTCGCCTTTGTAGTGAATGATGCGGGTGCCGGGAAAATAATAGTTTTTCCACCCCCCACGCGTGAGCCGATACGACAGGTCAATGTCCTCGCCGTACATGAAGTAATCTTCATCGAGCAAGCCAACGGCATCCAGGGCGCTTTTGCGCAGCAGCATAAAGGCTCCACTCAGCACATCTACTTCGTGGGTTTGGTCTTTGTCGAGGTAACACAGGTGGTAGCGGCCAAACGTGCGCGAACCTGGAAACAGCGCTGCGAGCCCAAAAACTTTATAGAAAGCTACCCGTGGTGTGGGCAAGCCGCGCTTGCTTTCGGGCAAGAACTTTCCTTGGCCATCCAGCATTTTCACGCCTAATCCGCCGCCCTCGGGGTGCTCGTCCAGAAATTCGCAGCAGGCCCGGAAAGTGTCCTCCTCTACTACCGTATCGGGATTAAGCAGTAGGATATACTCGCCCCGCGCCTGCCGTATGGCTTGGTTGTTTGCCTTGGCAAAACCAGGGTTGTGTTTGTTTTCCAGCAGGATAACCTCCGGAAACCGCGCCCGAACCATTGCTACGGAGCCATCCACGGAGTTATTATCAACCACAAATACCTCCGCCGGGGCATCCAGCTTTTGCAAGGCCCGCCGCACCGACAACAGCGTCTGGCTCAGAAAATAGCTGACGTTGTAGTTGACAATGATAATGGAGAGCTTCACGGCGGGCGGCAGCGGGAGTAAGAGGGGCCGGGAAAGTTACGGACTAAACCGCATCCTCAGATTCAGATTTCCGCGCTAGCATAAAAAAGGCTTGCCGCAGGAGACAAACTCTTTGTACTGTCTGGAATGTGGAATGGCGTGGCGCTACGACTTTTTCTGTCGTAGCACCGCTCCGCGGAAGTCGTAGGACCACGCCTCAAAAAAGCCCCCCAGCCGGCTACCGCGCCTGGCGCTGCCGCTCCACGATGCTGCGGCCCAGGGTTATTTCGTCGGCGTACTCCAACTCGCCCCCCACGGGGATACCGCGGGCAATGCTGCTGATGTGCACGTCGGCAAACTCGCGCAGCTTGCGCGTGAGGTAAAAAGCTGTAGTATCGCCTTCCATCGTAGGGCTGATGGCGAGGATAACTTCTTTGATTTCCGATTCAGGAATACGCTTGAGCAAGGAGTCAATCTGCAAATCGGAAGGGCCAATGCCTTCAATGGGGGAAATAACGCCCCCCAGTACGTGATATACGCCCTGATACTGACTGGTATTCTCAATAGCAATCACGTCACGAATGTCCGATACGACGCATACTATGGCGTGGTCGCGCAGCTTATTGGCGCAAATGCTGCACTCCTCCGTATCGGCAATGTTATGGCAAGTATGGCAATATGTGATTTCGAAGCGCATTTTGGCCAGTGCCTCCGCCAGGGAGGCGGTGTTGTCGCTTTCCGCCTTGAGCAGGTGCAGTGCCAGGCGCAAAGCCGTTTTGCGGCCAATACCGGGCAGCTTGGAAAGCTCCGCCACGGCGTTTTCTATCAGTTTGGAAGGGAATTCCATGTAGTAATGGGCTAGGGAATAATGTGCCGCTATGCTGAGTTTAAATAAACTGTAGGCTTACTACCTCACTAGCTCACTCTGAAACAGCACCTTAAAGAATATCGGCCGAGATACCGCGGTCGTGGATGGCAGTGCACATACCAGCCAGCTCATCGTAGGCGCCGTGCTTTACGGTGCACTGGCCTTTATAGTGAATCAGCAGGGTGCATTGCTCGGCCTGCTCGGGCTCGTGCCCGCACACGTCAATGAGGGTTTTGATTACGTGGTCGAAGGTGTTCACATCATCGTTGTACACGATTAGGTCGCGAACATCGATGGTTTCTTCGAGTAGTAAAACGTCCTCATTATAGTCAATCTGCGGCTTGGTGTTCATGGCGCAAAAGTACGGATTATCAAGGAAAAAGGCGCAGATTTGGGCCTGCACCGGCCTAGTATAACCACCATGCGGGCAGATTCGTTTCGCGAAATAAAATGGTGAAATAGTGAAATGGTGAGTTTGACGTTCTTGAGGCGCAGACCACATAAGCGCGAACACCTAGAACAGCAAACTCACCACTCACCATTTCACTATTTCACCATTTCCCAAGCAACGCGTCGATGCCCGTTCCTTCCACCGACTTTAAAAAAGCCCTTAAGCAGCTCCCCGACAAGGAAAAGGAAGCCTTGCTGCTGCGCGCCGTGCGCCGCGACGCGGAGCTTTACGAAACCTTTGCCTTCGAGCTGCTGCCCGACGTGACCGTAGAGCAGGTATACGAGCAAACCGCCGACCGCATTCACGAGCTGTTCAACGTGGCCGTAACGGGCCGCCTGCTCAACCGCAGCCTCAACAAGGCGCTGAGCAAAGCCACCAAAGAAACCGCCCGCGCCCGCCGCATCACTAAAGACAAGCGCCTGGAAATTGACCTGATACTCTACACCTTACGCCTGATTTTTGATAACTACACGGGCCAGTTCGACAGTCCCTACAACGGGTTTTACGTCAGTACCGCCCGCATGACAACCCGCGCCGTGCAGCTCGTGCTCATCAACCTGCACGAAGACCTGTGGCTGGAATACAAAGCGGAACTGGACGATTTTCTAACCCAGCTGCACAACCGCAGCAAAAGCCGCAATCTGCGCTTCGAGCTACCGCACGAGCTGGTAATCCCAGACTAAAAAAGCCCCCCAGAATAGGTCTGGGGGGCTTTTTCATTATTAAGAACTGAGGCTACTTAGTTAGCAGCAACGCCGTTGCCTTTTTTGGCAATAACGTTGAAGCTCAGCGTGAACTCGTCGTAGATAGCCTTGTCGCCGATACCTTCGAAGAAGGATTTCGAGCCGTACTTGATGTCGTACTTGGTGCGGTCGATGGTGGCAACGCCCGTGGCGGCAGCCAACCCGTTCTTCACGCCTACTTTGGCAGGGAAGGTGATGGGCTTGGTGATGCCTTTGATAGTCAGGTCGCCGGTGATAGTGGCGTTGTTGGCATCAGCAGCAGCACCCTTGATGGGGGTGATGTTCGTGATTTTGAGGGTAGCCGTAGGGTTTTTCTCCGTGCCGAAGAAGTCATCAGCCTTCAGGTGACCTAGCAATTTGCCGTTGCTGTCGGCATCCGTCAGGTCCACTACTTTCAGCGAGTTCATATCGACTACGAAAGTACCGCCTACCAATTGGTTGCCGCGCACCAGTACATTGCCTTCTTTGAATTGAATGGTGCCGTTGTGCTCACCGGTTACTTTTTTGCCTACCCAGCCCAAGGTGCTGAGCTGAGGCTGAATCTGGTAAGCGGTACCAGCCGCTTTGGCGGTGCCGGGAGTAGTTTTCTTGGCGGCTGGCTGTTGAGCCATTGCGGGAGCAGTAAACAGAGCAGCAACGAAGAGAGCTGACAAAGCAATTTTTTTCATGATCAGAGAAAGAAAAAAATGAAGGGATAAACTGGAGTTGATTGAAAGCCGTCAGTCACGGATTTTATCAAGCAGGTCGCTCAGCTGAGCAGCCTCGGTGGGCGTAAGATTGTGTAAGCCGGAGTTATGGTGCGTTACGGTGCCTTCCATACTGCGCAATAGCTCCAACCCCGCCTCGGTAATATGAATGTCCACGGCGCGGCGGTTGCTGGGACAAACGGTGCGGGTAGCGTAAGTTTTGGCTACCAGCTTATCTACAATGCGGGAGGCGTTACTGGTTTTGTCGAGCATGCGCTCAATAAGCAGATTGACGGTGGCGGGCTTGGGATGCTGACCGCGCAGAATGCGTAAAATGTTATACTGAGGTAGCGTAACGTCGAACTCGCGGAAAGCCGCTGCCTGACGCAACTGTAGCCAGCCCGTGGTATATATCAGATTGATATGGGCTTTTTGGTAATCGTCTTTGAAAGTAGGCTGCTTGATTTCGTCTTCGATTTTCATGAGCGGCGGCGTACTGTTGCCGAATGATGCTACAAATATATGTACATACATTTAATGTTGTAACATCGTTCGCCAAAATAATTTTTAATTAAGTATTTTAGATATTTATTATCCCCACATTGGCTGAATGAGCAGCAAGCTAGGCAGTGGGCTTTATTGAAGCAGTAGATCCATATGTTTTAAAGTCTCACTGGTAGACCTGTGGTTGCACTGCTGCTACACAATGTACTCTGTTGTGCTTTGTTAACTAATGGTCATCCAATTATCTTAACAAGTAATCCAATAAAGCATTATCGCTCTTTCAAGTAAGCACGCCAGACATATACAGGCGCAGCAAGAGACGCATATTCCCGCGAATCAGACGAAAAGCCCCTTACTTCTATTTCCACTTCTTGTGTCCGTCATGTCTACTGATTCCGCTGCTGTCGCTGCCTGCCTGAACTGCAACCAGCAGCTACCAGCTGGCTCCTTCTGCCCGAACTGCGGGCAGCGCCATCCGCACCGCCTCACGGTAGGCCACGTAGCGCACGAGATATTCCACGTCTTTACCCATGCCGATAATACTATTGTGGGCTACATACCCCAGCTACTATTTTATCCGGGCCGGGTGGTAGCCGATTACTTGGCGGGCCGACGTAAGCGCTATTTCAATCCCTTTCAGTTTATGCTGCTCATGGTAGCCCTGGCTACCGCGGCGGCCGCACTTCTGAATTACTACGAAGCCACAGGAGCCGAAATGCAACGCCGCTACGCCAGCCGGATGCCTGCCGAAGAACTGGCCCGCATGGTAAAGTACTTTCATTATGTGGGCAAGTACTACAACCTGTGGTGGCTGCTGCTGGCTTTGCCTATGTACGCCTTATTTACGTGGCTGGTCTACCGCAAGCGAGGCCTCAACTACGCCGAGTCGTTCTTCGTGCAAGTTATTATAGGATCAGCCTTCAACCTTTATCTAGCGCTGATCCTGTTCGCCTTATGGGTAGTACGCTTCAAAGCCCTGGCCAGCAGCAACGTGGCCAGCAGCCTGCAGATAGGCATTATTCTGCTTTACCTGATTCTGGTGGGCCGGCAGGGGCTTGGGCTTACCTGGGCGGGCGCGAACTGGCGGGCATTTCTCACCGTGTTGCTCAGCGCGGCCGGCAGCTACGCCCTGAATAGCCTGCTGTTTCGCTGGTATGTATTTGGGTAAGCCGGCTGCTATCCAAGGTTAGGTACGGCAATCTGAGCCCGCAACAAACCTTCTTTCTCCTGTACCAACCCAAATGGCTCGTCGCGAATGATGATGAACCCATCCAGGTCGCATACCTGGGCCTGGCTGCTTATCTGCATTGCCCCCCAGATGCCCAGCGTCGTCTCCACCATGCAGCCAATCATCGTATCGAGGCCGTGGGCGCGGGTCTGATCGAGCAGGCGCAGGCCATTGCGGTAGCCGCCGGCTTTCATCAGCTTCATGTTCACGCCGTGAAACTGCCGGGCGATGTCGGTAAAATCGGCGTCGTTGGTTACCGACTCGTCGGCGAAAACGGGATACGGCGAGCGAGGGCGCAGGTAGCGGTAGTGGTCGGTGCAGGCGGCGGGCAAAGGCTGCTCCAGCAAGCGTACCACGAGGCCAGGCAGGGGGGCAATTTTTTCCAGAAACCGCAACAGCGCGTCGGCGTCGGTCCAGGCTTCGTTGCCGTCGATAATAAGTTGGCGACCTGGTAAAGCACGGGTCACTTCGCGCAGCAACTCGTAGCCGCTGGCCTGGTCTACCTTTATTTTAAGCAGAGAAAACCGCCCCATGTTCTGCTCCCGAATAAAGGCAGCTACCTCATCGGGGGGCATGATGGGTAGCGTCAAGGCGGTAGGCACGGCCGCCGCCGGCTCAGGTAAGCCCAGGACCGCCGCTACCGACTGCCCCGTGTGTGCTGCCTGCCAGTGCACGTAGGCCGATTCCAACGCAAAGCTCAACGCATGCGCTACGGAATGATGACCCAAAAACTCCGTTAGCTCATCCAACGACTTTACTTGATCCAGCCCACCAGCTAGTAATTGCTTGAACTCCATTTGCAGACCCTCCGGCGACTCTCCGTAGCGCACGTTAGGTGCCGCCTCGCCCCAGCCTACCGCTCCGCCGGCTTCGTGCTGCACCCGCACGAGCAGGTTGGTTTTGGCGGTGGAGGCGTTGCGCGATATTTTCCAGGTGTAGCGCAGCGGCAGCTCACGCGTTTCGATGGTCCAAAGCATGGCGTAGAGTATGGGGCAGGAATAGGCTGAAGAGTGGGCGGAGCGCAAAGCTACTTTTCTGCGGCACCAAATCCAGCTAGGCCGGGTCTCATAAAAAGCCCCCTACAACTAATAATCAGCGGCGCACTACTCATCGTCCGTAACTGTTGGCTGAAAACTTATCTTTGCTGACTTCTCTGGTAATCCCCCACCCTATTCTGCATGAAGTTTTCGCGCCTCGTTCCGCTAATTCTGGTTTTGTCTCTGGTAGCCTTAGCGCTCACCATATTTTCGGCTTACAACCCAGGGGCTCTGCCGCTCGCCGTGCCGAGAGCAGCTCGCTGGATTGCGCTGGCCGCCCTGGTAGCCTATGCTGCCCAGCGTCGCTCACTTACTTTCTGGATCGTAGTCAGCATGTTTGTGGGGGCTGAAATCGGCAATGACTACCCCACTTTCGCCCAGAATCTGAAAGTGCTCAGCGACGTGTTCCTGCGCCTGGTGAAAACCATTATCGCTCCCCTGGTTTTTGCGACGCTGGTCGTGGGTATTGCCGGCCACGCCGATTTGAAGCAAGTAGGCAAAATGGGAATTAAAGCCCTGGTCTACTTCGAGGTAGTTACCACGTTTGCCCTTTTCATCGGCTTGGCAGCCATCAATCTGAGCAAAGCCGGCGTCGGCATCAGCCAAGCCGGGGCCGACACGACTGAGCAGCTGCAAGCCGTAGAGCAGTCTACCGCCGATATTATTCTGCACATCTTCCCCGAGAACATCGCCAAATCGGTAGCCGAAGGACAGGTATTGCAGGTAGTTGTGTTTGCCATCATCTTCGCCATCGGCCTGGCCATGGTGCACGGGAAGCATCGCCGTCCTATGCTGGAAGTAATGGAAAGCTTGTCGGAGGTGATGTTTAAATTCACCAACGTGGTCATGTTTTTTGCCCCCCTGGGCGTGGGCGGCGCTTTGGCTTACACCGTGGGCAAAATGGGTTTTGCCCCACTATTCAACGCTTTCCAACTCCTGCTCACGTTGTACGTGGCTCTCATTGCCTTCCTGGTGCTGGTGCTGCTGCCCATTGCCTTTTTTGCCCGCATCCCGATCAAGCGATTTGTCCAGGCCATTGCCGAGCCGGTGAGCATTGCCTTTGCCACGACCAGCTCGGAGGCCGCTTTGCCGCGGGCCATGGAAGCCATGGAAAGCATCGGGGTGCCGCGCCGCATCGTGGCTTTTGTCATGCCGACGGGCTATTCCTTTAACCTTGATGGCACCACGCTGTATCTTTCGCTGGCAGCGGTATTCGTAGCGCAGGCGGCGGGCATTGAGCTCAGCTTTGGTCAGCAATTGGTCATGGTGTTTACGCTGATGCTTACCAGCAAAGGCGTGGCGGGCGTCCCACGCGCCTCCCTCGTGATTCTGCTGGCCACGGTGGCTTCGTTCAACTTACCCTCGTGGCCGGTATTTATCATTCTGGGCATCGATGCACTCATGGATATGGCCCGCACCGCCGTAAACGTAATTGGTAACTGCCTGGCTACGGCCGTAGTAGCCCGTTGGGAAGGCGAATTCGTAGATAACTATGTAGCTACACCACTAGATGACCTCGCTGAGGAAGACAGTGCATTAGCTCAGCATACGCACTAATAAACCTGGGTGCGCGTTATTAGAAAAATGAAATAGGTCCACTGATTCCTGCTCGGGAATCAGTGGACCTATTTCATTTGTAAATACTCCGGTTAAGCTTATGCATAGCAAGTCTGGTAGTTATTCAATTAAATGTATTATTTATTGAATAACCTTCTATAAAGCATCACATTCGGTGCTAAAGTTGTCTTATTTTTGATATAGCCATGTGCTTATCGCTCTGAAAGACAACGTTTATGAAACACGCTCTGCGGTGCCTGACCCTCTTATTGTTGTCCGGAATTATCCTGTCAGGCTGTAAATCGGCGGACAAAGTATTGTTTAAAGCCACGCCAGCCAGCCTCAGCAGCCGCCTGCCCGCCCTGCAGGTCGACGTTGACAATAGCCTGCTCATGGTTTCGGAGGCCACCGAATATGACGACGCGCGCAAGATGTTTGAGCAGGAGCTCAATCAGAACATTATCGACACCGGCGACAGCACCAGGTTTGGCTACGTGAAGCTGCAAATAATGGAAGCTTCGGTGTCGCGACCGGGCCGGGCGTTGCAGGCTTTTCAGATGGCGACCCTACTTACCCCCTCCGTGCTGGGTATTCCGCTCGGGTGGTATTGCAGTAGGGTGCGAGCTGAAGTGCAGCTATATGATGCCCACGGCGAGCTACTAGGCACGTATGCCGGCACGGGCCAATCGTCGGTGCGGGTGGCCATGTACCATGGCTACTCCCAAAGCGACGCCCCCCGCCTGGCCGATGTACTAGCCCTCCGCCATGCCCTCGACCAGATTCGACCCCAGTTGGAAGTAGACGCTGTGGCCCTGAAAACCGAGTTTGCAAACCGTGGCCCCATCGAAGTGATAATGGGCCAGACTGTAGCCACCAGTCCGAACTAAAAAAGCCTCCGGCTACGTAGCTGGGGGGCTTTTTCGTGCTTAATTAAATAAGCGTTTACTCAAAAGCTAACTCATCGGGCTGTTGGCGCAAGGAGCGCAGCCCCGACAAATCGACAATGCTGAAGCCTACTTTAGAGAGGATAGGCACCACGACGAACAGCAGCTTTTCGGTGAAAGGACCGAGGGCGCCTATGCCCGTGGGGCCGAGCGCCCAAATAAGCGGATACGCAATCCAAAGAATAGTCAGGAAGCTAAGGGCGCGGTTGTAGACGCTAGCCAGTTCTGGGCCTTGGCTATGCGCCCGTTGCCGTAGTGGCCCCCAAAGCGTCCATAGAATACCCAGGAAAGCTATCACGCCCAGCCCGTACCACACCCAGCGCACGGACCCGGTAGAAAGGTCAGCGATAAGGCCGGTAAGAATCATAAATACATCGGCCAGCACCAAGCCGCCGATGATAACCCGGTCTTTCTTGATATAATACATGGCCGTGGAGGCCAACGCGAACAGCAATAAAGGCGTGGTAACTATCCAATCGAGGTAGCGGGCGAAATGAGTGGTGTTACCCACCTCGGTAGTACCCTGCCCGGTAGAAAGCGCGAAGTAGGCCGTGGCCGACCACACCGGAATCAGGAAAGCTACCAGATACTCGGCACGAGGCACGCCGCGCCGATCCGAGAGACCCCAATACAGGAACAAAAAGGCTCCCAAAAGCATACAAACAATGTAAATGGTGTAAAGTGTCGTGTCAGTCATAGCTCGTGGCAGATAGTGTGCGGGAACCCTTGGATACTTATAGTATTTGGTAATTGTTATAATTAAAATTTATTTAATCCTATTTTAATACAGAAATCATAGACCATCATCATTTAGGTTTAGCTGTAAAGCTTTCCAAAATTATGGGTAGAATTTCCCGTCAATCTGTTCGTTACGTATTTGCGCCGGGGGGCTTTTTTATCTCCGTATCCGCGGTCAGCCCTCTATCTTTACCGGCTATGATGCGTAAATTATCTGCTTGGCTGCTGGGGCTGCTGGTGGCCACGGCCGTAAGTGCCTGCTGCGGCAGCGTATCCTGCGAGTGCGACGACACCCTGGAAGATGCCATCTACTTTCAATTCAACCTCGCTGATTCGCTCGGTGCTACTGGCTTCCGGTCTGCTGATGTCGATACGGTCGTGGTGGTACGCTATCCTTATGTCGATCCATTGGTGCAGCTACCCCCCAACGCGCCCGTCGTGCCCAATGACACGACCCGCATCATCCGCTCACGGGCGCTTACTGCCAAGCCTATCGTGCTCAACACTACGGCTCCCTTCACCGCAGGCGGCGGCCGTAAGCTCGACGCTTACAAGTATCAGCTCTACGTCGTTCGGCACTTTCCAGGAACCGCTACTCCCCCCGAAACCATCTTCTACTCTCTTGACTCTATTACGTTGGCGGGCCGCTTCCTAGGCGATGGATGCTGCACCTGCTATCAAAACGAGGGCAAAAAGCTGCGCGTAACCAGAGCCGAAAAGCCGAGTACGACGGGCACCATCGTGGACGTAACCACTGCTCAAAACGAGGAACCAAAGCCTGTTGTGCTTAGTCGCTAAATCTTTGATAATGAGCTTACGGTCAGCTGTACTCAGTCTTACTTATCTTGCGTATACTAGCGTTGCCGGGCTGCATAGCCACATTTTGCAAATTAATTAATCACCACCGGGGTTATACTTTTTGTCATGCTGAAAGAACTATCTTCTCATGTTGCCACGGCTTTTCCATTCACGACGACTCTGAGCCTGGAGCCGCTGATTGCGTATTGGCACGCTCGCGAAACCGACGCTAATCCGGGTGTGGCGCTATTGGCCCGCTCCATCGGCGAGCAGGTGGCCGCTGCTGAGTGGGCCCGTGGCCCCATCTCCGATCATGCTACCCTTGAGTGCAACTGCGACTTAGTAGAAACGCTTATGCTGGCCGTTATTCCGGCCGCATCTTTCCAAACAGCCATTAGCGGCGTCATTCCGCCTTTTCAGCGTTATAGCTTTTATCACACGCCACGCTTTGCGGAAGTGCTGCTCAATCCGCAGCAAAATATCAAGCAGCCACTGAACGTGGATGCGCGCACGATGGAATTGTACATGGCGCGGATGGCCTATGCCCTGATTCTGGACAAGGTGTACGGGGTGAAGCTGCCAATTACGGGCGCCATTACCTTCACCGTTCCCGACTATAACATCGGCCTGTATCGCCACTATAGCGTCGATTTCGATTCCACGTTTTTGGATGTACGCATAGTGGGTGAGCGGCCCGCGCTTACGTCGGCGCAGCTGGATATGCTGACCCACAACCTGCACCGCACCGACTTATGGCAGGAGCTTTTGCCCCCCGGCAACTTTGAGCTGGTGGGTTTTAACGTCCTGAATCTGGCCGACGTCACGGAGCAGGAAATTCTGTCGGAGCTGAAGTATGACCTGCTGGAACGCGACGTGCTGCAAGCCTCCGACCGCCTCGAGCAAATTCAGGAAAAGCTGCGGGTACTGTTTGCGCGGCCCTTCCTACAGCTGGGCATTGCCGCTTACGATGAGAAGAAAAAGGCGTTTGTTGACTTCGGCCGTAAAATAAACCACAGTTTTCTGACCAAGCAGCTGGCACATCAGGAAGCTGGCAGCGGCTTCCGCCAGATCTACTCCCAGCTCTGGCAAGACCGCCAACCGCTGGTACTCGAAGACGTGGAGCAGGCCGACATTCCCGAAGATTTGCGGCAGCAGATTCTGGGCATTGGTATACGCAGCGCTATTCTGGCCCTGCTGCCCTACGGCGACGACACGGTAGGTCTGCTTGAGTTAGGCTCGCCGAATGTGAACGATCTGGATGAGTTTTGCCTGGAGAAAGTCAACCAGTTCGTGCCTCTGTTCGCGGTAGCGGTGAAACGTAACGCCGAGGAGATTCAGACGCGCGTACAGGCCATCATCAGGGAGAAGTTTACGGCCATTCACCCCACCATGGAGTGGCGCTTCACCGACGCGGCTCTGAACCTGCTGGCTAAGGTGGAAGAAGGCAACAAAAACGCGGAAATTGAGCCCATCGTGTTTCATGATGTGTATCCGCTGCACGGCTCCAGCGACATTCGCAGCAGCAGTACGGCCCGCAACGACGCTATCCAAGGCGACTTGATTGAGCATCTTACCCTGGCTAATAAAGTACTGAAAAAGGCTTCGGAGTTTCAGGCTCTGCCTATTCTGGACGAGTTGAAATTCTACGTATCGAAACACTTGCGCCGTCTGCGCCAGGGCATCCTGACCGGCGACGAGGTGAGCATTTTTGAGTCGTTGAAGACGGAAGTAGAGCCCCTGTTCGATTATTTATCCCAGAACACCCCCGAGCTGCGGCCCGTCATTGCGAATTATTGGTCCAACATGGACCCCGAGCTGGGCATCCTGTATAAGCGCCGCAAGGAGTTCGAGCAAAGCGTAACGCTGCTTAATGATACGGTGAGCGACTACCTGGATGAGGAAGAGGAAAAGGCGCAGGAAATGTTTCCGCACTACTTCCAGCGTCTCAAAACTGACGGTGTAGAGCACAATATCTACGTGGGCGCTTCGCTAGTAGAGAACAAGCCTTTCGACCTGGTTTTCCTGAAAAACCTGCGCTTATGGCAGCTGCTGGTAATGATAGAAATCACCCGCCGGACGACGGACCTGCGGGACAAATTACCCGTCCCATTAGAAATCACCCAGTTGATTCTCATTCATGGTCAGCCGCTTAACATCCGATTTCGCCTGGATGAGCGCCAATTTGACGTAGACGGCGCTTATAACATCCGCTACGAAATAATTAAGAAGCGAATTGACAAGGCTACGGTGTTGGGCACGGGCGAGCGGCTAACTCAGCCCGGCTACATTGCCCTCGTCTACGCCCAGCAGCGTGAGGCCGATGAGTACCTCGAATACCTCGACTACCTGCAAGACCGCGGCCTTTTGGAGGCGGAAGTAGAGGAGTTGGAGTTGGAGGAGTTGCAGGGCGTAAAAGGTTTACTGGCCCTTCGGGTGAAAGTGAAGCTCGGATAAATTACTAACTGCAGAAGTGGGTTTAGTCAACTACTTTCTGCATTTAATACAGCCTGCTCGCGTAAAGCCTGCTCGCGCCACCACAGATGCAGAGCTGCGCGCAGTAGGATGAGCCACGCCAAACCAGCGGCAAAGCCTGCCAGCACATCGGTGAAGTAATGCACATGCAAATACACCCGGCTCAGACCAATTACAAGCGCCCACAGCAGCAGTGCCAGCGCCCAGGCCGGGTGGCGGCCATGACGCCACAGCAGCCAGGCTAAACAGCCGTACAGCGCTAACCCAATCATGGCATGGCCACTGGGAAAGCTCAGCCCATATTGCTTCAACAGCGCCGTATCAGGGCGCAGACGATGAAAATGGGTTTTTAGCAGATGATTCAGGAGAGCCGCGCCCGCTATGGCCCAGAATACTTCCAATCCTTCGCGGCGGTAGTTGCGCAGGGCCAACCCCGCGGGCAGTAGCACGGCGGTGGCCACCAGAAATGGCGCGGAAGCAAAAAACGTGACCCCGCGCATCAACGGCGTGAGGGCGGGCCATTGAGTTCTGTGCGCATCCATCCACTGAAACGCGGCCTCGTCCAGCGCCTCCGACTGCTGCTGGAAGACAATGCGCGTGAGGTAAAAAAACACCACGAACGCTGTTAAAAACAACACACTCACCAGCACAATCTCCATCGTCAGCAGCCCCAGCAGCTTCAGGAATCGGGCGGTGAGGTTTTTCATACCGAAAAATAGCGCTTCACTCGATTTAATTTCGCGGTTCTTTCTTCCAAAATGTAGATGGCTAAGTTCTAGCCTTTAGGCACAAAACTGATTATGGCCCTTTCAAGAAGCTAAAACACGAATCTGGGGGGCTTTTTAAGACCCATAAACAAAAAAAGCCGACCCCAAAGGACCAGCTTTTTTGTTGTGCGCTCGGGGAGACTCGAACTCCCACACCTTGCGGAACTGCCGCCTGAAGACAGCGCGTCTACCAATTTCGCCACAAGCGCAACACAGGTTAAAACACATTTTCCTCGTTGGAGGTGTCTTTTAACGCTGCAAAGATAGGAGCAGCCAAGGCTTTCCGACAATTCTTTTCTCAAAAATTTCTGCTCAACCAGCCATTATCCTAGCTTGCGGGCTGTTCTTCAGAGGGTTGCAGGCGACGCTTAAGGCGTTTTTTTGTTTGAAACTCCACGCGCCGTAGCACTGGAATCGCGATTAGCAACCATACAATGCCGGCGGTGAAGCCCGCCAGCACATCGGTGGCGTAATGCACACGCAGATACACGCGCGTGAGGCCAATGAGCAGAATAAGAAGCCCCAGAAGTGCAATCAGCAGCCAGCGCCAGGCGGGGCGCCGCACATGGGTATACACCAGATAAATCAGCAGGCCATAGAAGGAGGCGCTGATCATGGCGTGGCCGCTGGGAAAACTCAGCCCCGACGCGGAGGTCAGGGGCAGTAAAGGCCGCGGCCGATTGTAAAAATTCTTCAGCACTAAATTGAGCGAGATACTGCCCAGGGCTACCACCGGAATAAGCAGGGAGTACCAGCGGTGGCGGCGGCGCAACAGAAACCAGCCAATCAGACTGAGGCCAAGCGCAGTAATAAAGTTGCGCGACGCTAGAAAGGTAATGGTTTCGACCCACGCCTGCCGCTCGGTTCCCAGCAAGTCGCGGGCCCAGCGAAAAGCCTGCGCGTCAAAGCGGGCAGCATCCTGGTCGAATACTTCCCGGCTGACGGCCAAAAAGAATACCACTCCCAACACCCCCAGGCTAAGGGTGATGGCAAATTCGGTGAGGAATAACAGAAAGCCCGCTACTAAGCGACGCAAGGCATTGGTCATGGGTTTGGTACGTGTTTATCTGGTTTACAGCAAAGCAGAAACGCACCGTAATTATAAACCACTCAAACTGATGTGCGTTTTAACGATACGTATCTCTGGTTACTTCCTTTGATTGATTCCTACGTCAACCTTAAACGCACTACCCATAAAACGCAAACCGGCTTCCTTTGATTTCGTAGCAGCTTTCTACGATCCGCTGGCCGGGCTCGTGTTTGGCTCGGCTTTGCGGCGAGCCCAGCAGGCGGCGCTGGCACATTTGCCCCCCGGCGCGCCGTACGTGCTTATAGCGGGTGGGGGCACGGGCTGGGTGCTGGGCGAAGTGCTCCGGCGGCGACCGGCGGCGCGGATACTATACCTGGAAGCCTCGGCCGTGATGCTACGCAAGGCGCGGGCACGGCTGCGGGCGCTGCCGCCCGCCTGTGCCGCCCAGGTCGAGTTCCGGCTCGGTACGGAAGCCGATTTGCCCCCCGGCGCCCAATTTGACGCAGTTGTAACCTTTTTCTTGCTCGATTTATTTACTCCCCCGGATCTGCGACGGCTGCTCCTGCGCCTGCAAGCCGTTAGTTGCCCCGGCGCGGTCTGGCTGGTGGCCGATTTTTGCCCCCCATCCACCTGGTGGCAGCGGCTGTTGCTGGCGGTGATGTACTGTTTTTTTCGCCTCACGGCAAACATCCACGCCCGGCAGCTGCCGCCCTGGCCCGCCGAGCTGGCGCGGCTGGGCCTGCGTCAGCGTTGGCAGGCGCGGTTTTTTGGGGAAATGGTGGAAGCAGCGGCGTTTAGTATTTAGTAGGGGCGCGTTGCACGCGCCCGTCGTTGTTAGTGGCGCGCCATAACCGCCATTTATGACAACGAAACAACGACGGGCACGGTCGACGCTCCTTTACTTGAAAATTTCGCTTTTGCCGCTGAAAAATCACCCATTTTTACCGTTCCACCCTCCCTCCTCTCCACCTCTTGCTGCTATGCAAAAAATCTTCGTTTCCTTTCTCTTAGCTGGTCTGCTGTGCGGCACGGCCCAGGCGCAGGCCCCGGTGCGGTACAGCCTGGCTTTCCCGAATGCCGCGCACCATGAGGCACAAGTGACTGTGGTTTTTTCTGATCTGAAATCTGGGTCATTGCAGGTACGCATGGCGCGCAGCTCGCCGGGGCGTTACGCCCTGCATGAGTTTGCCAAAAACGTGTACGCCGTAAAGGCCACCGACTCCAAAGGGAAAGTTCTGACTATCAGTCGCCCCGACCCTTCCGGCTGGGATGTAGCCGGCCACGATGGCACCGTGCGCTTTAGCTACACCCTTTTCGGTGACCGCACCGACGGCACCTACGCGGGCATTGATGAGCGCCACGCTCATTTGAATATTCCTGCAACCCTGGCCTACGCCCGTGGTCTGGAAGAGCGCCCGGCTCAGGTGCAGTTTGAGTTGCCTGCTGGCTGGCAGGTAGCTACCCAACTGCGCCCCGAAACAGCCCCCAACACGTATTTCGCCCCCCACCTGCAACACCTCATGGACTCGCCTATCTCCCTGGGTGCCCAGCAGGTGCGCACCTGGCAGGAACAAGGTAAAACCATTGAGCTGGCGGTGCTCCACGAGGGCACGGCAGCCGAGCTGGATACCTATGCCGACCAAACCAAGAAAATAGTACGGGAGGCCAGCGCCGTTTTTGGCGAACTGCCCGCCTTTGATTTTGGCCGCTACACCTTTATTGCCAATTACTTACCTCAAACCGGCGGCGACGGGATGGAGCACCGCAACTCCACTTCCCTCACCAGCGCCCGCTCCCTGCGCGGGCAAGAGGCAATTGATAATCTGGGCACGGTGTCGCACGAGTTTTTTCATGCCTGGAACGTGGAGCGCATCCGACCAAAGTCCCTGGAGCCGTTCGACTTTGACCGCGCCAACCAGAGCGAGGCGTTGTGGTTCGCGGAAGGCTTTACGCTGTACTACGGTGATTTGCTGTTGCGCCGGGCCGGTATTCTCACCGAAGCGCAGTACATGCAGGAGCTGACAACCATCGTCAATAGCATGGTAAACTCGCCCGGTGCCCGCCTGTACTCGCCGGTGCAGATGAGCCAGCAGGCCCCATTCGTAGACGCCGCCGCCGCTATCGACCCGAATAACCGCGGCAACACTTACCTCTCTTACTATACCATTGGGGGGGCAAATGCGCTGGCTCTCGACCTGCTATTGCGCCAGAACTATAAGACCGATCTGGATACCTATATGCGGACCGTATGGCGGCAGCACGGCCAGGCTCAGCAAAATTTTGCCCCCCAGCGCCCCTACACGCTCCCGGATTTGCAGCGAATTCTGGGCGAAGTAGCCCGCGACACGGCCTTCGCGGGTCAGTTCTTCCGTACGCATATCACCGGCCACGAGCTACCCAACTACGAAGAGCTGTTGGCACCAGCCGGCTTACTGGTGCGCCGCGCCAATCCCGGCCAACCCAGCATGGGGCTCCTAGACTTAGCTTACTCTCCCCAGGGCGCTACTATTATCAATAGCACCTTGGTCGGCAGCCCGCTTTACTTGGCCGGCATCGACCGCGAAGATGTATTGCTCAAATTCAATGGCAAACCGATCAGGAAACAGCAGGAATTGCAGAAGCTGCTAAGCAAGCAAAAGCCCGGTGACGTGGTTCCGGTAGAAGTCCGCTCCCGTACCGGCGTGCGCACCGTGCAAGTCACGCTGGCCGAGGTTCCGGCGGTGGAAGTGGTACCAGCCCCCACCGCTACGCCCGAGCAACTGGCGTTTCGTATGGCCTGGCTGGGAAGTAAGGCGAAGTAAATTGGCTTAGCATTTTGATTGAAAATCCTCGCCTCGCGCTTATTTACGCAGTTATTCTGCTCGATGTCATCGTGGGGTCGGCTATCGGGCCGATTCTGCCGGAGTATGTGCGCGCGTTGCCGCAGCCGCAGCTGTGGCTGTCGTTGGGCACGGGTTTGTTTTTGGGTGTACAGCTGTTTTCAGCGCCGCTCCTAGGTCGCCTTTCTGACGGGTACGGGCGGCGGCCTATCCTGATTTTATCGGCGGCGGGCACGCTGCTGGCCACGGCCTTGCTGCTGCCGGTACGCACGGGCCTGTATTTCGTCAATCGGCTGAGCGACGGCCTCACCAACGGCATGTACGCCACGATCCGCTCCTCTATCACCGACATTTCAGGCAAGGACGACCTGTTCAAAAATCTGGGCATTGAGGGGGCCATTATCTCTTTGGGCTTCGTGCTAGGACCAATGGCCGCCGGCCTGCTCCTGACCACGCTGGACGTGCCCCGAGCCGAGGAAGCGGCCTATGTAGCAGGCTTGGCGGTGAGTCTGGCCGCGGTGAATGTGCTGCTCAGCTTTCTTCTTCCCGAAACCCACAGCCAACGCTCGCCCGTGCGCGGGGCCGAGCTACGCGCCGAGCTAAGTCGTGGCCTGAACCCGCTGACGCTGTGGGCCCGGCTGCGCGCCCAGGACACCCCAGCTGGCGACCTACGCCGCATCGTGCTCATGCAGGTGGCCCTTACGCTGAGCACGGGCTATTATTTCTACTTCGTGCCTTTTGTAAGCCTGGGCGAGCAGCAGATGGATGCGAAGGCTATTTCCTACTTCTTTATGTTTTTTGGGGCCTTGAGTATCGGCCTCAACTATGTATTTTACACCTACTTCGCCGACCGTATCAATCAGCGGCGGGCTATTTTTTGGCTGGCGGCGCTGGGCGTACCGGTGCTGGCCGGCTACGGACTTATCGGCTCGTCGCGGGTGAGCTTATATGTGCTGGTAACACTAGATTGCCTCACGCTTTCTCTAATTCAGGGCCTGCTAGAAGGCTTGCTGGCCCAGCGCACTACCGAGGCCAACCGAGGCGAGGTGTTTGGCTTGAATCAGGCGTTGCAGGGGCTGGCCAGCTTCGCTACTACGTTGGTATTCGCGGGTTTATCGGTGCTGGATTTGCGGCTGCCGTGGGCCTGGTTTGCGCTGTGCCTAGCAGCCGTAGCGTGGCAGGCACGACGCGGCACGGCGTTGAGCCCGGCAACCCACACCTAAACCTCAAGCACTATCAAAGGCTTTTCTTCGTTGCAAAGAGCAACCAATTCGACCTGAGTAGGGTCTACTAGTTTCCAGCTTCGTAACTTGAAGCTGCTTTCTGGTTCTGCGCTTTTTGCTTTGATCTATGCTTTCTAAAGTATCCGCTTTCCTTATCGGAGCCTGCCTTTTCCTGACAGGCAACGTATTGGCTCAAACTCCTATTGAGGGAGAAGCTGGTCCGCCAACGCCCAGCTTACTACGCTCGCGGGTGTCGTATAACCTGAGCGCCGGCGCTACGTTTGCGGGTCGGTTTGGCTCCGCTACCTACCTCAGTCCCACGGCCAGCTACCAGGCTACCAACCGCTTGCGCCTATTCACGGGCCTGACGTATATGCGCGTGTTGCCGGGCACATTTTACGGCCCTGCCACCGACGGCCCGGTTGCTACCGCTCCGCTGGCTACCAATCATTACTTGGTGCAGGCCGGAGCCGAGTATGCGCTGAGTCCGCGCGTATCACTGACCGGCACGGCCTGGCGCGACTTCTCCAATTTGCCCCCCGCGCCTGGCATTCGAGGCTTTAGTGGTGGCAATATGGGCTCGGGCGTTAACGTGCGGGCTGATTATCATATCACCGAAAATTTCTCCGTATCGGGTGGGGTGCGCTACTCTACGGGCGCGTCGCCAGGACTCGGGATGGGGCCGGGCTATCCATATGGCTGGTAACCCTTCGTGCTGCTTATTAGTCACCTAAAAAGCCCCCCAGCCACGGTTGGGGGGCTTTTTAGCTCTTTGAAGAGGCTGCTTGCTTACCTTTCTAACCTGTTTCCAACTTCTATTTTGCCTTCTATGGCTGCCCGCACTACGTATCGCCGCAACGAAAATCTGAAAACCATTCGCCCGCATTATCCTGGCAACAAGATGATCGGGAATGAATTCTGCAACGGCGACACGCTCTATGAGCCCAGCTTCAGCACCGTAATACGCTGGCAATTAACCGAAAACCCGCAGAAGGCCGAGAAGAAAGCTGACACCTGGACGCCCGCCGTGGTGTCCTGCGCTGAGGCTTTCACCTCGAAAGAGGATATGCTGGTGTGGCTGGGCCACGCTACGTTTCTGTGGCGGGTAGCCGGCGTTACGCTGCTCTTCGATCCAATCCTGTTGGATTCCAGGTTTCTGCGCCGGCGCCACCCCCTGCCCTGCCGCCCCGAAGACATCACCGGCATCGACTACCTGCTCCTTTCCCACGGCCACCGCGACCATCTCGACGAAGCTTCTATAAAGCTAGTAGCCCGCCAGAACCCCAACATGCAGGTGCTGGCCCCGCTGAACATGGCCAAGCTGCTGCGCGGTATGGCTCCCAGCCTGCAAGTGCAGGAGGCAGGCTGGTGGCAGCAATATGATCTGGGGGGCAATTCTCCCTTGGAAATCACCTACTTGCCCGCCGCCCACTGGCACCGCCGCGGCCTGCTGGATATGAACCAGGTACTCTGGGGCAGCTTTATGCTGCGCGTGGCGGGCAAGTTGCTCTACCTTTGTGGCGACAGTGGCTTTGGGGGGCATTTTGAGGAGATAGAAAAGCAGTTTGGCCCTCTGGATGTGTGTATTATGCCCATCGGTGCCTACAAGCCCGCCTTCATGATGCAACTAAGCCACATGGACCCCCACGAGGCTGCTAAAGCCGCCAATATTCTGCGCGCCGGCCACGTAGTCCCCATGCATTACGGCACCTTCGACCTCTCCGACGAGCCCGCTTCTGAGCCCCTGCGCACCCTTCAGGAAGTAGCCAACGGCCAGATGCTGCGCGGCGAGCTGCACGCGCCCGCCGTGGGGGAGGTGATGCGCTGGTCAGAGTGGGAATAATTGTACCTCCTGCCACGAAGGAGGAAAACAACTAAGGCTGAATTACTTTTGTGGAAAGCTAACCTCTGGCAATAACTCCTGTTGACCAGAGTGCGAGCTGGTGGCAGAGAGCCAGCTATGGCCTGGTCAGAACGCATATTGGCGTGCGGGTCGGGCTTCACACTTGTCCAATTTCTTTCACTCTTTATACTACATGGCATCACGTTTTTCCAGTTTACCTCCTCCTCCTACCCCTTGGCAGCGCCTGACCGGCATGCTGGATACCGAACGCAAGACCATTCGCTTCATTCTTTTCTACGCCATCGTCACCGGCCTGATCAGTCTTACTTTACCCTTAGGGACGCAGGCTGTCTTCAACCTCGTCTCGACGGGGGCCGTCTTTGGCTCTACTTACATTCTCATTGCGGTCGTCGTGCTGGGCGTCCTGCTGGGGGGCATTTTGTTGATTGGCCAGATAACGCTGGTGGAAGCCATTGAGCAACGCTTATTTGCCAAGGCAGCCCTGGAATTTGCTTACCGCCTGCCACGCATTCAGCCCGAATCCTTGGCCGGTGAAAACCCGCCGGAGCTGGTCAATCGCTTTTTCGACATTCTTACGGTCCAGAAAGGGCTCACCAAGCTGCTGATTGACTTGATGTTCGGGGGCTTTCAGATAGTGTTCGGGTTGCTTGTCCTGAGCTTCTACCATCCCATCTTTATTGCGTTTGGAATATTTACCATCCTGATGCTTGTGCTGATCTACGTCATTCACTATCGGCGGGCGCTGCGCACCAGTATTCAGGAGTCGGCTCACAAGTACGAAGTGGTGGACTGGCTGGAGCAGGTGGCGGGCCGGCTGCCCGAGTTTCGCAACAATGAGGAGCAGCAGCGGCAGGCCATTATGCGTACCGACGAGTTGACGGCCGAATACCTGCGCGCCCGCAATGGCCATTTTAAAGTGCTGAAGTATTATTTCGGCTACGCGATATTCTTACGCACTATCCTCATTGGGGGGCTACTCATCGCCGGCACGCTGTTCGTCGTGTCGCGGCAGATGAGTCTGGGTCAGTTTGTGGCGGCGGAGGTCATTATCGTGCAAGTCAGCAGCGCCATTGAAAAGCTGGTAACCGGCATCGGCACCGTCTTCGATATGCTGACTGGCGTGGAAAAGCTAGCTGCCGTAACGGATTTGCCCCTATTGGATAACGCCACGACGGAAACTCATGCTTAACTTATCCAACCAGAAAATTGCCCGGAAGGCGTGGGAGGAATTTCCCCTTACCACCCGTCAGGAGGTGCTCGACCCCAAGGCCAGCCGGCGCTTGGGCCGCGTCTTGCTGGCTATTGGTATTGCCTTCCTGATTATTCTGTTTCTGCCCTGGCGACAGACCATCCAAGGTTATGGCCGTCTGACCGCCCTCACGCCCCAGGACCGCCCGCAAACGGTACAGAATGCTATTGCGGGCCGTATCGAGCGCTGGGCCGTGCGCGAAGGTGAGCTGGTAAAGAAGGGGGATACTATCCTAACCATCTCTGAGATTCAGGATGAGTACTTTGATCCTAACCTGCCCGAACGCCTACGCGAGCAGCTGGCCGCAAAGCGCAGCAACGTAGCCGCCAACAGTGCCCAGATCGTCGCCTCCAACCAACAAATCGCGGCCCTGCAAACGGGCCTGACCGTGCAGCTCGCCGCTGCTGGCAACCGGGTAGAGCAGGCCCGTAATACCGTGACCATCGACAGCGCCGATCTGGTGGCCGTCACCAACTTTTACCAGATTGCCCAAAACCGGCTGGCGCGCTACGAAGAAGGGTTTAAAAACGGCTTATTTTCCCTCACTGACATTGAAACGCGGCGCTTAAAGCTTCAGGAAGATCTGGCCAAGGTGGTGGCCCAACGCAATAAGTTGCTCAATACCCGTCAGTCGCTCAGCAATGCCAGCATCGAGCTAGCTGAAATCCGGGCCAAGTATCAGGAGACCTTAGCCAAAACGCAGTCCGACCGTAGCTCGGCCGTATCCAGCCAGGCAAGCTCGGAGGGAGAAGTGGCGGCGCTGCGCAACCGTATCAGCAACGTGGAAGTACGGCGGGCGTTCTACATCGTGCGGGCCCCACAAACCGGCTACGTTGTCCGTACGCTCAAAGCGGGCATCGGCGAAACCATCAAGCAAGGGGAGTCAATTGCCACGCTCCAGCCCGAAGCCCCCGTACTAGCCGCTGAGCTGTACGTTCGGGCCATGGATGTACCGCTCATTCAGCGGGGCCGGCAAACCAGACTCCAGTTTGATGGCTGGCCAGCCATTCAGTTTTCGGGCTGGCCGTCGGTGGCGGTTGGCACGTTTGGGGGCGAAGTGGCGGTTATTGACGTGGTCAGCAGCACGGATGGTCGCTACCGGCTCCTGATTCGCCCCTCCCGCACGCCCCAACAAGACCACGAATGGCCCCGGCAGCTGCGAATTGGCTCGGGCGTGTACGGTTGGGTTATTCTGGATTCAGTCCCGGTTTGGTACGAAATCTGGCGGCAGCTAAACGGCTTCCCTCCTAGCCTGCAAGCTGAGCCAGCGAATAGCACACCCACCCAGGGGTCACCCGACGAAAAGGTAACCCCGTCATGAGGCCTTTTATTTATCCAAATCAAGCATTTGGCTTGTCGGGGGGCTTTTTGCGGTTGCTACTCCTGCTGATTGCGGCCTGGCCCGCTAACATAACCCAAAGTACAGGTCAGCAGCTGCCCGCCTCGCCGCCTGCCCTGAACCATAGACGGCAGATAGCTGATCCTCAACCCATCGATACGGCCCAAATATTCTCGCTGCGGGATTTAGCCGAAATCGTGTTTGCTCATCACCCGATTGTGAAGCAGGCGGCGCTGCTGAGCGCCGGGGCACAGGCAAAGGTGCTCCAGGCGCGCGGCGGCTTCGACCCGATGCTGGACGCGGGCTTCAACCGCAAAGTATTCGGGGGCACCGACTATTATAACAAATGGGCCAACGAGCTACGGGTGCCGCTCTGGCCGGGCGGCATCGACCTGAAGGCTGGCTACGACCGGTACGTGGGCACTTACGTGAACCCGGAAACCCAGACGCCGGTGGCCGGGCTGGCGGGGGTTGGGCTGGCGGTGCCGCTGGGGCAAGGGCTGCTGATTGATGCCCGGCGCAGCACCTTGCGGCAGGCCCGAATTCTGGTGACGGCCGCCGAAGCCGACCGCGTAAAGCAAATCAATGAAGTATGGCTACAAGCGGCCAAAGACTACTGGAACTGGTACTATGCCTACCAGCAGGCCACGCTAATTCAGGAGGGCGTGAACCTGGCTGAAACCCGTTTCCAGGCCATCAGCCGCCGGGTAGATCTGGGCGACCAGGCTCCCATCGATTCCGTTGAGGCTCGTATTATTGCTCAGGACCGGCTCGTGCAGGCCGAACAGCTCCGGGTAGAGCTGCAAAACGCCCGCCTGATTCTCTCCAACCACCTCTGGAACCAGAATGCCCAGCCCGTGGAGCTACCCGAACGCGCCGTTCCCCAGCCCGCCCGCCTCGACAACGTAAGCGCGCAGGAGTTTGGCCGCCTCACCGACCAGGCCGCTACCCAGCACCCGACCCTGCTCCGGCTGGGGGCCGAAATCCGGCAGCTGGGCGTGGAGGAACGCTACCGGCGCGAGCTGCTCAAACCCCGCATCAACGTGAGCGGCACGCTGCTCAGCCGGGGCGATTTCTACCGCACCGAACTACCCCCCACGTATGATTTTGGCTGCGGCAACTATAGGCTGGGGGTCGACTTTGCGTTTCCGCTGTTTCTGCGGCAGCAGCGCGGGCAGCTCCAGCAGGCCCGCCTCCAGGTGCAGGAAACGGTGCTGGAGCAGCAGCAGAGCCAGCGCACGATTCTCAACCAAGTCACGGCCACCTACAACGCGCTCCGGGCTTACGAGCGGCAACTGGCCGTGCAATCCCTGACCATTGCCAATCAGCGCACCCTTTTGCAGGCCGAATTACAGAAATATGACTTGGGAGAAAGCACTATTTTTTTGATCAATAGCCGGGAATCGAAATTAATTGACCTTTTAATCAAGCAGGAGGGACTACGAGCCAGCTACGAAAAGTCGTTGGCAGAGCTGTATTATTACGCTGGCACCCGTTCGCTCACCGTGGACTAGATTGCCGGGCCGGTTCTATCTTTGCGGCTCTCCTTCCCTGCTTCCATGTCCCCCACCCTTATTCTGAGCCTGATTGCGGGCTACTTTGTTATTCTCATCGTCATCGCGCTGCTCACCTCGCGTAAGGCCACCAGTGAGAGTTTCTTCGTTGCCAACCGCAATGCCCCCTGGTACATGGTGGCCTTCGCCATGATTGGCACCTCGCTGTCGGGCGTCACCTTTATCTCGGTGCCGGGCATGGTGCAGTCCCAATCGTGGAGCTACATGGCGGTGGTAATGGGGTATCTGGTTGGCTATCTGGTTATTGGCCTGGTGCTCATGCCCTTGTATTACCGCCTGCGGCTGATGTCGATATACGGGTATCTGGAGCAGCGTTTCGGGTTTTGGAGCTACAAAACCGGGGCACTTTTCTTTTTGATTTCGCGGGCGGCAGGCTCGGCCTTGCGTCTGTATCTGGTGGCGGGTGTGTTGCAATTGGCCGTATTCGACGATATGGGCGTGCCTTTCGTGGTCACGGTTATTGTCAGCATCATGCTTATTTACCTCTATACCTTTCGTGGGGGGCTAAAAACCATTCTCTGGACCGATACTTTCCAGACGCTGGCCATGCTTACCTGCGTGGGAGTGAGCATTTATCTGGTGTCATCGGAGTTGAATCTGGGCCTGGCGGAGCTGGTGCGCACGGTGAAAAGCAGCGACATGTCGCAGATCTACTTTTCCGACATCAAAGACGACAAGTTCTTCTGGAAGCAGTTCGCCTCCGGCGCCTTCATCACCATCGTCATGACCGGCCTGGACCAGGACCTGATGCAGAAAAACCTGAGCTGCCGCAGCCTCGGCGATGCGCAGAAGAATATGTTCTGGTTTACGCTCGTGCTGGTTTTCGTCAATATCCTGTTCCTGACGCTGGGCGTGTTGCTCTATAAGTTTGCCGCCGTGAAAGGCATTCAATTGCCTACCAACGCTACGGGCAAAATCATTGGCGACGACGTATTCCCGCTGTTGGCTACCGAGCATTTCACCCTGTTCGCGGGCATCATCTTCATCCTCGGCATCGTAGCCGTCACCTATGCTTCCGCCGACTCCGCCCTTACGGCCCTCACTACGTCGTTTTGCGTCGATTTTCTCTCTATTCGGCAATACTCCGAGAAGAAGCAAACTCAGCTGCGCCAGCTTACCCACCTGGGCTTTTCGGTGGTGCTCATTGTCATCATCCTGATTTTCCGTGCCCTCAACGACCAGAGTCTTATTACGGCGGTGTTCAAGTTGGCCGGCTACACCTATGGGCCGCTGCTGGGCTTATTTTCCTTTGGCATTCTTACCAGCCGCATGCTCCGCGAGCCGCTCGTACTGCCAGTGTGCATCGCGGCACCGCTGCTCACCTTGCTCATCAACGCCAACTCCGAAGCGTGGCTGGGGGGCTATAAGTTTGGATTTGAAATCCTGTTGCTCAACGGCTTACTTACTTTCCTGGGGCTATTAGCTATTTCACGGCCAGCGGTACCAGAAGCAGTGCCAGAGTTGAACCCTGCGCGCTGATAGTTGTTGGAAAAAGGATGGCCCACCAACTGGTTCGTACCTTTGCGGTACGCATCTGTCGGAGCATTTTGCCCCCCAGTCCGGTCTTATCCTTTTCGTTACGTGAAAATCTTTCTTCTTCTGTTGCTGCTTGTGAGTTTGCCGGCCACTGGGTGGGCACAGCACCCTGCCAAAGCGCCCGTCGTGTTAAAGTCTGGCCACATGCAGGCGCAGGCCAAGCCCGCCGCTAATCGGCCCGATGTGCCCCCGCAGTTTCCGGGCGGAGCACAGGCGTTGAATGATTTTTTTCAGAAGCAGGTAAAGTATCCGGCCGCCGCACGCGACAAGTCTATTACGGGTAGCGTGGTTACCTCTTTCACCGTGGGGGTGGATGGGCGCGTCAGCAACCCGGCGGTTACGACTAGTCTTTCACCGGAGTGCGACGCGGAAGCCCTACGTGTGCTCGCTCAGATGCCAGCCTGGCAGCCTGCCACCCGTAAAGGTCAGCCCGTGGCCGTGCAGGTGCGCTTGCCCGTGCCATTCGGCAATTCAACGATTGTCGAAGTGGAGCAGCCTAAGGGCAAAATGAAGTTTGAATAATATTAAGTAAGACATGAGTACAGAGAGGTGAGAAGTGAGACCCCGTTCCGCAACAATCACCGAGACAGAACGAAGTCTCACTTCTCACCTCTCCGTGCTCACTTCTAAAATAGAATGGCCCGAAGTGGAATGAATACCAGCGGCTCGACCCTTGATCCGGACGTGCCCAAGAAGAAATTAACGAAAGAAAGCTTCCGTCAGGGCCTGCGGATTTTCCGCTACGTTCTGCCCTACCGCACCAAATTCATCATTGGGATGGTGCTGCTGGCGTTGTCCAGCGCCACGGTGATGGCCTTCCCCTGGGTTATTGGCAAATTAACCGACGCGGCCAATGGCCGTCCGTTCGTGTTGCCGAATGGCGACGCGCTTACCATCGATTACATCGCGATAGGCCTTTTTGTAATCATTCTGTTTCAGGGAGTTTTCTCCTTTGGGCGTATCTGGTTTTTCACTCAGGTCAGTGAGTTCACCGTGCGTGATATCCGGCAGGCCTTGTATCGTAAGTTCGTAACGCTACCCATTCCTTACTTCGAGAAAAATCGCGTTGGCGCTATCACCTCGCGCATCACTTCCGATGTGGGCCAGATTCAGGACACCTTCTCGCTTACGCTAGCTGAGCTGTTTCGCCAAATCACGACCCTGATTGTAGGTACCGTGTTTATCATGATGGTGTCGGTGAAACTCTCGCTGTTCATGCTGGCGACATTTCCACCTATCGTGCTGCTGGCCATGTTTTTTGGACGAAAAATCCGGATACTGGCTAAGGCAACGCAGGATGAGCTAGCCAAAACCAACGTCATTGTGGAGGAAACGCTTCAGGGAATCAACACCGTGAAAGCGTTTACTAATGAGCAGTTTGAAACCAACCGCTACACTGCTTCGCTTACCAATACCGTACGGGCCGCCTTACGCAGCAACCGCTACCGCGGGGGCTTTGTGTCTTTTGTGATTGTTGGGCTGTTCGGGGGCATTATTCTGGTGCTGTGGCGGGCGGCTACGCTGGTAGCGGCGGGCCAGATGACGATTGGTGACCTGACGTCTTTCGCGCTCTATACCATCTTTATTGGCGCTTCAGTAGGTGGCTTGGGCGAACTGTACGGTAAGGTTCAAAGCACGCTGGGCGCTTCGGAGCGCATTCTTGAAATCCTCGACGAGCCGTCGGAGCCAACGCACCGGCCCCGCATGGCGGGCATTGCTCCCCTGCAAGTGCGTGGCGACATCGATTACCAAAATGTGGCCTTCAGCTACCCTACCCGCCCCGATCTGCCGGTGCTCAAGGATATCAGCTTCGATATTCAGGCGGGCGAAAAGATTGCGCTGGTGGGGCCGAGCGGCGCGGGCAAAAGTACCATCGTGCAGCTGCTCATGCAGTTTTATGAGCTGAGCGCGGGCAAAATCCTGATCGATGGTCGCGACGTGCGCCTGTTTGACCTCACGGAGCTGCGCGGCCATATCGGCATTGTACCCCAGGAAACCCTGCTTTTCGGCGGCTCCATTCGGGAGAACATCGCCTACGGCAAAACCGACGCTACTGACGCCGAAATCACGGAAGCCGCTCGCAAGGGCAATGCTTGGCAGTTCATTTCCTCCTTCCCCGAAGGGCTGGATACCGTGGTGGGCGAGCGGGGAATTAAGCTCTCGGGCGGACAGCGCCAGCGCGTAGCCATTGCGCGCGCCATCCTGAAAAACCCCGCCATTCTCATCCTCGACGAAGCCACTTCCTCCCTCGATTCGGAGTCGGAGAAGCTGGTACAGGATGCGATGGACGAGCTGATGAAGGACCGCACCAGCATTATCATCGCCCACCGTCTCAGCACTATCCGCAAAGCCGATAAGATTCTGGTGATTGATGGCGGCCGCATTGTGGAGCAAGGACGACACGAGGAGCTCTCAAATAGCGAAAATGGGCTGTATGCTAATTTGCTCAAGCTACAGTTTGAATTGAGTTAAAATGGCCTAGTTGCCGGACTCTTATCTACGACATTAGCATTTAGATTGAAATCTACGGGCTCTAAGCCTCATAGGTATACAACTTCTAACCTCTGCTCCGTTAGGCAGTTTTACCTACTTTTACTGCATTCAAACACCCATCAATTCCCTCCAATGACCAATTTTTTCAAGACTACCAGCACAGCTTTAGCCCTAAGCGCCCTGCTGCTGACCGGCCGCGCCGAAGCGCAGATCAACACGCCCCAGCCCAGCCCCCTAAGCACCGTCACGCAGCGCGTGGGCCTGACTGACATCACTATCACCTATTCGCGGCCCAGCCTGAAGGGGCGCGCCGCCCTGGGCGATAAGACGCCACTGGCACCTTTAGGCAAACGCTGGCGCACGGGTGCCAACGCCACCACTACGATCAAGTTTTCGGATGAGGTGGTGATGGAAGGCAAGAAGATTCCGGCCGGTGAATATGGCTTGTACAGCACGCCCGGCCCGAATTCGTGGGCGATGGTGCTAAATAAGAACACCAAGCAGGGCGCCAACGTGGACGGCTTCAAGGACGAGGACAACGTGGCTACGTTCACCGCCAAAACCTACAAGCTGCCCAGCAAGGTGGAAACCTTCACCATAAACTTCAGCGACCTGACGCCTGCCACGGCTAACGTGGACATGCAGTGGGAAAACACCGGCGCCAAGTTTCGCATCACGACCGAAGTTGACTCTAAAGTAATGGCCCAGATCAACGAGAAAGTGATCAGCGGAGCGGCCACCGCCACGCCCGCCGACTACGCCGCCGCCGCCGTGTACTACCTCGACAACGACAAGGACATGAAGCAGGCGCTGACCTGGATGCAGAAAGCCAACGAGAAAGACCCCAAGTTCTGGAATATGCACACGGAGGCTAAAATCCGCCTGAAAATGAAGGATTATAAGGGTGCCACTGCCGCTGCCGAGCAGTCGAAGAAGCTGGCGACGGAAGCCAAAAACATGGACTACGTCACAATGAACGACGAGCTGATTGCCAGCGCCAAGAAAGGCGGCGCTACTAAGTAAGTCCTCGTTTTTTGATTAAAAAGCCCCCCAGAATGGTTTCTGGGGGGCTTTTTTGTGTAATGGAGTCTCACCCCCAGCCCCCTCTCCTTCGGAGACGGGGAGCCAGACGCTGGGTCTGCGCCGCACTTCGGCTTCTCACCTCAGGCACGGCTATCATTGACCGAGGATAGGTAAGCTGCCAAAAGCAACCAGGTAGCGGTTACGGAGGCGGCAGCCGACGTAGCCCCGTAGCACGACTTGCATCTGGCTCCCCCTCTTTTCGGGAGAGGGGGCCGGGGGGTGAGGCCAATCGTTGTCCTACGGCAGCCAGCAGCATTACCAGAGCACACCCGATAATGTTGTACCACAGATAGGCAATGGTGGTGGTCTGAAAGAGGAGAAAAATTACCGCCTGCGTAACAATAGCGGCCCAGAAAACGGCGTTTCCCCCAATTTTCTTCATAAAAAAGGCTACCACGAAAATGCCCAGAATAGTGCCGTAAAACAGGGACCCGAGAATGTTGACTGCCTGAATCAGGTTCTCCAGCCGGGCAGCAAACAAAGCGAAGGCAATGCCAAGCACGCCCCATGTGATAGTAGCCCAACGCGAAACACTTACGTAATGCCGCTCATCGGAGCGGGGGCGGGCGGGTTTATACAAGTCGATGACGGTGGTGGAGGCCAGGGCGTTGAGGCCTGCGGCGGCACTGCTCATGGCAGCACTCAGCACCACGGCAATGAGCAGGCCAACCAAGCCGCGGGGCATATAGGCAAGCACAAAGGTCAGAAAAACGTAATCCGTGTCTTTGGCCTCGGCCAAAGGAGCCGCCTGCTTGAAAAACGCTTGGGCTTCGGTCCGAAGCTCCCGAATAGCTGTCTGGGCGGTTTTCAGTCGCATTTGGGCAACAGCCAGTTGAGTTGCATCATCTTGTTGAAGCGCTGCAACCACTTGTTCGGTGGCGGCGCGTTTCCCGTTGAAAAGCGTAACGTGGCGCTGCTCCAGCGCTTGAAGCTGGGGGGCAAATTTGGGCTGCGTGGCTATTTGCTCGCGTACAGGCCGGTTGAAGGTGAGCGGAGGCTGATTGAACTGGTAAAACACGAACAGCAGCACGCCAATCAGCAGGATTCCAAATTGCATGGGCACTTTCACTAGGCCATTCATCAGCAAACCCAGGCGACTTTCAGTGATGCTGCGGCCCGCTAGGTAGCGCTGCACCTGGCTTTGGTCGGTGCCAAAGTACGACAAGGCCAGAAAAAGCCCCCCGGTCATGCCCGTCCAAAAATTGTAGCGGTCGGAAGGGTCAAACGTGAAATCGATGAGGTTGAGCTTGCCTTGGTGACCGGCTACCTGCATGGCTTCGCTAAAGCCAACGCCGGGGGGCAAATAATGCACGAGAAGGTAGCCCGCCACCACCATGCCCGTGAAAATAACCGCCACCTGCCCCTGCTGGGTAACCGCCACCGCGCGGGTGCCGCCCGCCACGGTGTAGCTAATCATCAGCCCGCCAATTAGCCAAACGGTGAGGTTGATATTCCAGCCTAGAATAGCCGATAGCACCAACGCCGGCGCATACAGCGAGAGGCCGTTGCTCAGGCCGCGCTGCACCAGGAACAAGCACGCTGCCAGCGTCCGGGTGCGCCGGTCGAAGCGCGTTTCAAGGTATTCATAGGCCGTAAAAACCCGCAGCCGATGGTAGATGGGCACGGCCACGGCCGCTATGAGCACCATGGCCACCGGCAAACCGAAATAGAACTGAATAAAGCGCATCCCGTCGTCGTAGGCCTGTCCGGGCGTACTGAGAAATGTAATGGCGCTGGCCTGGGTAGCAATAATACTCAGCCCTATCCCCCACCAATTGGCCTGCCTGCCGCCCAGCAGGTAGCTGTCGAGGGTGCGGCCGGCGGCACGCGTGCGCCATGTGCCATAGCCTACAATAAAAAGCAGTGTGCCCCCGAGTACGAGCCAATCGAGTGCACTCACGCGAACCAATAGGTTAGAAGCGTGAACCCAAGCAGCTCGACCACTAGTGCGCTAATAACCAGTGCATACCAGCCCCGCCACGAAGTAAATAGCGGCGGTTTGTTTGTGTCGGCAAGCAGCGGAGCGGATGGCTCAGAGGTGGGGGGCATTTTTACTGGTGAAACGTTGGGCGGGAACAGTATAGTAAGGAGTGAGAAGGCAGCAGAAGGTTGCTTTTGTGGGCCTCAACCCCTGGCCCCTTCTCCGCGGGAGAAGGGGCCAGGGGTTGAGGCATTACTTACCCAACGAAATCATATTCGTCAGCAGCCGGTAGGCGCCGGGCACTCCGGCTGGCAGCTCTCTAAAGAACGACAGCCCCGTATAGATATAGTGACCTTTGCCATAGTCAGCCACCAGAATAGCACCGTCTTTGGGCGACTCGCCGGGGTCATTGCTGCTGATAATAGGCTGATACTTAGCATCCCACTGGCTCGGATAGTACAAGCCCTGCTCCTGCACCCAACCTTGAAAATCACGACTCGTGATTTTGTTCGGGGAGTTGAGTAGCGGATGCTGGGGCTTCAGGAAGCGTACTTCAGCGTTTTCTACCGTTACACGGTCGTTAGAAAGCTTAAATGGATACGGGCCAATTTCGGGCAGCACCGTACCGCGATTCACGGTGTATTGCACGATGAGGTTGCCGCCGCCCTGCACGTATTCGAGCAGCACGGGCTGCAAAAACCGTAGCCGGTCCACCGTATTGTAGGCGCGCACACCCAGTAGCACGGCATCGAAGCGGCGCAGGTTATCGGGCGTGAGGTCGGTTTCCTTGAGCGTCGTTACATGGTAGCCAATCTGGCGCAGCGCATCCGGCACTTCGTCGCCGGCACCCATGAGGTAGCCTATTTCATTGCCCTTACGCTTGAGGTCCAGCTTAATAAGCGGCGCGGCAGCTTCCGGGAAAAGCGTCTGAGTGGGAATATGGGTATACACAATCGGCTGATAGCCGCGCGCATACGTCTGCCCATCTACAGTGGCCACCGCGCGCAGCTGACCAGCGCTTTCGGTGGTGCCCGTAGGCCGCACCCGAAACTCCAGCGTTTGCTCCTGCTCCTTATTTTGTAAAGTAAACGGCAGGGAAGCAGGTTCAGCTACCCAGCCGGGGGGCAGATTCAGGGCGACGGTGCCGCGCAACCCGGCGCGCCCGGCTTTCACCGTAACGGGCACCAGCTTGGGCTGATTTTCAGCAAAAACATACGCTTTGCCTCCAATATTTACCGCCACCGGCGGCACCACCGTCAGCGGGCGGTACAGCTCGCCTTCCACCGGATCGGTACGCTTGTACTGCACGGGCACGGTATAGAAAATGGGAGTTCCTGCTATGTTCAATAAGCAGCCGACATAGGCGCTGGCGGGGTTTTCGGGCGTGCCAATAAGGTTTTGCCGATTGATTAGCAGTGCCGCAGGTTCTTTTTGCCCCCCACCCGACGACAGCCGCTGACCCGTAACGGGCCCAAGCAAGGCCGGAGCACCGCTTTCGGCCACCAGCAGCTTTTCCGGCACCGCGTACATTCCCACCGTACCCGGCAGGCGCAACCAGTAAGGCTGTGACGCCTCTACCTGCGAGCTAACCTGAAAGCGCAGCCGCACCCGACTCAGCTCGTTCACGGCCAGAGGCTTGTTTAAAGTAGTATCGCGCTGATAGGCAATCAGACCGGTACCGACCCACGTAACGGGCACCGCAGAGCGGTTAATGACTTCTACCGTCACTGTAATCGGTTGGCCAGGAGCGGCAGTAGCCTCGGCGGCCGTAGCCTCCAGGTATAATCCTAAACAGGCTTTTATCAGCTGTTCTACTTGCTCCTGCTTTTCCTTTTTCCAAAATCCATCATCCGGCGCCTTCAATAAAGCTTCGCGCACCTTCAACAAACTGGCTACGCTGGCGGCCGGATTGGCGGGGTCAAACTCCTTTATAGTCTGGCTTACCAGCTTGCCTACGGGCGCACCGCCTTTTATGCGGTTCCAGCTCAGATCAACATCTTCCAGAAAATCTTTTTGGGCCTTCTCTCCTTTCAGTGGCTCCAAGTATTCAATGGCTTCTCCCCGCGTGGCAGCCGAGCCGAAGCCCTGGCTTTTGTGCTGGGACCGGCTGGTTGCCGCAATTTCGCCGTAGCTTTTACCCAGCAAAGCGTTGTAGCTGCCCGCATCCACTACAATTTTACCGGTAGCGTCAAACTTCTGGCCTGGCTGAATAAAAAAAGAAGAAGTATTCCAGAATAGCCGCTTGGGCTGCCAGGCCTGCACATACTGCAACTGCTCCGGAAAACGCTTGGGGTCGCCGGCCGCATCGAAGGCGTCCATAGCCAGTTGGGCGCTGGCGGTATGGTGGCCGTGCGTGCCGCTGGGCTGGGGCGAAAAGCGCGTGATGAGCACATCGGGGCGGCGCTGCCGGATTACCCAGACCATATCGGCCAGTACCTGCTCCCGGTCCCAGATGGTAAAGGTTTCCTCCGGCGTTTTGGAGAAGCCAAAGTCGTTGGCGCGGGTAAAAAACTGCCGGCCTCCATCGGTGCGGCGGGCCGCCAGCAGCTCCTGCGTCCGAATGACGCCCAGCCCCTCCCGAATCTCCGGACCTACCAGATTTTGCCCCCCATCGCCGCGCGTGCAGCTCAGATATCCGGTTTCGAGTAGGCGGCCGTTGGCCAGGTAAGCAATCAGGCGGGTGTTTTCATCGTCTGGGTGAGCCGCAATGTAAAGTGCCGAGCCCAGCACATTTAGTTTGCGCAAGCCCAAGGCAATGTCGGCGGCTGAGTATGATTTAGGAGTTTGGGCTGAAGCCAGTAGCGGCAGAAACAGCAGAAGCAGCGCAGCGCGCGAAAAGACAAAGGTCATTTGGTGACAATTAGCAGCAGAAAGTCAAAGGTAGTTCATAAAAGAAGGGAGGCGAAATGCATAATTCTGCCTGCTTATATAACCACTGCTGAGAGCAAACTGCTTGGACTTTGTAGCACTTTAAATAGATTGACTAATTTTTAACACAATAATTATACAAAATAATATAACTTATTACCTACATTTGCGCGTACCAGGACTTAAAAACCAACTTCGCCTATATGAAATCTTTACATAATGCAGTAACGGCTTTAGGAGCCGTTTTTCTCTCGCTAGGCGTGCCGCAGGTAGCACAAGCTCAACTGCGTACGCCTATCATTGATGGTGTTTCTAGCCTTACCGAGTATGGTAATGAGTACGAGGCATCCAATCCCAGCGATTCCAATCGTGAATCGCTTTGGCGCGTGACCTGGGATGATGAATATCTGTATGTCGCTGTTGAGAAGGCAATTCTTACTGAGTCAGCTATCATTTATATCGATAGCGACCCACAGAGTACAGTAAATGCCGGGGGTGGTGCCCTGCGTGGCTTTGATTATGATGCTACAAATGGCAAGTTGCCTTTTCGGGCCGACGCGGCTGTTTTTGCCAACAGAAATACCCGTCAGTATAGCGTATTCCAAAGAGAACGAAACGAATGGGGCCCACAAAACGATTATACCCAAACACCTGGATTCTACGCTGACAAGGGATTTATTGACGAAGAGCAGCCAGAAAAAAAGCAGCCCGGTGAATACTACGTGCGGGAGTTTAAGGTGCGCTGGGCTGATATTAGCGTCACGGGTAAGCGTCCGGAGAACTTTAACTGGGTGGGGCACAATGGCTATGGCATTGATGGGCCCTTTATAGGAGATGAAGAATGTAACCTCCCCGGCAGAACATGTAAAAATCCTAATATCCGCGGTGGTATTTATGGTCAGGTACCACGGGAAAACCCCTTTGGTGAACGAGAGGGAGATTTTACCTGGAGCTATTATTTCACTGTCTTGAACTCATCAACAGGTTCGGACAACAGTGCATTTGGGCCGTCCCTGGGTCTTGCTACTTCCCGAGCTAGCTATCCACAATTATTCAGCTACACACATCTAAGCGGGGACGCAGCTAATTTTGGAGGCTTTCGGGCTTATGATTTCACGCTAAACGCGCCAGGAGTCACCATTACCCGTACTGGTCCAAATGGTACCGTAGAATGGAATATCCTAGGCAACCTGGTGGTGGGCGCTAACAGCACTCTTAATTTCGATCCTTCTATTGCTCCCCTCAATCTCTCTGGCGACATTATAATTGATCCGTCCGGATCGTTCTCCTTTCAGAACGCGGCAGGTCGCTTCCGGGTGGGCGGAGATATACTCTTCTCTACACCAACTTCCTTCCGAACCAGCGCAGAAGTAATCCTGACTGGCAACGGCGACCAAACTATTAGTGGTGGTAACTACCGGGCGTTAATTGCTGAAGGTGGTAGTGTAAAGACTATCACTAGCAACCTGACCGTTACAGAATCTTTGATTCTAAGCAGTGGCACGCTTGCTACTGGCAGTAATACAGTACGATTGGTACCAGGAGCCAGATTAACCGAAACGTCATCAGGCTATTTGCTGGGCAGAGTTTCAACCGCAACAGTTGCTCCTATAACGGCTTCTAACCCATCATCTGATTTTGGTGGAATTGGCTTAACGCTCACACGGGGCGGTAATGATGAGCCAGGTAGTGTAAATGTTCTGCGTATTACGGGTGGCAGAGGCCTTCTGCAGGGCGGAGTCAACCCCAATACGAACGTGACTATTGCCCGCCGTTTCTTAATAGACAACGGCTCCACCAATAACAGTGGCACAAGCGTCACGCTTACTTTCAATTACCGTGATTCCAACCCTAATGAATTAAATGGCAACCTCGAAGTCCAGAACCGTTTGAAGCTATACGAATCTGCTAACCTGTCCGACCCTACTGTTGGGCCGTATCAGCTAGTTACTGGTAATGTTTCGAATATAGTTAACGCAGACGCTAACACGCTAACGTTTATCGGTCAGCTAAGACTTAATCGTTTTTTTTCGCTTAGCTCTGACAACGCTCCCCTACCTGTAGAGCTGATTAGCTTCACGGGCAAAGCCGAAGGCAATAACGTACGCCTGAACTGGGCCACGGCCTCCGAACTCCAGAATAAAGGATTTGAAATAGAGCACCGCACCGACCTGAGCGAGTGGAAAAACATTGGCTTTGTAGTTGGTAATGGTACGACCAGCCAGCGTCATCTCTACACTTACCTCGACCGCTTAGCGGTAGCTGGCGGGAACAATTACTATCGTCTGCGCCAGATTGATCTGGATGGCAAGGCGGTGTACTCGCAGCCCGTTACGGTAAAGCTTGGCGGCAATGGTCCGGTGGCTTTCTCGGTGAGCCCCGTGCCTACCACCGACGTACTTACTCTCAATGGGTTGTCGGCTGGCAAGCATGTCGCTGAGATTTATAATGCTCGTGGTCAGCGGGTAATGCGCCAGGAGTTCAGTGACTCAGCACCTGCCACTCTGTCCGTGCGTGCACTGCCTGTTGGGGTGTATATGGTACGGGTGCTTGGTGCTAATCGGAGCACGCAAAATGCCCGCTTTATAAAGCAATAAATCTCTTTTTGCTTTCTTTTCCAGCTTCGGCGCAATGGCTTCCATTGCGCCGAAGCTTTTTTATAATTGCCCCCACCCGCCAATTTGGGAGCACGTCCACTTGTCTGAGCCTACTTTCGTTGCATGTCCGACACCCTGACCCTGCATCTGCAAGATCTTTATATCTATCCCGTTAAGTCGCTGGGGGGCATTCGTCTCCAAGAAGCGACCATTGAAGCCCGCGGCTTGCGCCACGACCGGCGCTGGCTGATCGTGAATGAGCACAACCAGTTCATGACGCAGCGTCAGACGTCTGGGATGGCCCTGCTCCAGGTGGCGCCGGCGCACAATGGCTTCTTAATCACGCACCGCACCCGCCCCGATTTATTGCCGCTGTTTGTGCCTTTTGAGGCCAGGCCCGAGCGTAGCTTATTTGTTACCATTTGGGATGATTTTGTATTTGCCTGGCGTGGTGAACTGGCAGCCGACGAGTGGCTTTCAAAGGCGCTTGGCTGCACTTGCCGCTTAGTGTATATGTCGGATATGGCTATGCGGTCCGTCGACCCTGCGCTTAATCCGGCAGACGCGGTAGTGAGCTTCGCCGACGCTTATCCGTTTTTGCTTGTCGGGCAAGGCTCATTGGATGAGTTGAACAGCCGCCTTACTGAGCCAGTGCCGATGAATCGTTTCAGACCCAACCTGGTGTTTAGTGGCGGACTGGCGCATGCCGAGGACGAGTGGCAGGAGTTCCGGATTGGCGAGCTGACCTTTCGGGCTGTAGCGGCTTGTGACCGATGTGTGGTAACGACCATCGATCAGATAACCGGCCAGAAGAACCCCGAAACGCTGCGTACGCTCGCCTCCTACCGCACACTGGGGGGTAAAGTTATGTTCGGCCAGAACGTTACGGGACCCGGCTATGGTCGGCTCCGGATTGGCGATGGACTGACAGTGGTTAGCTATAAATAGCAATTGCTTGCTCGCCCGTTTCTGATCTTATTATTGTAAAGTGCTAAAGACAGGGATGAGAGTGTAGATAAAATTATTAGGGTTGAGCTTATAAGAAGCATATATGGCTTGATATTAATTGCACTTAAACATG
Source organism: Hymenobacter roseosalivarius DSM 11622 (assembly GCF_900176135.1). GTDB lineage: Bacteria > Bacteroidota > Bacteroidia > Cytophagales > Hymenobacteraceae > Hymenobacter > Hymenobacter roseosalivarius. The sequence goes on along the minus strand of NZ_FWWW01000055.1, from coordinate 27,172 downwards.
ATTATTTGTTATATATAAATTTTTAAGCACAACATTATCTAGTTTGCAATCTATATTGCGTGGGTTACAACCTTAACAAATATTGCCTATATGAAATTTTTACCCAATGTATTAACAGCTTTAGGAGCTATTTTTTTCTCGCTGAGCGCTTCGCAGATGGCGCAGGCGCAGGCTCCTGTTATTGATGGGCAAATCACGCCAAATGAATACGGCAGTTCCTCTTATGTAACGGGCGAGCAAACGTGGTACATGTCGTGGGACGAGACCAACCTGTATGTTGCTACCACGTTTGCCGGGGTTGGCGAGGCTACAGTTATGTATTTTGACACGGACCCTGATCGATCAATGATCGTCAATAATGTCAATAATGCAGGTACAACAGAAGGATTTGGCAGGGGTGGTAGTGGCTACGATAATACCAGCGGTACTTTGCCTTTCAGTGCTGATGCGGTTGTATATGTTAAACCTGCTAACGGCTATCGCGAAGTTCGGAGATACAGCGCAGAGCTTGGTCGCTGGGCAGACGAGAAACCAGGGTTTGGCAGCATAGCAAACAACAGTAACAACGTTCGGGAATTCTCTATTCCCTGGTCAGAAATTAGTACTACTGGTTCCCGCCCAGCTAACTTCAATTGGTTTGGCTACGTTACGAATGGTAGTGGTTTTGTATATGCTCAGGTTCCCTATTTTAATCCAGGTAGAAGGCCTGATTCAAATGCCACTATTGGGACTGATGCTAATTTCGTTCGCTACTTCACTGTACTAAACACAGCCGCAGGAAGTAATACCAGAGCTTTTGGCCCAAACAATGTTGACAGCTATTCACACTCCGGCACCGGTGTGAATACTTTTGGGCCTATAACAGTTTATGACTTCACTTTAAACACGCCGGGAGCCTTAATCACTCGTGCCAGTACCAGTACTAATCCTAATCCGACTTGGAATATTCAGGGCAACCTTCGGGTGAATAGTGGTACACTTAACTTAGGCGATTCACCGGCTTCAGTTAGCGTAGCGAGCAACTTGGGAGTCTTCGACTCCGGTGTATTTCGCTATACAAATCAGGCAGGCACTTTACGAGTTGGCGGAAATCTGGAGTTTGATAATCCAGGATCTGTTGATATTGACGCGGCGGTCAACCTAACGGGCAATAACGACCAGACCATCAGTGGTGGTGATTATCGTTCGCTGACTATTCTTGGCAATGGCATTAAGACCCTGAGCAATAATGACCTCAATATCGAAACGGCGCTTGTTTTGAATGGGGGAACGCTGGTGACTGGTGCTCGCCAAGTGAATTTAGGAACAACTGGACGACTGACGGAAGACAATGGCTATCTGTTAGGCATGGTTACGTCTACCAAAACCATCCAGGGTCCGGGTAGCGCAACGTTTGGCGACATTGGGCTGACCATAACATCGCCTAATAGTGCCCCGCGCTTTCCGGGTACGGTGTTCGTTCAGCGCATCACCGGTGGCTTTGGTATAGACGCTCCCACCAGTGTTCCTACTGCTAACAAAACTATTCGTCGTCGCTTCTTTGTAAATGCTTCAAATGATAACCCAGTAGGTACTACAATAGCCTTCACCTATCGCGCGGGAAACCCAAATGAACGGGAAGGTAATAGTGCTTCTCAAAATCTGAAATTGTATCAATCGGCTGATCGAACCTTTGGTTATGCGCCAGTGACCACCGGCGAAAGCACTCACGATAATTCGAGCCGAACCGTAACATTCGTAGGGCAGCTTGTCCTTGATGGCTACTTCTCGCTCGCCGATGGTAACAACCCTCTCCCTGTCGAACTCATCAGCTTCACTGGCCAAGCTGAAAACAATGCCGTTCGTCTAAGTTGGGCCACAGCCTCCGAAAAGCAGAACAAAGGTTTTGAGATAGAGCGTCGCACCGACCAAAGTGAGTGGCAGACCCTGAGCTTCGTAGCCGGCAATGGCACGACCAATCAGCGCCACAACTACAGTTACCTCGACCGCTCGGCTGGTGCAGGCAATAACTATTATCGTCTGCGCCAGATTGACTTGGACGGCAAGTCGGTGTATTCACAGCCGGTTTCCGTACAAATGGGAGCGGTAGCTTTCACCCTGAGCCCCGTGCCCACCACCGACGTACTAACCCTCAACGGACTGGGAGCTGGTAAACACACGACTGAGATCTACAATGTCCGTGGCCAGCGCGTGTTAAGCCAGACGTTCTCGGACGAGACTGCTACCACGCTCACAGTGAGCACGCTGCCCGCGGGCGTCTATATGGTACGGGTACTTGGCCCGGATCGTGGTGTGCGCAAGGCGCGGTTTATCAAGCAATAACCGCTTGCTGTCACCGACTTTTGCGTCGGCGTTCTGGGCTTCCAGGGCGCCGACGCTTTTTTTAGCCTTTGCCCGCAGCTTTTGATATGGCTTTACCTGATAGAGGCTGCGCTGCGTAGTAGATTGTTATATCATTTTTATCAATCTCAAATGAATCTTGCCCCCGTTTTGAGCTTTCTGCGCGAGCTGGCCGTCAATAATAATAAGACCTGGATGGACGCCCATCGTGGAGAATACCAGCGGGCGCGGACCGAATTTACAGAGTTGATGCAGATGGCGCTACAAGGGTTGCAGCAGTTCGAGCCGGAATTGGCGGGCAATACCGCGGCAGCCAGTCAGTACCGGATCAACAAGAATGACCGGTTTCAGCAAAGCAATGAGCCCTATAAAAAACACATGGGCGCGGGCTTTGCCCGCGATGGGCGGCACTCACCCTGGGCAGGCTATTTCCTGGCGGTTGGCCCCAATGGCACCAGCTGGGTAGGAGCCGGCAAGTGGCGGCCCGAAACGCCGGCCGTGGCGCGCATCCGCCAGGAGATACACTACAATGCGCCGACGTTTCATGCGCTGCGTCAGCATTCAGATATGCTCCACTATTACCCCGACGGCTTGGAAGGCGACCGGCTTCAGCGCCCGCCCAAAGGCTACGACAAGAACGACCCCGACCTGGAATGGCTGAAGCTCAAGGACTTCTTTGTGTCGCGCTCTTTCACCGACGCGCAGGTGCTTAAGCCCAACTTCGCGCAGGAGATAGTAACGTCATTTAGGGCAGCCCAGCCGTTGGTAAACTTTCTGAATCAGGCGCTAATGGAAGGATAGGCTCCAAACTCACTTTCATACACACAAAAAAGCCCTCCAGAACAGTTCTGGGGGGCTTTTTTGTGTGTAGAGATGAGCATTTTAAAACAGACCAAACAACGTACTGTTGATGCGCTCGATGACGAGGCCAAGATCTTCGGGGTTGTTCACGTAGTCGAGGTTATTTACATCAATGATGAGCAGCTTGCCTTCCTTATAGCTCCCGATCCACTGTTCGTAGTGCTCGTTGAGGTGCTTGAGGTACTCGATTTTGATGTTGTTTTCGTAATCGCGGTTGCGGCGCTCAATCTGCTGGATAAGTTTGGACAAATCGGCGCGCAGATAAAGCAGCAAGTCCGGCGGATCGACCATGCTGATCATGGAGTCGAACAGGCCGCGATAGTTGTTGTAGTCACGCTCGGCCATCAGGCCCGACTGGTGCAGGTTGGTTGCAAATATATGGGCGTCCTCGTAGATCGTGCGGTCCTGAATGACGCCTTTATTCGCCGTCTGAATTTTTTTAATGCGCTGGGTCTGACGGAAGCGGCTATTCAGAAAATACACCTGGAGATGAAACGCCCAACGGGGCATATCATCATAGAAATCTTTGAGATAAGGATTATCATCTACGTCTTCCAGAAATACTTCCCAGTTGAAGTGATGCGCCAGCTTATTGGCCAGTGTGGTTTTGCCGGCTCCAATGTTTCCGACGATGGCGATGTGCATGAGCGAGGTGGGCAGCTAAAATGTGAGGCGCAAAAGTAGCGCATCGGCACCGAAGCCCACCTACTATCTGCCCCGAACCGCGTCAGCTTGCTCAAATAGCCGCTTAGCGGTTATCGATGATTTCTTTCACGTCGCGGGCTTTCTCCAGCGTGCGAAATTCGGCCTGCCACGACCGTACGCGCAGGCGCTCTTCGGTGGGCAGTTGAGTCCGTACTTCCTCGTAGCGTGCATTGAGGCGGGTCAGCACGGCGGAGGCTTCGCTCCACTCAGCGGCCGTCCAGCGGCGGCGCTGGTCGCGGGTAGTTTCCAGCAGCCGAGCGTAGAGGTCGGGCAACTCAGTGGCGCGGACACGCTTGATGTTTACGTTTTCGCCCAAGAGGCGGCCCTGGACTTGGGCGACTGTTTCGGGTTGGCGGGCGGTGCTATCGAGGCGCTGCTGCTCGGCAGACCAGGTTTGGTAGCGGGCTTTTTGGGCGGCGTACTCGCGGCGCGACTGCACCGACAAGCTATCGGTGGCGCGGTCGAGGCGGGCGCTTTGGCGGTCGTAGTCGGCCATCACGCTGGGCCACTCGCGGCGGGCACCTTCTTCAGCGCGCGTCACTTTCTCGCTGACCCAATCACTGAAACGGCGCAGGTCGCGCTCCACGGCAGAACCTGGCTTGGTAGCAGAAGCAGGCTCCTGCGTTTGTTGGGCGGCGGCAGTCCTCGGAGCGAACAGTAGGCTGGTGGCTCCGAAGAGAGTTGAAAGCAAAATATTTTTCATGGTAGCTAAGTAGAGAGTAGCGTAAAAACGCCCCCCAGGGGGCAATTTATTGCTGGCACAATACAATTTCCGTCCCAAAAAGCCCCCTGCTAGCAAGAAAGCACGTTTGTTATCCTAAAATTTGCGTTTTTGCAGCTTATGTCCGCCACCGATACCGCTTCCGTCAGCATTCAGCCGGCCACCCTGGCTGATATCCCGACTATTATTCAGCTGGCCGAAGCCACCTGGGAGCCTACTTACCGCTTCATTATCTCGAAGGAGCAAATCGACTACATGTACCGCGTCATTTATACGCCGGCCTCCTTGGAACGCCAGATGACTACCGAAGGACATGTGTTTTTGCTGTTGCGAACCGATGGGCACCCAGCCGGTTACGCCTCCTTTTCTCGTTTGCCGGCATCCACAGTAGGCGGCTTTAAGCTGCACAAAATCTACGTTTTGCCTTCCCAACAGGGCCAGCATCTGGGTCAGCAGATGGTGCTGGCCGTAGAAGAAGCTGTTCGCGCCGCCGGTGGCCACGCCCTGGAGCTGAATGTAAATCGCTATAACCCAGCCATTAGCTTCTACGAGCGGCAGGGTTTCCAGCAGCACCGGGAGGAAGATGTTGCCATCGGGCCGTACTGGATGAATGACTACGTGATGCGTAAGGAGCTGCGGTAAATAAGTACCCAGGGATGCGCCCATGCACGGAGGTGCAAGCGGCGGCGCAACGACATTACCTTAACTTGTTGGCAGTATTCAATCGTATAGCAGATGGTTTGCTAAGCCCAGGGCACCAACGGCGCATTGCTTCACCACCAGATAAAACTCATCAACCAACCAAAATATGGCTACTAAACTCACTGTCCTCAGCAACGGTTCTCTCCGCGTGGAGGGTGACATCGAACTCGTTGACGCCCAAGGCAATGCTTACGGCCTCGGCGGCCGCGAACGAATCAGCATTTGTCGCTGCGGGCTTTCCAGCAACAAGCCTTTCTGCGATGGCTCGCACAAAGGCCATTTCGAGCACGACGCTACTGCCTTCGATTTGCCCGCGCCCAAAGTGTAGAGCACAATCTATTACTAAAAAAGCCCCCCAGAGCAGTTCTGGGGGCTTTTTTTATGTAGAAATCAGGATAGGTCAGGTACTCATCTTATCGAGGAGGAGATTCCATGCTGTCGCAGATTGGACCACGGGTGACTTACGCGTCAGCCAGAAAGCTTACCAGATCCACGTACTCTTGGCGGGCGGCGTCCGGCGACTTGCCGCTGATGCCAGCCCAAGCGTCGTATTTGGCAATGGCTTTGAAATCGAAGCCGCCGGGCCGGTCGCCGGATATGTCGCCTTCGGTGGCTTGCTTATACAGGGCGTAGAGCTGGAGCAAAACCAGGTTTGAGGGTTTGGCAGGCAGCTGTTGAGCACGCTGAGCAGCGGCTTCAAACTCTTCGGTAGTGGCCATGAGGGTCTGGTTAGGAGGTCTAAGTGATAGTTATTGGCTAAGAGTTGCGAGTTACGGGTTTTCTGCTGCACCTTGCAAATAGCGCGGCTGTCCGATATGTATGAGGCAAGCCCGGATCAGCCCACTCATCACTACCAAACCCCTACCCCATGCGTCTTTTTACCGCGCTGCTGGGGGGCTTTTTGCTAAGCCTCTCTTCCGCTCACGCCCAAAAAACCTACGTGCACTGCGGTCGTCTGCTCGACGTACGTACTGGCCGCATTCAGCCCGAAATGACCATCGTAGTCGAGCAAGGCCGCGTGGCCGCCGTACAAAATGGCTACGCTACCGGCAGCGGCGCAGATAAAACGATTGATCTGAAGAATAAAACCGTGATGCCCGGCTTGCTGGATATGCATGTGCATCTAGAGCACCAGACCAGCAAAACCAACCAGCTCGACGAGTTCATCCAGAATCCCGCCGACGTGGCTTTTGCCTCCCTCGAATACGCTCGTAAAACCCTTATGGCGGGCTTTACTACCGTTCGCGACCTGGGCGGCTCGGGTGTGAACGTGGCGTTGCGCAACTCCATTAACCGCGGCCAGGTGGTCGGGCCACGCATCTTTACGGCCGCTAAGTCGCTCTCCGGCACGGGTGGCCACGCCGATCCTACCAACGGCTACCGCCAGGACCTGATGGGTAACCCCGGTCCGGCTGACGGAGTGGTAAACAGCCCCGACGAAGGCCGCCAGGCTGTGCGCCAGCAGTATAAAAACGGCGCCGACCTTATCAAAATAACCGCTACCGGCGGCGTGCTCAGCGTGGCCAAAGACGGCAGCAGCGCCCAGATGACCGAAGCCGAAATCCGGGCCATCGTGGAAACCGCCCACGACCTGGGTCTGAAAGTGGCCTGCCACGCCCACGGGGCCGAAGGCATGAAGCGCGCCATCCGGGCGGGCGTCACCAGCATTGAGCACGGCACCCTCATGGACGACGAGACGATGAAGCTGATGAAGAAAAACGGCACCTGGTACGTGCCCACCATTACGGCCGGCAAGTCGGTGGCCGACTCGGCCAAAATCGTGGGCTACTATCCGGCTCTGGTAACGCCCAAAGCCCAGAGCATCGGGCCGAAGCTGCAAGCCACGTTTGGGCGGGCCTACAAGGCGGGCGTCAAGATTGCCTTTGGCACGGATGCCGGCGTGTTTCGCCACGGGGCTAACGGGCTAGAGTTTGCTTACATGGTGGAGGCCGGAATGCCCCCCATCGAAGCATTGCGCGCCGCTACCGTCTACGCCGCCGACCTGCTGGGCCAGAGCGACCAGCTCGGCACTCTCGAAACCGGCAAGCTCGCCGACATCGTAGCCGTGGAGGGCGACCCATTACAGGATATTACTACCATGCAGCGCGTACGTTTCGTAATGAAGCAGGGCATAGTATTTAAGCAGGAATAGGCATGAAGCTTGCCTGGCTGATTCAGGCACTGAAAACCGAGGTTGAATCGGCTATAATGAGCTACTACCAGCACCCATTATGGTTGATTCAACCTCGGTTTTTTTTGCACTAAATTTATTTACTACCTTTTTTATCGCATGAAGATTTTTACGAAAGTGGCTACGCTATTGGCCATAGCTGCCGGGGTGCCTGCCCTGGCCCAAATCGAATTAAATACCCGGCCGCCCTCCCAACCATCCTCCCCGATGGCGCCCGCTGTGCGCGCCTATCCGGCGGCCGGGCCAAGCGCTCAGCCTACCAGCCTGAGCCGCTACCGCACTTCCTCGCTGGGCATCGACCTGGGCTGGGGCGGGCCGTACGGAGGCCTGGGCTTTTATTACGCCCGCATGATTGGAGCCGGCACGGATGTGAATGCGGGCGTTGGCTTGGGCATGGGGGGCAAAATTGGCGTTGGCGTGCGGCATTTTTTGAGCCCGGCCAAATCTCTCTCCCCCTACTTCGGTGCCAACCTGTCTCGCTCCGGGCGCGTCGATAATGTGCGGGTTGCTTTGAATGAAGGCATGCCCTCGCAGGAAGAAGTCTACTATAATCTGTCGCCGAGCGGCGTGCTGAACCTGCGCTCCGGTCTGCGCTGGCAGCCGGGCCGCGTTGGGCTTATTGGCACCTTGGGCTACGGCGCGCGCTTCACCGGCGACCCCATCACGTACACCAACGGCCAGCGGCCCTCCCGGCAAATGCAGGACCTGGTAAATGCCGTCAGCCCCGGCGGCCTGGAAATTTCCTTAGGCATGAGCATTGGCTTAGGACAATAAATAGTCAGCAGTTTCATGAAAAAGCCCCCCGCAATACGTTGCGGGGGGCTTTTTCATAGGTGAATTTACTCCGGCCGCGGCCGGCCCAGCATCAGTCGCAAATTCAGCCGCACGATGTCGCCCATGGTGCGGCAGCGGTTAAACTGGGTAGTACGGTGGTGCTGATTCAACTCCTGCTGCAAAATCGTTGTCTTTTCGGGTGTCGATAGCTCGTCGGGGCGCATGCAGTCCAACAGGTCCTTGAGGCGGTAGCGCTCGGCGCGGGCGCGGCGGGCCATGAGCGTGCGCTCTTCGGTTTGGTACTGACGGATACTTTCGCCCGTGAGCAGCTTGCTGCATAGCTGCACCACGGCCCGGTTATCCTTGAAAAACTGGGGCAGATACATGGTCTTTTTGCCCTCGTAGCTCTGCTGATCGAAGTCGATGGCCCGTACGCGGTACTGTTCGTCCTCGAAGTCGGGCGTCACGTCAATCACGTAGTTGTAGGCGCGCATATCGCCCAACAGGCGGGCAAAGCAGCGCTCATTAAACTTGACAAACTCCTTCGCGATGCGAACCTGATTGAGGTGCGGCCGCTGCAAATGGTCACGAATGAAATCGTCGCCGGGAATGCCGGCAATGTGTTCCTCAATGAGCGAATCGCCACAGACCAGATAATTGATGCTGTTGGGCGACAAAATATGCTCCAGCTCCAGCCCATACACCCGCGAGGCGTCGGCGCGCTTCACGTAGAAATAGTCATAGTTGTCATTGAACTGATTGACGATACGCACCCGAAACGGATTAGAATTACCGAACCGGCAGTAGTCGATTCTATCCGTGAGCAGATGTTCGCTGAAGGAAAGGTCGCCATCGGTTTTCAGCAGCGCATACACTTCCGTTAGCCCCGCCGCTAGCTCCTGCAAAGCGGAAGGCTCGTAGAAAACCGTTTCCCACAGTGTATCGCGGCCGTTGCGATCCAACAGCGGAAAGGCGGCACTAAAGCGCGTCAGGTCTTTATAGGTGACAGGCAAGCGGGTTTCGCGGTCGTATTGATGCAGGTAGTGCCGCAGCGGCTCACCGATGGAGTAGTAAATTTTCTTCTTAGATATCTTGGTCATGGGCAGGGCGGAGACAAGGTAGGTTATCCAAAGGCGAAAGGCGGTCATGCTGAGCAGCGCGAAGCATCTCGCATGTTTAATTAGAATGGCAATCAGCCGTCAGCCCGCGAGATGCTTCGCGCTGCTCAGCACGACGTTCTTTTTTACCTAACCATTTTTTGATCTGCTACTCCGAAAAATACCGAACTTCGCGGCATCCTTCTATTTGGGCTTTTCACTGCCGTTATGAAAAAACTCTTTATCACGCTTACGCTGGTGCTGGTGTTGCCGGTGTTATCCAATGGCTGGGGCTTTTTTGCCCACAAAACCATTGCTCAGGTAGCCGTGTATGCTTTGCCCAAAACCATGCAGGCCTTCTACTTTCGCCACCTGGATGAAATAGTAAAGAAGTCGGTGGCACCCGATGAGCGCCGCGAAGCCGACCCGGCCGAGGCCCCGCGCCACTTCATCGACATAGACCACTTCGGCGACGACCCGTTTGGTGCCATGCCCAAGGCCTGGGATGAAGCTACCGCCAAATATACCGCCGACACCCTGCGCAAGTACGGCACGGTGCCGTGGACGGTACTGGAGGTAAAGGAGAAGCTGACGGAGGCTTTTCGCCAGCGCGACACTACCGCCATCATCGCCCTCTCCGCCGACCTTTGCCACTACATTGCCGACGCCCATGTGCCCCTGCACACTACCGTGAACTATGACGGCCAACTCAGCGGCCAGACGGGCATGCACAGCCTCTGGGAATCGAAGCTGCCGGAGCGCCACATTGCCAAGTACAAGCTGGATAGCAAGCCCGCTAAATACATCAAGGACCCACAGGCGGCCATCTGGGCGGTGGTGCAGGAGTCATATGGCTTTCTGGGGGCCACATTCGATCTGGAAGAAGTCGTAACCCGCAACTTCACCCCCGAAACCAAATACACTTTCTCGCACCGTTACGGCAAAACACGCCGCTCCTACTCCGATGCCTTCGCTGATGCTTACCACGACAAAGTAGGCGGCATGGTAGCGTATCGGCTTAAGCAAGCCCCGACGGCCGTAGCCTCCATGTGGCTCACCGCCTGGCAGGATGCCGGCCGCCCCGACCTCAACGCGCTCATGAGCCGCAAGCCCGGCAAGGAGGAGAAAGCCAGGCTTGCCGCCGAGCTAAAGCTTTGGGACAAGAACGAGCTGGTGCCGCAGAATATGCTGCTGGCCATGCAAAAGGAAAAGACGGTAGAGCGCGCCGACGAAATTAACTCTGCTGACCAAACGCCTACGACAGCACCCGCTGAAGCTGCCCCGGCTCCTACCGTCGTGCCGGCCCCGGAGCCAGCCTCTATGCCCGTTGCTCCCAAAAAAGTAAAGACCAAAGTAAAAACAGAGGCCGGCAATGCGAAGCAAAAAGCCAAAGCCAAAGCCAAAAAAGCGGACGACGGCTGGTAAAATTGCCCCCATTGCTACTTTTATTAGGTAATTCTACTTCCCTCAATGGCCTCTTAAAGCGGGTTGTTGGGGGAAGTTTTTTTAGCCCAATTTGGTAAGCGAAGTTAATTTCTACGATCAAAATACGGGCAGTAATTACTTGAATACTGTTAAAGTCAGCTGGTTAGCACCAAGAAATTCATTTTCATATAGTTGAGCTTCAATTGTTTATAAGGAACTAAGGACAGACTGAGCCGTAAGGTTAAGTAGGCTTTGTCGGGCTTTTGGGCTGGGCGGGGTACACTATTCTTTCACTTCACTCCATCTTTCACCACACTACCGCTATGATCTTACGCTATGATCGGCTGGCCGTTGAGTTGCCAAAGCCCAAGAATCCTTCGCCCAACGATGCCGCCGCCGTGCAGGAGCTGCTGGGGGGCAAATTCGGGGAGATGTCGACCCTGATGAACTACACGTTTCAGTCGTTCAACTTCCGGGGCCGCGACCGGCTCCGCCCCTTCTACGACCTCACCTGCTCAATTGCGGCCGAAGAGTATAGCCACATCGAGGCCGTATCTTACGCTATAAATCTGCTCCTAACCGGCACCACGGTTCGCGGTAAAGATCCGGTGCCCGCGCCACTCAAAGACGCCACCGACGCCCGCAACACGTATCATTTCATCGCCAGCGGCCAAACAGCCCTGCCCGTCGACTCCATGGGCAACCCCTGGACGGGAGCCAACGTGTTCAGCAGCGGCAACCTGAAGCTGGATTTGCTGCATAACTTCTTCTTGGAGTGTGGTGCCCGCGCCAACAAAATGCGAGTGTACGAAATGGTATCGGACCCTTGCGCCCGCACCATGATTGGCTACCTGCTAGTGCGTGGTGGTCTGCACGTAGTGGCTTATGCGAAAGCCCTTGAAAAGCTGACCGGCGTGGAAGTAACCAAGCTGGTGCCCGTGCCCGAGCTCAGCAACGACGCTTTCCCCGAAGCCAAAAAGCTACAGGATCAGCAGAAGCTCCACCTCAAGCTCTATACCTTCAGCCCCGACGATTATAAGCAGGCTGGTATTATCTGGACTGGTAATCACCCCGAGGATGGTCAGCCGCTGGAGGTAATTCAGGGTGGTTTCCAAGGTGTGCCGTATCCGAAGTTGGAAGAAGAGCCCCAGCTCAACTCGCCCGGCGCCGACGACTACGACCCCGATATGTTCAAGGACATCGCCAAGAAAATGGGGATGAAAATGTAGTAGCCCGCATTTAGCGCCAGCTACTTAGATTTGGGTGTTGCCTTCTTCCGGGAGGGCAACACCCTTTTTTATAGTGAGATGTAGTGCGCAAATCAGTTCCGCGTCGAGCCATAGGCGATAATTCGGTACCGCGCCACCGCGTTGTTTCTTGCGTTGCTCGACGCGGAACTGATTTCCGCGCTACATCTTTAGCTTTAGGTTTCATCTAACGGACGGTGGACAGGAGCCGACCCATGTATCTATCCGGTCTTATGCGTTTTTCCTTTACTACCCCTCAAATTTGCCCCCCAGCCAATCGATTTGCGGCGCTATTTTGCTGGCTAACCATCGGACTACTGACGGCCTGCGGCCAAGCCGAAAAAAAGCCCCCCACCGAGCCCGAAGCGCCCGCCGCACTCACCACTCCCGGCCCCGACCTCACGGCCTTGGCCGACAGCAACGTGGCTGCCTTGCTCACTCCTTACCTCCAGCAATACCCCGCCGATGAGGTGATTATCCGTACCCGCCACGGCAATATGCGCGTGCGCCTTTACGATGATACGCCCATCCACAAAGCCAACTTTCTGTTGTTGGCGCGCCGGGGCGTGTTCGATGAAACCGTGTTCAACCGCGTGGTAAAGGGGTTTGCAATTCAGGGCGGACGGGGCGAAAATCGTACTGTTCGGATTGCCCGCTACCGTTTGCCCCCGGAGTTCCGGCCCCAGCGTTTTCATAAGCGCGGCGCCTTGGGCATGGCCCGCTACGACGACGATCAGAACCCCGACCGCCGCTCCTCCTCTACTGACTTCTACTTCGTGCAAGGCGAAAAGCTTACTCCCGATCAATCGCGCCAGATGGCCGGCCGGCCCCTCACCCCCGAGCAGGTTCGCGCGTATGCCAGCGTGGGCGGCGTACCCGCTCTGGACGGCAAATACACGGTGTTTGGAGAGGTGATAGAAGGCTTAGAAGTAATTGATAAAATAGCCGCTGAACCCGTTGATCCTTATAAATGGCCGCTAAAAGACGTACCCATCAAAGCGGAAGTAGCAGAGAAGTAAAATAGAACCATGACCCCAGCATCCTAACTCCAGCCGGTCATGCAGAGCGGAGCGAAGTACCTTGCGTGCAGTCGTTGGAGTGGTAACCGAACTAAAGCAGCCGGCCATGCTTGATTTAGCGTCCGCTTGTCGAAGTATCTCTACTGATTACTAATCAACCGAAGCGGGAGAGATGCTTCGGTTTCTCAGCATGACCGCCTATTGTACAGCAGCATCAGCACGCGAGATGCTTCGCTCCGCTCTGCATGACTGGCTATTTTGACTTTTTTTGATGCTCTGATTTATCTACTCACGGCGAATAGTGGTGAGCAGAATCTTATAGGCGTCGCCTTGCTGGGCCTGGGTAAACTCCCGCAGCTCCTGGCGCGAGAAGCTTTTGATAGCATCAGGATTGAATAAATCCGGCTCCTTTTCCAGGCTTATATCCGCAGCAGGCACTTCACGGCGGGCAGGGTGAAAATGGGCGCTATCGGTGGTGAAGCGGACGAGCTGGTAATAGAAATAACTAGGCTTGGTACTGCCCGCGGGCTGGTAGCTCACCACATACACATCACCGGTTTTCGGATTAGCAAGATGATCCTGTAGCTTTTCTTCTGCACTCTGACAGCCGGCCAGTAGTACAAGCAAGAAGACTATACCAGACAAAAAATACCGTAGCCGCGACAACAATTGGTTTTTCATAAGCTTCTGGGGGGGGCGATTTTTAATAACAGCCTCTACTTATTATGAGGTCTACTATGGCTCGCTTATGCTAGCAAAAAAAGGCAGCTCGCGTAGTGCGGGCCGCCTTTTTGGTGTACTTCGGAAGCCAAATGCTTTACCAGATAATGGCGCGCTTGGTTTCAGCACGCACCATTTTCGCGTCGTCCTTGCAGCCGAAGGCTTCGAAGAACTGTGGCATATTCTGGAGCGGACCATTGGTACGGAACTGCGCCGGCGAGTGCGGATCGGTCATCACCTGCTGACGCAGGTATTCGGGGCGGGCATTAGTACGCCAGATCTGGGCCCACGCCAGGAAGAAACGCTGCTCCGGCGTCAGGTCGTCGATTTTGGTTTTAGGCTTGCCTTCCAGCTGCTTCTGCAAAGCGGTGTAGGCAATGCTCAGGCCGCCGAGGTCGGCGAGGTTTTCGCCCATGGTCAGCTTGCCGTTCACAAATACCGAGTCGAGGGGCGAGAAAGCGTTGTACTGCGCGCCTACGATGGCCGCGCGGGCTTCAAACTTCTCGGCATCTTCCTTCGTCCACCAATCGCGCAGGTTGCCCTCGGCGTCGTACTGCCGCCCTTGGTCGTCGAAGCCGTGAGTTAGCTCGTGGCCAATTACGGCGCCCATACCACCATAGTTCACGGCGTCATCCGCCTTCGGATCGAAGAACGGCGGTTGCATGATGCCAGCCGGGAATACAATCTCATTCATCGACGGATTGTAGTACGCATTCACCGTGGGCGGCGTCATGCCCCACTCTTTGCGGTCGATGGGCTTCCCGAACTTGCCCACGTTGTCATTGAAGCCCCAGATGCGGGTATTAATCACGTTCTGGGCGTACGAATCGCGGCTGATGGTCAGGGCTGAATAGTCCTTCCACTGATCCGGATAGCCAATTTTCACCGTGAAGGCGTCCAGCTTTTTCTGCGCTTCGGCCTTGGTAGTGGCGCTCATCCAGGTGTTCTTCTGAATGTGCTCCGAGAAAGCGGCCCGCAGGTTATTTACCATTTCCAGCGCCTTGGCCTTGGCTTCGGGCGTGAAAGCCTTGTCCACGTAGAGCTGGCCGAACGCTTCGCCCAACGCGCCGTCGGTAGCGCGCAACATCCGCTTCCAGCGCGGCTGCTGCTGCTTGGCACCACTGAGCACCTGGTTGAAGCGGAACGACTCAGCTACGAACGACTTGGGCAGCGCCGAGGTCATGGAAGTCACGAAATGCCAGCGCATGTAGGTTTTCAGGTCGGCCAGCGGCGAATCCTTCATCAGGGTGCTGGCTTCTTTGAAGAAAGTAGGCTGCCCTACAATTACTTCCTTGGCGGCACCCAACTTGCTGGTAGCCAACAGCGTAGGCAAACCCAGGTTTGGGAATTGCTTACCGGCTTCGGCCACCGTCATTTTGTTGTAGTTAGCATACGGGTCGCGCAGCTCCACACGGGCTTTGCTGGCTTTGGCGAGGCGCGTCTCAATGCGCATGACCGTCGCCGCGTTTTTGGCGGCGGCGGCCTCATTGTCACCGGCCAGCTTGAACGTATTGGTCAAATACGTCTGGTAAGCCGTGCGGATGGCTTTGGAACGAGCGTCGTCCTTCAGGTAGTAGTCGCGGTCGGGTAAGCTCAGGCCGCCTTGGTACAGACTGACAGCATACTGGGTGCTGATCTTGTCATCCTGCCCCACGTAAGCGCCGAAGAAGGCGCCAGTGCGCAGCATCTGATGGCGTGCCAGTAATGCTTGCAAACCCTTCAGGTCCTTCACGGCCGCAATGCGGTCCAGTTCCGGCTTCAGAGGGGTAATTCCGGCCTTTTCAATGGCCATAGAGTCCATAGCCGTGTAGTAGTAGTCGCCTACTTTCTGTTCGTTAGAACCTTTGACGGCGCTGGTGTTGGCGGCGGCCTCATCCAGAATTTGCCGCATCACGGCGTTGTTCTTATCGGCTAGCTCGTTGAAGCTGCCCCAGCGCGACTCAGCGGCGGGAATCGGGTTGTTTTTCAGCCAGTTGCCGCTGGCGTACTGAAAAAAATCCTGGCAAGGATCAGCCGTCTTATCGAGGTTAGCTACATCCAGCCCCACGCCTTTTACCATCGCCTCTCCGGCTGGGGCAGTAGTTGTAGTTGCGGTGGTGTCGGTGGTGGCTGGTGGGGTACTGGTGGCGCAGCTAGCCATGGCCAGCCCGGTCGCGGCTACCATAGCCAGGGTCAGGCTTTTCTGTTTTTTCATAAGTGGGTGGAAATGCAAAAAAGAGAGGAAATAGATAATTCGGTGAAGAAAGATAAAGAAAAAGCTGGAGCGTGGAAGGAAGGCACAGAGTCTGATAGCATAAAAAAGGCCCCCACGAGGTTATGGGGGCCTTTTTTATGCATGAATTAAACCAAGCCGGTTGTTACCAGATGCGGGCGCGCTGATTCTGGGCACGTACCATTTTGGCATCTTCCTTACAGCCAAATGCCTCGTAAAACTGGGGCATGTTCATCAGCGGGCCATTGGTGCGGTACTGCGCGGGTGAGTGCGAATCGGTCAAAACCTGCTGACGTAGATACTCCGGCCGGGCGTTGGTGCGCCAGATTTGAGCCCACGACAGGAAGAAGCGCTGCTCGGGCGTAAAGCCGTCGTACTTAGGCACATCTCCGTTCGGATACTTCTTCTTCAGCTGCTTCTGCAGGGCAGTAAAGGCAATGTTCAGGCCGCCAAAGTCAGCGAGGTTTTCGCCCATCGTCAGTTTGCCGTTCACAAATACCGAGTCGAGGGGCGTGAAGGCGCTGTACTGCGCACCCACCATGTCGGCGCGCTGCGTGAACTTCTCGGCATCTTCCTTCGTCCACCAGTCGCGCAGGTTGCCTTCCGCATCGGACTGGCGGCCCCGGTCGTCGAAGCCGTGCGTGATTTCGTGACCGATTACCGCGCCCATGCCGCCGTAGTTCACCGCGTCGTCGGCCTTCGGATCGAAGAACGGCGGTTGCATGATGCCAGCCGGAAACACAATCTCGTTCAGCGAAGAGTTGTAGTACGCATTCACTGTGGGCGGCGTCATGCCCCACTCGCCCCGATCGATGGGCTTGCCAAACTTGCTCACATTGTACTTATAATCCCACATCCGGGCGTTGAGCGTATTTTGCAAAAACGACTCGCGCGAGATATTCAGCGCCGAGTAGTCTTTCCACTTATCGGGGTAACCGATTTTCACCACGAAGGCGTCGAGCTTTTTCTGGGCTTCCGTCTTGGTGGCCGCACTCATCCACTCCAGCTGCTGAATATGCTCCGACATTGCCTCGCGGATGTTACTGACCATTTCCAGGGCTTTCTCCTTGGTTTCAGGCGTGAAAGCCTTATCCACGTAGAGCTGGCCGAATGCTTCGCCCAGCGCACCGTCGGTCGAGCGCAGCATGCGCTTCCAGCGCGGCTGCTGCTCTTTGGCACCCGTCAGTACCTGCGTGAAGCGGAATGACTCATCGTTGAATGATTTTGGCAACGCATCGGCTACCGACGATACTACGTGCCAGCGCAGATAGGTTTTCCAATCGGCCAGCGGCTCCGATTTCAGCGCCGTGCTGGCTTCTTTCAGGAAATCAGGCTGCCCTACGATTACCTCCTTCGCTGAACCCACGCCTAGCTGCTGCAACATGCCGGGCACGTTCATGTTCGGGAATTGCTTGTTGGCCTCGGCCACCGTCATTTTGTTGTAGTTGGCGTACGGGTCGCGCATCGCTACGCGGTCCTTTGAGGCCTTCGCCAGCCGTGTTTCCAGACGCATCACGGTGTTAGCGTTCCTGGCGGCCGTTGCCTCATTATCGCCCAGCAGCTTAAACATATTGGTCAAATATGTCATGTAAGCCGTGCGGATGGTTTTGGAGCGCCCATCTTCTTTCAGATAATAGTCGCGGTCGGGCAGGCTCAGGCCGCCCTGCGACAGATACACCGCATACTGCGTGCTGATTTTGCGGTCCTGGGCCACGCCAGCCCCGAATACGGAGCGGGTCCGCAGCATCTGCTGCCGCGCCAGTGCCGCCTGCAGACCTTTCAGATCCTTGATGGCGGCAATTCGGTTCAGCTCGGGCTGAATGGGCTTTAAGCCAACCGCTTCAATAGCCGCCGAATCCATGGCCGAGGCGTAAAAATAGCCTACTTTCTGTTCGTTAGAACCTTTGGCGGCGCTGGTGTTGGCGGCAGCCTCCTGCAGAATTTGGCGCATTACAGCCTCATTCTGATTGATGAGTGTGTTCCAGGAGCTCCAGCGCGACTCGGCAGCTGGAATCGGGTTGTTCTTAAGCCAGGTCCCCGAGGCGTACTGAAAGAAGTTGTCGCAGGGCTGCACCGACGAATCGATATTAGCCGGGTCCAGGCCCACGCCCTTCACCACGGGCACCTCAGTAGTAGTCGTGGCGGGCGAAGTGGTCGAAGCGGTATCCGAGGTAGTCGGCGTCTTCGACGAGCTACACCCGGCCCAGGCGAGGCTCACTGCGGCCACGGCGGCCAGCGTCAGACTATTCAGGTTTTTCATAGGAACTTGGATGAGTGAAAAGGAGATTGAGGCAAGAAAGATAAGGGAAACCGTCCAAATGGATTACCGATAAATTATACCCAACGCATAAGAAAACCAGAAGGGTGTTAATACTATAGCTTATACCGACTAGTGGATTGTTGCCGAAATTTGCCTGATGAAGTATACGGTTCTTCTGGCCTGTAGAGGCCAGTTGCAGGCGATGACGGGCTTACCCGAATCCGCCTCTGCACACCTCCTGCACACCGTATTTGCCACCGTGGTGGACCACGCGGATGTAATCCTCCGCCAGGATTGTGGGCGCGTTCAGTATCTAAAATACGAAAACCCCAACCGCGTACCTCCTATGTATCAGGAGGTACGCGGCTGAAATAACAGATATTGAAAATCAAGCAGGTACTATAGTCACAAAAGCGACGGTGGCAACCTGAAAAAAGCCCCCCAGGGGCAGTAGAGGCGATTTCCCACAGGCAACCGCGTAAGTCCTATTTATATAAGAAGCACATCACAACATTTTATTTCTTCTTTATCGCAATCTATTACGTGGCTCCCCAAAAACTTACCCCCGCGCCAGCACCAAAGCCGTGCGACTCGTTATGTACAGGCTCAATTCAGCTACTTTATGCTCTTGAAAAGTTTCGTAGATCAGGGCATCATCCACGCGGTTGAAGCCGTCGAACTGAGGCGAATCGGAGGACAGAATAACCCGGTAGCGGCCCGGCGCGGGCACGAAAAAGCGGTAGTCGGGAATGCTGCGCTCCACATGGAAGTTGAACACGAAAATTAGCCCCCCACGCTCGAAGATGAGCACTTGATTTTCAGGGTCATTGTTGAGTAGATGGGCATGAGCAGCCCCCAGCAGGCGGCGCGATTTGGCCATGCCGATCATTGCCTGGTCGAAGGCCAGCAAGTATTGATATTTAAGCTCCGGGTTATCGGCCAATGACCACTGCCGACGGGCGTAGTGGTAGCTCCAGTCATTGCCCTGACGGGGAAAGTCTACCCACTCAGGATGACCGAACTCGTTGCCAATAAAGGTGAGATAGGCTTCACCTCCCAGCGCTAGTGTAATCAGACGAATCATCTTGTGCAGTGCCATGCCACGGGCTACTACCGGGTCAGGGTCTGCGTGATGCATGTGGGTATAGATGGCAGCATCCATCAGCCAGTGAGACAAGGTTTTGTCTCCCACCAACGCTTGGTCGTGCGACTCAGCGTAGGCCACCGTTTTCTCACCTACGCGGCGGTTGGTGAGCGTGTACCACAGCTCGCCCAGGTTCCAGTCTTCGTCGCGGCGGTGCTTGAGCAGCTTAATCCAGTAATCGGGAATGCCCATGGCCAGGCGGTAGTTGAAGCCTATGCCGCCCTCGCTGATAGGCCGGCATAAGCCGGGCAGGCCGCTCATATCTTCGGCAATAAGCAAGGCGCCGCGCTTTATTTCCTGCACCAGCGTGGAAGCCAGTTGAAGGTAGAGAATAGCATCTTCATCGGCCTCGGGGCCAAAATATTGCGCGTAGGTACTAAAAGCCACGCCCTCACCGTGATGGTGATAGAGCATGGACGTCACGCCATCGAAGCGGAAGCCATCGAAGTGAAACTCCTCCAGCCAGTAGCGCAGGTTGGACAGCAAAAACTGCTGCACCTCCGGCTGCCCGTAGTTAAATAGCTTGGAATCCCAGCCGGGATGGTTGCCGCGAGGTCCGGCGTGGAAATATTGCCCCCCGGAACCATCAAAATCAGCAAGCCCTTCGGCCTCGTTCTTCACGGCGTGTGAGTGCACCACGTCCAGCAGCACCGCGATGCCCCTGTTATGCGCTTCATTTATCAGGTGCTTCAGCTCCTCGGGCGTGCCAAACCGCGACGATACGGCGAAGAAATTGGCCACATGGTAGCCAAAGGAGCCATAGTACGGGTGCTCCATCACGGCCATAAGCTGTAGGCAGTTGTAACCCAACGTCTGGACTCGGGGCAGCACTTTTTCGGCAAACTCCAGGTAGCTCCCCACCTTCCCTTCCTCGGTAGCCATACCGACGTGGCACTCATAAATGAAGGGCTCGCGTACGTAGTTGGCAATGCGAAACTTCTGATCGGTCCAGGTGAAGGGAGCTTCGGGGCGCCACACCTGACCGGTATAATCTTTGGTGTCGGGGTCCTGCACGGCCCGGCGTAGCGTAGCCGGCAGGCGGTCTTTTGCCCCTTGGCTTGTCACTACGTGCACTTTGTAGCGGCTGTGGTGCGTGAGTCGGTCTTTGTACTCTTTATCTGGCAAAAACACCTCCCACACGCCATTTTCCCCCTTGTTCAAGGGAGTAGCGGCGCGGTCCCAGCCGTTGAAATCACCCACCAAGAACAGTCCCTCAGCCGCCGGTGCCCACTCCCGATACCAGTACCCGCGGCGGCGGGCGTCGTAGTTAAGGCCCAATTGCTGGTGAGCGGTGGCAAACTTGCTGAGGGAACCGTGCGACTGCTCAATTTCCTGCAAACGCTGCCGCAGGCGCTCTTGCCGCGCCAGCAGCACGGGTTCGTAGGGTTCGAGCCAGGAGTCCTGCCGCACGAGAGGCAGAACGGTGGTAGGGGCAGCGGTGAGGTCAGGAGTTTTCATAGCGCAACTGGAGTTTAGGCAAAACTATCATTACCGCCGGATTATCGCCTGCTCCTTAGCGGGAAACGACCCTAGCGGGGCAGTTCGGTTCTTAAGCTACTGAAAGCTGCCTTATTTTTCATCTTTTCAACGTAGTCCGCCCTGCTGGGGGCAGTTTTTGCCTTCTTTTAAAATATATATTCTATCGGTTCTATATTACTAAAAGAGGCACAAAGCTTGGTAACGGCTGTAAGCCCTATCTTACCTGCATGAAGTCTCGCTTTTACTCTTTTGCCTTGTTGGCGCTGCTGGCCTGCACCACCACCACGCCAACCGCCTCCGTCGCCCCCAAAAACACACTGGCGGCACCGTTGCCACCCTCCGAGCCGGGCCTCATCACGGCCCAGGCGATGGTCGTGTCGGCGCACCCGGAGGCCTCGCGCATTGGCTTGGAAGTACTACAGAAAGGCGGTAACGCCTACGACGCGGCCGTGGCGGTCCAGTTTGCCCTGGCGGTGGCTTTCCCCACGGCCGGCAACCTCGGCGGCGGCGGCTTCTTTCTGTATCGGGGGTACGAGGGCAGCATAGGCGCGCTCGATTTCCGGGAAATGGCCCCCAGCGCCGCCAACCGCGACATGTACCTGGATAAGCAAGGCAATATCATCACTGATCTGAGTACGGCGGGCCACCTGGCGGCAGGCGTGCCGGGTACGGTGGCTGGCATGGTAACCGTGCACCAGAAGCTGGGTAAGCTCCCTTGGACCGACCTCGTGCAGCCCGCCGTAGAATTGGCTCGTCGCGGGGTGGTGCTCACGGGTAAAGAAGCTGCTGGCCTCAACCGCACCCGGCCAGATTTCATTAAGTACAATCCCAAGAATACGCCCGCTTATGTGCGGCCCGATGGAGATAAGCGCCCCTGGCAGGCTGGCGACACCATTCGCTACCCCGACCTGGCCCGCACTCTGGAGCGCATCCGCGACCAGGGCCGGGCGGGCTTCTACCAGGGCCCAACGGCCAAATTAATCGTGACGGAGATGCAGCGGGGCGGCGGCATCATTACCGAGCAGGATTTGCTGAAGTATCAGCCCAAATGGCGCACGCCCTTGCGCGGCAGCTACCGGGGCTACGATCTGATTGCGATGCCCCCACCCAGCAGCGGCGGCGTGGCTTTGTTGCAAATGCTGCAAATGCTGGAGCCCTACGATTTGCGCGCCGCCGGCTGGCATTCACCTTTGGCCGTGCATTATATCACGGAAGCCGAGCGCCGGGTGTATGCCGACCGCGCCACTTACCTCGGCGACCCGGACTTCGGCCAAGTGCCCGTAGCCCAGCTCACCGACTCCAACTACGTGAAGAATCGCATGGGCACGCTGGAAAATAATGGGCGGGCTACTCCTTCCTCTGAGGTCCAAGCCGGCGCGGGCCTGCCCGTGTACGAAAGCGACCAAACCACCCATTACAGCATCGTGGATGCTGCCGGCAATGCCGTATCGTGCACTACTACGCTTAATGGCAGCTACGGCAGCAAAGTGGTAGTGGCCGGCGCGGGCTTTTTGCTGAACAATGAGATGGATGACTTCTCGGTAAAAGCCGGCGTGCCCAACTATTACGGCTTGGTGGGCGGCACCGCCAACGCCATTGAGCCCGGTAAGCGCATGCTTTCGTCCATGACGCCGACTATCGTTACGCAGGCTGGCAAACTGTTCATGGTAGTGGGCACACCCGGCGGCAGCACAATCATCACCAGTGTGCTCCAAACCATTATCCATGTACTCGACTATGGCATGAGCATGCAGCAGGCGGTATCGGTGCCGCGCCTGCACCACCAGTGGCTACCCGACCAGATTGACGCCGAGGAAAATGCCCTCCTCCCGGCCGCCCGCGACACGTTGCAGCGACGCGGCTATAAGATCAACCCCCGTAGTGCCTGGGGCCGCGTCGATGCCATCCGCGTGCTGCCCGATGGGCACCTGCAAGGCGGCGCCGACCCAAGAGGCGACGACAAGGCAATGGGTTACTGAGATTACTAGGGTTTAGCATTCATTGCGCACCAAAACTCGTCATGCAGAGCGGTAGCGAAACATCCCGCTCGCTTCGTTGATTAGCATGACAACGTCCGCAGGCGAGACGCTTCGCTACCGCTCTGCATGACGAGTTTTGGAAGTAGGCTTAATGCAAAAAGAAGGGGGTGATCAGACGCTACGAAATTGCGTCTGATCACCCCCTTCTCACTTCCTCAAATCGGAATTTTACTTCAACTGACTGGCCGCGCTGCTGAGCATTTGGCCTAACTGCTGGAGCTTGTCGGTCGTGGCACCGTCGGCACCAGCGGCGGCTTTGGTAGTATGCTCGCCCAGCTTCGTGAGCGACTGGCTGAGCTGCGTGGTGTCGGGCATGGGCGAAGCGAGTAGATCCTTAAGGTTTTCCAGCTCGCGGGCCACGCCATTCAACCTAGCGTCGGCGCTAACCTTGAGAGTATCAATCCAGCTGTTGACGCTGCGAGTAGCGCATTGGCGGGCTTCGTGCAGACCACCACTAAGGGAGTTGAGGGTCGAATCGAGGTGGGCGAGGTTATTCGCGGATGTTGACATAGCAGAGAAAGGCTTACTAAAGAACAAGTACAGAAGCCGATTTGCCCCCCGCAAATCAAACTATCACCTTGTAGCGGCAGTCTGATTTGCGGGGGGCAAATTAACGCTTAGCGAATCTGGCTAGCAGCTGAGCTGAGGGCCTGACCTAGCTGACGCACTTTGTCCTGAGCACCTGGGTCGGCCGACTCAGCAGCGCGGGTCGTGTGCTCGCCCAGAGTGCGTAGCGACTGCTGCACCTGCATGGTATCGGGTGAGCTGCCTGACAGAGCATCATTAAGGCGCTCCAACTCGGAGGCGATGCCCGAAAGCTGCCCGTTATTAGAGTTCTGGAGCGTGCTGATCCAGCTTTGAATGTTGGCGCCCGCCTGGGGGGCTAATCCGGCGAGGTCGCCGCCCTGCAGGGCCTGAATAGTAGCATCTAATTGAGCGGTGCCGGAAGGATTGCCTGAATCTTGCATAATGGTAGTGGGTTTTGGTTGGTAGATGCTGAGCTTACGAGCCAGCTTTCGTGCGGTTGAGATTAAGCCCGTACATAATTATGTGCAACATATTCACTATCAGATACTTAAAAACAAATCAAAAGCTTCCCTGTTAAGCGGCATATAAGTGACTTTATAGCGTTCTTAAAGTCTAATTTGCTCCCCAGCGACTCCTGGCAGCAAATAGGCGGCACTACACAGCATCAGCCACTAGAAATAAAAAAAGTAACGGCCGCTTTTGTCAAAAGCGGCCGTTACTTTTTTGTTAAGGCGGGCAATAGTAGTCCGCCATTCCGGGGTGCTTACTTACATCATCCCGATGCCGTCGGGCGGGGTAGCGCGCCGACCGCCAAAGACGGCCTCTGGCCGGCTTCCATATGAGCTGTGGCAGGGGTATTTCCAACCCAACTGCATCCTGTATCTTGCTCTGCCAAGCCCCACCCTATGCAATCTTTTTTCCGCTTCAGCATCCTCCCACTTTTGGCTGTGCTCAGCCTGCGAGCTTACGGGCAGCGCGAAGCTGATGGTCCGCCCACCCAAGACCCGTTTCCGCGCCCCGCGGCTCCCGCTCAGTCGATTGCCGCCTACCGCTCGCACCAGTATAGCGCCGGCCAGCTCAGCATTCGGGCTACCGATGGGGCCACGCTGCGGGTGCGCCCCTGGGCAACGGGCGTGGTGCGCATCGAGTATTTTCCCGCTGGCAGCCCCGTACGGCCCGATTCGTCGGTGAGCGTGGTGACTATCCCGGCCGCCGGCCTGACTACCGGCGTGCGTGCAAGCAGCCAGGCCCTAACGCTTGATTTAACCGAAAACCTACAGGTGGTGGTTAGCAAAAAACCATTGCGCGTGCACCTGCTGCGGGGCCTCGACACGCTAGCTTCGGAGGCCTGGGGGGCATTTCGGCGGGTAGCGACGGGTAGTTCGGGGCCGGGAAGCGTAGGCGTGGGCTTGCGCCTGCAACCCGGCGAACAACTCTACGGCACCGGCGCGCGCGCCTTACCGCTGGACCGGCGGGGGCGGCGACTGGAGCTGTACAACCAGGCCCGCTATGGGTATCAAAACGGCACCGAAAACCTCAACCTGAGCCTGCCCGTGGTAGTATCGAGCCGGGGCTACGCCGTGTTTTTTGACAACCATACGGCCGGTTACCTCGACCTGGGCGCGACTACCAAAAACGTCCTGGAGTATGGGGGTGAAAGCCTGCGCAGCCTAGGCTATTTTCTGGTGGCCGGCGACTCGTACGCTACTATTCTGGACCGCTACACGGCCCTTACGGGGCGCCAACCGCTGCCGCCGCGCTGGGCGCTGGGCCTGATTCAGAGCCGATTTGGCTACCGGTCTCAGGCCGAAACGGAAGCCGTAGCTGGCCGCATGCGCCGCGAAGGATTTCCCTTGGATGCGCTGGTGCTGGACTTGTACTGGTTTGGCACCACGAAAGATCAGGGCAACCTCGATTGGAACTACCAGAAGTTCCCCAAGCCCGCCGCCATGATGCGCGGCCTGGACTCCATCGGCGTCAAAACCATTCTGATTTCGGAGCCCTACGTGATGCGCGCCTCCCGCAACGACTCCACTGTGCGCACCCAGGGCCTGATCGGGACGGACTCCGTGGGGCGACCTTTCACGGTGGCTTCGTTCTGGGCCGGGCCGGCTTCCCTGCTCGATATGTTTAAGCCCAGCGCCCGCCAGTGGCTGTGGAGCTACTACAAAAAACGCAAAATGGAAGGCGTGGGCGGCTGGTGGAGCGACCTGGGCGAGCCCGAGAACCACCCCGAGCAGATGCACCACGTACTTGGCCCCACTCGCCAGGTGCACAACGCTTACGGACAGGCTTGGGCCAGCATTTTTGCCGAAAACTACCCTCAGGAATACCCGCAGGAGCGCCTGTTCAACCTGGCCCGCTCGGGCTGGGCGGGGATGCAGCGCAACAGCGTATTTCCCTGGTCAGGGGATATCAACCGGTCGTGGTCGGGCTTTCAGGCCCAGATTCCCATTATGCTGAGCGTGGGCATGGGGGGCGTGGGCTACATGCACTCCGATGCCGGCGGCTTCTGCGTAGGCCCCATCGACCCGGAGCTGTACACGCGCTGGCTGCAAATGGCGGCGCTCTGCCCCATTATGCGGCCCCACGGCGAAGGCGTGCCGCCCGAGCCCTACTATTACCCCGAGCCCTACAAAAGCATTGTGCGTACTGCTGCGCGTCAGCGCTACGAGCTACTGCCTTACCTCTATACCTTGGCTTGGGAAAACTCGCAAAGCGGCGCGCCCTTGGTACGCCCCATGAACTACGAGGCCACCGGCGCAGCCAACGAGCAGCTCGGCAACGTGAATGATCAATACTTACTCGGCCCGAACCTGCTGGTGGCGCCGGTGGTGCAGCCCGCCCAGCGGCGGCGCAATGTGCAACTGCCCGCCGGTACCTGGATTGATTTTTACACCCACGAAACCCTGGCTGGGGGGCAAATTGTGGGCAGAAACGCGCCCCTAGAGCACGTGCCGCTGCTGGTGCGCGCCGGCGCTTTCCTGCCGCTGGCGCCCTACGTCAACACCACGGCCCGCTACCACACCGATACCCTGCGCGTGCGCTTTTACGCCGATTATAGCGTACCCCGCTCCAGCTTTACCTTGTATGAAGATGACGGCAAATCGGCTCAGGCCCTGGCTGGGGGGCAATTTCAACTGCTGACCTTCGCCGGTACTACCACGGCTGCCCAAACC
The DNA here is from genome assembly GCF_900176135.1 of Hymenobacter roseosalivarius DSM 11622. Lineage (GTDB taxonomy): Bacteria > Bacteroidota > Bacteroidia > Cytophagales > Hymenobacteraceae > Hymenobacter > Hymenobacter roseosalivarius. The sequence continues at coordinate 529 of NZ_FWWW01000055.1, read as the reverse complement.
GATATTCGCCTGACTGCCAGCGACCAGGGCTACGCCCAAATACCCCCCAGCCGCGTAATTGAACTGCTACTTCCGCGCGTGGTATCCGCGCCTACGGCCGTGCTGGTAGCTGGCCAGCCCGCCCCTGCCGACGCTTGGCGCTATGAAGCCGCCAGCCAAACGCTGCACGTGCAGACGCGCTGGCAGAACCAGCCGCTTACTATTTCCATTCAAGGCCTGCGCTTACCCTCCACTGCTTCCCACGCCGCTCCCGAGCCCTTGACATTAGGCGCCCCCAGCGACCGGGTTTTTGGCAGCCAAACTACGCTCAATTACACCCTGCATACGCCCGGCCAGTATCCGCTAACCATCCGCGACACCCGCGGCCAGGTGGTACGCACGTTCGCCCTGGCCTCCACCCCTGGGGAGCATTCGCAAGTCTGGAACGCCAACGACCAGAACGGACAGCCTTTACCCAACGGCGTGTACACGGCCCAGATGCTGGGGCAGCATCAGCGCCTGGTGCTGTTGCGGCCCAACTAAGCAGTTC
>NZ_FWWW01000113.1 GCF_900176135.1 Hymenobacter roseosalivarius DSM 11622 | reverse complement strand
ATGGATACCCATACTGCAAGCAATACTGCGAGCTAGGCCTATCAAAAATTGAGTTATGTGGTGTAGGAGACGTCCCATATTCTTAGCTGATGAATTTATTCAGAAATAGTCAAGGAGCAATATTAACAGATTGCTTGCAACTATCGATGGCACTCTAATGGGACAGGAAAGGGAAAACGGCCCGCTGCGGGCTGGCTCCCTTCGCGGAATAGTTGCTTAACATAATGTACGTTATACCCGACTTATGCCCGAAGTGCTATTCGGCGTCTAGCAATGGATTTGCATTTTGTTGACTGGCTCCAGCGTAGGTGCTGAGCTACAGCTTCGCGAAGAGGCCCCGGAACTCGCTCTTTAGCAGATTGACAGTGTGCCCGCCTAGGTTGTCATATACCTTGCTCTTGGTTTCGTGACTGGTTAGCACGGGGTGAGTAATCTTCAGGAGCCTAGCCATTTGCGTTTCATCATCTCCTAGGTACTCCAGTATTGTGCGTATCTGAGTTTCGGTAACCATGAGCTTAGCCAAGCGCCCGGTAATACGCTGCTGTAGGGTGGGGTGCTCCGAGGGAAGATCTAACTGAGGCTGTGCCACTTTGCTAGGTCTTTTGCCTTGGGTGCTGGTAGGAAGGGCAATAACCCGGGCTAACGGCCCCTCATTAGCACCTATATGCTTGGGAATAGTAAAGATTAGCTTGCCAACCTTTTTGCCTTCCTTCTTCACCTTATACTCTACCATCCAGCCTAAGCCGTGCAGTTCCTTAACGGCCGGCTCGAGTACGTAGCGTTTAAAGTCGTAGAAGATCGTGTAGGCTGTATCAAGATCATCCCCAAGTATTTGATTGCGAAAAGAATCTAAATCCGTTTCCCAAGTGCCTACATCATCCCAGCTAGTTAACAGCCAATAGAGCCGGTGCGCATGCGCGCTCTTCAATGTCAGCAAGGTTTCAATCTCCACCTTGGTAAATTGGTTGGCCAACTGCAGTAAGAACGGCTTAATCTCCGGGGCAAAGTTACCGGCCAACATACCTGTTCCTTCATCCAAATCCATGAAGCTAATAATGCCATACTTCTGGCTGCGGCGTTTGTCCTTGCCGGCAGCAGACTTCAACTTCAGTTCAACTACTTTGCCCATCAGACCTTTACAGGCTTCGTCAACCTGATCGTATCCAGATCCGCCTTTAGTAGCTAGCACCCGCTTAATGGGAATGCGTATCTCAGGTAGCTCGGTATGTTTATCGCTTATGCATCCTAAGGCCAGCGCAAAAATGCGGGCTTCCATGTGCGTCAGCTTCAGCGGCGCACGAACTAATACGTTGGCTTGCCGGGCTTGGGGATATAGAATAGGTTCCATAGTTGAGCAGTGACCCGCAAAGTAGGAACATCTACGGAAGAAATAGATATAGTTTCCGTAGGTGGGGCAATGTTTCCGTAGTACGGTGGCAATCCTTCCGTAGATAGTGGCAATGTTTCCGTAGCACGGTGGCAACCCTTCCGTAGTACGGTGGCAATCCTTCCGTAGATAAGACCCTCTATTACTTGACTATTAGATAGTTAGGCCTGCTAGAAGAATAGAAGAAAGAAGAATTAAGAAGAACAGAAGTACTTCTGCTTCTTTTGAATGTTTTTTTAAAAGGAGAAGGACTGACAAGACATCCAACGTACAGCCAGCGTTAAACTCTTTGCGCAACTACGGAAGAATTGCCACCACTATAGAGGCAGTGGCTACAAGAGTTACTATGGCAGCTTACGCTTCACCCGTTCCTTTTCAGGTAAAGGCCGATCAGCCTCCAGGTGCTGCTCAAAATAGGTAGTCAAGGCCACGTCTAAAATACTGCTCATGTCCTCACGTGCCCAGAAGGAGAGTTGATGCAGGCGACGGAAGGTTTCAACGGGTAATGTATTCGTGAAACGAATCTTGCTAGGCACCTCCCCGGGTTCCATTTGCTTCCCCACCTCTGGAGTGGAGGTACCTAACAGCAACTCGTCAGGGTTTGTCGGTTGGTTGGATACTAAGCCACGTAAGCCTAGTTTCGGTTTTGCGGCCATATGATACAGCTAGTATGGTTCATGCATACAATATGCATTATGCAGACAAGGAAACCATGATCTCTTTCGTTAGAGCTTCATAGTCTTGAAACGCATTTGAGGTAGGGGCCCACTCATACAAGCTCTTGCGCTGCACCTGGGCCTCTGCTATTGCTACATTTTCTCTAATGGAAGTTTGCATCACTAGCGGCCCTAGCTGCTCATGCTCCTTCATCATATCAACAAATTCATGGTGCAGGCTGCGGCGGTAACTTCGGGCATATTTGGTTAAGAACAACCCGCCCACCCTCAGTTGAGGGCTGTAGTTCTTGCGAATGCGCTCAACAATGTCTAATAAGCTCTGTAATCCTTCGAATGCAAAGTACTCCGGTTGAACTGGTACATATACTCTGGTGGAAGCGGTCATTGCTGCCAAGGCCAATGGAGAATTAGGTGAAGGGCTGGTGTCGAAGATGATATAATCGACCAAGCTATCTAGCCCATCAAGGTTGTTGCGGAACAGCATAGGGTAGGCGATATCTGCACCTAAGATCTTCTCAGCTGCAGCCAAAGGCTCGGAGGCTTGAGCCAGCCAGAGCCTTTCGCCAACGGGCTGCATAACTTGAGCGAGTGTTGCCTTTCCCTCTGCGACCTGGGCTAGATGCCTCTCTTTGCCAACAGTAGGCAAACACATGGTCAAGTTTCTCTGTGGGTCGCAATCCACTAGGAGCACACGTTTGCCAAACTGGTGCGCCAAGCAATGGCCAACAGCCCAAACGCTGGTGCTCTTAGCAACACCGCCTTTTCTGTTGGCAAAGGTTAATATATGCATAGAACGAATCTAACAAGGAGAAGCAAAGTAAGGGTGAAGATGCTTCTCTAATGACGAACCTACAATACAAGGAGCAAAATACTCTTCATGCATATTATATGCATTATGTGCATAATATGCATAAGCTATACATAGTACAAGACTAATTCTTTGAGAACTTAGCTAAAAACAGTAGTCTAACTCGGCCTTAACTGCCTTGTATTCCGTATCTTCGTGTATCACTCTTAGGGGTATGCATGGCGTGCGAACCGTGCTTGTCGTAACACCTCAACCTCTCCACTGGAGACAAGAGGCAAGCCCTCCACCCTGATTCGCACCAGGGCTTGGGGGGCTTCTTGTTTCGGGTGATCACCTATCCCAATGTTCGACAACACTAGAGCAGTAGCGAAGGAATTGCAACCAGAAGAAACACAAGCAGTTTTAGCTTCAGATGCCTTCGCGAGTTGGGATGGAGTACTAAATGAAAAGGGGTGTGCACAAGTACGGGACTACAGAGGAGTCCGCTTAAACCTGTATCCTGAGCAGGGAATCCTTAGAATGGAGGTGACACTACCTACTTTCGCCTACGGACATAACACCCAGTTGCTCGAGCTTGCTACAATGCAGACCATTGTACCTGAGTTGGCCAGAGCTGTAGGGTTGCCAGCGGAAAGGTTCGACTTGGTGGGGTTGGAAATGTCTATTGATACTGACTTACCAGTTTCGCCCCGCCCTTTCTTGGAATCGTTGATACACCATAAGCAGAGCATCTTCTGTGCAGTGAAACCACCAGCTGGAGTAGCCCGCCCGTTAGAGTACTACGCCACCCATGCTGACTATGGGGTAAAGTTCTATGATAAGGGTGCATGGGCAGCTCGGCACGACAACCCGTTACCGGCTGGTCTATACCGACTGCGTTATGAGTTGGTTCTCAAACGAGCGCGAGCTATTCAGGCAATGTTGGATTGTGAACATGTCACGTTAGCTGACCTAGCTACCCCGGCGCTGTATATTGCTGCAGCTGCTGCGTTACAGAGTCATTGGGAACAGGTGGTACGGGACAAACCACTTGATTTTACTGGCCTGAGGCCCAAGGACGCCGCCCTTCTATACTCCGGCAGTAGTCCAAAATATTGGAGGGGGTTGAAGGAGGCCAGAGTACCATCTATTACCATTAAGCGCCACAAGGCTAAGTTCAAGCAACTACTTAGCGAGTCGGACAAGAGAACGGAAAATGACATTTACAGCCAGCGGCTTCCGGCTGCTATTGCCAGCTTGGTAGCACCCGCGTTGCAGACCAAAACTGATACCATTTTCCACACTTGTAGTCAGTCGGAAACAGTATCATTTAACAGAATAAAGAGTTCTCACCCCCACCACCTCCTAGTATCCTTCCAAGAAGATGAAGAGAGGAAGGAGGTAGAAGTGAATGCCTGCCTGCGGCGCTGCTGCCAAACATGTGGTCGGCCAATCGCAGGCAACAACCCAAACGCGAAGTTTTGTAGCCCAAAAGAGCGAGGGAAGGCGGTGGCCAAACGTTGTCGCAACGCTGATAGCAATTTACGAAATAACATGCGTCGGCGTGTTCAGAGGCTGCAATGTGTACCGCAGCTCTTCGATGTTCGCCCATTCTTAAGAGTGCCTGAGGAACTACGCGAGTTTGTCTTAGCACCCTGATACAGAGCCCCCACCCCTTGGAGGACAGAGCCCGAACAGCCCCCAAGCTCCGAGAGTAGGCCAACATCAACTGTAACTGAATTAGCCGAAAATTACGGCAGAATACGGGCTAACCTGTCTACTAGCGAGGCTAAGTTTTGCGGTGCTTCTGTAGAAAGAAGATAGTGCCGCAAAACTCTAATTTCAGGGGGTATGCAAATTTTGCAGGGGGTGTGAAAAATAACCCCAGATAGGTTAATAAGACGATAGTAGGGGATGCAGGGGGCCAGAAATTTGAACCCAAAATTTGAAGAAGGGAAATTTGAATAACGCAATAGAGGGCTAAGATAACGCAACGATAAAACTGGAGTATACCCTAAGGATTTCGGTTAACTTAGTAAGACTTGGCCAACCCTGTTTCGCTGCTTATGCCCCGTTATCCATCCTTCCCTAGCACCGCCAATCAGCTCAAACGGCTGGAGCTCTCCTACCTGCTACGATCTGGGCTCCTACGGCCAGGTGTGCGCTCCACCACGCTCAGCTGGGGCAACCGCGGCCACCCAACGGGCAGTATTTCGCTCCAGATACACCTGCTGCCAGGACACGAAACATATTTGCGGCTCCACTACACTGCGAATAGTAAAACCAAACATGATTACCGGATTGAGCTGGAGGCCGCAGCCAGCAACTTGCCCGGAGCGAGCGCCCACCGCTACTACATGATCTGCCCCGTATTCGGTCGGCGTGCCACCGTGCTCTTCATGCGTTACGATGGCTTATTCGTTCATCGCTTGGCTTATGGGCCCCAACGTCTGTACTATGACTCTCAGCTGGAGCCGAAGCGCTTCCGCGGGCTGACCAAGCTCTTTTCGGTGGATCGCCAATGCGATAAGGCCTACCGCCCAGGCCGCAAGCTGTTCTACCAGGGCAAACCCACCCGCTGGCACGCCGCGCTGCTCAAGCAGGAACAGCAAGTAGCGGCGGCGGCTCCAGGCCTGCTACAAAGGCTGCAGCGTTGACAGTACGCAATAGGAATAGCAGGAACGTTCCTTAAGGATTTCGGTTATTCTAAAGGAGAAATGTAAAGATTACTTTCTAACGCAATAGCCTGCAGCTACCGCCTTTCGCTATGTCACGTTACCCTAACTACCCGACTACCTGCGAAGGCGTCCAACGCTTGGAGTTGACCTACCTGCGACGGATGGGCCTGTTGCAGCCGGGCCTGCACAGCCGTACCCTGCATTGGAGTAATCGTGGGGAACGCACCGGCTCGATTGGTATAGAGGCGCACATCCGGCCCGAGCAGGATAGCTACTTACGCCTGCACTACACCATCAACAGCGAGAGGAAGTACGACTACCTGGTGCCGCTGGAGGCCGTGCCTGGCAACCTTCCTGGTGCGGGAGGCTACCGCTGGTACATGCGCTGTCCCAAGACGGATCGACGGGCTACGGTGCTGTATCTGCGCACCGGCACGGGTATTTTCGCCCACCGGCAGGCCTTCCCCCAGCAGCGGCTCTACTACGATACCCAGCTGGAGAACAAGCGGTTTCGGGGCCTAGCCAAATACTACGCGGTGGATCGGATCTGGGAGGAGCAATACCGTAAAGGCCGCAAAACCCACTACCAGGGCAAGCCCACCAAGTGGTATGCGAAGCTGCTGAGACTTGAGCAACAGACCGCTGCCGGGGCTCCCGCGATGTTCCAGCGGGTGTTGGATGGCATGCGCTGAGCCCGTTGATATTATCAAGCGTTACAAGGACATACCCAGTCAACGTAGCACCCATCTGCAAGCCTTAGCGGCACCCCGATAAGGTCCGATAACGCCGCCCTACTCGGACCTTATATTCCGTCAGGTCTACCAAAAACCGGATTCTATGAGTCCAAAGTCTATCCTTTTACTCCCTTCTTAAGGAAGCAAATGCCTTCTAACTGCATAGAATCCGATTGAAACATTACTTCACAGACGGTTTGGTAGTCGCACTCCAACAGCACTGTATTCCAGACATTGCTTTGCCCAAGGGCATAGACGGACTCTTGAGGGAGGATACAGGGTTGAATCGTCATACTGGAGTCAAAGAAGCAGGTGAGTTCCAGCAGCTGCACCGGCGAATGAGTCTGGGGTCGAATGCTGAACTCAATACCCTTCCAAGGGATAACGGCATCTTCTTCGAGCGAAACAATCTCGACTAACACTAAGGCCTCATTGGACTTGAAAAGGGCAAAATTGCCCGTCTCCGAGTTGAAGAAAGCGTAGTCTTGGCTGTAGTGGAAGAACGCCGCAGTGCCTATGCTCTCTATCACTGTCTCATACAAGCTTCCTTCTTGGTCGCTTCCTAACCACTGGTTTGCAGCCTCCAAGGAGCAGATACAAACTGGTCCACCGGTGGTTTCACCGTAAACGACTAATGGGCATGCTGATGTCTTGGTCATCATAGGGCCAGTCAGCTAAAGTGCTAGAACAAGAACGCAAATTACACTGAAATCAAACTACCACTTTTCCGAGGGCGGGGGTATAACTTCGATTATGCTAAGCGACAAAACCAAGAAGCTGGAGCGGCTATCTGAACTGATACAACTATCTTTTATCTCATTAGTACTTAGTCGTAGAAGTTCTGGCCGACTATGTCTATAAGGGGCTCGATTATCAAGCCGAAAGCATTGATTTCCCCATCGGTAATACCCTTTACCAAGATCAAATCACCCAAGGCATCCAGTAGAGCTGTTTGTTGTGCCACCGATAGTCGCAAGCGCTTTTTGTCGTATGGGAGGGCAACTACCTGCTTGTCGAGATAGCGAAACGAATCATTTTCATCTAACAAGTTGATTAACAACTGGTAGTTAAGTGCATGCAAGGTTAATTCGATTTCAGAATCCATTATGTATCGGTCCTAGAAGTCGAATTATGTCAACCAACAAACGGTTCCGGGGCCTATCCAGCTACTTCGCTGTGGATAGGGAATGGGAGCAGCATTACCGCAAGGGCCGCAAAACCCCCTCCGTTTCTGGAGAGGATACGCCCGCCTGCTGGCACTCGACAAACGAGGGGCCGCAGTTGCGCCTGGATTGCTGAAGAGGCTACATGGTTGTTGACTTAGATTCTCCTTTGGAGTTGGAATCCTTGCTAAGGATGGT
>NZ_FWWW01000046.1 GCF_900176135.1 Hymenobacter roseosalivarius DSM 11622 | reverse complement strand
GTAACGTACGTACGTAGTGGGCTTTTTTGTGTTCGATGGATTCGTCTTAGTACACGTACTCGTTGGCCTCAATCATGGCGGCGGCGATACGGCGGCGGGCTTCCTTGGTGTTGAACAGCTCGGCTTTGGTGAAGCGCTTGAGACCGGTAGCCAGCAGGCGCTGCTCGTCGCCTTCGGTCATGGCGGCGATGGCGTCTTTGGCCGACTTCGCTACCTGGTCGATGGTATCGGCCAGGTACACGCGGGCAATGTCGATCTGGTTAGCTAAAGCCGCTTCGCTGCTCAGGCTGATTTCCTTCTCCACGCGCAGCAGGGTGCTTTCGGCCGTGTACACCTTGATGGCCATATCAGCGATGTTCATCAGTACTTCCTGCTCTTTCGCCAGCGAGTTCATGTACTTCTGCACGGCCGTGCCGGCTACCATCAGGATGGCTTTCTTGAGGTTGGCGATGATCTTTTTCTCCGTGCCAAACAGCGAATCGTCGGCTTCGGCGAAATCGGGGATGGCCAGCAGCTCCTGCTGCACGGCCTGGGCCGGGCCCATCAGGTCCAGTTCGCCCTTCAGACCCTTTTTCAGAATCATATCGACGGCCAACATGCGGTTGATTTCGTTCGTACCCTCGAAAATGCGGTTGATGCGCGAATCGCGGTAGGCGCGGTCCATGGGGTAGTCGGCCGAGAAGCCGTAGCCGCCGAAGATCTGTACGCCCTCGTCGGTCACGAAATCAAGTACTTCCGAACCTTCTACTTTCAACATAGCGCACTCCACGGCAAACTCGCGGGCGGCACCCAATAGGGCTTCGTTCGATGATTTGCCCTGGCTCAATAGCTCCTGCTCCATGCGGTAGATGTCCATGCCGGCCCGATAAATGGCCGATTCGACGGCGTACACGCGAATGGCCTGCTGGGCCAGCTTGTGCCGGATAGCGCCAAACTTGGAAATGGGCAGTTTGAACTGCACCCGCTCGTTGGCGTACTTAATGCTCAGATTAAGCGCCATTTTGCTGGCGCCCAGGCAGGCCGCGGCCAGCTTGATGCGGCCGATATTGAGAATATTAAAGGCAATAAGATGGCCTTTACCAATCTCACCGAGCACGTTTTCCTTGGGCACCGTCACGTCCGACAAGAACACCTGCCGGGTCGAAGAGCCACGGATGCCCATCTTGTGCTCCTCGGGACCGAACGTCAAGCCCGGCGTGTTGCGCTCCACGATAAAGCCGGTGAACTTGTCGCCGTCAACCTGAGCGAAAACGATGAATACCTCGGCAAAACCAGCGTTAGTAATCCACATTTTCTGACCGTTCAGCACGTAGCTCTGGCCAGCTTCGGTGAGGATAGCCTTGGTTTTGGCCCCCAGCGCGTCGGAGCCCGAGCCGGGCTCGGTGAGGCAGTAGGCGCCGGCCCACTCGCCGCTCGTCAGCTTGGGCAGATACTTAGTCTTCTGCTCTTCGTTGCCGAAGTAGAGAATAGGCAGCATAGCAATGCCCGTGTGCGCCGCGAAGGCGACCGGAAAAGAGTGACCGCCGCCCACGCCTTCCGTTACGCGCAAGGCCGTGTTGAAATCCATGTCGTAGCCGCCGTACTCGGCCGGCATCGAGACGCCAAACAGACCCAGCTCACCCGCTTTCTTCATCAAACCTGCCATCAGACCTTCTTCGTGCTCGTCGAGGCGGTCGAGGAGCGGAAACACTTCGCCGGCCACAAAGTCCAGGCAAGTCTGGTGCATCAGGTTCTGCTCCTCCGTGAATTCGGCAGGAGTGAACACATCTTGGGCGTCCGTTTCCTTGATGATAAATTCGCCACCCTTTCTGAGTTTGTGTGATACTTCCATGACTATGTGAGGTTGAGAGTTATGATTGGTTTTGTGTGGTTAAGCAGGCAGAAAACTGTTAGGCTTGCCGAGTACCTGGATCAAATAAGGCCCTGAATTTTACTACTGAAATATACAAAAATATGTTATGCTTGCCGAGTACTTAACGAAAGGAAAACCCCGGCGAAGGGGTGTTCTGATTTTACAACAGCCTAAGCCACTGGGTGGTTCGGACTGCGAGGAGGGATGGTGGCCGGAGAATCGTAGGGATGTAGCGCGAACGTTTCGTTCGCGGTTTGTTGGAGTCGTTATTAAAAAAGCCCCCCAGCGCAAGTCGTTTAACAAACCGCGAACGAAACGTTCGCGCTGCATCCCTGCGATTCTCCAAGCTGGAGCTTGGGGTTACTTCAGCAGCTCGTATATGCCGGCTACGCCCTGGCCCCCGCCGACGCAGGCCGTTACCATGCCGTACTTCTTGCCCCGCCCGCGCAACTCATCAAAAAGTTGAATACTGAGTTTGGCTCCCGAGCAGCCCAGCGGGTGACCCAGGGCAATAGCGCCGCCGTTTACGTTGAGCTTGTCCTGATCAATGCCCAGCTCGCGCACCACAGCAATGGACTGGGAGGCAAAGGCTTCATTCAGCTCAAACAAATCAATATCATCGAGCTTCATGCCGGCTTGCCTGAGGGCTTTCGGCACGGCCTTGATCGGGCCCATGCCCATGATGCGCGGGTCAACGCCTTCGGCGGCGTAGGTAACCATGCGGGCAATAGGCTCCAGGTTCAACTCCTTCACCATGCGCTCCGACATCACGATGACAAACGCGGCCCCATCGGAAGTCTGGGAGGAGTTGCCGGCCGTGACGCTGCCGCCCGCCGCGAAGACCGGGCGCAGCTTGGCCAGCACATCCAGGGACGTATCGGCCCGCGGGCCTTCGTCGGTGTCGACCACGTAGGAGCGCGTTTTCTTCTTGCCAGACGCCGGATCGAGGTAAGTTTCCTCCACCGTGATGGGCACGATCTGCTTTTTGAACTTGCCTTCCTTAATGGCCTTGATAGCCTTCTGGTGAGAGTTGTAGGCAAACTGATCCTGGTCTTCGCGGCTGATACTGTAGTCTTTGGCCACGGCTTCGGCGGTCAGGCCCATGCCCAGGTAGTAGTCGGGGTGTTGCTTGACCAGGTTGTAGTTGGGCACCGTTTTCCAGCCCACGGTCGGCACCTGCGACATGTTCTCAGCGCCACCGGCGATAATACATTCGGCCATACCGGCCGTGATTTTGCTGGCAGCCATGGCAATCGTCTCGATGCCGGAGCCGCAGTAGCGGTTCACGACGAGGCCGGGCACGTTGATGGGCAAAGCCAGCAGCGAAATCATGCGGCCGATTTGCAGGCCTTGCTCGGCCTCGGGCACGGCATTGCCCACAATCACGTCATCGACGCGGGTGGGGTCGAGTTCGGGCACGGACGCCATCAGGTGCTTGATGACCTCGGCGGCAAGGTCGTCGGTACGGGTGAAGCGGAAGCCGCCGCGGGGGGCTTTTCCTACCGCCGTGCGGTAGCCGGCTACGATATATGCGTTCATTATTTTAGTGTTAAGACGTTCTGGTGGTTGCCTCATCCCCTAGCCCCTTCTTCTAGGGGAGAAGGGGAACTAGTCTTTAGCTTTTCTAGAGAACTAGTATTGATTAGCCTTCTAGTTGTTAGAACTAGTCCCCCTTCTCCCCTAGGAGAAGGGGCTAGGGGTTGAGGCCCTCATTGTTAATTCCGTAGCGGCTTACCCGTGGTCAGAATGCTCTGGATACGCTCCAGCGTTTTCCGCTCGCCGGTCAGCGACAGGAAGGCTTCGCGCTCCAGATCCAGCAGGTACTGCTCGCTCACTTCCGTGGGCTGCGACAGGTCGCCGCCGCACATCACGTAGGCCAGCTTTTCGGCAATCTTCTGGTCGTGGGCCGAGATGTAGTTGCCTTCCTTCATGGCGTATACCCCGCTCATAAACATGCCCAACGCGCCCTTGCCGTGAACTTTGATATTGGTTTTCTGCACGGGCATGGTGTAGCCGGCCTCGGCCAGGTCCAGTGCTTCGGCTTTAGCCTGAGCAATGACGCGCTGGCTGTTCACCACAATTTCGTCGCCCCGGCGCAGGAAGCCTAGGTCAAACGCCTCAGCGGCGGAAGTGGAAACTTTGGCTGTGCTGACCGTCACGAAGGTGTTGCGCAGCAGATTGTATTCCGGCTCGCCTTCCTCGTACTTGGCCGCCGTGCGCAGGGTCATTTCCTTGGTGCCGCCACCGGCTGGTATCAGGCCCACGCCAAATTCCACCAAGCCCATGTAGGTTTCGGCCGCGGCGACTACCTTATCGGCGTGCAGGCAGATCTCGCAGCCGCCGCCTAAGGATAAACCGTGCGGTGCCGTCACGACGGGAATGCTGGAGTAGCGCATCCGCATCATGGCGTTCTGGAACTGCCGGATCATCAGGTTCACCTCATCGAACTCCTGGTCGAGGGCGTACATGTAGAGCAAGGCCAAATTGGCCCCCGCCGAGAAGTTGGGGGCGTCATTGCCTACAACGAGGGCGCGGTAGCCGGCTTCGGCCATATCCACGCCCTTCATCAGGCCCTGAATTACATCGGAGCCGAGGGTGTTCATTTTAGAATGGAACTCAACGCCCAGCACCCCGTCGCCGAGGTCGTGGACGCTGGCCCCGGCGTTTTTCCAGAGCACTTTGCCCGTGGCCCGCAGGTTGTCGAGAATGATGAAGTTCTCGACGCCCGGAATCGGCTGGTAGCTCTTGCTGTCGAGGTCGTAGTACTGCCTGGCACCCGTTTCGGATACTTTGTAGAAGGAAGTGTGGCCGGCGGCCAGCATTTCCTGCACCCAGGCGGCGGGCTGCTTGCCTTCAGCCTGCATCAGCTCCAGGCCCTGCTGCACACCCAGCGCGTCCCAGGTTTCAAACGGGCCCATGTCCCAGCCGAAGCCAGCCCGCAGCGCATCGTCTATCTTATACAGCGAATCGGTGATTTCGGGAATGCGGTTAGTGACGTAGGCAAACAGACCCGCGAACATCTTGCGGTAAAACTCGCCGGCTTTGTCTTTGCCGCCGGCCAGCACTTTGAAGCGCGGTGCCAATTGCTCGATGGTTTTGGTCAGCTCCAGGGTGGCAAACTTCACCTTCTGGCTGGGCTGGTACTCCATCGTTTTCAGGTCGAGGGCCTGAATCTCCGATTTGCCCCCCGCACCTTTTACTTTCTTGTAGAAGCCCTGACCGGTTTTGTCGCCCAGCCACTTCCTCTCGCCCATTTGCTTCAAAAAGTCAGGCAGCTCGAATACGGCTTTGGCTTCGTCATTCGGCAGCCCTTTAGCCAGGCCATTCGCTACGTTAATAAGCGTATCAAGCCCCACCACGTCCGACGTGCGGAAGGTGGCCGACTTGGCGTGGCCGATAACCGGCCCCGTGAGTTTATCTACTTCCTCCACCGTTAGGTCCAGTTGCTGCATAATTTGCAGCACATCCATGATGGCAAATACGCCGACACGATTGGCGATGAAGGCGGGCGTGTCTTTGGCCAGGACGGTGGTTTTGCCCAGGTACAGGTCGCCGTAGTGCAGCAGGAAATCAACCACGGCCGGATCGGTGGCCGGCGTCGGGATAATTTCGAGCAGCTTCAGGTAGCGGGGGGGATTGAAGAAGTGGGTGCCGCAGAAGTGCTTCCGGAAGTCTTCCGAGCGACCCTCGGCCAGCAGATGAATCGGAATACCAGACGTGTTCGACGTAATGAGCGTGCCGGGTTTGCGTGCCTTTTCTACTTTTTCGTAGAGGCTTTGCTTGATATCGAGCCGCTCCACGACTACCTCAATAGTCCAGTCGCAGGTAGCAATGTCTTTGAGGTTATCGTCGAAGTTGCCGGTCTTGATGCGTGAGGCGTCTTGCTTGCGGTACAGGGGCGAAGGGCTGGAGGCCAATGCCGCCTGCAAAGAGGCATTCACGATGCGGTTGCGGACGGCGGGGGTTTCCAGCGTCAGGCCTTTGGCCTGCTCCTCGGGCGTCAACTCACGGGGCACGATGTCGAGCAGTAGCACCTGGGCACCGATATTAGCGAAATGGCAGGCAATGCGCGAGCCCATGACGCCGGAGCCGAGCACGGCCACTTTCTTGATAGTTCGATTCATAAAATGCTAAAACGGGGAATCTGGTTAGCGAAAATAGAGGAAGCAGCAAGCAAAACGCCCAAAAAAGCCCCCTAAGCGGAAGTAGATTCGGGGCGAAGCGGCTTAAGCGTGAAGTCGTCAAATAAGGATTTGCTCTCAATCATGGCATTGATCTGACCGACCACCTTGAAAAGGGTATCCAGCTGCGCCTGCGGAATTTTCTCCCGCACTTTCTGATTGAAGTGACGCACGGTCTGCCGCGAGATTTCTTTGCCCCGCAAACCCTCCTCGGTCAGGAAGATCCGCACCGAGCGTTTGTCCTGGGTGTCGGCTTGCTTGTAAATGAGGCCGCGCTCTTCCATACTGCGCAGGATGCGCGTGAGGCTGCGCGTCTCCAAACCCAGCAGGGGGGCAATTTTGGTGGCGGGAGTGCCATTTTCCTGATCAATGTTCAGGAGCACAAAACCAATGCTGGTCGTGATGTCGTGCTTGGCAGCCTGCGTATTATACATGCGTGAAATAGCATGCCAGCAGACTTTTACGTTATAATCGACAGTTTCTTCGGGTTTCATCGGGGCAAGGATGTCCGGTAAACATACAAATAATATGTTAGGCTTGCATACTACTTTATGATAAAAAAGTTTGCCGCCTCCGCTATAATATCTTCTCTCAATGGCATCGTACTATACTAAAACGGCCCCGCCGTGGGGCGGGGCCGTTTTAGTTAGCGAACAGCGTTCTGGTGATACAGGCTCTCAATCAATTCCCGATTGTTTTCAGTAATTGCCTTGCGCTTGACTTTCATCGTGGGCGTCATCTCGCCAGTTTCTACGGTCCAGAGGTGAGGCATGAGGCAAACCTTCTTCACCTGCTCCCACTGGGCGAAGCTTTGGTTGTAGCCCTTTACCAATTCGTCGTACATATCCACGATCTTTGGGTTTTTGATCATCTCTTCGTTAGAGGAGAAGGGCACCTCGTGGCGCTTGCACCAGTTTTTCAACTCATCAAACGAGGGTACAACTAGCGCCGACGGAAACTTCTGATCGGCACCTACCACCATGGCCTGCTCAATCAGGGGTGATTCTTTCAGCTTGTTTTCGATAACCTGGGGGGCAATATACTTACCACCGGAGGTCTTGAACATCTCCTTTTTGCGGTCCGTGATTTTAAGGAAACGGCCGTTCACGAACTCGCCAATGTCGCCGGTGTGGAACCAGCCGTCGGCGTCGATGACCTCTTTGGTCAATTCAGGCTTGTTGTAGTAGCCCTTCATCACGGAAGGAGACTTGGTCAAAATCTCGCCGTCGGCGGCGATTTTTACTTCCGTATTTTGAATTACGGGCCCTACCGCGCCGATGTAGTTGTTCGCCCGCTCAAAGCCGCTAACAGCAATTACGGGTGAGGTTTCGGTGAGGCCGTAACCTTCCATCACTGGAATGCCCGCCGCCCAGAATACGCGCGCCAGACGCGGCTGTAACGCCCCGCCACCCGACACGATACACTTCAAATTGCCCCCCAAGGCTTCGCGCCACTTATTGAAGATGAGCTTGTTAGCCAGGGCCAATTGAGTATTATAAACAAAGCCCTGGTTTTTCTGGGTGTCGAATTTCAACCCTAGATCCAGGGCCCAGAAGAAAAGGTTTTTCTTCACGCCTTCCAAGTCGTGCCCCTTGGCTACAATCTTATCATACACCTTTTCCAGCAGGCGGGGCACGGTGGTAAAAATCTGTGGCTTGACCTCACGCAGATTATCGGCAATGAGTTCCATGCTCTCGGCGTAGTATATGCTCACGCCGTTGATCATGTACAGGTACGTCACCATGCGCTCGAAAATGTGGCAGAGCGGCAGGAAGCTGAGGGCCGTATCATCCTTCGTGACACGCACCGAGGGCTGCGAATTGCGGCAGTTGCTGAGCAGGTTATCGTGGCTCAGCATCACTCCTTTCGGGTTGCCGGTGGTGCCGGAAGTGTAAATGATAGTCATCAGATCGTCGGGCTGCACGGCGGCTTTTAGTGGTTCCAGATCGGCCACGTTGCCTTTCCTTCCCATGGCCAGTAGCTCGGCGAAGTGCTGAGCGCCTTCTATTTTGTCGAAGGTGAAAATGTGCTGTACTTCTGGCAAGGAGGCCGTAGCTTCTTTTACCTTGGCATACAGACTTTTATCTGACACGAACACGGCCTTTACGCCTGCATCAGTGAAGATGTATTTATAATCTTCAACGGTGATGCTGGGGTACATTGGCACGCTCACGGCCCCAAGCTGGGAAATGCCAAAGTCGGCGAGCATCCACTCCGGCCGGTTCATGGAGATGATGGCCACCTTATCATCTTTTCCTATACCTAGCTGCCGCAGCCCCAAGCTTACCTGATTGGCAGCCTCGCTTACTTGCTGCGTACTCATCTTCTGCCATTCACCATTGACTTTGGCGGCGAGGCAATCCGACTTTGGATACTTGGCAAGCTGACTGGGCAGAATATCAAACGCGCGACGAACTTCCATTGAATGAGAGCAAAAGGGTGGGAAATACTCGTTAAATAAATGGATTTTTTCGCGGAAAGGCAACTACCAGGCCTGGATAGCATGGCTGGGGGGCAAATGTGGTGGACCGCTACCGCGATTTGCGTAATTTCGCCGGCCTGCCTTGCTTTTGCCCGATGAATCTGGCTATCTTCTTTGATCCGCTCCCTGAGGAGCTTGTTCCTCCAGTCCTTGCTCCTACCACGCTCGGGGCTCATCTTACCTGCTTTCTGGATACGTTTCCGGATTGGCGGGAGGCCGATATGGCCATTATCGGCCTGAACGAGTGGCGGGGCAGCGCCGCCGGCCCACCAACCCAGCACGGGGCCGATGCTGTGCGCCACCGCTTCTACCAGTTACAGAAAGGCTCTGCTCATCTGCGCCTCGTGGATTTAGGCAACCTACGACCGGGCCTCACGCTGGAAGACACGTATCGGCGGCTCTGCGAAATAGTGTCTTCATTACTAGAACAAAAAACCGTTCCTATCCTGCTGGGCGGCAGCCATGACCTTGATTATGGCCAGTTTCTGGCTTACGAAACACTGGATAGAGCCGTAAGCTTTGCCACTGTGGATGCCCGCGTCGATATGGCCGAGCACGACTTGGCCGCTGCCGAAGACTCGCACCTGCGGCGTATGCTTATGCACGAGCCCAGCTTTCTGTTCAACTTCGCTCAGCTGGCCCACCAGCAATACCTGGCTACCCCAGAAGTGCTGGCCGCTTTGGAAAAGCTGCACTTCGAAACCCTGCGTCTGGGGGCCGTTCGGACAGATGTGCGCCAGGCGGAGCCTTTATTACGGCAAGCCGATTTCGTGAGCTTTGATGTGGCTGCGCTTCGTTGGCAGGATGCGCCGGCTTATTCACCGGCCAATCCATTTGGCCTGACCAGTGAGGAGGCTGCCCAGCTAGCCTGGTACGCCGGCCATAATGACCAGCTCAGCAGCTTCGGCCTCTATGGCTACCGCCCCGACTACGACCCGCACGGCCTGGCCGCGGCCACGCTGGCTACTATGCTTTGGTACTTTGTGGAAGGCTTTTACCATCGGCGCGGCGAAACCGATTTTCAAAGCACCCGCTTCAAGCGCTACGCCGTGGGGCTGCCCGGCACGCCGGCCAAGCTGGTGTTCTATAAGGCCAAGCGCACCGAAAAGTGGTGGCTGGAAGTGGAAAGCATGGCCGACAGCACCATAAAACGCGTGGTGCCATGCAGCTACGAAGACTACGTGTACGCCGCTCAAGGTGATTTACCCAATCGCTGGATTCTGACCCAAGCCCTATTAGGTTAATCCGTTTTTCGTTGTTGGCTTTTCATTTTTTGGTATTGCTCAAAGCCACGTCTTGATAAATGAATCCCTTTTCAGTCAAATGGATAACGCATTCTCGTCGGAAAAAAAAAGCGAAAAACCAACAACGAAAAATGACTTGCCTGAATACACGCTGTCGCAGCTGGCGTTGCGTAATGGTCAGGACCGGGACGAAATCTGGGTGAGCTACCAGGGCCTGATTTATGATGTGGGCCGCTCGCGCCTCTGGACGCGGGGCAATCATTATGGTCATTGGGCCGGCCAGGACCTTACCGCCGAGCTGCACCGCGACGCGCCTCATACGGCTCATGTTTTCGATAAATTCACGGTTATTGGAAAGCTAAAATTGCCCCCCGGCCCCGGCGCTCCCAACCAGACAGCCCCGCAGCCGTAAGCGCCGTCATCCCACCTACTTATTCTGCTCACCACCGTGAACTCCACCGAAAGCGCTTCCCTCTTCAACAACCTCGAAACCCTTTCTACGCACGATTTGCTTGTTGGCATGAACAGCGTAGACCAAACCGTGCCCCAGGCTGTGGCCAAGTCCTTGCCCCAGATTGAGGCCCTGGTGGAAGCTACGGTGGCGTGTATGCAGCGTGGGGGACGTTTATTTTATATTGGAGCGGGTACGAGTGGGCGGCTGGGTGTTCTGGACGCCTCTGAATGTCCGCCCACTTTTGGGGTGCCGCAGGGTATGGTGATCGGCATCATTGCCGGAGGCGACACTGCTATTCGCCAGGCCGTAGAAAACGCGGAGGATGATGCGGGACAGGCCTGGAAGGATTTGCAGGCGTATAGCATCAACCAAAATGACATGCTGGTGGGCATTGCTGCCTCGGGCCGTACGCCCTACGTTATCGGTGGTCTGGAGCAGGCCAGGCGTCAAGGAATTGCTACGGGCTGCGTTGTCTGCAATGCCGACTCCCTGGTAGCCGCCGCCGCCGAGTTTCCAGTGGAAGTCGTGACGGGGCCGGAGTTTTTGACCGGTAGCACGCGCCTGAAAGCTGGCACAGGTCAAAAGCTGGTGCTCAATATGCTCACCACAGCCACCATGATTCGGCTGGGTAAGGTGAAAGGCAACAAAATGGTGGATATGCAGCTCACCAACTACAAGCTGGTGGACCGCGGCGAGCGAATGATTATGGATGAACTCGGCATTGACCAGGCAGAAGCCGCGAAGCTGCTGCAACAGCACGGCTCGGTGCGGGCGGCGCTAACGGCCTATACGAATCGGTAGAAACGCGCCACGGCGCGTTCGGCAGCAGTTTGCCTAGGTACTACCACAGTTTTTTGGATAGTGTACGGAACAGAACGCTCTGTGGCACGTTTCTACCAAAAAACAGCCTTCCCGTGCATACCATCGAGCCGCATTATAATTGGATTGAGCAGTATTCGGCCTCCGAAGACCCCCGCTCTCCGCTGTTCGAGGCCGAAAACAGCCTCGATTCCTTTACTAACACAATCTACGGCTATTACATTCATCCTCAATGGGATAGCCTTGAATCCGATACTCTTTTTCTCAAAATTCTATTCGTGGATTATGAGCAAGGCATAGCCGTAATAGAGTTTATCGGCGAGTGGAATGATGCCATCGAAAACGACGTGATGCAGCTCAAGCGCAACATCATTGACCTGATGGTGCACGAGGGCATCCGCAAATTCATTCTTATCGGAGAAAACGTATTCAATTTCCACGGTTCCGACGACTCGTATTACGAGGAATGGTTTGAGGACGTGGAAGATGGCTGGATTGCCGGCGTCAACTTTCAGGAGCACGTACTGCGCGAAATGCGCCAGTACAACATCGACAACTACATAAACTTCGGCGGCCAACTCGATGAGCTACCGTGGCGCACCTACGAACCGCGCCGCCTGTTTGAAGTAGTAGACAGCATGCTCCAGCGACGACTTAACTAAAAAATTTGAACATAAAAAAGCCCCCCAGACCAAGTCCGGGGGGCTTTTTTTGTGTTTTCGCACCAACTAAATTAGTTGGTGGTGGTAGCAGCAGGAGTAGTGGTAGAAGGCGTTGCATCAGCTGCATCTTCCATGTTATCAGCCGTGTTCTCAGCAGCGTCGCGGGTCGAGTCAGCAGCCTCTTCCATAGCGTCGGCCTTCATTTCGCCAGACTCTTCTACGTTGTCGGCAGCATTTTCCTGAGCGTTTTCGGTCTTCGTATCGCAAGAAGTGAAGGTGAACGAAGCAGCAGCGAGGGCAAGAAACAATACTTTTTTCATGATCTGGGTAAATTAGAGAGGGGGTTGAAAAATCAATTTTGAGGTGAATCTCATATCCAGCCGCGAGCAGCTGGTCGGGAAATTCGAGTCTTTATACCCCAACCATCAATAAGTAACCCGACGGGATCAAGAATTTTATTAATTATTTGCAGATAGTAGTACTTCCAATCACTACCTTCCATCAAAAAAGCCCCCAGAGTAGGCCTGAGGGGCTTTTTTGATGATCTTAGCCAACTGAATAGAAATGGTAATTGCTTACCACTTATCGTCAGAATGCTTCAGGGATGCTGAATTGGCGATTATTTCTTGCGGAAAATAATACCGATCGGTACGCCGGTAAAGTCGAAATGCTCGCGCAGGCGGTTTTCGAGGTAGCGCGTATAGCTTTCCTTCACGTACTGGGGCAGGTTGCAGAAGAAGGCGAAAACCGGGTTGTGCGTGGGCAGTTGCGTCACGTACTTGATCCGCACCATCTTACCCTTGGTAGAGGGCGGCTGGTGCGCCTCAATCTCCCGCAGCATCACTTCGTTGAGCTGAGAAGTCGGTATTTTTTTCGACTTATTGTTATAGACCTGCACGGCCGTTTCGATGGCTTTGTGTACACGCTGCTTGGTAAGCACCGAAGTAAAAATGATCGGCGGATAGCTAATAGGAGCGATTTTCTCCCGAATCTGATCCTCAAACTCCTTCACCGTATTCGTCTGCTTATCCTCAATCAAGTCCCACTTGTTGACCACAATCACGATACCCTTGCGGTTGCGGTCGGCCAAGCCAATGATGTTCACGTCCTGCGCCTCAATACCACGAGTGGCATCAAGCATTACGATACACACATCCGACTCTTCCATGGCCCGGATAGAGCGCAGTACGGAGTAGAACTCTATGTCTTCATGCACCTTGTTCTTGCGACGCAGACCGGCCGTATCTACCAAGATAAAGTCGTTGCCGAAGGCGTTGTAGCGGGTCTGGATGGCGTCGCGGGTGGTGCCGGCTACGTCCGTCACAATCGTGCGCTCCTCGCCCAGCAGCAGGTTAAACAAGCTGGACTTGCCCACGTTGGGCCGCCCTAGCACCGCGATTTTGGGCAACCCCGCGTCGGGCTCTTCTACCCACGGATCATCGAAGTGACTTACCACGGCATCGAGCAAATCGCCGGTGCCGGAGCCGTTTTGGCTGGAAATGGTGAAGATGTCGCCGTCGCCAATTCCTAAGGCATAAAACTCCCCAGCCGCATGCGCCCGAGCGTTGGTATCAGCCTTATTAGCAACCAGATAAATTGGTTTTTTACCCTGATAACGACGCATCACATTGGCAAACTCCTCATCTAGGCCGTGCAGACCAGCGTCTACATCTACCATAAACAGAACCACGTCGGCCTCGTCAATGGCCAACTTCACCTGCTTACGAATTTCTTCCTCGAATACGTCGTCGGAGCCGTGTACGTAGCCGCCCGTGTCAATGACGGAGTAGTACTTGCCGGTCCAGTCGCCGTAGCCGTAGTGCCGGTCGCGGGTTACGCCGCTTTCGTTGTCCATGATGGCCTTACGCTGGCCAACTAAGCGATTGAATAGCGTGGATTTGCCCACGTTGGGCCGCCCCACAATAGCGATAGTATTTTTCATGTGTAAAGTGCCCCAGCCGCCAGTCCGACCTACGTCTGGCAGTGCCCGGGGATATTAAGTGAAAGATGGTCGGAAAGAGGTGAGTTTGTGAAGTGGTGAACTTGTGAGTTTGATGTTCTAACAGTGCGGCCTACGCCTGTAAAACAGCGAATTCACAAGTTCACCACTTCACAAACTCACCTTTATTGATATCCAAAACGGCTCAACGCCTTGGGATCGGTGCGCCAGTTTTCGTTAACTTTTACGTGAGTTTCCAGAAACACCTGCTTGCCGAAGAACTTCTCCATTTCTTCCCGCGCCCAGGTACCTACTTTTTTCAGTGCCTCGCCTTTGTGGCCGATAATAATGCCTTTCTGACTCGCCCGCTCCACGTAAATAGTGGCCCGGATGCGAATGATTTTCTCGTCCTCTTTGAACTCCTCTACGCCGACTTCGCAGCTATAAGGCACTTCTTTTTTATAGAGCTTAAAGATTTTTTCCCGAATCATCTCGGCGGCAAAAAACCGCTCCGGTTTGTCGGTTAGCTCGTCTTTAGGATAATACGGCGGGTGCTCGGGTAAGCGTTCCAGAACCAGCTCCAGAACACGCTCGGTGCCCAAAGCATTCAACGCCGATATAGCCAATACTTCGGCGGCATTGGGGAGCTGCTCGCGCCAGTAGGCGAGCTTGGCTTCTACCTCTACCTGCTCGGCTTGGTCTATTTTGTTGACCAGGACAATAACCGGCGTTTCGGCCCGGCGCAGGCGCTCCACTACGGGCTCTTCGTCGTGCTTTTCGTAGATATCGGTCACAAACAGAATCACGTCGGCATCTTCCAGCGAAGCGTACACGAAGCTCATCATGGCGCTGTGCAGCTCGTATTTGGGCTGAATAATGCCGGGCGTATCCGAGTAGACGAGCTGAAAATCGTCGCCGTTCAGGATGCCCATGATGCGGTGGCGCGTAGTCTGGGCTTTGCTGGTAATGATGCTGAGCCGCTCGCCAACGAGCACATTCATAAGCGTAGACTTGCCCACGTTGGGCTTGCCAATAATGCTCACAAAGCCGGCGCGGTGCGGTTTGGGTTCGGGATTCACGGTGATGGTGCTGAAAATGAGGCTGCAAAGGTACGGCTTTAGTACGAGGCAACCGTGATGCCCAACAAGTTAGGGGTCAGAATCAGGCTGCCCGACTTTTAGTTCGACTATCTGTTTCTACTTTACTCATTCCTGGTTAGCGCAAACCATTGGTGCTCTACCTTTGTATTGCGTCCGACGTTTTGTACTGTTTATGCCTGAAAATGCCCCCCAGCGCCGTATCGGCGTTCTGCTCGTCAATCTTGGTACGCCCGATTCGCCCCAAACCAGCGACGTGCGGCGTTACCTCAACGAATTCTTGACCGATGGCCGCGTAGTGGACATGCCCGCCGCCGTGCGCTACCCCTTGTTTCAGGGTTTGGTAGTGCCGCTACGGGCGCCCAAGTCGGCCAAAATCTACCAGCAGCTCTGGACCGAGCGGGGCTCTCCTCTGCTCTTCCACGGGCTCGATTTGCAGAAGCTGGTACAGGAAAGGCTAGGCTCGCACTACGTGGTGGCCTTCGGAATGCGCTACCAGAACCCGAGCATCGAAAAAGCCCTGGAAGAGCTGCGCGAGGCCGCCGTTGACCGCATCATCGTGCTGCCGTTGTTTCCGCAGTACGCCTCGGCCAGCACGGGCTCGGTGCAGCAGAAGGTGATGGACATTGTACGCAAATGGTGGGTGGTGCCCAGCATCAGCTTTATCAGCTCCTTCGCGGATAATCCGGGTTTTATCGATACTATCGTGGCGCTGGGCAAGGAAGAAATGGCCAAGCGCGACTACGACCACATCGTATTTAGCTACCACGGCATCCCGGAGCGGCACGTACTGAAGGGCAGCTTCAAGGGTTATTGCCAACTGGGCAAATGCTGCAACACCTACAACAAGAACAACCGCTACTGCTACCGGGCCCAGTGCTTCGCTACCTCGCGCCTAGTAGCGGCCGGCTTGGGCTTGAGTCCCGATCAATACACGGTATCCTTTCAAAGCCGCCTGCAAAGCCGCCTGCGCGACCCCTGGCTCCAGCCTTATACCGATGAAGTGCTGAAGCCCTTGCCGGCTAAAGGCATCAAAAATGTGCTGGCCTTCAGCCCGGCTTTCGTAGCCGACTGCTTGGAAACTACCATTGAAGTAGGCGAAGAATTTAAGGAGTTGTTTGAGGAAGCCGGCGGGGAGCATTGGCAGTTGGTTCCTTCCCTGAATACGCACCCACTTTGGGTAGAGGCTGTGACTGATATGATTCGTCAGAACTAGCAGGTACGCTAGCCTAAGAAAGTAACCTCTATGCCGCGGCAGCTAATAACTGCTGAGGTATAGAGGTTTTTTAGCGTTTTCAGTAAGCAGCAACGTGGCGTTTAGTGTACTATTGAGTATGAATGTGTTGACGCTTGCTATTTCCTGGGAGCATATATGGGAGATGGTCAGCAGTGCCCAGACATTCTACATTTTCGTCGCTATTGGGTTTGTGGCCCAACTCATTGACGGGCTCTTGGGCATGGGCTATGGGGTGGTGACGGCTATCAGTCTGATGTCGTTGAATATGTCGCCGGCTACGGTGAGCGCGAGCATTCATACGGCCGAAGTGTTTGCCAGTGGCGCTTCGGGCTACAGTCATTATCGGCTGGGCAACGTCAATCGGCGCTTATTTCGGGCGCTGCTGGTGCCTGGCGTGCTGGGAGCCGTAAGCGGGGCCTTTCTGCTTTCTTACTTTGGCGAGCATTTTTCAGCCTGGGTGAAGCCCACCCTGGCGGTATACCTACTACTGCTAGGATTGCGCATTCTGCGTCAGGCTTTTCAACAAATTGGCCCTTCCCGCCCCGTAAAGCATATCGGCTGGCTAGCCGGTGCGGGGGGCTTTTTAGACTCATTTGGGGGCGGCGGCTGGGGGCCTTTAGTAACCAGCACCTTGCTGATGCGGGGCCGCGCACCCCAATATGTTATTGGCTCAGTCAGCCTGACCGAGTTTTTTGTCACGTTTGCCAGCGCCCTCACCTTTTTTGCTACTCTCGGCTTTACGTACTGGCAAGTAGTGCTGGGCCTGATTGTGGGGGGCGTGGCCGCGGCTCCATTGGCTGCGCGCCTGGCGGGGCGTTTGCCCGTGCGCTGGATGTTTGTGGGCGTAGGCCTGATTGTTATCGTCTGGAGCCTTTGGGCCTTGTATAAAGCCTTCGGTTAGGTAACCATTGCGCCCAGTAAAATACCCCCCAGCACTAGCTAAAGGACATTATTATTCTGATCGCGGCGGCGAAAAGCATTTAGTTCAGCCGGCCGACGGTTTTGGTAGAAATGCTGCTCATCGTACGAAGACTGATTGTAAAAGCCTTCCGAACCGGCCTCAGGCAATGGCAGCTTCAGGGCCCGAAGCATGGCCTCTTCGTAGCCGCGGCTGATTTGAATCTCGGCATAAGGCGGATACTCCAGCACCGTTTCCAGCGTGAGAGCCGGCACAAACACATTGTCGCCTTCCTCATCCAATGCCGCAACGCCCACGGGCAGCAAAATATGACGTTCATGCTTGTTCACGCGCAGGTTGCTGCTCAACTCTATATCGAGGTAGCGTACTTTCAGCGCTTCTTCCTCCACTATCAGCTCCGCCACCTCGCCGAATTTCTGTCCATCGGCTCCGCGCACGCTCCAGCCGCGCACATCGGGGCTGCTATCGGCTACTTCGAAGTCGGCTAAGTCGCGCAGACGGCGCAGGTGCATCCCCTCGGCAGGTGGAATAGGGGTAGAAATTGGTTCCATCGGGAAAGAAGTGAGAGTCAGGTAAGGGAGTAAGATAATCCTGGGAAAAGCCTTTAGGCTATTCTTTAGGCATAATCAGGCAGCGGGCTTACTTAAGGTTCCGACCACGTCGGCGGCCCGCACCAGGAACTCGCGCACTGTGGGCACCTCGGCAGCCGTAACCTGATTGGGCAGCTCATCGGCTCGCTGTACCAGATCCGCAACCGGGCGCGCCAGCGCGGGATAGGCTTTTTGCTGCATTGCCTGCATTAGAGCGGCGGCGGCTACAAAGCCGGGCCGCAGGCTGGCATTAGCGTTGTCGGTCAGGCGGATGGTAGCACTGGTCAGGTCGTTGCGCTTTTCATTGATGTTGTTATCGCGCAAGTCGTCGCGGTCGGCTAGATCAACGAGAGTAGCCGTGAGCAACTGCAGGCCCCGACGCCCATAATTGGGGGTATCGTCCTCATCGGCCGCAAACCGGGCCAGCTCCTCAGCCGACGCTGGCGTTTCTTCGGCGGCCATATCTGTTACGGCCTGCGTGCCGCCATCGGCGGGCGGTGGCGTAGCGCGCGCTTGTGCCTCGGCATCAGCATCCGCAGGAGTGATGGCACCCGTTGCAGGCGGAGCGGTAGTGGCAGGCTCCGAGTCGGTGCGGAACAGAAAGTAAGCTCCTACCGCCAACGCCGCTAGCACCAGCAAAATCAGCAGCCACGGACTAAGTGAATTCTTTTTGCGCTGGATATTTATTTCGGCCATGAGTCAGGATAAAGCAAGTCTGTGGAAAACAGTACGAACGGCAGCCAAAATAGGTAATGAATGCAACTGGCAGTCATTAGCGTCCTGCCTTACCTTTAGTATTAACTTATTGCAATACCTATCCTTTCTGAATATACACTCGAAACCAGTAGTAAAGCAAAAAAGCCCCCTATGTGTACCTGGGGGGCTTTTTTGATTCAATAGGACACTATCAGTTTAAGCTGGCACCTTGCGGTACATCTTAGCCAGCTGCTCTACGGCAAATTTTACTTCTTCCGCCGTATTGTACTTACTCATGGAGAAACGAATGGCCCCCCGGCTGGGGTCACAGTTCAGCGCGCTAAGCACATGAGAACCCGCATTAGCCCCGCTCGAACACGCCGACCCGCCAGATACCGATACCCGATTAATATCAAGATTGAAGAGCAGCATCTCATTTATATCTGAAGGCGGCAGGCTTACATTCAGCACCGTGTACAGGCTTTGATCAGCTTCAGCTGACGTTCCGTTGAACTGCACATCCTCGATTTCCGCCCGTAGAGCGGTAATAAAGAGGTCTTTCAAGCCCTGAATATGACGCTGGTGGTTCGCCATATCGCGGTAGGCTATTTCCATAGCTTTGGCCAGTCCCACGATGCCATAGACATTCTCGGTTCCGGCCCGCACGTTGCGCTCCTGCGCGCCACCATGAATAAGGGGGGTAACCTGCGTACCGGAGCGGGTATACAGAAATCCCACCCCTTTTGGCCCATGAAACTTATGGGCCGACCCGACCAGAAAGTGCGCTTTGAGTTGCTGCACATCGTGGCGGTAATGTCCTATGGTCTGCACCGTATCGGTATGAAATATGGCATCGTGCTGCAGGCATAAGTCGGCAATGGCTTGCACGTCATTGATGTTGCCTATCTCATTATTAGCGTGCATCAGGCTGACAAAAGAGCGCGGCTGCGTGGCCAACAGCTCATCCAGATGTACCATGTCCAGACGGCCACGTTCATCGTGGCGCACATAGCTAAGCTGTATGTCGCCCGATTTTTCTAAAGCCTGCAAGGTGTGCAGCACGGCATGATGCTCCAGCGGAGAGGTAATAGCGTGGCGCAGGCCCAGCGTGCGAATACTCCCGAAAGCCGCGTAATTATCAGCCTCTGTACCGCCCGAAGTAAAGGAAATCTCCGCTGGGGCCGCATTAATCAAATGCGCTATAGTCTTGCGCGCGTTCTCGATGGCAGCTCGTACCTGTCGTCCGTGCCCATGAATGCTACTTGGGTTGCCGAAGTGATTTTGCAGAAATGGCATCATAGCCTCCAGCACCTCAGGGTCGAGGGACGTGGTAGCGGCGTTATCGAAATAAACGGCTTGTTGAGACATGAGTGCTGAGAGGTGAGTACGGAGAAGCGAGAAGGGAAACTCGTGGAGGCTCATGCAAGGCCAAAAAGCACAAAGAGTCTCACTTCTCCCCTCTCTGTACTCATGTCTGCTTCTACGCTTTAGCTGAAAGAATCTCTTTGATGTCCCCAATGATCTTGTTTGCCAGATGATCGGCGGTGGCGTTGGAATCGGACTCCGCGTAAATGCGGATAATGGGCTCCGTATTCGATTTACGCAGGTGTACCCACTCTTTATCAAACTCAATTTTGACGCCGTCGATGGTATTAATAGGCTGCTTCGCGTAGCGCTTTTGTACCTGCTCCAGAATCTTGTCGGTATTAATATCGGGCGTCAGCTCAATCTTGTTTTTAGAGATATGATAATTGGGATACGATGCCCGCAGACGCGTCATGGTAAGCCCGGATTTGGCCAGGTGAGTCAGAAATAAAGCAATTCCCACCAAGGCGTCGCGGCCGTAGTGCAACTCGGGAAAAATGATACCTCCGTTGCCTTCGCCCCCAATAATGGCGTTGGTTTGCTTCATCATGTTTACCACATTCACCTCGCCAACAGCGGCGGCGGCATAATTGCCCCCCAGCCGCTCCGTTACGTCGCGCAGGGCGCGGGTGCTGCTCAGGTTGCTCACCGTATTGCCCCCACCGCTCTGCTTGAGCACATAATCGGCGACGGCTACCAGGGTGTATTCCTCACCGAACATTTCGCCGTTTTCACTTACTAATGCTAAGCGGTCTACATCAGGATCCACCACAATGCCGAGGTCGTAGCTGCCTTTTTCGAGCACCCGGGCAATATCGCGCAGGTTTTCGGGCAATGGCTCGGGGTTGTGGGCAAAGTCGCCGGTGGGCTCGCAGTGCAGCTTCTCAATTTTTTCGACGCCCAGCGCTTCTAACAAGAGTGGAACCGCCAAACCGCCACTGGAATTCACGCAGTCAATTACTACCCGAAAATTCTTGGCGCGAATGGCCTCAGCATCTACCAACGGCAAGGCCAGCACGGCTTTCACATGCTTTTTAAGGAAGCTGGAATCAGTGCTGTACTGGCCCAGCTTGTTTACCGGCGCAAAATTAAATTGCTCTGCATCGGCCAGGGCTAATACCTGCTGCCCATCCTGATCCGAAATAAACTCGCCTATGTTGTTGAGCAGCTTCAGCGCGTTCCACTGCTTTGGGTTGTGGGAGGCAGTCAGGATAATACCGCCGCCAGCTTTTTTGGCGGGCACGGCAAGCTCCACGGTAGGCGTGGTGCTCAGGCCTAGGTCGATTACATGAATACCTAATCCCTGCAACGTTGCAGCTACCAGCTTGCTCACCATTTCGCCCGAAATGCGGGCATCACGGCCGATAATGATAGTATTGTTCTGCGTAGTGTCCAGCACCCACGTTCCGAAAGCGGCCGCGTACTTTACTACGTCGATAGGAGTAAGCCCATCTCCGGCTACGCCCCCGATAGTGCCTCGAATACCCGAAATTGATTTTATCAGTGCCACAAGCAATGGTTATTTTAAGTCGCAAAAGTAGACAAACGCGCTGCTTTCTCTATGAAAGTAGTTTTAGGGCAATGACAATTTTTAGTCCTTAAATACTTTCTTAACGCTGCAGCCTAGCGTTCTGGCCCGTGCTACGACTACCTTATGCAGAAAGTGACCGTATATTTGACTTAATGGAAAAGTCTTCTCCTTCCCGTCGTCCTGAGCAATTAGCTGCATTCAGCCGCTTACTGGATGTGCTTGACCGCCTGCGGGCTGAGTGCCCCTGGGATCGTAAACAAACCATGCAAGGCTTACGGCACCTTACTATTGAGGAAACATATGAGCTTTCTGACGCTATTCTGCGCGATGACTTAGCGGATGTGCAAAAGGAAATCGGAGATGTTTTTTTGCATTTAACTTTTTATTCAAAAATAGCCGCCGAAAGCGGACGCTTCGATATTGCCGATGTGTTGAACGCGCAATGCGAAAAACTAATTTTTCGTCACCCGCATATTTATGGCGACACGCAGGTGACAGACGAGGAGGACGTAAAGCGCAATTGGGAACAACTGAAGCTGAAAGAAAAAGGGAATACGTCGGTGCTGGGGGGAGTACCCGTATCATTGCCAGCGCTGGTGAAGGCCATGCGTATTCAAGAAAAAGCCCGTGGGGCTGGCTTCGACTGGGAAGAGCCAGCCCAGGTATGGGAGAAAGTACAGGAAGAACTAGGCGAGTTCGGAGCTGAATTTGCCCCCCAAAACGCTGATTCCATCGATTCTGAGCGTGCGGCGAGCGAGTTTGGCGACTTATTATTTTCGCTCGTAAATTTTGCCCGGTTCGCCGGAATCAATCCTGAGGAAGCATTAGAACGTACTAACCGAAAGTTTATTCGCCGTTTTCAATACCTTGAAACCGAGGCCGCCCGCGAAGGACATCGTCTCTCTGATTTAACCTTGGCCGAAATGGACACGTACTGGGAAAGAGCTAAAAGTTTGCCCGATTCCTCTGCCCCGTAAATAGCGAGAAATAGCTTTTTTTTAAGCCGCGCACCGTTTTAAACCGTTTAAACCCATATTCCATTTGGCGGCACGCTGGTTTTTATTTAGGTTTGCCAAGCATAGACCTTCTGAGAAACCAGGCCCCGCGCACGAGCAGACCCATATTTTATTCCCATACTGGGGGCAAATATGCGGGTGAGCGGGGCCGCCGTCGTCTTTGGGCTATTCTTTTTTTCACCCAATACCCTCTTCATTTTCTCCTTTACCTCTTCAACCTTTCACTACCAACCCCCTAATCCTCCGGCACAATGGAACAGAAGAATGCCATGAACAAGAACGTGCGGCCTGCCGCTCCCGCTGCTCCTACGGAAGAAGCGAAAGGCGGATCAGCGTTCGCCGCCATCGTAATTCCGTTGGCACTTGTAGTCTCGATTATTATTTACCTGTTCGTATTCGGCAATGGTGCCAACTTCCAGGGCGGTAATAATGAGAACAACCCGATTGAGGGTAACTATCTCGGCATCGTGTACAAAGGGGGCTTTATCGTGCCCATTCTGCTCACGTTGTTCCTGCTTGTTATCACTTTCTCCATCGAGCGCTATCTGACCATCGGCAAAGCCCGCGGCACGAAAAGTATCGAAAGCTTCGTTCGATCGATCCGTCAGAAGCTGAACGTGAACGATATCACCGGCGCTCTGGCGGTTTGCGATCAGCAGAAAGGCTCGGTAGCTAACGTGGTAAAGGCTGGCCTGCTGAAATACCAGGAAATGTCGCGTGAGCGCGGCATGGACAAAGACCAGAAGATCCTGTCAATCCAGAAAGAGATTGAAGAGTCTACTGCCTTGGAATTGCCTATGCTGGAGAAAAACCTGGTTATCATCTCAACAATCGCCTCTATCGCTACGCTGGTAGGTCTGTTGGGTACGGTAGCGGGTATGATCAAGGCCTTCTCGGCTCTGGCACAAGCTGGTAACCCCGATGCTACAGCACTCGCTAACGGTATCTCGGAAGCCTTGATTAACACGGCCCTCGGTATTCTTGGCTCAGCGCTGGCCATCATCTCCTACAACTTCTTTACAAGCAAAATCGACGAGCTGACGTACAGCATCGACGAAGCTGGCTTCAGCATTATTCAGACGTTCGCCGCTCAGCACGGCGAAAAGGAAACTTACACGGCATAAGTTGCAGTTAACGCACTAAAGCCTAGGCTTCCTACGTTTCTGAATTCAAACTAACTAAGCCAGAAATGCCTAAAGTTAAGCCCCATAGAACGTCCCCCTCGTTGGATATGACCCCGATGGTGGACTTGGCATTCCTGCTGGTGACATTCTTTATGCTCACCACCAAGTTTGCTCCTGAGGAAGTCGTTATGGTGGACACACCATCCTCTACCTCGGACCTTAAGCTGCCCGACACCAACCTGATTACTATTTCGGTTGATAAGGATGGCAAGACCTATTTCGCGCTGGACAGTGAGCCCGCCAAAGTGCTGATGCTGGAAAAAGTAGGTGCCAAATATGGTGTCTCTTTTACCCCTCAGCAAAAGAAGCGCTTCGGCCAAATGACTAGTTTTGGTGTACCGATTCAGCAGCTTGGCTCTCTTCTCGACCGTGATAAGGAGGAAGTAAAGAAAGTTCAGCAGCCAGGTATCCCAACTGACTCCACGAACAATCAAATCATTGATTGGGTGATACAGGGAAGAGCTGCTAACCAACAGCTTTTCAGAAAGCCGGTTTACATCGCCATTAAGGGTGATAACAACGCGGATGTACCGACGGTTCGCAAACTTATCAAGTACATGCAGGATAAGGATATTAATCGCTTCAACCTGATTACTGATTTGGAGATGAAACCCAAAACAGTAGCCGGAAACTAACCTCCCGTAGCGAAATGTCAGAAATACAACAAAAAGCCGACTCCGGAGGAAAAGGCGGGAAGAAACGGGCCAAGAAAATGTCGACCAAAATCGACATGACTCCCATGGTTGACTTGGCCTTCCTTCTTCTTACCTTCTTCATGCTCACAACTACGTTCAATAAGCCGAACGTAATGCAGGTGACGATGCCGGTAAAGCCTAAAGACGGTGACCCACCATCCGAGATTAAATCGTCGAATGCTATGACGGTAATTTTGGGCGAAACCAACAAAGTGTATTACTACGAAGGCCTGTTGGCCGACGACGTAAAGCCTGAGTTGAAGGTTACTAACTATGCGGCAACTGGTATTCGTAAGGTGTTGCTCGATCGTATGCGTGCCAATCCGAATACTGTAGTACTGATTAAGCCAGCACGGAAATCAGTCTACAAGAACATGGTTGACATTCTGGATGAGATGAACATCACTAACCAGAAGAAATACGCGCTGGTGGATATTGCACCAGCTGACACTGTACTTATAAGCAAGTCAGGGCTATGATGGACAACACACAACTGGCCCGTGCTTCCTTCGACGATATCGTCTTTGAAGGTCGCAACAAGGCCTACGGAGCCTTCGTACTCCGTCGCTTGTACAGCAAGCACTTAACCCGTGCTCTGCTCATCGGCATCGCCATCTTCGCGGTTCTGGTAAGCTTCCCTATCATTGCCCGCATGTTTGAGGGTAGCAGAGCAGAGGAAGATGCTAAGAATTTGAAGGTGAATGAGTTGATGGAAGCACCGCCGCTTGATAAAGCGGTACCGCCACCGCCACCGCCCCCACCACCGGAGGCACCGCCACCGCCGCCACCAAAGCTCTCCACGATTAAGTTTACGCCTCCCGTCATCAAAAAAGATGAAGAGGTAGTAAAGGAGGAAGAAATTCCGGATCAGGATGAGCTGAAGGACAAGGTAGTTGCTACCGTGACGGTAAAAGGTAACACCAACGAGGTGGACTTAAGCGGCTTGGAAGGTGACGGCAATGCTGCAGTAGCTGAAGTAGTAGACACGAAAGTGTATACCTACGTAGAGCAGATGCCGCAATTCCCGGGTGGTAATGATGCTATTGTTGGCGCTATTCAAAAAGCCATCAAATACCCAGCATTGGCACTACGCAACCAAGTGGAGGGCAAGGTTTTCGTAAACTTTACCGTAAACCCCCAGGGTGAGGTAACGGATGTGAAAATCACCAAAGGTATCGGAGCCGGCTGCGACGAAGAAACCGTTCGTGCCGTAAAAACCCTACCTAGGTTTGCTCCTGGTAAGCAAAATGGCCGTGCAGTAAGCGTATCATTCACTGTTCCGGTAACCTTCGCTATCAAGTAAGATTCTTGCTTTTCGAAGCTAAAAACCCCAAGCGGCCGCTGTGTCGCTTGGGGTTTTTATGTATATAAATAATTTTTGTCGGCATGCATACTAGTTAATATATATAGTGCGTTGAGAGTTCGAAAGCCAGAGCGGAAGTAATGGGAAGAGGATAGTGAATGGCTTGGGTAATGCGCGTTGCGGCCTTCTTTCACCTTTTAGCCTATACAACCCATGAAAACCCTCAATCTGCTCACCGCTACCCTCGACGACATCGTCTTTGATGGCCGCAATCAAGCGTATGGCGCATATCTGCTGCGCCGCCTTTATAAGCGGCACTTGGCTACCGCTTTGGCCGCCACACTGGCGCTATGCCTGGTGCTGTTTAGCATTCCCATGTTGGTGCAACGCCTCTCCCCAACTGTCGCCGATGCGGTTCTACCCGTAGATCGAGGCATTATTGATCTTGAGCTTATTACAATTTTGCCCCCCACACCCCCGGCAGTAGCTCCTCCAGTGGCACCACCCCCAACACGAGCAGTAGTGACAAAGGCAAATCCAGCTGATGTGATTTCGCGAGTGGTACCAGATGAGCTGGTCACAAAGCCCATCTCAATGGAAAAGGTTATCGGTGAGACAACCACGCCTGGGGCGGTTGTTGGTCCAGTCGCCATTCCAAGGAATAATACCGGCGTCGTCACCGACATTTCAAGCGCAGGTACTGATTCGGGCAAGACGGGCGCGGGTGCAATTACGAAGCCCTTCCTAACGGCAGAAGTAATGCCTGACTTTGTGGGTGGCCCGGAGGCGCTGCGCCGCTATATGCAGCGCAACCTGCGCTTCCCGAGCCAAGCGGCAAGTGCCGCGGTTTCTGGGCGTGTCTATATTTCTTTCACGGTAAATGCCGATGGCTCTATCTCTGATGTAGCCGTCATTAAAGGGCTAGGTTATGGTACGGACGAAGAGGCAATACGCGTAATAAGCAAAATGCCCCCCTGGTCGCCTGGCCGCCAAAACGACCATGCAGTTCCGGTGCGCTACACAATGCCTATTACCTTCCAGTACCAGTAAACCATTGCAGCAGCAAACAGGCTGAAATCAGCAAGAAATGCAGCTTTCTTACCAGACAGAAAATCCAGGGGGCAAAATTGCGCTTCCTGGATTTTCTGTATTCACTTGACCTCAAAATATCCGAGATGATATATATTTTGGGCAGTGAGGCGAACAATCTACCTACATTTATACGTTAAGGCACTAACTGAATACTTTTCCCCGTTAGATCACGCTTATGTTGAATCGCCAAACCACGGATGAACGCTTAGGAAAGCGCGGCGCTACTAATGTGATGCGCTACTTTTCGCTGTTCATGGCCTTCGCTTACATCAGCTTGGGCATTTTCCTTTGGTTTGCCTCACCTGAGGCTTTTTCGTTGTCGCCAACAGTACAACGTACACTGGGGGGCATTTTTGTCCTCTACGGAATTATTAGATTTGTCCGCACCTACCAGCAACATTTCAAGAAATCCAATGACAGTTCTGCGCGCTAACTGGCGAGCAGCCGGCGCTTTACTTCTGCTCTCCGGCTTACTCACTACAGGTTGCAACCAAGGAAATCCGGCTGACAGAGACACGCCTACGAGCGGCCGCCTCAATATCAGTGTGGACGAAACGTTTGAGCCTATCGTGCGGTCACAGGTCGACACTTTTCAGAAACTCTACCAGTCGGCTACCGTCACGGCAGTATATAAGCCGGAAGAAGCCGTCATGCAGGACTTGCTTGCCGATAAGGTTCGGGCGGTGATTGTATCGCGGCAGTTGACTGATGCTGAAAAAGCAACCTTTAAGCAGCAAACTATTACCCCCCGCGTCACTAAGATTGCTACTGATGGCTTGGCCATCATCGTGCATCCCAGCAACCCTGACTCGCTGCTAACAATGGCTCAGCTTCGGACTATTTTCACCGGTCAAACTGAGAAGTGGGCGCAGGTAAGCGGCAAAAAAGGCTTGGGAGATATTAATGTAGTGTTTGATGCGAACCGCTCCAGCACCACCCGTTATGTTCAGGATTCGGTAACGCAGGGAACGCCTTTAACCAAGCGCGTGTTCGCGGCAAAATCGAACCCTGAACTCCTTGATTACGTTGCTACGCATCCCGACGCAATCGGCGTGGTGGGAGCCAACTGGATAAGTGACCGTGACGACTCGTCGGTACAGAGCTTTCTGCGCAAGGTGCGGGTAGTGGGCATAAGCGCCCTCGACAACCCTAAAACACCTGACGACTATGTGCAGCCGTATCAGGCTTATTTGGCTCTTAAAACGTATCCTCTGCGCCGCGAGCTATTCGTTATCAACCGGGAGGCTCGTACGGGCTTAGGTAGCGGATTTGCCTCTTTTGTGGCTGGCACCAAAGGCCAGTTGATCATTCTGAAGTCGGGATTGATGCCGGCCATTGGCCAAACCCGCATCGTGACGACCTCAACCAAGTAGATTTTAACTCTTTTACTCACTCTTCTTCACTAACCCTTTTGCTCATGAACTTCAAGCCCTGGAAACTTTCGTTCCTCGTTGCCTTGTCGGTTTCCGGCTCTGCCGCTTTCGCTCAGAGTGCGCAGACCGCCCAAAAGTCACTCGAACTGGAGCGCTATAATGAAGCCCGTGGTGCGCTGCTCCGTCAAGGTCAGTCGCCCGAGGCCATGTATGAGTTGGGCCGCCTGTATCAGATGCGGGAAATGCCCGATTCGGCCGCTTTCTATTTCAGCAAAATCACCCCTAATTCCGATTCTCCCATGTCGTTGGTAGCCGCTGGTCGTGCTGCACTGGCGAAGGGCAACGAGGCCGAGGCGGCTAATCAGTTTGATAAAGCAGTAAAAGCCACCAAGAAAAGGGAGGCGTTCAACACGCTGAAAATGATTGCCCAGGCGTACGCTGAGTCTGATGTTAAAGATACCAGCAAGGCTATAGCCTATGTAAACGCTGCACAAGCTGCTAACAAAGGCAAGGACGATTTGGGCCTTATGATTGCCCGCGGTGACATCTATCAGAAGTCTGAGAATGGTGGCGGCGAGTCAATGGGAAGCTATGATCGTGCGTTGATCGTTGATCCGAATTCGGTGATGTCTAATTACCGTAAAGGTCAGCTGTATGTGCGTTCGCGCAACTTCAATGAAGCTCGTACTTCTTTCGAGAAAGCCATCAGCCTTGATGCGAACTTCGCTCCTGCCTACCGCGACCTGGCTGAAATGTATTACTTCGCTAAGCAATACGACTTAGCCCTTTCTACTTTTCAGAAGTACACGTCGATAGCGGAGAAAACTCCCAGCACGAACGCCAAATACGCTTCCTTCCTGTACCTGACGGGCAAATACCCAGAGGCGCTGACGGAGATACAAAACGTACTGAAGACAGATCCGAACAACCTGACAATGAACCGTCTGCTGGCTTACTCTCTCTATGAGAACAAGCAAAACGACCTGGCATTGCCAGCGATGGAGAAGTACATGAAGATGGCTCCTGCCAACAAGATTATCCCCGAGGATAACGTGTACTATGGCAAAATGCTGATGGGCGCTGGCCGTACGGATGAAGGCGTTGCCATTATCGAGAAGGCTATTCAGTCTAACCCCGATAAGGCTGGCGATCTGCAGAACGACTTAGCTCAGGCTTACTTGGCCAAGAAAGACTATGCGAAGGCTATTGCCACGTATCAGGCTAAAATTGCCGCTCAAGGCGCTACCCCTGAGCTAGCTGACCAAATCTATCTAGCCCGTGCCTACGAGCAGAACAAGCAGTTCGCTGAAGCTGATAAACTCTATAGCGCTGTAGCTACGGCTCGCCCAACCTACGTGCCGGTATACCTGATGCGTGCTCGCGCTAACTTTGGTCTAGACCCAGACTCCAAGCAAGGTACCGCCAAGCCTCACTATGAGAAGTTCATTGAGGTAGCCAAAGCGAACGACCCTACTAAGTACAAAGAAGGTTTGGTTGAGGCTAACAAGTATCTGGGTTACTACTACTACCAGAAAGGCGAGAAGTCTACTTCGCTTCCTTACTGGCAGGCAGTAATCGCCCTTGACCCTAATGATACGCAGGCCGCTACAGCCATCAGTGAAATTACGAAGCGTAAGAAGTAATTCGTTTCAATAAACAATAAAAAAAGCCTCCCAGCGTATGCTGGGAGGCTTTTTTTGCAATAAAGTACATCGAGTAGCTTATACTTGCTCATCAATGGTAAACTTCTCCCATTTTTCAAGTACGGCAGCAAAATCAGCTGGTAGGTCTGACTCAAAATGTACGTGCTGACCCGTGTCAGGATGCTCAAAGCCTAAAGATTTGGCGTGTAGTGCTTGCCGGGGCATTAGAGCGAAGGCTTTCTCAACGAACGCCTTATAGGCACCCGTACGCTGCCCATACAGTATTTTATCGCCGCCGTAGGTAGCATCCGAGAACAATGGATGACCAATGTGCTTCATATGCACCCGAATCTGATGCGTTCGTCCGGTTTCGAGATTACATTGTAGTAGCGCTACGTGCCGGAACGTCTTGAGCACCTTGTAATGCGTAACCGCCGGCTTCCCCTGCTCCCCATCAGGGAATACGGCTTGCACTTTCCGGTCTTTGACGCTACGGCCTACATGGCCCCGTATTGTGCCTTCCATCTCCCTTGGAACCCCCCAGACCAGCGCCAGGTACGTGCGCTCGATGGTATGATGAAAGAACTGCTGCGAGAGGTGCGTCATCGCCCACTCCGACTTTCCTATTACCAGCAAACCTGACGTGTCCTTATCAATGCGATGCACAAGGCCCGGACGTATTTCGCCATTGCGGCCCGTAGGCAGGTTTTGTAGGTGGTAGGCTAGTCCGTTTACCAGTGTGCCCTGCCAGTTACCAAAAGCGGGGTGCACCACCAACCCAGCGGGCTTATTCACGAGTAGCAGAGCCGAGTCCTCGTAAGGAATATCCAGTTCCATGGGTTCGGGCATAACCTTAAACTCGCGGGGAGGCTCGGGCAGCGTGATAGTGATAATATCGTGCGGCTTGATCCGGTAGCTGGCCTTTACGACTTTTGCGTTTACCTGCACAGCTTCGGCCAGAATAGCATTCTGAATCTTGGTACGCGAAGTATGCGAAAGCCGATGCAGCAGAAACTTGTCTAGGCGCAGCATTTCCTGGCCCCGATTTACCTGAATGCGGTGATGCTCGTATAGTTCGTCGCCGCCTTCGCCGAGTTCTTCATCAGCTAAATCATCGGGGGGCAAATTTTCAGTAAGCATTAGTGAATAGTATGCTGTTGGCAATTAAGTCTCAAAAACAAGAAAGCCGAAACGCTATGTTCCGGCTTTCTTGTAGATAAGGTGTCGAAGCCTTATTTCTTCTTACCTTTTTTGGCTGTGTTGCCAGCGGGTGCAGCAGTAGGTGCAGCAGGGGTAGTCTTAGCAGGAGCAGCAGCGGGAGCCTGAGCAGCACCTGGCGTAACGCCCATCTTCTTAAGAATCATATCGGAGATGTCACCTTCCTTAGGACCGTGCAACAGCACTGGGCTAGCACCATCCGAGTTCAGTACGTAGGTATAACCGTTTTCAGTGGCTACGGCATCAATCGTCTTTTGCAGCTTATCCAATGCTGGCTTTAGCAAGGTTTGCTGCTTCTGCTGAAGTGAGTTGTCGGCACTGCGCTGAAACTCCTGAATGGAGCCCTGAAGACCGGTCAATTCTTTTTCTTTATCGGCGCGAACAACCTCAGTCATGGCACTAGCGCCCTTCTGATAAGCCTCAGCCTTTGTTTGATAATCAGCAATCTTACTTTTTAACTGGGCTTCCAACTGCGAGCTGTATGCTTTCAGATCTGACTCGATCTGCTTGCTTTCGGGCATCTGGCTGAGCACATAGTCCACGCTAGTGTATCCGATCTTTAGCGGGGCCTGCGCTAGGGTAGCCGTAGTGGTGGTGAAGGTAAGAGCGGCCGCGGCCAAAGCAAGGCGGATTTTGTTCATGGTGGTCATTAAAAGGGAAGTTGCAAGTTAGAAAGTCAAAGTTAGTTTTTTCGTTTTACCGGCTGCGCCGGCTGTCGGGTGCGAGGGACCGGACGAGTGGCGGGAGGCACATCAGTAACATCAGCATTTACCCCATCGGTAGGCGTAGCAGGCGTTTCAACAGTCTGAACTGAGCCTTTTGTACCAGGTTGGTTTTTCTCCTCAGATGCTAAACCCATTTCCTCCAGCACAAATTCAGTATAGTCATGGACCGGATTGGTGTACAGCATGGTTAAGTCCCCAGCCTTATCAAACACAATCGCCAGCTGTTTCTTTTTAGCGACCCGCTCGATGGCCTCAAATACCTGATCTTGAACGGGTTTGGTTAGTTCCTGCCGCTTTTTAAATAGCTGGCCTTCAAAACCAAAAATCTTATTTTGATACGCTTTTATCTCCTGTTCCTTTTTCAGGATCTCATCCTGCCGCTTCTTCTTTGCAGCTTCTGTTAGCAACACCTCTTCCGCTTGATAAGTGCGATACAGCTTATCAAGTTCTTTCTTTTGATTCTCAATATCCTTCTGCCAGTTGCCAGACAGTGTATTTAACTCCTGCTGGGCAGCGGCATAAGCGGGCAACTTTCCCATCACAAATTCGGAGTCTACATACCCAAATTTTTGCGCTTGAGCCGCAGGAGTTGCTAGAAGTCCAGTTAGCACAACGATAAAAGAAGAAAGCAGCTTTTTCATAGCAACGACTTTAAGACCCTAACAAATTGACTAATGAATTAGCGAATCTGCTGGCCGATAATAAAGTGGAAAATACCTTCCTTCTTCGTCTGGCCAGGCACTGTATCAAGTGGCAAGCCGTAGTCGAAACCGAGTAACCCAAATGCCGACATGAATATGCGGGCACCCACGCCTACCGAGCGATACAGCTTATAGGGATTGTAGTTGGTATACTGATCAAAAGCGTTGCCTGCTTCCGCGAAGCTCAACACATACACGGTAGCCGCAGGGTTGAGCGATACCGGATAACGCAGCTCCATTACGTATTTATTGTAAGCTACGCCCCCACTGGATGCCTGCCGGGCCGTAGGAATGGAGTTAGCATCGCCGGGGTCACCATAGCCCCGCAGACCAATATATTCCGTACCAATCAGAAAGTTGGATGAGCCACCATAGCCCAAGCCAGAACCACCTAGCTTAAAGCGCTCGAAAGGCCCGATCTGCCGGTCGGAGCCATACGAGCCAATGTAGCCAAAGTGGGCCCGTGAGTTGAGCACTAGCTTTCCCACGATTGGCGTAAACCACGAAGCATCAAACATCCACTTATGGAACTCTACCCACTCATTTACGGAGGGATGGGCGCCATTGAACACCGAATAAGGAGGCGTCAAATTTAGGCTAAGCGACAGCGACGAACCACGACGAGTGTAAGTTGGATTGTCGATGCTATTGCGCGACAGCGTCGTATTCAGCGTGATGTTATTCGCGTTGCCAGTACCATTCCGGAAGAACTCCGTACCGAAAGCCGGATACTGGTTTAGCTTATATTGGCTAACTGATAGTGAGTTGCTCAATGTAAAGTAGTCGTCAGGGAAACGCAGCTGCCGTCCTAAACCAATAGAGGCGCTATTTACCTTAATGAAACGGTCAGTGCTAGCGTCCAGAGCCTGTCCTAGGCGCTGAATGCTCTTATTGAGGCTGAAGGTCAGCGAATTACGCTTACGACCACCTAACCAAGGCTCTGTAAAAGAGAAGGAATAAGCTTGATATTGTAGGCCATTAGCTTGCACGTTCAGGGCCAAACGCTGGCCGTCGCCGGCTGGCACCGGCTTCCAGTTGCGGAAGTCACCAGCTTTACGGAGGGAAAAATTGTTAAAAACCAGGCCTACCGTACCAATAAAGCCTGCATAGCCACCCCAGCCGCCCGAAAGCGTGATCTGGTCAGAAGGCTTCTCAACTACCGTGTAATTAATATCTACTGTGCCTTCGGCCTGATTAGGTACCGGCACCATTCCTACCTTTTCAGGGTCGAAATAGCCTAGCGTAGAGATTTCGCGCTGGGAGCGAATCAGCAACTCCCTATTAAATTTATCCCCTGGTAGTGTACGTAATTCGCGTCGCAACACATGGTCGCTGGTTTTGGTATTGCCCGCAATATTTATTTCCTTGATACGAGCCTGTACGCCTTCGCTGATGCGCATCTCCAAGTCAATAGAATCGCCTTCAATCTTCGTTTCTACCGCGTCGATGTTAAAGAACAAGTAGCCATCATTCATGTAGAGCGACTGCACATCTTGCCCCGTAGGATTGTAGCTGATGCGCTTTTCAAGCTCTTCCTTATTGTATACGCTTCCTTTCTTGATTCCTAGTACCGAGGCCAGCGTCTTATCATCATACAGATAGTTGCCGTTCCAAGTGATGTTGCGGAAGTAATACTTTGGCCCTTCATCTACCGTAATCCGCAGGGCTAGCCCATCCTCCTGACGAATTAGAGTATCCGAAACGATAACAGCATCCCGGTAACCCTCAGCGTTATAAAACTCCAACAGCTTAAGCTTGTCCTCTTCGTATTCAGCCCGTTGAAACTTACCCGCCGTCAGTAGCTTGTACGATTTTTTCGCCTTTGTTTTCTTTAGCTTCTTTTGAAGCTTTCCATCAGAAAATGCCTCATTACCTTCAAAAGCAATATCACGAATGCGGATTTTTTCACCCTTATCTACTTTGATTTTTAGTACTACGCTATTCGATAAGCTCGAATCCGGTACTTGCGTAATATTCACTTTAGCATCTAAGAAGCTCTTATTCGTATAGAATTTGCGCACTTGCGTGCGGGTGTTATTCAGTAAAGCATCCGTCACCACCTTGCCCCGGATAAGCTTGATCTTATCGCGCAGCTCATCACCCTGGCTCTTGCTAATGCCGACAAAGTCAAACTTAGATAATCGTGGACGCTCACTCAGGAAGAAATCGAGGAAAACACGCTGCCCGTCTATGCGGGTGATAGATACACTCACATCACCAAGGATGCCCTGTTCCCACAGTCGGCGAATAGCTTTACCAATATCCTCCCCTGGAATAGTTACTGGGTCGCCTACTCGAAGACCTGTTATTCCAATCAGTGTATTTGCATCCAGATAGCGTGACCCACTGATGGTAATGCCCCCCAACTCATAGCGCTGAGGCTCAGCAGGTCCTGGAGCAGGCGATTGGGCCCGCAACTGTCCGATGCCAACTATTCCCAGCGACACTACGAGGGCTAACAGCCTGATAAATTTATTAAGAGAAGCAATCATTCTAAAAACTTACGAAACGGTTAGTTGCTCACTGGTTTTGCCAAACCGACGCTCGCGACGCTGATAGGACTGAATGGCATCGTAAAAATGTTCGCGCCGAAAGTCAGGCCACAACAAATCAGTGATATAAAGTTCAGTATAAGCTAGTTGCCAAAGCAAAAAGTTGCTGATACGCTGCTCTCCACTTGTCCGAATAAGCAACTCGGGGTCAGGAATACCCCCCGTAGCAAGATATTGGGCTACGGTGGTCTCGTTTACAGCCGTGGGCTCCAATCGTCCAGCAGCCACTTCTTCGCTAATACGTCGCATGGCCTGAGTTAGGTCCCAGCGCCCGCTGTAGCTTAAAGCCAGTACCAACGTCATGCGGGTACCAGCGCTGGTTAGCCCCTTCGCCTCAGCCAATTCGCGCTGACAGGATGCTGGCAAACTATCAATCTGCCCAATAGACTCCAATCGAATGCCGTTTTTAAGTAAGGTCGGTGTTTCTTGGCGAATGGTATGCACCAGCAACTGCATTAAAGCTGTTACCTCATACGCTGGCCGAGCCCAATTCTCTGTCGAAAAGGCATAAAGAGTAAGATACGATATGCCTAGTTCTACCGCGGCTTCTACTGTATCCCGCACAGCCGTAATAGCGCTTTGGTGCCCAAAAATGCGCAGCCCACCTTTTTGCTTAGCCCAACGCCCGTTACCGTCCATTATGACGGCGACGTGAGTGGGTAAATTCTGAGAGTCAATTTCGGACCGAGCGGCCATTGGTATTTTTTGCGTAAAGAGGCTGCAAGTTACGCAAATGGTTGCATTTGCCTCCCGCCTGAATGTGCGCTGCCGATTCCTTCTGCTTTAGTCAGGGGCAATAGATTTTATAGAATGTATAGGACAGGCTCACCCCATTATAGAAATACCAGTCATTAGTATATCGGTTATTAATGAATGCATTCTGATCTTCTAAATGATCTAATTTATCCGTAAATGTTTTGCGGGCTCCAGCCTCTAATCCTAAGTTCCAGCGGGGCGATAGAGCATATTTCAATCCTATGCCGGCTGGAACTGCGACACCTACCATGCCTCCGTTGGCATTAAGACCAGTAAAGTTTTGGTTTCCATAAACAACCTCAGTATTGGCGTAGAAGCCAGCAATCCCAATAAACACGTAAGGCGTAAAGTGAATTTTATCCTTACGATTGTGGTAATTGAAAAAATTGTATTCGAGTACTCCTGACACTTCCGCCAAGCCACCCTTCATGGTAGCTTCTCGAAAATCATGTAATGGGGCAATAGCATCATTTACCCCTATCACATTTTTATCATTAGCCTGGAGCATTCCGCCCGTAAACGCCCCCCGCAACGTAATCGGCACGGAGATGTCTTTTCGATAGAAAATAGTTAGAACTGGTCTGTTGTTTTCAAATTGATAGTTAGGTGAAACCTCACCTTTGTAATTAAGCCCCCCAATACCGATGCCTAACTCACTGGTATTTTGAGCTTTAGCAGACGTAATAAAAAAAACACTCCCTATTTGCACTGAGCAAATAAGGAGTGTTTTACGGAGAATAGAATGCAACATTAGACTGACTGTTGGGTTGAATAGACAGCCAGATACTATCGGCTATCGGAATTTAGGACTTTTCACGCGTGGCTGAAGAATGTAGTTGAGCGTGATACCTGTAACGATATACCAGTCATCTTCATTGCTTTTACCACGCATATCGCCTGGGGTGTTGAATTGGGAAAACTCACCATCGGTACGAAGCGTGATATCACGACCGAAATACTTAGCCGCAGGGCTACGTAAATCAGCATCGGCAGCAAAGTTACCGCTTACATCGTCAAGGTAGT
The DNA here is from genome assembly GCF_900176135.1 of Hymenobacter roseosalivarius DSM 11622. Classification (GTDB taxonomy): domain Bacteria; phylum Bacteroidota; class Bacteroidia; order Cytophagales; family Hymenobacteraceae; genus Hymenobacter; species Hymenobacter roseosalivarius. The sequence goes on along the minus strand of NZ_FWWW01000046.1, from coordinate 36,139 downwards.
CGGTAAAGGTCTTACGCCAGCCGATCTCTAAGCCAATATCAAAATCCTTATTGATTTTGTAGCGGACGCCACCACCAAATGGAATAGAAATCTGAGTCTTGCTGTAGCCTTCTGTTTGACCTTCTGTGTTAAGCGATTGTAGCTCAATGTAATCGCCAGGAGTTAGACCTGCAGATGTGCCGTTGTCCTTTACCAAGCCTTTAGGACTGTGATAAAATGCTGCAACACCAGCAAACACATACGGTACAAAATCAGGCCGTCTTACGTACGTGTTGCGATTTTCAATCAAATCGAAAACACCGATTGCTGATAATTCAACTATGTCGTTGCGAAAGGCGAAGTTACGGTTGTAGCGATACTTGGCATCCGAATCGTTCTGATTAGCAGCTTTCGTGTCGTCGCCGGTAATACGACCGTACGATAGACCAGCCCGACCAGATATACGGGGGGCAAAACGGCGCGTAAACGTTAATCCTATGTTAGGTCGCGTGGCAGCGAAACGGAAGCTGGGTACACTAGCCTTCGGTACAATATCACCGAAATAGTTCATAGCGTTCAGGCTTACACCTACTGAATTGTACTGTTTCCGCTTGTTGAATTGCTGGGCGCTTGCCTCAGTAGCTACAAGTGCAAGCAAGAGCAACACAGCTAAGGTGTGGGTAAAGAAATGCTTCATAATCAAGCCAGGGTTAGAAATATCAGATTTTGAGGGAGCAAGGTAACCGGTAGGCACATTAGCTGTCAGCGACAAAAGTAGGGTTTGTAAGGAACTTTAAAAAACAAATATTACAAATAGCCTTTCATTTATACGGGTGTACCAGCGGGGTTGCGCCGATCCAGACCCCAATTCAACTTGCTGCGCAAGGTGGTCAGAAAATTAACGTGATTCAATTTTACCAGGCGTGCCCCAAAGTTTTCACGTCGCACAGCAATCTGCACGTTGGCCTCTACCGGAACTGAGCGGGAGTCGAGCGAAAGCAGAAAATTATTGCTTCTACCCTCTATTTCGAAGGAAATCACGCTACGATCTGACACGATAAGAGGCCGCACATTAAGGTTGTGCGGACACACGGGTGCAATAATAAAATTATTAGTTTGCGGCAACATTACGGGTCCTCCACAGCTCAAGGAATAGCCAGTAGAGCCAGTAGGAGTAGCTACAATCAGGCCGTCTGCCCAATAAGAATTCAAATATTCACCGTCGATATAGGTATGCACCACAATCATAGACGAAGTATCACGCTTAAGAATAGAGAATTCATTGAGACCGAAATTGATATTCCCAAAAACCTCTGGATCAGTTTCTACGCGGATCAAACTTCGTTCCTCAATTACGAAATGTCCTTTATATAAGGCATCTATGGCTTGCGCTATGTGCTCTGGGGTGATAGTAGCTAAGAAACCAAGCCGACCAGTATTGATACCTAGAATTGGGATTTGCAGGCTTCCTACATAGGTTACTGTATCCAACAAAGTCCCGTCGCCACCAATGCTCAGGATAAATTGTACGTTTCGTAAAGAATCACCACGTTGAAAAACCGTGATTTCATCAGTTAAGTGAAGCCGGGAAGAGAGAGATGAGTGGAATGACTCGGCAATAAGAATTTCAGTCTGACGATCTACCAGATTATCCAGCAATGCCTGAACGAAAGGTAAGGTAGAATCGTCGAGGGGCTTACCAATTATGGCGATTTTCATAACAAAAGAGTAACCTGCGGTAAACCGTTGGGATAAAGTTTAGATAGGAAAATCGGTGCGAAAGAAGAACCCACCTTCCCCTCGGCCATTGCGGGTGTACTCCACCGTTAAGACCCGGTCGTAGTAGGTGACGAAATGCAAACCTACCCCGGCGGCCCCCAATAGTTGGTCAGGTAATCTGTTTCTAGGGATAGTTGTACGAGCCAACACGTACCCGGCATCGGTAAAGGTATTCAAATAAATAACCAAGGGTAAGCTGTTTATCTTGGAATTGGCTATGCCCTGCAGTTTGATTTTGCCGGCATCGAGAAGCCGATACGATACACTTTGCCGCGCTAATCCATAGTGACGGCCATCAACGACGTAGGCATCATAGCCCCGCACATGCGCATCGTAGCCAAGGGCTCTATTATCAGCGTACCCCACGCGTTGGGCTAGTCGCAGTTGAGCCTGCACACTGAAATTGTAGTAGAAATTGCCCCCCAGCGCGAAATATTGAGCATAGCGCCCTAGCAGAGTAGTAATATCAGCGTTACCAGGTGTCAGGAAAATCCGATGTGATAAGGCCGCCTGGGCAAACCGGCCAGTGAGGGGATAGGCAAATGTATTGCGCTGATTTAAGGTACTGGTGATTTTAAGCTCCAGATACTCACGTCGTGAACCATTCAGAAAATACGCGGGATTGAGCTTAATAATTGAGTCCGAAACCTGCTCTTTATAATAAGCTACATCCAATGCGGAGAAACGCTGCACTGATTGGCGCCAGCGTAGCCCCAGCGAGCCATACTGGCGCATCAGTGGATAGCCATCTTCGGGGCGAAGCGTGACGAGCCGGTCGCGAAGGGTGGCATAGTCGAGGGCGCGGCTACGGGCAGAGGAGATGCCCGCGCCAAAGCCAATACGACGGCGCGGGCCGTAGCCCGGCGCTTCGTAAAACAACTCGTAGCGGCGGTTGAATCCTAGCTGTACATTAGCCCGCACTTCCTCATTGCGGCCCCGGAAGTTCTTGCGCACAACATACAGCCCGTAGTTGACCCGGCGCCAACGGTCGGGGCGGTCGAGCCAAGCGTTGAAATTGCGCTCGGCAAACGAAAGCGTTGGGATAGGAAAGGTGTACCACCGCTCCTGCACCGCAAACAGCACAGTGATTTCGCCGTCGCGACAAACAGTTTGCTGCGTGACGCTGTGGAAGAGCCGTAGGTTGAACAGCCGCAGGCGGTTACCTTCCAGACGAGCGGCCAACGTAGCAGCGTGCAGCGTATCTCCTTCGTGGAAGTCCAGTTCAGCTCGCAATACGACTTCCTTGGTAACCTCATTGCCCGCAAATAAGATAGTGCTGACGCGCACAACCGCGTATTGCGGACATTGCGCCTGCAGCAAACTATCAGCTGGAGCGCGTCTTAGAGAATCAGGAACCGGCCTGGGGGGCAAAGTACTGCTGCCCAACAGTAGGGAAAGTAAACAGACGAGCAGATTCAAGTACGTAACAGTAGAAATGGAGAACCGGGCGGCGCGCAATTCTCGTTCCGCAAGGTCAGGAATAGGCTTGATCCTGCAGTAATTAACTGCTGACCTATCATTCTCTGCGCATTCAATTCTCTTTCCTTCAAGGAATTATTGCTACCAAATAACTTGTCAGCGCTTAAAGGCTCAAGTATTTCAAGAGAGCATCGTAGCGGTCTTGCTCACCTTCGCCTACCTCGCTGGCTCCGCTAAACTGAGCGGTGATAACGTAACCAAACCGCTCCAATGTAGCCACGATACGGGTAAGCGAAGGAGTATTGAGCTTCAGCGTCAACCGAATTTTATAGGGGTCGCTTTCATCCTGCGCGACGTGGGCGCTTAGAATTTTGGCGTTATTCTCCTCTACATACCGGCTGATCTGGGTGAGAGAATAATCGCGCTCATCCATCGAAAGCACTAAAATACCCCCCTGGCCTACGGCGATAGGCATTTGGCCCAGCGCGGCCAACGTATCGCCTACCGTCACTACACCCATGTATTCACGCTGCTCGTCGAGGACGGGAACCAGCTGAATTTTATTCTGAATAGCTATTTCCATGATGCTGTAGAAATGTTGATCGTGCTGCACATGTACGTCGGCGTAGCCCAGCGTTAGTTGGCTGAGCAATTCCTCCGTCTGGTCGTAGTCCAGCAGATCAGATTCGGTAATAAGACCGCGGTACTGACGGTTATCGACGACGGGCAACTGGCCCACGTGAAACTCCTCCAGCCATTTGGCAGCCTTCCCGGTCGAATCCGTCACCTGTAGCGCCGGAATCAAATGGTTGAGCAATTCTTCGGCAAGCATAGAATGCATGTGTAGGCTGAGAAACGGAAGTAAACGTGGATAAGCTACGAACCAAAAGGCAAACAAGCGCCAAGAAGCAAACTTTGTTTAGGTGAGCCGACTCTGGCTTGTGATCAGAAAAGCAGTTTGCCTTCTATGATAAGGAATTAACGACTGACTGACGCCTAGTGCTATGCAGAAACTGACGGAGCCGGGCATTAAACGCCTCGGGGCGCTCCATCATGGGCGCATGACAACAATGGTCCAGAAAATGCAGCTCGGAGTTGGCGATGAGGCGATGAAACTCGTGAGCTACTATCGGCGGGGTAATCGTGTCATTCAGCCCCCATACCAAAAGCGTTGGCACCTGAATACGGCCCAGGTCTTTCGCTAAATTATGGCGCTGCGCTGAGCGAGCTATATTAATGATCCGCAGAACTTTGATGTTTGAGTTCGTAACGTTGAACACCTCATCTACCAGGTCTTTGGTCGCTAACGAAGGATCGTAAAACGTGTAAGCTACCCGCTGCTGCACGAAGCCATAGTTGCCCCGCTTCGGAAAAGAGCTGCCCATTGAGTCTTCGAACAAGCCACTGCTGCCGGTGAGCACCAGGCGCTGCACCTGCTGCGGGTTGTGCAGGGTATACACCAGCGCTACGTGCCCGCCCAACGAGTTACCGAGCAGGGTAAAAGGCTGTTGCAAAGCCATTTCGGCTACAAATTCCTCTACATATCCTACCAAACCGGGCACGCCTGCCTTGGTCAGGGGCATTTCATAAATCGGCAGCATCGGGATGATAACGCGGTAGTCGCGCGCGAAATCACTTATGACGTCCTGCCAGTTGCTCAGGGCGCCAAACAAGCCGTGCAGGAGCAGGAGTACCTCACCGGTGCCTTCCTCCACGTACTGAAATCCATTCTTTTCCTTAATCTGCAATTCCATCGTCTCAGCTTCTCAGCGGGCGGACGCGGGCGCGGCGGGTGCCGACCGAGCGTCCTTTGCAATGATACAACACTTGGCCCAATTGCCGAGCAAGGCCAAGCCATGGCTCGTCAGCAGTGCTTCGGGATGAAACTGTACGCCGTAGAGCGGTAATAAGTGGTGGCGCACGGCCATTATTTCCTGAGTTGAATCCGTAGTGCGGGCCAGCGGCACCAGCGTTTCGGGCAAGGCGCTGATTATTAAGGAGTGGTAGCGCGTGACTAGCAGTCTGGGGGGCAAATTTTGAAATAAAGGCTCCTGGGGGGCAATTTCGATTTCCGAAACCTTGCCGTGCATGGGCTGCGCGGCGCGCTGCAGTTTTGCCCCAAAAAATTCGCCCAGCGCCTGATGGCCTAAGCACACGCCCAGCATCGGTACCCGCTGATGATACGCTTGTATTACTTCGGGCATCACTCCCGCTCTGGCCGGTGTACCTGGCCCCGGCGACAATACGATGCCATCGAATTCGAGTGCTTCAATAGCCGCCAAAGGCACATCGTTGCGCACGACCTGTACCTGCACCTTCAACTGCTGAAAGTAGTCCAGCAGGTTGTAGGTGAAGGAATCGAAGTTGTCGAGCAGAAGAAGCCGCACCGGTTAAATGGCTATATGGTTGCAGGTTATATGGCTGGTTGTTTGACTAGCACTGATAGAACGACCAGTCGTTTAACCTGCAACCATATAGCCATTCGTTTTAAAATACCCCCCGCAGGCGGGTGAGGAGTGTGCTAGCGAACGGCATCACGAAACCTACAACCTCCAAAGCCACCGGAGTCGCCTGTCGCACCAGAGGCAGCACCTGCGAGTCACCGGTCAGGGCGGGCGAGAGTAGCTTTACACCAGCCAAGCCTAAGCCGTGCAAAAGCAGACTTAAGCCCAATATCCACTTTAAGGCCCCGGCCGCGCCGCCCAGCAAGTTGTCGAGCAGACCCAGCGGGGTAAGATGCACAGCGCTCTTCACGAAGCTGCCTAATAGATGAACTCCCCAGGCAATGAGCGCGCACACCAGCAGAAACGACACGATGGGCAGCAAGCCGAAGGCCTCGCCCACATAATGCCGCACCAGCGGAATGGCATCATTGAGCAGACTCAGCCCACCTACCACGCCCAGCACGAAGGCCAACAGCGACGCGACTTCCAGCACCAAGCCCCGCCGAAACCCTTTCACGGCACCCACGCCCACCACCAAAAGCAGAAAGAGGTCGAACCCGGACATTGTTTTGGAGGAGCTAGGAGTTGAGAGCCAGTAGACCGTCATGCTTTGACAAGCTCAGCATGACGGTCTACTGGCTCCTCAAAAACTACACGTTCGTGTTATTCAACAAGTGATTTACAACCTGCGAAATCATCCGGCCGTCGGCTTGGCCGCTTAGCTCGCGGGCCGCAACGCCCATTACTTTGCCCAGGTCAGAAGGGCCGGTAGCACCTGTCCGCTGGATAATATCGACGATGCGCTCAACCAAATCAGCTTCGGAGAGTTGCTGAGGTAAGTATTCCTCAATAATTGCGAGCTCAGCCAGCTCAATCTCTTCGAGGTCGGAGCGGAACTGCTTCTGGTAGGTTTCGGCGGCTTCGCGGCGCTGCTTGGCAGCTTTGGTGAGCAGCTTGATTTCAGCATCGGGGGTGAGGGCGGCACCGTGGGAGCCTTCAGCTGTTTCAGCCAGCAGTATTTGAGATTTGATGCTGCGCAGGGCCGTGAGGCGCACTTTATCTCTGGCAAGCATAGCCTGCTTAATAGCGGCGTCGATGGTTTCTTTCAGGGCCATAGTAGAGGAATCTTAAAGTAAAAAAAGCCGCCTGTAACAAACGGGCGGCACGCCAACGAACCAAGAAAGGTCCCGTAAAACCGGCGTACTTTCGCGGTGCGCTGGCTCCAGAGCAGAAGCCAATTTTCGCTTTCTAAAGAGATGACAAAACTAAGCGTAAACATAAACAAAATCGCTACCCTGCGGAATGCCCGCGGCCACAACCGCCCCCATCTGCTGCAAGTGGCCCGCGACTGTGAGCGATTCGGGGCGCAGGGCATTACGGTGCATCCGCGGCCCGATGAGCGTCACATTCGCTACCAGGACGTGCGCGACCTCAAAAGCATTGTGACCACCGAGTTGAACGTGGAAGGCAACCCGACGCCTGATTTCATCAATCTGGTGCGGGAAGTGCGCCCCGAGCAGGTGACACTCGTGCCCGACGCACCCGATGCTATTACCTCCAACGCGGGCTGGGACACCATCGAGCATCAGATTTATCTGCTGGGCGTCGTGACGGAGCTGAAGACGTTGGGATGCCGGGTTTCTATTTTTCTCGACCCCAATCCGGCCATGGTGAAGGCTGCTGTAGGTACCGGCACCGACCGCATTGAGCTATATACAGAAGCGTATGCCCAGCAATATCACACCGATCCGGCCGCTGCTATTGCACCTTACCGTACGGCGGCTATTCTGGCGCAGGAGCTTGGTATTGGCCTGAATGCCGGCCACGATTTAGACCTCAATAACCTGGCTCACTTAAAGCAAAACTTACCCAGCCTGGAAGAAGTGAGCATTGGGCACGCGCTGGTATGTGATGCGCTTTATTTGGGGTTAGAAAACACGATTCAGCTGTATCGGCGGCAACTGGTGTAGGAACGCATTACAGCGCTTTTGGCGTTAGACCCTGCGCTTCCAGCTTACTTTATCATGCCACCGCGAGCTGCGAAGCCGAGCGCCCCTGCTGCGTTTCTACCAAATTTTACTACATGCCTCGTCTTTCCCTCTCCGATTTTCTGCAAGGCCCGCCCGACGCGCCTATTCTGGATGTGCGGGCCCCGGTAGAATATGCCCACGGCCACATTCCGGGGGCAGTGAGCTTGCCACTCTTTACGGATGAAGAGCGGGCCCGCATTGGTACCGCTTACAAGCAGGTCAGTCAGGAGAAAGCCATCCATATTGGTCTCGATTTCTTTGGGCCGAATATGAGTAAGATGGTGAAGCTGGCCCAGAAAATTGCCCCCCAGAAGGAAGTGCGCCTGCATTGCTGGCGGGGCGGCATGCGCAGCGGCGCCGTACAGTGGCTGCTGGAACTGGCGGGCTTCAAAGTTTATCTACTGGATAAGGGCTACAAAGACTACCGCCGGTGGGCGCTGGCCCAATTTGCCGAGCCGCGCCCGCTATTCGTGCTTGGTGGCCTGACGGGCAGCGGCAAAACCGATGTACTGCATGAGTTAGCCCGCCGGGGTGAGCCTATCGTGGACTTGGAGGGTTTGGCCAGACACAAAGGCTCGTCGTTTGGCAGCATTGGCTTGCCGCCCCAGCCTACGGCCGAGCAATTCGAGAATGAGCTGGCATTTGAGTTAGCAAATTTACCCCCCAATGCCGTGCCATGGTTCGAAGATGAGAGCCTGGCCATCGGCCGCGTTACGATTCCGAAGCTGCTTTTCGAGCAGATGCGCCTGGCTCCGCTTATCGTGCTCGATATTCCACGCGCAATACGCACCAGCAAGCTAGCCGCTGAGTATGGTCGCGAAGACCCCGCCGAGTTAGCGGGCGCCATTCAGCGCATCAGTAAGCGCCTGGGCGGCTTGGCGACGAAGGAAGCCTTGGCGGCCATCGAAGCGGGCGACATGGAAAAAATGGTGGATATCGCGCTCGAGTATTATGACAAAACCTACGGCCACGGATTAAACACCAAAATCAACAGCACCATCGTGCGCGTACCATCTGCTACTTGCGACCCGGTGATAAATGCGGAGCTGGTGCGGGCAGTGGCGCAACCTTTATTTATTTCACGCAGGGTTACGCAGGGTTAGCGCAGGATTTCGCAGTGTTCAACCGTCAGCACACTGCGCGACTCTGCGCTAACCCTGCGTAACCCTGCGAGAAACCACACCCTGAACAATATGACATCCGAAGAAACCGATCAAATCCGCCTCACCCAGTACAGCCACGGGGCGGGCTGCGGCTGCAAAATCGCGCCCAAAGTGCTCGACCAGATTCTGCACACCAGCATTCCACAGCCCCAGAACGATAAGCTAATGGTGGGCAACAGCTCCCGCGACGATGCCGCCGTGTTTGACATCGGTGGCGGGCAGGCCCTCATCAGCACCACCGACTTTTTCATGCCCATCGTGGATGATGCCTACGACTTTGGGCGCATCGCTTCGGCCAACGCCATCAGCGACGTGTATGCTATGGGCGGGCGGCCGGTTATGGCGATTGCCGTGCTGGGCTGGCCCATCGATAAATTGCCCCCTGAGGTGGCGCGCCGCGTGATTGAGGGTAGCCGCAGCATCTGCGCCGAGGCGGGTATTCCGTTGGCGGGCGGCCACAGCATTGACTCGCCAGAGCCCATTTTTGGCTTGGCGGTGACTGGTATGCTCGCTATTGCTAACCTCAAGCGCAATGACACGGCCACGGCTGGCTGTGAGCTATATCTGACCAAACCATTAGGTGTAGGCATGATGACAACGGCGCAAAAACGCGCTATTCTGCGGCCCGAGCATGAGCAAATTGCCCCCCAGCAAATGATGCAGCTCAACAAAATAGGCTACGAGCTAGGCCAGCTTCCTGCCGTGCATGCCATGACCGACGTTACGGGTTTTGGCCTGCTCGGGCACCTCGCCGAAGTGTGCGAAGGCAGCAACCTGATGGCCGAAATCGAGTTCAACAAAGTGCCTTTGCTGAAGGAAGCAGAGGAATATCGGCAGCAAAAAGCGGTACCCGGCGGCACCATCCGCAACTGGGACAGCTACGGCCACAAAATCGGGCCGGTGACGGACGAGCAGCGCCAGTGGCTGTGCGACCCGCAAACGTCAGGCGGCTTGCTGGTGTGCGTAGCGCCGGAAGGACGCGAGGCCGTGGGGGGCATTTTTGCCCAGTACGGCCTTGACTTGCAACCCTTTGGCACATTGCGGTCCCATACGCCGGGCGAGGCCTGGATTCAGGTTCGGTAAGCGGTGAAGATATTCCAGATCCTGCGGCCTTTGCTGGAAATTGGGGTGGTCGTGTTTGCCATTGTCTTTGGGCTGCGCTTTATCACCAGCTTTTTCTCGCAGAAGAGTAAGGTTTACCGACCCACGTTTCTGCGGCAATTCTACCTGCTGTTCTGGCCGTTGCTGTGCCTGGGCGTCGGCTTGCCCAATCTGGGCTTTTACTTTTACACGGGGCACTTAGCCCCCCATGAGGCCGTTTTGCTGCTGGCCCTGTCAGCTGTCCTGCTGGGCTTTTCCATGCCGGCGCTGCTGCTACATGCGCAGTATTATGCCCACAACCTGCACACAACGTTGGTTTTCGACCCCAAGGAAAACCGGCTGGAAGTGTATGAGGGCCGCGTGCGCATTCCGTTCCGTCAAAGCGAATTAGTACGCGTGGAGCGCGTCACCTGCAAGTCGAAACGGCTGTTCTGGAGCAACTACGACTTTCTGCGTCTGCACCTGCAAACCGGCGAAGTACTCACGCTTACTTCTTTGCTGCTTAACCTCGCCCCCCTGACGGAGTTCCTGCGCAATACGCCGCTGGAGCACCGGCAGCGCTGGTTTTGCTGGACCTGAGCTGCCAGTTTCGCAACGCGTCAGCGCCAAGCCGCGTTTGCTCATCAGATGATATAAGCTTCAATCCTTATGCAACTACACTACCGCGAACAAGGCCAAGGTGCGCCACTGGTTATTCTGCACGGCCTCTTTGGCACCCTCGATAACTGGCAAACCCTGGCGAAGCGCTGGGCGGAGCACCACTGCGTTATTGCCGTGGATCTGCGTAATCATGGCCGCTCGCCTCACACGCCGGAGCACACGTATGAGTTGATGAGCGAGGATGTGCGGGAGCTTTTCGTCCAGCTTCAGCTCGAAGCCCCTACCCTGCTCGGTCATAGCATGGGGGGCAAGGTAGCCATGCGTTTCGCCCTGGATTACCCCGATTTGCTGGCGCGCCTGGTGGTAATGGACATTGCGCCCAGCTTCTCCGATATGCTCCACCAAGATAGCATCCTAGCGGGTTTGCACGCCGTCGATCTGCCCCACGTAGAAAGCCGGCAGCAGGCCGATGAGATGATGGCCCAGCATATCAGGCATGATTCGGTGCGGCAGTTTTTGCTAAAAAACCTTTACCGCCGCGAAGATCACTCGTTTGCTTGGCGCCTCAACCTTGAGGCGCTCACCGCGCACATGGCCCTCGTTGGGGCCGAGATAAAAGCCCCCCAGCCGTTTCTGAAGCCTGCTTTATTCGTTCGGGGGGGCAAATCGGATTACATCACGACGGAAGATAAGCTCCACGTCATTCCGGCGCTTTTCCCCAATTCGCAGGTCGAAACCATCCCCGAGGTAGGCCACTGGCTCCACGCCGAAGCCCCCGACAAAGTGTTTGAGTTGGTCAATGCCTTCATGCAAGGCTAAGTAGCTGACCTCTTGCATCACACTTTAAACCTGCTTTCTCTTGTCTGGCATCCTCTATCTTATCCCAACTATTCTGGCCGATGATACGGCTGCCCAGGTGCTGCCGGCGCAGATAGCTACGCATGTGGCCGCGCTCTCGTATTTTCTGGTAGAAAATGCCCGCACGGCACGGCGCTTTGTGAAGAGCGTGGCCCCAGCGCACGTAATCGAAGACCTGCGCTTCACGGTAATTAATAAGGACTCCTCCGAAGCAGAAATCCGGGCGGCGCTGCAGCCTGTAACTGCGGGCCAGGATGCGGGCATCTTATCAGAGGCAGGCTGCCCCGGCGTAGCTGATCCGGGAGCAGAGTTGGCGCGAATAGCGCACCAACTCGGTATCCGGGTAGTGCCGTTGGTTGGGCCCTCGTCCTTATTGCTGGCTCTGATGGCCTCGGGCATGAACGGGCAGAGCTTTGTCTTTCACGGCTATTTGCCCATCGAAAAAGCAAAGCGAATCGCGGCGTTAAAGCAGTTAGAGCGGGCAGCTCTTACGCAGCATCAAACCCAGCTTTTTATCGAAACGCCTTACCGCAACATGCCGCTGCTGGATGATTTGTTGGCGCATTTGCAGCCTTCTACTCACTTATGTATTGCCGCCAGTCTCACGGCACCTAATGAGTTTGTGCAAACTCATACCGTAGCTGGCTGGAAGGGCAAGCTACCGGAGATTCACAAGCAACCAGCTGTGTTTTTACTTGGAAAGTAACGCTAGCTGTTACTTAAACAGCTGATATACAACCAGCGACGACACGTAAGCCAGCCCTGTCATGTAGACCAGCTGCATCAGAGGCCATTTCCAGCCTTTGGTTTCGCGGTATACAACAGCGAGCGTGCTCATGCACTGCATAGCAAACACGTAGAATACCAGCAACGAAAATGCTCGCGCCGGCGTGAAAAATGGCTGACCGTTTTCGTCCTTCTCGGCGGCGAGCTTCTGCTGCACCGTGCGCATGTCCGCGTCTTGGCCTACGCTATAAATCGTGGAAATAGTCCCCACGAATACCTCGCGGGCGGCGAATGACGTGATAAGGGCAATACCGATTTTCCAGTCGAAGCCCAAAGGGCGAATGGCTGGCTCCAACGTGCGGCCAAATAGTCCGGCATAAGAGTTTTCAAGCTTTTCAGAAGCAACCCGGTTGTCGGTTTGCTCAGATGAAAGCTGTTGCTGGGCGGCGGTGGCACGCGCCCGCTGCTCGGCTTGCTCCAGTGCCTCGCCCGGACCATAGGAAGCTAATACCCATAGAATAACGGATATGGCCACAATGACTTTCCCGGCCTGAAACACAAAGGTTTTTACCTTCTCAACGATGGTGATACCAACGTTTTTCCAGCGCGGCCAGCGGTACACTGGGAACTCCATAATAAAGTAGCTCCGCTCCTGCGTCTTAAGCAGCAGCTTCAGGGCCAACGCCGAAAACATAGCCGATAGGAACCCTAGCAGGTACAAACCCATCAGCACCACACCCTGCAAGTTGAAGAAACCAAGCACCTTCTCATCGGGCACAACCAAAGCCGTGAGCACCGTGTACACCGGAATCCGGGCCGAGCAGCTCATCAGCGGCGTGACAAAAATGGTAATGATGCGGTCTTTCCAGTTCTCAATGGTGCGGGCGCTCATAATGGCCGGCACGGCGCAGGCCACGCCCGAAATGAGCGGCACCACGCTCTTACCGTTCAGGCCGAACTTGCGCATGATGCGGTCCATCATAAACGTAACGCGGGCCATATAGCCCGTTTCCTCCAGCACCGCAATGAAAGCAAAGAGCAAAGCAATCTGCGGAATGAAGATCAAAACGCCCCCCAGACCCGCGATAACCCCCTCCGTGAGCAGATTAATCAGCGGCCCATTAAAGTTGGTTTGAATGAGCGAGTTAATCAGGGCTATGCCCTGGTCAATCAAATCCATGGGATAGCTGGCCCAGGCAAATACCGCCTGAAACATCATAAACAGCACCCCAAAGAAAATCATGTAGCCCCAAACCCGGTGAGTCAGCACTTTATCCAGCTTGTTGCTGTACGGCTCATTGCGCTCGGTACGCGTCACCGACACCGCATTAAGCAGAATCTCGTTGATGCGGGCGTAGCGGGCAATCGTTTCCTGGGCCTGGCGTGCAGTAGGCTCGAAGCCATACTTTTCTACCAACCCCTGCACGTACTGCCGCTGATCCGGCGTCAGAAAGCTGATATGCCGAAACTGGTGCGCGTAGTGCAGCGCCAGGTAATCATTGTGCAGATCGAAACGCTCCCGGATCTGCCGGAGCATGGGCAGCAGGGCTGCGTCGGGCGCGTAGAAACGCACTGTTGGCGCGTCCAGGTGCTGGGCCATCACAATCTTAAGCGCTGCTACCCCAATGCCCTTACGAGCATTCATGGGAATGACGGGAACGCCTAGCTCCTGCTGCAACTCAGCAATATCGATGTGCACGCCGTGCTGCTCGGCTACATCCATCATATTGAGGGCAAGCACAGCGGGCAAGCCCAAATCGGCAAGCTGCGTGAAAAGCAGTAGGTTACGCCGCAGGTTGGAAGCATCTACCGTTACCACCACGAAATCGGGATACTGCGCCGAGTCACGGTCGTAGAGCAAGTCAGCAATAACCTTCTCGTCCAGGCTTTTCGGGTATAGCGAATACGTACCCGGCAAGTCAATAATTTCGGCGCGGTGCTGGGGCGTAAGCTGGCTGATGCCGGTCTTCCGGTCAACCGTAACGCCCGGGAAATTGCCAACCTTCTGATTGAGGCCTGTGAGCTGATTAAACAGCGAGGATTTGCCCGAGTTAGGATTGCCCACCAAGGCAATGCGTGTCAATCCCCGACGGGAATGAGGCGCAGGTATGCTATCAACGCTTGAGGCGACGGCCATCGGAGCGGGCACAGTAGATATAGTTGCCAGGCGAGCCATCCGCGCCGGTTATTTTTTCAATAAAATGGTAGCCGCCTCGCTAACCCGCAACGAAAGCGTATAATCTTCGTCGCCAAGTACCAGTGTAATGGGGCACCCCAACGGAGCGCGGCTATTCAGGCGCACTTGCGTGCCCGGAATGCAACCCATTTCTAATAATTTCAACGCCATCTCGGGATCCTGTAGGCAGCAAATCGTCCCGCTCTCGCCCAGACGAAGGTCTTTCACACTACGTTGGGTCGTAGGGGCAGCGGTAGTAGAACGGATAGCCACAGGCAGGATTGGTTATTTAGACAAGATTCAAACAAAGGTACGTCCCATTTAGGTTTCGGCCAAAAGATGGTTTTCTTCAATCACTCATAAGAAGTGGTTTAGACCAGCTTAGAATTATTCCATCAGAAAGTTGCACAGGTATAACTATTCGAGGAAAATACGGATGACATTGGCACATTCATTGTAGTTTTGGGGTACAACTACTCATTTTTGCTATGTTCAAACGTGTACTTTCTTTAGTCGTCTTTGCCTTGATGCTGCCCTATTGCAGCTTCGCGCAGGCCGACCGAATTTCAGGTCGAGTAGTTGATAAAGAAACGCAGGAGCCCATTCAGTACGCTTCTATTGGTTTGAAAGAAGAGCAGGCAGGTGCTTTGACCAACGAATACGGCTACTTTCAGATAGCCATGCCGGAGAAAAATCAGAAGGACTCGCTGATTGTGATGGCGCTAGGCTTCAAGCGTACGGCCATTCTGGTAAGAAAAAGCGATAAGAATCTGGATGAAATCATTATTGAAGTGCCCAAGCGCGAATACTTGCTGAGTGGTATTAAAGTTGAAGCCAGCAAGGTAAAACCCATCGGATTAGGCGCCCGCTCCAATACGCCCGGCGACGGCATGATTCAGGGCATGCCCGGCACTCAATATGCCTTTTATGTCAAGAATGACAAAGGCAAGAAACTAGGATTGGTGCGCACGGTGTCATTCTTTATCGGTGAGCACGGCTTCCCCCGCGAGCCTTTCCGGGTGCGCATCTACGCTCCCGACGGCAATTACAGCTCCCCTAATTCCGACCTGCTGACCGAGAACGTCGTGGTGTCGGCCGTGAAGGGCGGCGCCTGGTACACCGTTGATTTGACCCAATACAATATCGTAGCCCCGGATGAGGGCTTTTATGTGGCTATGGAATGGATAGTGACGGGTGATAAGTTCTATACCACCAACTTCATGGATACCTATACGCCCTACGGTCAGATTCTGCGGCCGACGTTCGAGTTCAAAGAAAGTCGGACTTGGAATTATACCATCGGCCGCGGCTGGAGCCTGATAACCCTGGCCAATAATGGCATGCGCTACAATGCCATGATCAAGGCCGAAGTAGATATGTATAAGTAAGGCGTGGCTTAGCTGCTTTACGCTTTTTGCCAAGCTATATCAAAGGTTGATCTCTACCCGGAAACTGGTCTTTAGTTATACGGAACCACGCTTTCCGACCGCTATTTGGCGTTTCTAACAACTATCTCTCCCAGCCCTATTTCTCTTACAAACTTGTTTTCTGGTCTGTAAACTCCACTTTATGTTCCAACGCGTACTATTCACCTTCACCTTTTGTCTGCTGCTTCCGGGGCTAAGCATAGCTCAGGAAACGCGGCTATCTGGTCGTATTATCGACAAGAAGACGAAAGAGCCCATTCCCTTCTCTTCCATTGGGCTGAAAGAAGAGCAAAGTGGCGCTCTTACCAACGAAATCGGCATCTTTCAGATGAGCGGCCCCACCAAAAATGCGCAAGACTCGCTGATCGTTCTGGCCTTGGGTTACGAGCGCACGGCTGTGCTGGTAAAGCGCGGCGCTAGCCAGGCCGACATGGTAATTGAAGTCTCTAAACGGATTTATGAGCTGGCCGAAATAAAAGTACAGGCCAGTAAAGTGAAGGATCTGAAGCTGGGCGCGCGCTCCAATACGCCCGGCGACGGCATGATTCAGGGCATGCCAGGTAGCCAGTATGCCTTTTTCGTAAAAAACGAAAAGGGCAAGAAGCTGGGTAACGTGCGCTCCGTATCGTTTTACATCGGGGAGCACGGCTTCCCCCGCGAGCCTTTCCGGGTGCGCATCTACGCTCCCGACGGCAACTATAGCTCCCCTAACTCCGATTTGCTGACCGAGAACGTCGTGGTATCAGCGCCAGGCGGCGGGCAGTGGTTCACCATTGATTTAACCCAATACAATATCGTGGCTCCGGATGAAGGCTTTTATGTAGCCATGGAATGGATTGTAAGTGGCGACAAGTTCTATACCACCAATTTCGACGACAACTATACACCCTACGGTCAGATCATGCGGCCGACGTTCGAGTTCAAAGAGAGCCGAACCTGGAGCTATACACTCGGCAAAGGCTGGACGCTGATGACGATGTCCGGCGCGGGCGGTTTGCGCTACAACGCTATGATCAAGGCCGAAGTAGATATGATTAAGTAGATCTTATATTAAGTCGATCTTATTTTTATTCAATCGTTATCTGAGTACTACAAAAAAGCCCCCCAGACTAATCCTGGGGGGCTTTTTTGTGCTAGCTGAATTTGCAACAAGTAGCTATCCGCTACTTGTTGAGCACGGCGATTTCAACGCGGCGGTTTTGCTGACGGCCAGCAGCCGTGGCGTTGGAGGCCACCGGTTTCGACTCGCCCATGGGCTGAACAGCCACACGCGAAGCCTCAATCTTACCGTTCTGAACCAGCCAGTTTTTCACCGCCTCGGCGCGCTGCTCGCTCAGCTCTTTATTGTATGATTTGGTATCGCGCGAATCGGCGTGGCCAATGATGCGCATTTGCTTTCCAGCCGAACGCTGACCGATAGAAGCGGATATTTGCTGCAAGGCTTTGGCTGCGCTGGGCTTAATTGTGGCTTTGTCGGTATCGAAGAGTACGGTTTCTTCAAGGCCGTACACACTGTATTGGTCGTTGCCGCGCACAGAGACGTCTGGAAGATTAATCTCGGGGAAATCGACGTCAGGCAGATTCAGCGCGTCCGTATCGATTAAATCACCGTCGGCAACGGCAACGGCAGGACCAGCCTCGCCCTCCCGATAAACTATCGCTGTATCGGCAGTGGCTTCTTCAGGCTCGTTTTTGTTGGCCGGATTTTTCAGGTTGTCGCAACCAGTCAGCAGGACAGCGGCACTAAGAATTGTAAACAGTGATTTTTTCATAGCAGGAGAGAGTAGTGGAGCCCTGTTCTACGAACACGACCCCACAACGGTTCATCTAGCCTATTAGCTCAGCCTATACCTGCTTTACTTTTTCTACTTCGCTTTCTCTGTTGCCTGCACGATAATCCACTGCCGGATGGCCTCTTGGGCCTGGGGCGAGAAAGTAGGCTGCTTCTGACCATTTACGACTGTCCACTGTGCCGGGTCGGCCTGAAACATGTGATTAACGCCTATCAACTTGCGGCTATTTACAGAGCTATTGTGTTTCAGACCTTTTTGCAGCGAGTTAAGATTAATATCAGCTTCGATGTAAGAGTCGGCGGTACCTGAAAGCAACAGTACTGGGCAAGTTACCGCTGACAGCTTATTAACAGGGTCAAAATCCAGGAAGTAGCGGTAACGATCCGTCGTTAATAGACCGGCGCTAACCCTGGCTGTAGCCACGTCAATAGATGGATTCGTTTCTCTCAGCATAATAGCGACCAAGCGTTGCGCTTTTGCATTGTCGGGAGTCTGACGAATGACATCCAGAATTGCCTGCCGACGCATCACGCCAATTTGCATTTGCGTGGTGCTGGCACCCATAGAGCGGTGCAAATCGGCCTGCTGGCGCAGTACCAGGTCGCGGCCTGATAAGCCACTGGCGGCCATAGTAACCACAAAATCAGGAGCCTCTTCCTGGGCGGCGGCCAGCAGAGCAATATTACCCCCCTCTCCGTGTCCAACAACGCCAACTTTGGAAGAATTAATCTCAGGGCGACTGCGCAGCGCACGCATAGCTACCTGTAAGTCGGTTACTAAGCCGGGAGGTGTAGCCTCGTTATAGTCGCCACTCGATTTGCCCACGCCGCGGTCGTCGAAGCGCAGCACGGCGATACCGCGGCGGGTAAGAAAGTCGGCCAGTACGCCCATGGGCCGATAATCACCAACGGCGGCATCACGATCTTGCGGTCCCATATCCGAAATCAATACGACAGCCGGGAAGGGGCCCTCACCGGCCGGAATCGTGAGCATACCGCCCAAGGTTAAGTTGGCGGCAGTATTACTCACCGTTGTTTCCTCCTCACGATAAGGAGGGGTGAGCCGCGCACTCTTAGCGGTACTTATCTGTGCCGACGTGTAGCCAAGGGTTAAGGCCACCTGGTAGCCAGGCTGTTGCCAGGTACCCGTCAATGCTTTGCCATCAGCCGAAACCAAGCCCATAAACTGGCTGCCCGCTTCGGGGGCCACGAACACAATCGTATCGCCGCGCACTTCAACGCTGACGGCCATGCGGCTGATCTTTTGCTGCGGGACATCGAGCGTAGCGAAGAAAGAGCCGCCCGTAAGAGCTACCACTCTGAATACCACCTCTAACTGACCTCCTGGTACAGGTAAAGGCCCCTTCCACAAACCATCTAACGCGGGAGACGCTGCCCGTGCCGGAACTGACATAAGCAGCGCAATAACCAGACAGAGGCCTAAACAAGTCGAGTAGAGAATTTTCTTCATGCACAAGAGAGTGAGGAATGAACGGGTAGTTTGGGGTAAGCGTGTGATAAACCAAAGACGTATGGAATCACTACAGCAGATCGGAAATTTTGCCCTATACAAAACGTGCACCAGAGGCACACAGAAATGGCATTAAGGCCAGAAAAAAACTTTTCCCGGCCTTGATGCCATTTTATACACAAAACAAGATTAACAAACCAGCCTACTGCTTAAGTATCGTCGCAATTTAAGCGGATATTTTACTTATAGAAAATGACATAAATGCATTTAAAAAACGCTACTATGCTTATTAGAGAGTAATAAATTTCGCTTCATTCTCTTACCATATTCTGGCTTATACATCCACTCCTTGATAGTTTAGGCTCAGGCTTTGCTTTTAAATTATACCAATAAATAGCTGCAATAAAAACATGGATATAACTAAAATTTAATTATTCTGTTATGAATATCCGTTTCACCCGTTCGCTCACATTCGTTAGCAGCTCGTAGGCGATGGTGCCAATGCGGGAAGCCAGCTCTACCAACGGTAACTCCTCGCCAAATACGACTACTAAGTCACCAGCCTGCGCATCAGGAATGTGGGTGACATCGACCATGCACATATCCATACATACGTTGCCTAGGATGGGAGCCCGCAGTCCGCGTATTACTACTTCGCCCACGCCGTTGCCAAAGCGCCGGTCGTAGCCATCGGCATAGCCAATGGCTATAGTAGCGATCCGCCGCTCAAAATCAGTGGCAGCTCCACGACGACCGTACCCAACCGTTTGACCAGCAGGCAGTTTCTTAACCTGAGAAATGATTGTTCGCAATGTACTGACTGGGCGCAGGGCAGCTGTATCCTTGCCCGAGGCCTCCACTCCATACAGGCCAATGCCCAGACGCACCATGTCCAGATGAGCCTCTGGAAACCGCACGATGCCAGCGGAGTTCAATGCATGCCTCAACACAGAATAGCCCAGGGCCGCTTCTACAAGCGGAGTCATCCGTTGAAATGCAGCTAGTTGCTGGCGCGAAAAATCGTTATGCTGCTCTTCGTCGGCGCCCGCCAAATGGGTCAGCATACTGGCTACGCGCAGCTGGGGGGCTTTTTTGCGCAGCAGCGTACATAGCTCATCCAAGTCTTCCTCAGCAAACCCCAACCGGCGCATGCCTGTGTCGAGCTTCAGATGAATGGCCGGCATCGGCTGGTCCTGGGCAGCTAAAAGATAATCGTGCAGGCGTTCGAACGAGTAAATTTCGGGCTCCAGATGATACTGCCGCAGCTTCTGGAAGCTGTCGGGCGAAGGATTCATCACCATAATCGGCAGACTAATGCCGTGTTGCCGCAGCTCCACGCCCTCATCGGCGTAGGCCACGGCCAGGTAATCGGCCCGGTGAAACTGGAGCAGGTTGGCCACTTCGTAGCTGCCGCTGCCATAGGCAAAGGCTTTTACCATCACCATCAGGCGGGTGCCGGGCGCGAGACGGGCGCGGTAGTAGTTGAGGTTATGCACCAGCGCATCGAGGTTTACTTCCAGCACCGTACCGTGAATTTTTTGCTGAAAAGCCGCTACGATACGCTCAAACTCAAAGCGGCGGGCACCCTTCACCAGAATCGTTTCGTGGCGAAACTGTTCGGGCTGAAAATTGGCCAGAAACTCTTCTGTTGTCGCAAAAAATGCCCCCTGGAAAGCTCCAAACAGGTGTTGATATTCGCTAATGGCTGGCCCGATGCCGATAACGCGTTCCACGCCGTGGGCCGGCAGCTGAGCCGCAACTCTGGCGTACAACTCCCCGGCCGGCTGGCCCGATTCGAGCACGTCGGAGAGAATGAGCGTGCGCTGCCCGCGGCGGGGCTGGCGGGCCAGGGCATCGAGGGCGAGGGTGAGGCCCGCCAGGTCGTTGTTGTAGGTATCATCGAGAACGTAGCAGTCGTTGAGGGCCTGCTTCATCTCCAGGCGCATCGCTATGGGCAGCAGCCGGTCGAGGCGGCGCTGAATCTCGGCGGTTGGCACGGCGTACCACAGCAGCACGGCTAAGCAATGGAGGGCGTTTTCCACCGAAGGCTCATCGGCGAAGGGCAAGGTAAACGTGTATTCCTCAACTCTCGGGCGAACCAGATTCACATGCACCACCGTGCGCTCGGCACTGGCTTCTGTTACCGTAACGCCCAAATTTGCCCCCTGCTGGTGTTGCCGACTCCAGATAAAGGTGCGAGCCGGACCAAGCATCTGCTGGGCAGCCCTATGAATGGCGTCATGGTCGCGGCAGTAGAAAAGCGTGTCTACCGCTGCAAAAAGCTGCATTTTCTCGTTTACCTTTTCTTCCGCCGAGGGAAAGCCGGCATCGTGGGCCGTGCCGAGGTTGGTGAAGATGCCGAGCGTGGGCTGAATAATATGGGCGAGCTTCACCATTTCACCCCGCTCCGAAATTCCAGCCTCAAAAATCCCGAGCGTGTGCGTTGCGTTCAGTTCCCACACTGATAGCGGCACGCCCACTTGCGAATTGTAGCTGCGCGGGCTTTTACAGATGAGTTCGTCGGAGCCTAGCAGCTGGGCCAGCCACTCTTTCACAATGGTCTTGCCGTTGGAGCCCGTAATACCAATTACCGGAATTTCAAACTGCCGCCGGTGCCAGGCCGCCAGCGCCTGCAAAGCCACCAGACTGTCTTCCACTAGCAGAAAGCCCGCTTCGGGAAATGCCAATTTGCCCCCCGGAATTTCCTCCACTCTATCGACCACAAACAAGCGCACCCCACGCTGATATAGGTCGGGCAGGTAGCGGTGGCCGTTGTGCTGAGCGCCGCGAATAGCAAAGAACAGCGACCCGGCCGGCTGTCCCACGCGCCGGCTGTCGAGCAGCAGGTACTGAACACGAGTTGCTTCGGGGGGCAATTGGAGCAAAGTGCCGCTGGTAAGAGCGGGCAAATCGGTGAACAGTAGCATGGGGAGCAAAGGTACGGCGTGTGGTATCTTTGCGGTCTTTACCGTTTGTTTCTTCGTCGTGCAACTTACTCGCTACCACCTGGCCGCACTCGCGGCTTTTCTTATTTGGGGGTTTTTTCCCATTCCGCTCCGTATGCTCACGAGTTACAGCAGTGGGCAGATTCTGTTCTTTCGAGTGCTCATTTCTCTCCTTATTTTACTGATCATCAACCTGCTTCTCCGCTTTTCGGCCGTGCGGGCGACGTGGCAAAAGTGGCGGAAAGCGCCGATAGGTGAGCGGCGCGGGGTGGCTGGCAGCACCTTGCTGGGGGGTATTTTACTGACGTCCAACTGGCTGCTGTTTATTTATGTCATTAATAAAGTGAGCGTGCAGGCGGGCTCCTTCGCTTACCTCATCTGTCCTATCCTGACGGCGCTGCTGGGGTTTCTGGTGCTGCGCGAAAAGCTGCGGCGCAACCAGTGGCTGGCCATCGGGCTGAGCGCGTTGAGCTGCGCGTTGCTGGGGACGGGCGCGGCGCGCACACTACTCATGAGCCTGGTCGTCGCGGCCACCTACGCCCTTTACCTCATCACCCAGCGCCGCCTGCAAGGCTACGACCGGCTGGTATTACTTACCGTACAGCTTTCCTTGGTTGCTGCCTTTATTCTGCCTACTGCCAGCTTTCTGGGGGCTTCTCCTCTGGCCGGTTTTCACGACACGCATCTGCTCCTGATGACGGCCATATTGAGTGCTGTATTCACGGTGCTACCGCTGTTTCTGAACCTGTATGCCTTGAATGCCCTGCCTTCGGGTACGGTAGGTATTCTGATGTATCTGAATCCGGTCGTAAGCTTTCTGCTGGCTTTTCTTTATTTCAACGAGGCCGCTACTACCCTACAGGCGGTAGCGTACGCTGTTATTCTGGGCTCGGTCGTGCTATATAATATGCGCTTTGGAGATAAACCAGCCATTATTAAGCCCATCCTTTGATCCTTTTGTGCTTAGGCTAAGTTAAACTGTATACGGTACCAAACACCTTTTCACAACGCATGCAGCAGCCCGCCAAAAAGTTTTATACGCCGCCAGAAGCGCTTCAGAAAATAGCCTCTTTCTGCACTTATCAGGAACGCACGTTCAAGGAAACCGAAGACAAGCTCCGCAGCTACGGCCTCACGGAGGACGAAGCCGGCGAAATCATCATCCGCCTGAGTCGGGAAAAACTGCTGGATGAGGAGCGCTACGCCAAGAGCTTCGTGCGCGGCAAGTACCGGCTCAAGAAGTGGGGTCGCCGCCGCATCCTGCAAGACCTCAAGTTTAAAGGTATCTCCGAGTACTGCATCCGGGAAGGCATGAAGGAGATAGACGGCGACGAGTATTACCAGAATCTAGTGGACGTGCTGGAAAAGAAGGACCGCCAGGAAAAGGAGAAGAATTCACGAGTGCGCCGCCAGAAGCTGCAACTTTTTATGACCAGCAAAGGCTATGAGTCTGACCTGATCAAGATGGCGCTGGATGATCTGGGCAAGGAAAAGACAGATGAAGACGAGTAATACTGGTTCTTCGCCCACAGAAAAAGCCCCCCAGAACTGTTCTGGGGGGCTTTTTTAATCAATTCTAACTCGGCCTTAGTAAGGCTGGGCCTCGTGGGCACGCTCTTCAGCCTGCGCTACTGCATCCGATTCTTTCTTACCATTCATGCCGGCCTGGCCATTAGAATTCGACATTTCAGCATGTTTTTTCAAGCCTTCCGCCACGCGCTGACCGTACTCGGGGTCGCACTGGGTGAATAGCTCGACCATCTTATCCTGAATGTGCTGCTCGGCGGCCGAGATGGCATCAACCAAGTTGTTTACCAAGTCTTCCTTTTCCCACTCCTCGTGTAGGCGCCACCGCTCACCGGCCTGCTTGAAGTTGTTCTGCCGATCGATAGTCTCACGAATCAGCACACCATTGTAGTGCGGCTTATGATCCGGGGCCGACCGGGGGGCTTCTTTCAGGCCGTTTAGAGAGGATGGCTCGTAATTCACATGCGGGTTCTGACCGGGGGCCGTATCCACATGGTAGGTCATCTGCCCATCGCGCTGATTAGTAGCAACGTGCTTTTTAGGCGCGTTGATGGGCAGTTGCAAGTAGTTTGTTCCCACGCGGTAGCGCTGGGTGTCAGAGTACGAGAACGTACGACCCTGCAGCATCTTATCATCGGAGAAGTCGAGACCGTCTACCAGAACACCCGTACCGAAAGCCACCTGCTCTACTTCCGCAAAGTAGTTTTCTGGGTTCTTGCTCAGAGTCATTTTGCCGATGGGGTACATCGGGAACTGATCCTCGGGCCAGATCTTGGTGTCGTCCAGCGGATCAAAATCCAGCTCGGGGTGGTCACCATCGGGCATTAGCTGCACGCGGAACTCCCACTGCGGAAACTCGCCTTTGGCAATATGATCGTACAAATCCTGGGTGGCGTGGTTGAAGTTCTTGGCTTGAATCTTCTCGGCTTCCGGCTGAGTCAGGTTTTTGATGCCCTGCAACGGCTCCCAGTGATACTTCACCAAGTGCCCTTCGCCATCGGCATTCACCCACTTATAGGTGTTTACGCCAGAACCCTGCATCTGCCGGTAGTTGGCCGGAATGCCCCAGGGCGAAAACAGGAAGGTGAGCATATGCATCGCCTCGGGCGTGTTGCTCATGAAGTCGAAAATACGCCCCCCATCCTGCCGATTGGTAATCGGATCGGGCTTCAGAGAGTGAATTACGTCCGGGAATTTGAGGGCGTCGCGAATAAAGAACACCTTCAGGTTGTTGCCTACGAGGTCCCAGTTGCCGTCTTCCGTGTAGAATTTTACGGCAAAACCACGCGGGTCGCGCAGGGTTTCGGGGGAGTGGCTACTGTGGATTACGGTAGAAAAACGCACGAATACGGGCGTCTGCTTGCCTTTCTCCTGAAACAGTTTGGCCCGTGTGTACTTGCTGATGGGGTCGTTGCCAACGGTGCCGTAAGATTCAAACACACCATGAGCACCGGCGCCACGAGCGTGCACTACGCGCTCCGGGATACGCTCCCGGTCGAAGTGGCTGATTTTTTCCAGCAGCTGATAGTTCTCCAGCGTCACGGGGCCGCGGTTGCCCACGGTGCGTGAATTTTGGTTGTTGGTAACGGGGTGGCCCTGACGGGTGGTGAGGGTCTGGGCGTTTTCGCCGGCCGCGGTGCGCGTGTCCTGCGAAGAGCCAGCGCCGGTAACGGCCGTACCCGTACCGTTGCCGGACGTGGGATTTTGGTCTTGGTCCATAGGAAAGCTTTGTTTAGGTGATGATTACTTATACGAGAGATGTCGGGAGACAATCTTATATAATTACTGTCAAAGATGCTGCTGTTATAAGTATAAATCAAATCATTTTTTTTGATAATAGTATCAGCAACGCTTATAGTGTATCTTCGGACGGTGAATCTGCAACAGCTTGAATACCTCCTTGCGCTCGACACGCACCGGCAGTTTGTGAGTGCTGCCGGCAGCTGCCACGTAACGCAGCCGGCGCTGAGTATGCAACTCCAAAAACTGGAGGAAGAGTTGGGTGTACTCCTATTCGACCGCAAGAAAAAACGCCTGGAGCCTACTGCCGTGGGCGTTAAAGTAATTCAGCAGGCTCGCCATGTGCTCCGCGAAGTGCAGCTGCTGCGCGAAGTAGTGCAGGTGGAAAAGGGGGAGCTAGTGGGCGAAGTGCGGCTCGGCATTATTCCAACGCTGGCCCCGTACTTGGTACCTTTATTTTTAGTGCCCTTGGCTGAGCGCCATCCCCAGCTGCGGGTGCGGGTGGAGGAGCTGCAATCAGAAGAATTGGTAAGCCGGCTCAAAGCGCACCAGCTCGATATAGGACTCCTTATCACGCCCCTCGACGACGGGCAGCTGCGCGAAGTGCCGCTATTGGAAGAACCATTTTTGGGCTACGTATCAGTATCGCACCCGCTGTATGCGCACGCCACCCTGCGCCCCACCGATCTTTCGGGGGCCGGCTTGTGGCTGCTACAGCAAGGCCATTGCTTTCGCAATCAGGTACTTACTATTTGCGCGCCACCAGATGGCGTACATCCGTACAGCTATGAAAGCGGCTCTATTGAAACCTTAAAGGAGCTGGTACGCCGCAACAACGGCTACACGCTGGTGCCAGAGCTGTCTGTACTGGGGGAGGCGGGTGACAACCCGATGGTAAAGCGCTTCGAGGCGCCAGAGCCGGTGCGCGAAGTAAGCTTAGTAGTGCATCATGGCTTTGTACGCACTCAGCTGCTTACCAATTTGCGCCAGCTGATTCTGGAGCAGGTGCCCGAACGGCTGCACGCGGGCAGAGCGACGCAGAAAATAAAATGGCAGTAAAAAAGCCACCTACCGCTTAGCCGGCCGTTGGGGCGGAGCCATTTGCTGCGTCAGCACCACGCGGCGCCCGGTCATGGTTTCGAGCATAGGACGCAAGATTTTCTCCGCGTTTTGCGTGGTCTGGGGCAGAATACCCGATTGCAGAGCCGTTCGGCGCACGTTGCGCTCGGCGTAGCGGTAGCCTTCGTCGATGAGCTCGGCATCCTGAAAAAACGAGTTTTCGGTGCTGTACACTTTGCTCTGGCTGTGATCGACGCGCCATGTACACAACTCGGGCGCGGGCAAAGCCACTCTCAGGATGGAGTCACCCTCAAACACGACATCCTGGGGGCGCACTTTGGTCATGTCGAGGCAGCCGACCGCCTCCCCGGCCACGATAAGAGCTACTTTGGAGTCGGGCAGAAAGCGGTAGGTGCTTTTGCGATATTCCACCACATCCTTGAAGCGAAAGCGCACCAGCTCCATGCGGCCCAGGCTTTCCACCTTGGTAAGCACCGTGTTATGAGTCACGGTGATTTGCGGCGTGGGCCGCAACGGGTTTTGCAGCTCCGCCAGCGTGGGCTGCACCTTCTCCCACAAAAACCAGCCTAACCCCACCAAAAACAACAACGGCAATAAGCGGCGGAGCAAGCGGATCATGCGGTGAGATAAAACGGCGGGCAGAAAACAAGGTCAATGGCTGGTCTGAATACGTGGCCAACTCATCTTAGGCACTGTTGAGTCGCAACAAATATTCGCTTGCTTTTAATTCGCCGCGCCGAAATCCCCGCTGCTTATTGATCAAGCTACTTCCGGCCACCAGCTGCTTCGCTTCTCAAACCGGGCTCGAAAACCGGCCCAGGCCTGCAAGCCGCCCGTATGCACGGCCACTACGGCACTGCCAGCCGTGAAGTAATCTTGATTCAGTAAATCCAGGACGCCATACAATAGCTTGCTCGTGTACAGGGGATCAAGCAGGACGCCGTGGCGCTGCTGGAATTGCCGGATAAACGTCATTAGATCGGGCGAAAACTTGGCGTATCCCCCGAAATGATATTGCGTCTGCACTGACCATTGGGCCGCAATAGTTTGCCCGGCGGCAGTTGTCAACACGTTAATGTCATCTTGTAGAAAACCGCCGTTCTTCAGCGCTGCCACGCCTACGGCTTGCTGCTGGGGCTTCAGCGCTGCCAAAAAGCCTCCCAGCGTGCCGCCGGTACCGCAGGCTACGCACAGTGTATCGAAGGAAGTTTGGGCGTTCAGCTCGGTTACTAACTCGGCGCAACCGCGCAGAGCAAGCTCGTTTGTGCCGCCTTCGGGCAGTATATAAGCGGGGCCCGTTTGATGGAGCAAGTCAGCTTGGAAACTGGGTTCCTGCTTATAGTGGTACGTGTCACGGTCGAGGTAGCGCAGGGTCATACCGTCGGCCACGGCTTGGACCAGCGTGGGATTCAGTGGGCTTGTTGACTCGCCCCGCACTACGCCAATTGTGCGGAAGCCATACAAACGCCCCGCAGCCGCTACGGCCGCCAAATGATTGGAAAAAGCCCCCCCGAAGGTCAGGAGCGTGTCGTGACCCTGGGCCCTGGCCTCTAGTAAGTTGTACTTGAGCTTGCGCCACTTGTTACCCGGCAGTTCGGGGTGCTTTAAATCATCGCGGAGCAAAATCAGTCGAATACCGTGGTGGCGTGCGGTGGGTTCGTCTAGTTCTTGAAGAATTATCGGGTCGGCTGTGGTCATGAGACGTAGTTACCAAGCTGGAGCTTGGGGGAACTGTGCAGTCGTCTGCCTGTAGCGCGAACTTTTAGTTCGCGTTTCGTTGCGCGACACTCAGAGGCATTGAGCAACGACTTATGCAACGTCAGCGACGATACGCGAACTAAAAGTTCGCGTTACAGGCAAAGTAACTCAGCTGGAGCTTGGTTACACCGCTACCAAATCCTGATTAGCCAGCACCGGCCGCTTTTTCCAGATGTAAAAAGCCACACCTATCAAGCCCAGAATCAAGATGATAGATGAAACCAGCGACACGGTGTTGCCAATGGCGTAGGCCTGCGGCTCAAACTTGAACTCAATGGTATGCTGGCCAGCAGGCACGGGCAGGGCGCGCAGCACATAGTTGGCCCGCAGGTGCGGCACCAGTTTGCCATCGATGTAGGCGTTCCAGCCGTCCTTATAATAGATTTCGGAGAAGACTATAAAGCCATCCTGGGCAGCACTGGCCTGATACTTCAGCGCGTCCGGCGAATAGTTGGTGAGGCGAATGGTGGAGCCGGCGACGTTGTAGGCGGTTTTGGTGAGCGGGAATTTTGAGGCATCCACAACGGCCGTGGTGGCGGGATTGAAGCTGCTGAGGGCCGCAATTTCCTGGTTGGGGCTCTGCACTTGCTGGATTTCAGTAATAAACCACGCGTTGCCGAGGGCACCAGGGTTACGGGCTACCTGCTGAGGCTGCTTCTCGGCGGCCGGAATAATGAGGTAGCGAGTGTTTAGCATGTTGAGGACCGGGGCCGCATCGGGCTTGCTCTGGGCGAAGATTTGCTGTATCTGGGGAGTAATCTGGCGCTCAATTAAATCCTGGTAGCGGCGCAGCTTGGCCCCATGGTAGCCCCCAATGCTTTTGTGGAAGTAAGAGGTATTGGCTTCGTTGAAGGGATTATTCAGGTTCAGCACGCGGTAGCTCAGATCCTTATCCTGCAGAATCTGCTGATCCTGCGGCGTTGGCACAAACTGCTGCGTCACGGTCTCGCGCTGAAAGTTAGAGTCGTTGAGGTAGCGCTTATCTACCGCCCACAGGTCAACGAGGGTGAGGGCGCCGATAGTCAGCGCGGCGGCCGTGGCCGAGATCTTGCGCTGCAAAAAGAAGTACAAAACGCCCCCCGCGGCCAGAATAAAGAACAACGAGCGCAGCACATCAGCCCGGAGCAGGCCAGCGCGGTCCTGGCGAATGGCATCGAGCGGAAAGCCGCTTTGCTGCAATTGCGCATCAATAGGCGAGGCAAAATCGGCCCCCAGACTCAGCAGCCAGGCCAGGATGCATACGCCCGCCGTGCCGGCTACGGCATAGAGCAGCTTGCGCTTGAGGTCGGACGTTTCGGCTAAGTCGACAGCAGGAAGCGTGAGGGCCGGGGGGCCAGCCAATGGTGCCGCAGCCGTGCGGTGGGCGCGCAGCACGCGGGCCAAAGCCAGCACGGCCAGCAATGGCATAGCCAATTGGGCAATGACCAGTGCCATACTCACCGACCGAAACTTATTGTAGCCGGGGAAATAATCGAACATCAGGTTGTTGAAAACCTCGAAGTTCTTACCCCAGGCCAATACGATGGACAACATAGTACCAATCAATAACCAGGCTCGCAAGCGGCGGTCGGCCACGAATAGTCCCAGCACAAACAGCAGGCACACCACCGCGCCCACGTACACGGGGCCGCTAGTGCTGGGCTGATCACCCCAATAAAGCGGCAATTGGCTTAGATAATCACGCAATTGCACCGGCGGCACCCCGAGCTGCGTCAGCGCTTTGCCGGTTGCTGAGCTTTCACTTAGTGCCCCTTGGCTGGCACCACCGAAGTAGTTGGGAATGAGCAACGTAATCGTTTCGCCTACGCCGTAGCTCCAGCCGAACGCATAATCGCGGTCCAGGCCCGAGCCGCTGGGAGCATCATCGGCAGCAGCGGCGGCTGGGGCGCCGGGCGAAGGGGTCGTGAGTTCGGAGCGGCCTCGGATAGAGTACTTGCCATATTCGGCCGTGACGTAGAGGCGGCCAAAGCTGACGCCAACGGCCAATAGAGCCGCAGCTCCTAACAAAGCCGTGCGTCCCAGAAAGTCGGGCAGGCGCTTTTCGCGGAAGGCATAAATCAACTCTACAATCCCAAACACCAACACCAACAATAGCAGATAATAGGTGATTTGCAGGTGATTGGAGCGCACATTCATGGTCAGTCCTAGGGCAAACAAGGCCCCGCCCAGCCAGCGGTTACGCCGAAACGTGACCAGCAGCCCCGCCAGCACCAGCGGCGCGTATGCCAGCGACAGGGACTTGGTATTGTGCCCAGCGGCCAGAATAACGAGGTTGTAACTAGTAAAGCCCAGCGCAATGGCACCCATTACCGCCACCAAAGGCCGCACCCCCAGCGCTACGAACAGAATATAGCCGCAGAGCAGTGCCAGAAACAGATTAGCTACCACCGCCGGCATATTCAGGGTAAGCACCTGGTGCAGATACACCGATAAATCGCCGGGAAAGCGAGTACTGATGAGGTAGGTAGGCATCCCGGAGAACATGGAATTGGTCCAGAGCGCCTCCTGCCCAGTCGCGTCGCGGAAGGTGGCTGCTTCCTGCGAGCCGCCCCTGAACTGCACGATGTCGTGCTGGGCGAGGGTTTTGCCCTCCAGCACCAGGGGTGAGAAGTATACGAACACCAGCACCAGGAAAAACAACACGGCCAGCAGGTGAGGCAGCATCCGCCGCCACAGCGGCACGGCAACGGGAGAAACAGTAGTCATCAGCAAACAAAAGAGTCGATAATCAGCCAAAAAGCCCCCTAGGGCCCGGCAAAGCCTGCCGAAGGTAGGTCGTTTATTTTATTCGGGGAAACGAATGGCGTTCGAGAACGATTTTGGCGGACATAAAAAAGCCCCCCAGCCGCCCGGTTTTGAAACGAGGAAAGCTAGGGGCTTTTTTGCGGGTTTACTACTTATAAGCCAATACCAAAGCAGGCAAACGAATCAAGCAGGTTACTTATGTTGCTTTCTCGCTTTCATCTAGGGCAAGCACCGTAGCCATGGCAGCCGAAATTTGCTTGTCTAGTATCTGAGTAATCAGATCAGCTTCATCCTCAATAGATTGCTGATACTTAAGTGCATCGGTCGTGTGCACCGACTCTTCCCAACGGGCCAACTCGGCCAACGTATTCAGGCGCGTGAGCGATTCATCCAGGTGATGATAAAGCTGTAACCACAGGGCGCGGGAATGGGTCGGATGCGGCTTCAGGGCCAAGCGCAGGTCAAGCAGCTTCATCACTACGGCCGCTAGTGCCTGCAAGCGCAACTGTTCAGTAATGGAAAGTGTGCGGGGCTGACGGTCAATTACGCATAAAGTCCCGATATGGTGGCCATCGGCACTGCGCAACGGATGCCCGGCATAAAAGCGGAGCTGCAGAGCCTCCGCCACATCGGGCTTGGTAAGCTGGCAGGGCGCTTGGAGCAAATCTTCATAGATAGTAGTCCCATCCTGTAAGATGGCCACTGAGCACATACTCTCGTTGCGAGCTACCCGCTCGGCGCCGGCTAAGCCGAAGTTAGCTTTAAACCAAACACTACCCTCTTCCACCAGCGAAACCAGGGCAATAGGTGCATTGAACAACTTGGCCGTAAGACGAACAACCTCGTCAAACACCGCGTCGGGCGCGGTACCTAGCACCAAGTAAGGAGCTAAGGCTTCCAGTCGCTGCGGCTCATTAGCAGGCACATGCGAGCTAGAAGTAGATAACGTCATAAGAAATTAAGTATGGTACTACCGGAAGCGCGCAAAGGCATCCAGCAAGGCAATCTTTTAGTTTATCAAGATGAATTATTTTACCTCCTCGTACTCCACGTAGTCGCCGCCTTTGAACTCGGTATCCGGGCGGGCTTGGGGCTGGGGTGGCACGTACTCGACGCGCACCTCGCCGGGCGCCGGAGTCGGGCCGGGCGGGCGGCTGAAGGGTGAGGCCTGCCCAAACGGCGGAGCTTGTCCAAACTGCTGGCCGTAGCGGCGGACTTGCTTTTTGATGAACATCCCCACCACCAGCCGCAACACCACGGGCAGCACAAAGCGCACGAGCAGCGAAATAATGAGCAGAGTGAGAAGAAACTTGGTCATGGGCGGGAAGGCGAGGACTCGGGTTGAAAGTAGAAGTCGGCCGTAACGGCGCTGGTGAGTTGCTCGGCCGAGCAGGGTACAAGTTCAGAACGCACCGAGAGCACAAATGGTTTATAGCCCAGCTCAGCGAGCAATTTTACTACGCTCTGGCGGTTTTCCAGGCCATTCAGCTCCGTTTGGATAAGGGGCCGGCAGCGGCGCAGCGTGGCTTGCAGATGGCGAAACACCTCGTGCTCAAAGCCTTCCACGTCGCATTTTACAAAATCCAGGCGGGGCAGATCGGCCAGCAGCTCGTCGGGCACGCGCATGGGCACCTCGTAGGTGCGGGCGTAGGTTTCGTTGGGGTTGGAAGCCGCTACTTTGGTCATGCCGTGGTGCAGCAGCCCATCGCGCTCGGGCGTACCCATTCGCACGGTGGTATTTTGCCCCCCAAGAGCGTAGGGCAGCAGCGTGAGGTTATCGAGGCCGCTGAGGCGCACGTTGTCGCGCCATATTTTCTGGAAATCCGGGATGGGCTCTACGGCCAATACCCTTCCTTCCGTGCCTACCAGGCGCGACAACGCCACGGAGTAGTAGCCCAGGTTCGCGCCAATATCCAGGCACACGAAGCCAGGCCGGATAATCTTCTCTAGAAAAAACAGTTCGGGATACTTGGCCCGCCCCCAGCCCGCCCCCACCAGCCTCAGGTACACGCGGCTCACGAAACGAATGTAGCGCTCAAAGCCGAGGGCCTGGACCAAGAGTTTGCGGAGTTGTTTTACCATAACGGCGGCAAAGGTAGCATGTCCGGTTACGTGGACGCACTAAACTGAGCCGCGTCAAGCATAGCCGTTTACTTTCTCCGCATGCGCGTTGCCCACGCTGCGCCCGCTGCGGTCAGCCCACCAATCAGGTACCAGGCCACCGTCATCAGCTTGGTTTGGGGAGTACGGCTGCTGGGAGCTTTGCCTAAGCCCATCGGGCCGGGTAGCACCACACCGCCTATGCCTGCGGCTAAGCCAAGCAGGGCACCGCGTTGCCAAGCATTTTTGCCGGCGCCTACCAAGCTGTAGTACAAGCCGTTGGAAAGTAGGTCGCCGGCCATTGTTAAGTTGAACAAGGTATCGTGGTCGGGCTGGGGGGCATTTGCCTTGCCCAGCAGCTTGCGCAGGCCGCGCATACCCAGCACGTCCATGCGCGGCGCAGTAGCGGGTAATATGTGGCGGACGGTTTCGTGCACGGCCGTCAGCACAACGGCGCCCGCAAGGCCATTACCTAAAGCGCGAACTACGGTAGCAGATTTCATCTGGTATGGGGGTCAAATTCAAACGAACGCCGGCTATTATGTCGGCTATCTTTTTCCAAACGCATAACAGCTACGGCCTGTTGTTCGCTTTTGCTAATGGTTGAGGTTAGAAAAAAGCCCCCCAGCATTGCACTAGTTTCCGGCGCCTGCCTATCTTTGTTCTTCCTGGCGGCTACGGCCGCGGAGAATACGCCTCTTTAGCTCAGTTGGTAGAGCAGCTCATTCGTAATGAGCAGGTCGTTGGTTCGAGTCCAATAAGAGGCTCTTCGTAAAAAAGGCCCCCAAAGTCGCAGATGCGACTTTGGGGGCCTTTTTTCTTCCGCACTTTGCTAACAGGGCTGAAATCCACAATAGCAGCGGCCGATATCAGCACCTGAAGTAAACGTGGAAGGTGGAGCCAACTCCGAGCTGGCTTTCCACCTCAATTTTGCCCCCCGCGTTGTCAATTATCTTTTTAACAATGTATAGCCCAATACCTGAGCCCTCTACGTGGGTATGGTAGCGCTGAAACATGACAAACAGCTGTCCTTCCCGCATCAGGTCGAGTCCCAGTCTGTTATCCTAAACCTCCAAAATAGCATAGCCGGCTTCGAGACGGCAGCTGATCCGCACATGGGCCGGGCGGTTGGGTGACGGTATTTGAACGCATTGCTCAACAGATTATACACGATCGAGCGCAGGTTTTTCTTGGAAAAAGATAGCGTGGGATATGCCTCTACATCCACCTCCAGCTACGCCTGTACTTGCTCCATCAGCGGCATCAAGTCCAGGCGGATGTCTTCAATAACCTCCGCTAGATCAACGGTTATGGCGGGCTGATCGTGCTCCTTTTGCAGCTTTGACACCTCGGTCAGGTGGTCGATGGTATTTTTGAAACGATCAACCGCGCCCTGCATCAATGACAGAATGAAGTTCACGTCGCCTTCCTGACTGCTGGGGGGCAATTGTTGTTGCAGCGCATGTAGCAGGCCCTTGATGTTAATAATAGGCGCTTTCAAATCATGCGAGGTCGTATAGATGAAGTTGTCCAGATCCACGTTCGTTCGCCGGAGCTAGTCATTGCTGTTACCCAGCTCCGCGTTGGCGGCGGGGGCCTGACTAAACAGCGTGTCCAACTGCTGACGCTGGGTTTCTAATCGGTCCAGCCCTTCCCATTCGCGTACCTGGCTTTCGCGCAGGGCTGGCTCTACCATACTACGGTCCTGATCGGCGGTATCGGTGAAGCTTACCACCAACAGCTCGCCACTGCGCTGGGCTGCCAGATGAAAGTAGTTGTCGAGTCCGTCGGCCTGGTAATTCAGCTTATACTGACCGGCTTCGCCAGTTTCAAACGCCCGTCGGTAGAAGTCAAAGACTCCGTT
Organism: Hymenobacter roseosalivarius DSM 11622; assembly: GCF_900176135.1. Taxonomy (GTDB): domain Bacteria; phylum Bacteroidota; class Bacteroidia; order Cytophagales; family Hymenobacteraceae; genus Hymenobacter; species Hymenobacter roseosalivarius. The sequence goes on along the minus strand of NZ_FWWW01000046.1, from coordinate 1,415 downwards.
AGATAGGGAGCCAGGGAAGCGGGTTGGTATGGTTCCACCTGGCCGCTCTGGTAAACTGACCATCCGCTGCCCGGCCGGATTGACATAGTCAATCTGGAAGTTCACTATTTCACTGCCGCCCGCTCCATACACGGGGAAGGCAGGTTCACAGCTATCAGGGATATATCGAGTAGGGTGTAAAGCAGGTCGCTGGGGATAGATAAGGCAGCCAACGGCGCGCACGAATCGCGCACAGCATTACGGTTAAGTTCTAGGCTGTGCTGTGGGATAAGGTGGATAGGGTAGAAACAGCGCGATACTAAGGAAAGCAGATTCGGTGACACGGTAGAGCACCCCCGCCAGCGGTAACTCACGGATTTTACCCGAGGCAGTGTTTTAGCTAAGGCGGGGGTTTCTTTCATCTCTCAGCGAATTGATACGACACTTATTGACTGACACCGCACTGCTGACAAACGCCCGTCAGTAGATATTCGCGCGATGTAGCCTGAAAACCCCCTGGCAGCGCCACGGCCGGAATAGCCACATGATTGAGGCAGTACGTGCGCAGGCAGGCGGAACACTTGAAGTGTACATGATCATCGGCGTGCGCGTGGGGGGGGCATTCGCGTGAGCAAAGTGCGAAGCGGAGGATATCGGTATTGTCGATAACGCGGTGAACCACGCCCTTTTCCTCGAACGTTTTCAGGGTGCGGTACAAGGTAATCCGGTCGGTGTTGGAGTCCAGGCTTTGCTCCAGATCATGGCTGGACTGCGCGTAGGTTTTGGCCAGAAACGCCCGCAAAACAGCCTGTCGGATGGGCGTTTGACGCAGCCCATGTTGGGCAAGCAGAGTAGCGGCAGAATCGGCAACGGACATACGGGTTCGAAAACGTAAACGGAAAAGCACCAGTGCCGGCAGCTTTATTTGGCCAGGGCATTGTAAAAATACGACCGACCAGCGTTGTGGAGCCACCCGAACTGATTCCAGGGCGGCATTCGCACGGCCAGCACCACCAAAAAGGTCCTCCCTCCATGAAGCAGGCCCTTTTTTACTTTATACCAGCAACGCCTACTTAGTAGGCATTAGTACCGCGTCGATGGAAGGAACGGTACCGTTGGTGGCTTTAATGTCGAGAATGGTTACGGTTGCCGAGCCACCTTTGGCATCGCGAATCGTGAAGGTGCCGCCCTATAGGCTCACGGCCAGCGACTCGCCCCGCCCCGTTTTGATGGTTTGACCGTCTTTCAAGTCAGCAGCCATCGTGTTGCCGGGCATCACATGGCAGGTCAGAATATTGCTGAGCTGCTGCTTATTCGCCTCTACTTGTAAGCAGCGTTTTCACTTTAGTCTTCTTCCCGAAGCACTCATTTATTCGGGGCCGAATTTCCCAGAAAAGCCCCCCAGGGCACAAAAAAAGCCGGACGTGAGAGCGTCC
>NZ_FWWW01000056.1 GCF_900176135.1 Hymenobacter roseosalivarius DSM 11622 | reverse complement strand
AGCCCTAGAGAAGCCAGCACGCTCAGCACCAGCACCAGCAAAAACCAACCAACGCGGCGGGGTAGCGGAAGCTTCATATTAAAGAGCAGTTAAAGTCAATTTTTTCAAGCAGAGAAGGTCAGCAAAAATGCATTGATAACCTAACAAACAACGCGCGCGGGGTGTTACATATTCGCTACGAGGCTCTAACGGCCCTGCTGCCAGATTGATTCACGTCTTTCCTAAACGGCGGATGTCGATTGTTTCGTACTTGGTCGGCCCTTACCTTTGGTCACATACAACCGACCTTTCCAAAATCACCAATAACTCCTATGAGTTGGATTACGAAGACGTTTACTAGCAGCATCGGCCGCAAGGTTATCGTGGCCATCACCGGCCTTTTTCTCTGCACTTTCCTAGTAGTTCACCTAGTGGGCAACCTCCAGTTGTTTAAAGATGACGGCGGAGCAGCCTTTAATATCTATTCTCATTTCATGGGCACTAACCCCGTGATCAGAACCTTGGAGTGGGTGCTGCTGCTTGGTTTTGGCTTTCATATTTATGAGTCGTACACGCTGGCCGTGCGCAACCGCGCCGCCCGCGCCGTGGGCTACGTGGATAGCCGCCCGTCGGAAAACAGCCCGTGGTATTCGCGTAGCATGGCGCTGCTCGGCACCCTTATTCTGATTTTCCTGCTGGTGCACATGTATAATTTCTTCTACCGTGCTCGGTTCGGCGATCTTGACCCGGATATTAACAACAATGACGACCTGTACACGCTGGTTTATACCTCCTTCAAGCAGTGGTGGTACGTGCTGCTATACGTAGCGGCGCAGGCAGCTTTGTGCTATCACCTCATTCATGGCTTTCGTAGCGGCTTCCAGACTTTAGGGTTAAATCACCGCAAGTACACGCCAATTATCCGCGTCATCGGTTATGTTTTCGCCATCGTCGTGTGTGCCGGCTTTGCCTCGATGCCACTCTACTTCTACTTTTTTAAATAGTCCTAACCTCGTATTACGATGAATCTGGATTCCAAAATTCCCGAAGGGCCTCTCACTGAGAAGTGGGAGCAGCACAAGTTCAACGTGAAGCTTGTGAACCCCGCCAACAAGCGGAAGTACGACGTGATTATCGTGGGAACGGGACTGGCCGGGGCGTCGGCCGCGGCGTCACTGGCCGAGTTGGGCTACAACGTGAAGGCGTTCACGTACCACGACTCGCCCCGGCGCGCGCACTCCATTGCGGCGCAGGGGGGCATTAATGCCGCCAAGAATTACCAGAACGACGGCGACTCCGTGTTCCGCCTGTTCTACGATACCATCAAGGGGGGCGACTACCGCTCCCGCGAGGCCAACGTGTACCGGCTGGCGCAGGTGTCCGTCAATATCATTGACCAGTGCGTAGCTCAGGGCGTGCCCTTTGCCCGCGAATACGGCGGGCTGCTGGCCAACCGCTCCTTCGGGGGCGCGCAGGTAAGCCGGACCTTCTACGCGCGGGGCCAGACCGGGCAGCAGCTGCTATTGGGGGCTTATTCGGCCCTGAGCCGGCAGATTGCCTACGGCAAAGTGAAGATGTATACCCGCTCCGAGATGCTGGACCTGGTGATGGTGGAAGGCAAGGCCCGCGGCATTGTGACCCGCAACCTGATTACGGGCGAGATTGAAACGCACGCGGCCCACGCCGTGGTGCTGGCCACGGGCGGCTACGGCAACGTATTCTACCTGAGCACCAACGCCAAGTACTGCAACGTAACGGCCCCCTGGCGGGCCCACAAGAAGGGCGCGTACTTCGCCAACCCCTGCTTCACTCAGATTCACCCCACCTGTATTCCCGTTTCCGGCGACTACCAGTCGAAGCTGACGCTGATGTCGGAGTCGCTGCGCAACGACGGGCGCGTGTGGGTGCCTAAGACCAAGGAAATGGCCGAGCGCCTGCGTGGGGGGCAAATCCGGGTGGCCGACATTCCTGAGGAGGAGCGCGACTACTTCCTGGAGCGCAAGTACCCATCCTTCGGCAACCTGGTGCCCCGCGACGTGGCTTCGCGCAACGCCAAGCAGGCATGCGACGAAGGGCGCGGCGTGGGCTCGACGGGCCTGGCCGTGTACCTCGACTTTGCCGACGCCATTCAGCGCGAAGGCGTGGACAAGGTGAGCCAAAAGTACGGCAACCTGTTCGCCATGTACGAGAAGATTACCGCCGAAAACCCCTACGAGCTGCCCATGCGCATCTACCCGGCCGTGCACTACACGATGGGCGGCCTGTGGGTCGATTACAACCTGATGACTTCGGTTCCCGGCTTGTACGCGACCGGGGAGTGCAACTTCTCCGACCACGGGGCCAACCGCCTAGGCGCATCGGCGCTCATGCAGGGGCTGGCCGACGGCTACTTCGTGATTCCCTACACCATCGGTGATTACCTGGCTAAGGAAGCCCCGGTGCCGGTCACGACCCAGCACGCGGCCTTCCAGGAAGCCGCCGCCGCCGTACACGAGCGGACCCAGAAGCTGCTCAGCATCAACGGCACCCGCACGCCGAACGAATTCCATAAGGCTCTGGGCCACATCATGTGGGACCACTGCGGCATGAGCCGCAACGCCGAGGGTCTGCAATTTGCCAAGCAGGAAATTCAGAAGCTGCGCCGCGAGTTCTGGTCGGATCTGAAGCTGACTGGCACCAACGAGGAGCTGAACCAGATGCTGGAAATCGCGGGCCGCGTGGCCGACTTCCTAGAGCTGGGCGAGCTGATGGTGGACGATGCGCTGAACCGCGAAGAAAGCTGCGGGGGGCATTTCCGGGAGGAATACCAGACGCCCGAAAACGAGGCCCTGCGCGACGACGAGAACTTCGCCTACGTGGCCGCCTGGGAGTGGATGGGCGATAATCAGCCCGAAACCCTACACAAGGAAGAGCTGCAATTCGAGAACGTCAAGCTCACCCAGCGCAGCTATAAGTAAGACCAGATGTGAGAGATAAGAAGCCAGAAGGGAGACATTTGTCAGATATCTTTCAGCTTCGTTCTTCATCTCAATTCTCACCTCTCAACTCTCAGTTCCATATATAAAATGGCCGGTAATAACCCCAATGCCAAACCGATGAATCTCACGCTCAAGGTGTGGCGGCAGCGCAACCGCAACAGCGAGGGCAAGATTGTAGAGTATCAGGTGAAAGACATTTCGCCCGAAATGTCCTTTCTGGAGATGCTGGACGTGCTCAACGAGGATTTACTCCACAAGGGCGATGAACCAGTGGCCTTCGACCACGACTGCCGTGAAGGCATCTGCGGCTCCTGCGACCTGTTTATTAATGGCCGGGCGCACGGCCCGGAGAAGGGCACTACTACGTGCCAGCTCCACATGCGCAAGTTCAGCGACGGCGACACGATTACCATTGAGCCTTGGCGCGCCAACGCTTTCCCCGTGAATCGTGACCTGAGCGTGGACCGCTCGGCTTTCGACCGTATCATTCAGGCGGGCGGCTACGTGAGCGTAAACACGGGCGGCGTACCCGACGGTAACGAGATTCCGATTCCGAAGAACATCGCGGACCAGGCATTTGAGGCGGCTACCTGCATCTCGTGCGGGGCCTGCGTGGCGGCCTGCAAAAATGCGTCGGCCATGCTGTTCGTATCGGCCAAGATTTCGCAGCTGGCCCTGTTGCCGCAGGGCCAAGTGGAGCGTAAAACCCGCGTCGAGAACATGGTAGCGCAGATGGATAAGGAGGGCTTCGGAGCCTGCACCAACATCGGGCAGTGTGCGGCGGAGTGTCCAGTGGGCATTTCACTCGAAAACATTGCGCTGATGAACCGCGAGTTTATCAATGCCAAAGCGACTTCCAACAACCTCGCGTAGCTTTTCACTGTTATACTGCCAGAGGGCGAAACGACTTCCGTTTCGCCCTCTTTTTTGCTCTGAACCGTCCGCTGTTTCCGCCTTTTTGCTCCATGATTACAATTATTATCGGAACCAACCGTCCGAGTGCCCGCACCCGGCGGGTAGCCACCTTATACGGGGAGCTGCTGCACGAGCAGGGTGTCGCCTACCAACTCCTGGACCTGGCCAATTTACCCCCCGATTTCACCGCCGTCGCCCTGTACACTAACGCCGGCCGCCACGACGGCTTCAATCAGCTCTGTGAGCTGGCCAATACGGCCGATAAGCTGGTGTTTGTGGTGCCCGAATACAACGGCTCCTTTCCGGGGGTGCTCAAGGCGTTTATCGACGGGCTGCCCTACCCTGGCGGCATCCGGGGCAAGAAGGCTGCGCTGGTCGGCCTCTCGACCGGGGTGCAGGGCGGCATTCTGGCTTTAAGCCACCTCACCGATATTCTGATGTATCTGGGCACGGCCGTGCTGCCTGCCCGTGTGCGTTTGCCCGCCATCGACAAGTTTTTGAGCGAGGATGGTGAGCTGACGAATCCGCTTTATAAGGAGCTGCTGCAAGATCAGGTCAGGCAGCTGCTGGCGTTTTAGTAAGTCGCGCAGCCAGGAGGTGAGGCTTACAAATCGCGGAGGCGCTTGCCCTGCTGCCGTGCCCAGAGGCCGTGCTTGGTCTGCCCGATAACCTGCCCCCCATAAATGCCCCCGTGCCCCGAAAACAGGTAGCTGACCACGCAGGCTAACCCCGCGTACAGGCCGCACTCGTGGCCGAACAGCTCCATAGCCATGAGCGTACACGCCAGGGGCGTGTTGGCTGCGCCGGCAAATACGGCCACGAAACCCATGCCGGCCAGCAAAGGCAGCGGAAGGGCCAACCCCGGCGCCAGGGCATTGCCCAGCGTCGCGCCGATGAAGAACAGGGGCGTGACTTCGCCGCCCTTGAAGCTGGCCCCCAGGGTGAGAGCCGTGAGCAGGAGCTTCACTAAAAAATCGTAGCCCGGCACGGGGACTCGAAGCGCCTCCTCAATCACGGGGACACCCAGGCCGATGTAGCGCGTGGTGCCCAGGGCCCACACGGCCAGCGCCACCAGCACCCCGCCCGCTACGGGCCGCAGGGGCGGCCAGGCAATCATTCTCTTAAAAAAGCTCCCCAGTACGTGCGTAAGGCCACTAAAGCTTCGGGCCGCCAGCCCAAAGACGATGCCTGCACCCGCAGCGCTGAGCAGTCCGAGCGGCGAAAGCGCGGGAACCGCCAGCAGTGGGTAGGCGGTGTGCCCCACGCCCCAGAGACGCGTAACATAATCAGCGAAAATGGCCCCCAGAAAGCTGGGCAGAATGGCATCGTAGCGCAGGCGGCCGATCAGAAATACCTCTAACCCAAAAACGGCACCCGCCAGCGGGGTTCCAAACACCGACGCGAAGCCGGCACTGACGCCCGTAATGAGCAGCAAGGTACGGTCGCGGGGGCGCAGGCGGAAAGGACCGCGGAGCTGGTCGGCCAGAGCGCCGCCCATTTGCACGGCCGTGCCCTCGCGGCCCGCCGAGCCGCCAAACAGGTGCGTGAGCAGCGTGCCCAGCAGCACCAGTGGCACCATACGCAGGGGCAGAGTGGCCTGGGGCGAATGAATCTCGTCGAGCAGCAGGTTGTTGCCGCCCTCCACGCTCCGCCCAAAATAATAGTAAAGAAGCCCCACCAAAAAGCCCCCCAGCGGCAACAGAGCAATAATCCAGCGGTGGGCTTCGCGCCAGTTCGTGACATAATCCAGCGCCACCAGAAAGCCCGCCGAGGCCGTGCCCGCCAGCCCGCCCACCACGGCGCAGATCAGCAGCCAACGACCCGCAAATAGCAGCAAGGGCGTGTACTCGGCGCGGAGGGCAGAAAAGTAGCGGTACATGAACAGGCGATGGCCGAGCGGGAGGTCGGGCGAAGATACATATCCGGCATTAAGCTACTGCGTGTTCGCGTTACCAAACGCTGAGCTTGCTGGGGGCCTTTTTGAGCTTCAGGCGCTTATTCTATAAATTTTAGCCCGCCCCTGAAATCAACAAGCAACTTCGCACTTGAATACTTGTCTGTACGGCAAATTAGATAGGTGTACATAGCGGCCAGGGGGCTTTTTTTGCTCCCTTACGCTCCTTTCAAGCTGCGCTGTAGTGCTTTTTACCTTATATCCTGGAAGTACTTTATACTAACTGCCCGGAATTTCCGGGTTTTGGTCCGCTTTGGCCTCCATTAGCCGAAACAATAAAAAAAGCGCCTTTTGCCGCTTCTACCTTTCCTTTATGAAACACGCATTACCGTTGTTGCTGGCCGGACTCGGCCTGTTCTCTCATACGTTTGCCCAAACGGTTCCGACTCCTACCCCAAGGCCGGCCCTGGTCACGCCCCCGGCTGCCCCGCGTGGCAGCGCCAGCCTCAGCGGCACCGTGACCGACGCCAAAACTGGCCAGCCAGTGGAGTACGCCACCGTCGCCCTGCTCGACCAGGCCACCGACAAAGCTGTGGATGGGGGCATCTGCGACGAGAAAGGCCGCTTCGCGTTCAGCAAATTGCCCCCCGGCACCTACAAAGTCAGCATCAGCTTTGTGGGCTACCAGACTAAGGTGCTCGATACCGTGCGCCTCACCGATACCAGCCTGAATCTGGGGGGCATTTCGCTCACGGCTACCACGCAGCAGCTGGGCGAGGTGAAGGTGACGGGCGAGCGGGACCTGGTAGAAAACAAGGTGGACCGCATCGTGTACAACGCCGACAAGGACATCACCAACAGCGGCGGCACGGCGGCCGACGTGCTCAAGAAAGTGCCGCTGCTAGCCGTCGACCTCGATGGCAACGTGGAGCTGCGCGGCTCCTCGAACGTGCGCGTGCTCATCAACAATAAGCCCAGCACCATCGTGGCCTCGTCGGTAGCCGATGCGCTGCGCCAGATTCCGGCCGACCAGATCAAGACCGTGGAGGTTATTACCTCGCCCTCGGCTAAGTATGATGCAGAGGGCACGGGGGGCATTATCAATATTATTCTGAAAAAAAACGACCTGGCCGGCGTGAATGGCTCAGTGAACGTGTCGGCCGGCACGCGCTCCAGCAACCTGAACACCAGCCTGAACGCGCGCAAAGGCAAAGTGGGCGTGAATGCCAATCTGGGCTCCTTTGGCTTTTATAACCGCGGTCGGGGAGAAACTTTCCGGCGCGACTTTGAGGGCACCACGACGATAGCCACGCTGACGCAGCTCAGCACGAATCGTACCCTCGGTGGGGGCATCTACGGTCAGGTGGGGGCCGACTATGACCTCACGCCCAAGGACGCTTTCAACCTCAGTGCCCGCGGCAACCTGTTTCGCTTCAGTTCCCCGCGTACGCTCCGCTCGGAGTACATCACCGGCGCTGGCCCAGACATTTACAGCCGGGATATTGAAATCAACAACCAGAACCGCAACCTCGACCTGAACTTCGGCTACACCAAAACCCTGGCCCGGCCCCGCCAGGAGTTCAGCGCCCTTGCCCTGTACAGCGTGAACAAGGGCCAGAACGAGTACGACCTCGACCAGTTCCGCCCCGAGCTGACTGGCCCGGATTACCGCGAGCAGAGCTTCAACGACAGCCGCAACCGCGAGGCCACCTTTCAGGCCGACCTTGTGCAGCCCCTGGACAGCACCAGCACCCTGGAGCTGGGGGCCAAAAGCATTCTGCGCCAGGTAAATACCAACTACCAGATTGAGGCCGACTTCGACGGGCAGCGCAACAGCGCGGCAGATTTCGTGCCCCTCCCCGACCGCACCAACCAGTTTCGCTACGACCAGGACGTGTATTCGGGCTATGCTACCTACGCCTTCAGCCTGCGCAAAGTGTACAGCTTCAAGCTCGGCAGCCGCCTGGAGCACACTCGCATAGGCGGCGACTTCTTCTCCAATGATACCGAAATCAGCCAGCGCTACACCAACTTCATTCCGAGCCTGGTCGCTTCCCGCGACTTCGGCAAAGACAAGAGTCAGAAGCTCAAGCTCAGCTACACCCGCCGCGTGCAGCGCCCCAACATCTACTTTCTGAACCCTTACCTGAACACCAGCGACCCGCGTGTGTTCTCCTCCGGCAATCCCAATCTGGATGCCGAGCTGACTGATTCCTACGAGCTGGGCTACAGCACCTTCATCAAAAAGAGTAACCTGAACTTCTCGCTCTACTCCCGCCGCACCAACAATGCCATCGAGAGCGTGTCGCGCCTGGTCCCGCTCAGCACCCTGATCGACACCGACGATGCGGAGGCGCAGGTGCTGTACAGCACCTTCCAGAACGTGGCCCGCAACGCCACCTACGGGGCAAGCGTGTTCGGCTCGACGAAGCTGACCGAGAAATGGACCCTGAACGGCAACGTAAACACTTACTACGTGATCCTCAAAAGCCCGAGCCTGAATATCAGCAATAGCGGCCTGATGTACAACGCCAACCTCTCTTCCTCCTGGCAGTTTAGCAAAGGCTACAGCGCGCAGTTTTCGGGGTTTCTCAACTCGCCACGGGTGCAGTTGCAGGGCCGCTCCTCGGCGTATCAGTATTACAGCCTGGCGGCTAAAAAGGAGCTGTTCAAGAAGAAAGGCAGCCTGAGTATTGGGCTGGACAACCCCTTCAACCGCGCCATCCGCTTCCGCAACGAGCTGGACGCGGCCCGCTTCAGCTCCCGCAGCGTCAACTACAACTACAACCGTGGCGTACGCGTGAGCTTCAACTATCAGTTTGGCAAAATGGACAGCGGTGCCGGCCGCCCCAAGAAGAGCATCCGCAACGACGACCAGAAGTCGGGCGGCGACGGGCAAGGCCAGCAGTAAGCAGCAGTTTTGGCAGCCTGGGGGACAAATTGCGTATCTTCTCACCCGCCGCCAGATCGGCGGCACATATAAAAAGCCCCCCAGCCGTGAAAACGCTACTCTCTCTCATTTTGCTGGTGGCCGGGCCGGTGCTCAGCGCGTGCAGCACAACCTCTTCGCCCGGTGCGCGCACCCTCAGCCCGGATAAGGAGCAGGCAGAACCAGCCCCAGGCCGCTCTGCCGCCGCCGATACCAGCGCACGGCCTTA
>NZ_FWWW01000051.1 GCF_900176135.1 Hymenobacter roseosalivarius DSM 11622 | reverse complement strand
GAGACTTGCCCAAGAGCTCAATCTTTCTGTGGCTACTGTATCCAGAGCCCTTAATAACCGCAGCAACACATCGCAGGAAACCAAGTCCAGAGTACTGGAAATAACAAAGAAGCTGAATTATGAGCCAAATCCGCACGCCAGCAGCTTACGCCGGCACGATAGCAAAACGATTGGAGTGATACTCCCAGAAGTTGCTAATCACTTCTTTTCCTTGGTAATAAATGGAATTGAAGAAGTTGCGCGGGACAATAATTATCACGTATTAATTTATCTGACGCATGACGATTACCAACGGGAATTATCAGTTACCCGATTATTGGTAAGTGGCCGAATTGACGGAGTTTTGGTGTCAGTAGCTAGTACCAGTCAGGATTTCGCTCACTTGGATTTACTACGAGAACGAAATATTCCAACTGTTTTTTTCGACCGGGTGTATGACGGCCTGGATACAGCGCAGGTAACAACTGATAATTATGAAAGCAGCTACGCAGTGACTCATCATCTTATCAATAACGGCTGCCGCACAATCGCTCATTTAGCAGTGGCAAACAGCTTATCCATCGGGCGAATACGCACGCAGGACTACGTTACTGCTTTGCGCGATAATGATATTCCCTTTAATGATGAGTTGGTGCTATACGCGAAAACCAGCAAGCGCCAAGATGTGGCTATGATTCAAAGCATCTTGCAACGTAGACCGGATATCAACGGGATTTTTGCGTCTGTGGAAAGCCTGGCGATGAGTAGCTACGAAGCCTGCCAGAACCTGGGACTTTCCATTTTAACAGATATAAAAATTATTGCTTTCTCTAATCTGGAGATAGCCTCCTTGCTAAGCCCTCCCCTTACCACCATCACGCAGCCAGCGCGCGCCATGGGCAGAGAAGCCGCCCGGACACTGTTTGAGGCAATTCTTGAGAACAAGCCGATTTCAACAAGCCAGAGTCTGGAATTAAAATCAGAGCTGGTCGTCAGAAGCTCTACTTTGGCAGCGCGCTAAGTAGTACTTACAGCCATGGTTTCTGAGCTTACGGTAGGTAAGCTCGAATAACAAGACACCGTTTGCAATGCTGCTGGGAGGCAAATTCATGACGCTATACAGCTTAAAGGCGTCGACTTGGTCAGGACTATGCTTGTCCCAAAGCCTGTTCCAGATCAATTAACAGTTCTTCCTTCAGCTCAATCCCCACCGACAGACGCACCAGCCCCACGGTAATGCCCAGTCGCTGCTGCTGCTCAAGGGTCAGGGCGCGGTGGGAGGTGCTGAGCGGGTGCGAGAGCGACGAATCAACGCCGGCCAAAGACGGCGCGAACGGGAAGCGCTGGGTGCGGCGCATAAACTGATTCACCTGCTTTTCATCATCGGGCAAACGAAAGGAAAGCATACCACCAAATTGCGTTCCGCCCTGAGCAATGGCAAGTTGGTGCTCAGCGTGGCTTGGCAAACCCGGATAATTAACCGCTTGCACAACTGGGTGGCGGTCCAGCATCTCAGCTATAGCTAGCGCATTGGCGCTGTGCTCCCGCACGCGCAGACGCAACGTTTTAAGCCCCCGCACGGCCAGCCAGCTTTCCATCGGGCTCAAGGTCAGGCCCAGGGTCATGCCGATTTGCCGGAGACGCGCAGCCGTTTCAGGTTCGGCGGCTACTACTACGCCGGCCGTCACGTCGGAGTGGCCGGCCAAATACTTGGTTACGCTGTGCAAGGTAATGTCCGCGCCATATGCGATGGGGCGCGTGAGCAGCGGCGTAGCAAACGTATTATCAATCACCAGCTTTACGTTATGCTGGTGGCACTCTTCGGCCAGAGTCCGCAAATCAACCACGCGCAGGAGTGGGTTGCTCATGGTTTCTGCCAATAGCAGGCGGGTGCGGGGTTGCAGATGCAACTTCAGATCATACAGCTTTTCAAAAGGCACGTAACTCACCGAAATTCCCAGGCGGTTCAACTCCTGATTCAGCAAGGCCGCTGAGCCGCCATAAATATCAGCGGCGCAGAGCACATGGTCGCCCGCTTCGCAGTAGGCTAAAATGGCCGCCAGAATAGCCGCCATACCCGAGCCCGTTGCAATTGCCCCCTGCCCGCCTTCCAGCCGGTTTACCGCTTCGGCCAGCTCATCGGAGTTAGGATTGCCATTACGAGAGTACATGTAGCGGCTACCGGGCTCATCGAAATACTGGGCTATCCCATCCAGATCCTCAAATTTGAAGACGGAGGTTTGATAGATGGGAGTGATTTTGGGGTGAATTTCCATTAATCGCAGGTGTTGCTGATTTAATTGATTTCGCTGATCCGAGGGGGTGGTCCTACCAACCGCTGCGCGGAATTGGTAGGACCACTGTCGTTGCGGTTGTCCGCGCAAACTCTGGTCGTTCAACGATAGTGGTACGACGAAGCCCTTAGGGCAATTCGTAGTACCACTCCGCCACATACTCAACAGCGTCCGCGAAAAACAAAAAAAGCCTTTTCCGGCAAAGGAAAGGCTTTTTTATAGAAGCTAAACCAGCTTAAGCGACTACGCCTTCAGCCAGCACGATAACATTGTTGCGGAGCACTTCCACCACGCCACCTTCGATGCGGAAGGATTCGCGGCCAGTCGCGCTGTTCACGTTGATGCTACCGGCCTGCAAGGCGCTGATGAGCGGGGCGTGGTTGTTAAGCACTTCAAACAGTCCATCCGCCCCTGGAAACTGAGCCGAAGTGACTTCACCCGCAAATATCTTCCGGTCCGGCGTGATGATTTCTAAATGCATGTCCGTTGAATTACTTTGCCTCTGCAATCAGACGCTCACCCTTCGCAACGGCATCCTCGATGGTACCCACGAGGTTGAAAGCTGCTTCGGGCAGGTGGTCGTGCTTGCCGTCGATGATTTCGTTGAAGCCGCGGATGGTGTCTTTGATATCAACCAACACCCCTTTCAGACCCGTAAACTGCTCGGCCACGAAGAAGGGCTGCGACAGGAAACGCTGCACGCGACGAGCGCGGTTCACGACCTGCTTATCCTCCTCCGACAGCTCATCCATACCAAGGATGGCAATGATGTCCTGCAGTTCTTTGTAGCGCTGCAGAATCTCTTTTACGCGCTGAGCGGTGTTGTAGTGCTCCTCACCCAGAACTTCAACCGACAGAATGCGCGAGGTAGAGTCAAGTGGGTCCACGGCAGGATAAATGCCAAGCTCCGCAATTTTACGCGACAATACCGTCGTAGCGTCCAAGTGAGCGAAGGTGTTGGCCGGAGCTGGGTCAGTCAAGTCATCAGCAGGCACATACACGGCCTGCACCGACGTGATAGAGCCGCGCTTAGTAGAGGTAATACGCTCCTGCATGGCACCCATTTCGGTGGCCAGCGTAGGCTGATACCCTACGGCCGAAGGCATCCGGCCCAACAGAGCCGATACTTCCGAGCCAGCCTGGGTAAAGCGGAAGATGTTGTCAATGAAGAACAGGATGTCGCGGCCGGAGCCGGTGCCGTCGCCGTCGCGGAAACTTTCGGCAATGGTAAGACCTGACAGCGCCACGCGAGCACGGGCTCCGGGCGGCTCGTTCATCTGCCCGAACACGAGCGTAGCCTGCGACTTAGCGAGTTCAACTTCGTCTACCTTCGACAGATCCCAGCCACCTTCTTCCATCGAGTGCTTGAACTCAGCGCCGTAGCGGATGATGTCCGACTCAATGAATTCACGCAGTAGGTCATTTCCCTCACGGGTACGCTCACCTACACCGGCAAACACCGACAGACCCGAATAAGCCTTGGCGATGTTGTTAATCAATTCCTGAATCAATACGGTTTTGCCTACACCAGCGCCACCGAACAGACCAATTTTGCCCCCCTTCACATAGGGAGCCAGCAGGTCAATTACTTTGATACCGGTGAAGAATACTTCCGAAGTCGTCGCCAGATCCTCAAATGGCGGGGCCGAGCGGTGAATCGACATCGGGCCGTCGCTGTCGGGCTGGCGGATGCCATCGATGGCCTGGCCAATGACGTTGAACAAGCGGCCTTTTACGCCTTCGCCCGTAGGCATAGAGATAGGCGAACCCAAATCGCGGACAATAGCGCCGCGGGACAAACCCTCGGTCGAGTCCATGGCGATGGTGCGCACCCGGTCTTCGCCAAGGTGCTGCTGGCATTCAAGAATAATTACTTGTCCGTTCTCTTTTGTGACTTCGAGCGCGTCAAGAATGTTGGGAAGGCGCGTGTCATCACCGGCGAAGCTTACGTCCACTACGGGACCAATTACTTGGGTGATTTTGCCGTTATTCGCCATTGGAGGTCTTTATATAGATGGGTGGCAACGTTTTCAGGCCGCAAAACTACGGCTTAATCCCGGCTTTGCCAAAGCTCCCACGAGCGGAAAGTTTGGGCGGCTCGGGAGCATTGACAATCAGGCACTCAGGATACGTTAAACCCACTATTTGCCCCCCAGCCTCAGAAAAAGTTTGAAAAAATATTCACTCAGAATTTGCCCCGAATTATTCGCCTCGTACATTTGCACACCCAAACAGCAACGCTGATGGGAATTTTGTCCGATGGTGTAACTGGCAACACGCTTGATTTTGATTCAAGAAAGTCCAGGTTCGAGCCCTGGTCGGACAACGGCTATAGTAACGCGAAAGGCGCTGATTCTTCCTCCCGGAAGACGGCGCCTTTCGCTTTTTTGGTTTATTCTCGTTATCCCTTTTCCGCTGGCTGTAGCTGTTTTACCTTTCCACTCCTATTCGTCTGGCGCAGTCGTTTAGCGTTTCCTGTTCACCTTTGCATTCTCTGTTGACTTCCAACTGAATCGAACTCATGCCCCAGCAGGTTAAACTTTTCGCAGGCAACGCCTCGCACGAACTCGGTGAGAAAATTGCCGCCGCCTACGGCACCCAGCTCGGCGACCTTAGCCTTCAGCGCTTCGCCGATACGGAGCTGGGGCCCAGCTTCAATGAGAGCGTCCGGGGCTGCGCTGTGTTCCTGATCCAGAGCACGTTTCCACCCGCCGAGAACCTGATGGAGCTCATGCTGATGGTGGATGCCGCCAAGCGCGCCTCCGCCGCCTCCGTCACCATCGTGATGCCCTACTACGGCTACGCCCGCCAAGACCGCAAAGACAAGCCGCGGGTGAGCATCGGGGCCAAAGTGGTAGCCGACTTCATACAAAGCGTGGGCACCGACCGCCTGATGACGTGCGACCTGCATGCCGGCCAGATTCAGGGCTTCTTTGATATTCCGGTCGACCACCTCGACGGCTCGGCCATGTTTGTGCCGTACATCAAGTCGCTGAACCTGGGAAACCTCATTTTTGCCTCGCCCGACGTGGGGGGAGTAGTGCGTACGCGCGCTTTTGCAAAACGCTTTGGAGCTGAAATTGTGGTCTGCGACAAAACGCGCCTGCGGGCAAATGAGATTGCCTCTATGCAAGTAATTGGTGACGTAACGAATCAGGATGTGGTGCTGGTTGATGACATCGTGGATACGGCCGGCACCATCTGCAAAGCGGCTGAGCTGCTGCTCGAGCGTGGGGCGCGCTCGGTGCGGGCGGTTATCACGCACCCAGTGCTCAGCGGCCCGGCCCACGACCGGATTCGTAACTCTGTATTGGAAGAGCTGGTAGTGTCCGACACCATTCCGCTGCGGCAGGAGAACCCGAAGATTCGAGTGATTTCACTGGCGGATTTGTTTGCGCACGCCATTCGCAACGTGGTAACGCACGAGTCAATCAGCTCGCTGTTTACTTAATGGATGAACAGCCGCGTGGCAGCAACGGGCTTACAGTCCCCGTTGCGTAAAATGGTAAAGCCGCGGCGCGGCGACAGAGGTTCTACCGTTTCTGTCGCCGCGCCGCGGCTTTGTATGACGAGTTCTTTTTTACTACAACTCTATCGCCGCTACGCGGCTGGTGCTTTACTTGAGTTAGCAATCTTACAGAGAACCTGCTATCTTTGCGGCCCCGTTGATTGATGGGAACAGAAAATACTTTTTCCAAAAACACTCTTTTTATGAAAAGCTTAGAGATTGTAGGGTTTAAAAGAGCGAATCTCGGCAAGAAAGAGGCAAAGCAGTTGCGTCTTGATTCTTATGTTCCGTGCGTAATGTACGGTGCAGGAGAGCAGGTACACTTCTCGGCTCCTGCCATTCTCTTCCGCGAATTGCTGTACACGCCTGAAGTACACATCGTTGATTTGAACGTAGAGGGCACGATTTACCGTGCTATCGTGCAGGACGCGCAGTTCCACCCCGTAAATGAAATGCTGTTGCACGTTGACTTCCTGCAATTGCAGGATGGCAAAGAAGTAAAGATGGACATCCCCGTAAAGTACATCGGCACTTCGCCCGGCGTACAGCAGGGTGGCAAGCTGATCTCGAAGCTGCGTAAGGTAAAGGTGAAGGCGCTGCCCGAAAACCTACCCGACTACGTAGAGGTTGACATTTCGGACTTGGACCTGGGTAAGTCTATCAAAGTAAGCAAGGTGCAGCCTACCAACTATACTATTCTTACCAACTCCCTCGCTCCTATCGCTACCGTAGCCATCCCACGTGCCCTGAAAGGCGCGATGGCCGGCGAGAAGTAAGATCACGGATTGAAACGGATTGATCTGATTCCCCGGATCTCGTAGCCGTTTCTTTTTATGCAAAAAAGCCCCCCAGAATCATTCTGGGGGGCTTTTTTGCACTCAATCAGTTGAATAAGGTGAGCAAGACCACCTTCACAGAATCCGTGTAAGCCAATAAATCCGTTTCAATCCGTAATGTTATGAAATACTTGATTTTATGCCTTGGCAACATTGGCCCCGAGTATGCTGATACACGCCATAATATTGGCTTTATGGTAGCTGATTATCTGGCGCAAAAATATGAGGCACGGTTTGAAATAAATCGGCATGCATTTGTGACGGAAATCAAGCACAAAGGCAAAACGTATGTGCTCGTAAAGCCAACTACGTACATGAACCTGAGCGGCAAAGCCACCGCACATTATCTGACCAGCCTAAAGCTGGAAAAAGAGCAGATGCTGGTGGTGACTGACGACCTGGCGTTGCCTTATGGGAAGCTGCGCCTGAAGGGCAAAGGCTCGGCTGGGGGTCATAATGGGCTCAAATCCATTCAGGAAACCATCGGTACCGATGAGTACGCCCGCCTACGCTTTGGCGTGGATGCGAATTTCCCCAAGGGCCGGCAAGTAGATTATGTGCTCAACCCGTTCTCCGCCGATGAGCAGATTGACTTGCCGCTGCGCATCGAAAAAGCAGCCGAAGCCGTGCTGGCGTTTGGAACGCTTGGAATAGAGCGAGCTATGAATGTGGTAAATGTGAAGTAGCGCGGAAATCTGTTCCGCGCTACCTTTTACATCACGCCGCTGCCGGGCTTTACTTGCTGGCCGGGCTGCATGAGCGCCAACGAACCGTCGGCGTTTTCGGCCAACAGCAGCATTCCCTGACTCTGGATACCTTTAATCTCTCTGGGGGCCAAATTCAGCAGCACTAGCACTTGCTGCCCAACCAATGCTTCGGGAATAAATGACTCGGCAATGCCGCTCACGATGGTGCGCTGGTCGAGACCAGTATCCACGGTGAGTTTAAGGAGCTTTTTGGTTTTGGCAACTTTCTCGGCCGCCGTGATGGTTCCGACACGCAAATCCATGCGGCTAAACTCCTCAAAAGACACGTTTTCCTTAGCAGGAGCCGTGGTGGTGTTGGCTAATTCATTGGCTTTTTTGGTATCGAGCAGCTTTTGCACCTGCGCCTCTACCGTGGCATCTTCTATCTTCTCAAAAAGCAAGAATGCTTCCTTGAGCTGATGACCAACGGGCAGCGCATCCGCGTGGCCCGCGGCTGTCCAGGGAGTTTTTTCCGTGTCCAGCATGCCGGCTAAGCGCAGGGCGGTATTGGGCAAAAACGGCTCCATGAGCGTCGTGAGGCTGGCCGTAATTTGCAGAGCGATATTGAGGATAGTCGCTACCCGTGGCTCATCGGTTTTTATCAGTTTCCAGGGCTCCGTATCCGCCAGATATTTATTGCCCAAACGCGCCAGATTCATCAGCTCATTAAGCGCGTCGCGAAATCGGTAATTCTCGATCAAGTGCCCGATGCGGGCCGGAAAATCGGCTAATTGCTGGAGCACGTCGCGGTCAAATTCCGTCAGCTCATTGCGCGCCGGAATTTGCCCCCCAAAGTACTTGTGCGTGAGCACCACGGCCCGATTTACGAAGTTGCCGAGCGTAGCTAAAAGCTCGTTGTTGTTGCGGGCCTGAAAATCTTTCCAGGTGAAATCGTTGTCTTTATTTTCGGGCGCATTCGCGCACAACACGTAGCGTAGCACGTCGGCTTGGCCGGGAAAATCCTGCAAATATTCGTGCAGCCACACGGCCCAATTGCGCGAGGTAGAAATTTTGTCGCCTTCCAGATTTAAGAACTCGTTGGCGGGCACGTTATCGGGCAGAATATAGTCGCCGTGCGCCCGGAGCATGGCCGGAAATATGATGCAGTGAAACACGATATTATCCTTGCCAATAAAATGCACCAGCTTCGAGCCGCTGTCTTTCCAGTAGGTTTCCCAGGTGTCGGGCAGCAGGTCTTTGGTGGCGGAAATGTAGCCGATGGGCGCATCAAACCACACGTACAGCACCTTGCCCTCCGCGCCTGCTACCGGCACGGGCACGCCCCAATCCAGGTCGCGGGTGACGGCGCGCGGGTGCAGGCCCTGGTCAATCCAGGATTTGCATTGCCCGTATACATTGGCTTTCCAGTCGTTTTTGTGGCCTTCCACAATCCATTCGCGCAGCCAGGGCTCATACTGATCGAGGGGCAGATACCAGTGTTTGGTTTCGCGCAACACCGGGTTGTTGCCGCTCAGCATGCTGCGCGGATTAATTAACTCTGTCGGGCTAAGCGACGTACCGCACCGCTCACACTGGTCGCCGTACGCATTTTCATTGCCGCAATTCGGGCAGGTACCCACGATGTAGCGATCGGCCAAAAATTGATCGGCCTGCTCGTCGTAATACTGCTGCGACGTCTGCTCAATGAATTTTCCTTCTTGGTACAACTTGAGAAAAAACTCACTCGAAACTTCGCGGTGCGTAGCAGAAGAAGTGCGCGAATAAATATCGAATGATACCCCAAAATCAAGGAAAGAATCGCGAATTAATGCGTGGTATTTATCGACTACCTGCTGGGGCGTGACGCCCTCTTTTTGCGCCCGAATAGTGATGGGAACACCGTGCTCATCGGAGCCGCAAATAAACTTCACATCGCGGCCGGCACTGCGCAGGTAGCGCACATAAATATCGGCCGGCAGATACACACCCGCTAAGTGGCCAATATGCACCGGACCATTGGCGTAAGGCAAAGCAGCAGTAACTGTATAACGTTGAAAGTCAGAGGGCATAAGAAGAAGCTAAACCGAAAAGAAAGGCGAAAGAGAGAAGTCAGAATGCCGTAGCAGGCTGGAGTTTGGGCACAAAGAAAAGTTTAAAAAGAAGGAGAGGTAAACTTGATATAACAATAACTTCAAAGACCTAGTAAATACGGCTATATTTGATTAAATAAGTCGAATAATTCTACTGAAATTACAAGCACCTTATATAACCCTTCACCTGCTTCCATCATGAAAAAATCCGAACAGGAGAAATCCGCCAAAAAGGCTAAGAAAGAGCCGGCTCCAAAAGCATCAAAGGCAGCCAAAGTAACCTTGCATGCTACTAAGTCGCTGAACGACGACCGCACCAGTAAGAAAGCCAGCCAGAAAAAGGCTCTCAAATTGGCGGCCAAGCAACTTCAAAAAGAACTGGACACGCGGGTGAGTGATGTGGTAAAACGCATTCGCAAAGAAACGAAAGCTAAGCTGAAAGAAGTAGTACAGGAAGCGACGCGACGCCTGGACGAGGATACGGAGCGCATGTTTGAGGAAGCCCTGCACACTATAGTACGTCATTACGACTCGGCCGATACGATGACGAATGCCCCTGCTGCCCCCCAAACTGCCGCCACTCCGACCGCGAGCAGCCGAAACCGTAACCGCAAGCCAGCTCCTAAGCCGGCCATCACAAAGAACAAGGACGGCAGCCCACGTAAAAGTCGCGCTACCCCGCAAGGCAGCGCCATTTCGGCTACTTCGTCCAATGGCAAAGCGACCACCAGCGCGCGCAGACCCAGCGCCAGCGCGCGTAAGCCAGCAGCTCCTGTCGCCGCCAAACCAAGCCGCAAGCCGGCAGCGGAGGAAACCTCGCCTTCAGGCGCTGACACCAGCAAGGCCAGCTAACATCGCATAAAAAAAGCCCCCCAGTCAGATACTCTACTTGGCTGGGGGGCTTTTTTATGCTTTGCAGTGACTAAAAGGCCGGCCGGCGAATGGTATCGGCTGGGGCGCCGCGCAGGCGGCGCAAACGCGTTTCGGGTGTGCTGGTGTTGG
The DNA here is from genome assembly GCF_900176135.1 of Hymenobacter roseosalivarius DSM 11622. GTDB lineage: Bacteria > Bacteroidota > Bacteroidia > Cytophagales > Hymenobacteraceae > Hymenobacter > Hymenobacter roseosalivarius. The sequence continues at coordinate 22,031 of NZ_FWWW01000051.1, read as the reverse complement.
GGTCGTTGGTGTTCACGTTTTCGATGCGCTGGCGGGAGTTGCTACGGGCTGCCTGCTCACCCAACCTCACCCGGCCCGGCGTGGCATCCGGTATGGCGGCACCGGATCTGGTGCCGCTGTTATAAGCAGCCTGCCGATCAGCATCCGTTCGAATTTGAGTGGGCAACGGGGCACGGTCTACTTCGGCCGCCTGTTCCTGGGTGGCAGTGCAAGCACCGGCCAGAAACACCAAGCTACCCAGCCAAAAGGCGCGAGCAGGCAAGCCGTGACAATACGTAGACATAGGTTTTGGGCTGAATGCAGGTTCGGCGGCGAGCTTGCATCTCTACAACGCAATACAATAGCATAAGTTGACTTAGCGGGCTGCTGTAGCTGCCGTGGTGGCTAGGGCCTGCCGAATACCGTCCCAAAGCGCGACGCGGGCCGTCATACACTGCAGGGCTACATCACTGCACTCCTGCCAGCGCCGGGAGCTGTCCTGGCATAGCTCACGCACCATTTGCTGAGCCAAGGGAGTATGAACTTCTTCGTCGAGCTGAATGTGGCGGTCGAGGTAGTAAGTGAGGGTATCGAACTGACCCGGAAAGCGCTGACGCAGGTCGCCTACCAGATGGCGAAACATAGACGGAATCACGTCTTCGCGCCCAAAAGTGAAGGCGGCGGCAATCGCATGTGTCTTGTTTGAGTCGATAATCTCAAACGTAGTCAGCACAAACTGGCGCACCGAGGCGGACACTTCCGCGATGGTGAGGGCAGAAGCCACGGTTTCGCCCGCATCGAGGGCGGCCAGCAGGCGGTTGATAGGTTGGGTATCGGCCCCGCACTCTTGCATAGCCCGCAGATACATCTCAAAATGACTGGCCGGATGCCCTTCCTGATCGACGTCGCTTTCCTCTTCCAGCACAATCTCATTGACGAGGCGGCGCGTAATCGGGTTTCCCTCGGGTACCCACGGTAGCTTCACACACGTCAGGTCGCGCTGCAGGGCTTTTAACAGAGACATAAAATCCCAGACGGCAAACACATGGTGCTCCATAAACAGGCGCAAATCCTCCAAGGAATGCAGGCTTTGGTACACGTTGTGGGCCACGAGCTGCTCGCGGGCCGGAGTTAGCTGCTGCTGCAGATCAGCAATAGAATTGATGGTGGACATAGAAAAGAAGAAATAACGTGGGCTGGCAAGCCGCACATCAGGAATGGGTGGATGAATGGTTGATGGGGCGTAAACTTTCTTCGCTCAGGTTGGATCAATACAACACGCTGGGGGGCAAAATGTCTCTCGCAATGCCGTTAAAAGCAACGGCCCCCAGCTTTTTATGCTGATGGGCCGTTGCTGGGGGGCAAATTTAGGCTGAGCTACTGCTACCTACTTTTTAAACGTCATGGCGGCCGAGTTCATGCAATACCGGTCGCCGGTCGGCTTGGGGCCGTCATCGAAAACGTGGCCGAGGTGGCCGCCGCAGCGGGCACATACGATTTCATCGCGCGACATGCCGTAGCTGTTATCCTGCTGCACTTTCACGCTGGTAGCAGTGGCCGGGGCAAAGAAGCTGGGCCAGCCCGTGCCCGACTCAAACTTGGTAGCCGAATCGAATAGCTTGTTGTCGCAGGCGGCGCAGTAATACACGCCGGTTTCGTGGTTATCGGCGTATTTATTGGCGAATGGGCGCTCGGTGCCTTTCTCCCGCAAAATAGTGAATTGCTCGGGTGCGAGCTGCTTGCGCCATTCGTCCTCCGTTTTGCGAACCGCAAACTCGGCGGCTTTGTTGGTCATGGGCTGGGCCGTCGGATAGGCTTTGGCGGCGGGCCCAGGTTTGGTAGCCGCCTGAGCCTTGGCGGTTGCCAATACGTCTTTTTTTTGCGAGCAGGCAGTGCCCAACGTTAAAAAGGAAAGAGCCAGAATAAGGGCGTAGGTACGCATTAGAATAAAGTAAGGGAGTGTGTACATGAAACAGAAGAGTAACGCGCCACTGCGGCGGCTACTGTTACAACATACGCGGCCGGGTCTGGGTTCGGTTCGTGGGGGCGGGTGCTATTTCAGTCTCAAACAGTTAACATTTTCGTCACGCCAGTTTTTCCGCTGACAATTACGTACCTTTGCGCCCGCAAAAACCTTTGTATGCAGAACATTCGGAATATCGCAATTATTGCGCACGTTGACCACGGCAAGACGACGCTCGTGGACAAAATCATTCACGCCTCTAAGCTATTCGATGAGCACCAGCACTTCGACGACCTGATCCTGGACAACAACGATCTGGAGCGCGAGCGGGGCATTACCATCGTTTCCAAGAACGTATCCGTTCGTTATAAGGACGTTAAGATCAACATCATCGATACGCCTGGTCACGCCGACTTTGGCGGTGAAGTAGAGCGCGTATTGAAGATGGCCGACGGCGTACTGCTGCTCGTGGATGCCTTTGAGGGTGCTATGCCTCAGACCCGCTTCGTGCTGGGTAAAGCCATTGACTTGGGCCTGAAGCCCATCGTGGTGGTAAATAAAGTGGACAAGGAAAACTGCCGCCCCGACGAGGTGCACGAGCAGGTTTTCGACCTCATGTTCAACCTCGGCGCCTCGGAAGATCAGCTTGACTTCGTAACACTGTATGGCTCATCGAAGCAGGGCTGGATGAGCACCGACTGGAAATCAAAGACTGACAACATCATTCCGCTGCTCGACGCGGTGGTTGCTTCCATTCCCCCCGCTCCTACCCTGGACGGCACTCCTCAGATGCAGGTAACTTCGCTCGACTACTCGTCGTTCGTGGGCCGCATCGCCATTGGTCGCGTACACCGCGGTACGCTAAAGGAAGGTGCCAACATGAGCCTGGTGAAGCGTGATGGCACTATTAGGAAAGTTAAAATCAAAGAGCTGCACGTATTCGAAGGCCTGGGCCGGAATAAAGTAGCGGAGGTTAGCTCGGGTGAAATCTGCGCTGTAACGGGTATTGAGGGCTTCGACATTGGCGATACGCTGGCCGATGCCGAGAACCCGGAAGGCTTGGCTGTTATCAGCATCGACGAGCCGACGATGAACATGCTGTTCACCATCAACAACTCGCCCTTCTTCGGTAAGGAAGGCAAGTTTGTGACCTCGCGTCACCTGCGCGACCGTCTGTTTAAGGAAACGGAGAAAAACCTCGCTCTGCGCGTTAAGGAAACCGATAAGGAAGACACGTTCCTGGTATACGGCCGCGGTATTCTTCACTTGTCGGTACTTATCGAGACGATGCGCCGCGAAGGCTTTGAGTTGCAGGTAGGCCAGCCCCAGGTGTTGTTCAAGGAAGACGATAATGGCCACCGCCTGGAGCCCATCGAGCACTTGGTAGTGGACGTGCCGGAGGAAACTGCTGGTAAGGTTATCGAGCTGGTGACGATGCGGAAGGGCGACCTGACCATCATGGAGCCAAAGGGCGACTTGCAGCACCTGGAGTTCAACATTCCGGCTCGTGGCCTGATTGGCCTACGTAACAACGTACTGACCGCCACGGCTGGTGAAGCGATTATGAACCACCGCTTCCAGAGCTATGAGTCTTATAAAGGCGTAATTCCGGGTCGTATTGCTGGTTCGCTGATTTCGATGGATACCGGTGCCGGCACCGCGTACACCATCGACAAGATGCAGGACCGCGGCGAGTTCTTCGTTGATCCGGGCGAGGAAGTATACGCCGGCCAGGTTATCGGTGAGCACACCCGCCCCAACGACCTGACCATCAACATTCAGAAAGGCAAGAAGCTTACGAACATGCGTGCTTCCGGCTCCGACGACAACGCGAAGATTGTTCCGAAGCGTCAGTTTTCGCTGGAAGAGGCGATGGAGTACATTCAGAAAGACGAGTATCTGGAAGTAACGCCAAAGTCGGTGCGGATGCGCAAGATTCTGCTGGACGAAAACGAGCGTTTGCGCTCGGCCAAGAAGATCGACTAGTTTGCGACTTAATAGCTTTTATCAGAAGGGTGCGGCCGTTGGCTGCACCCTTCTGTTGTTTTAGCGCTTTGCGTCAGACACTTTACTCACTCAGCTTGTTATGAGGCGGTACCCGCTACTATGCTTTTCCCTACACTCTCAAAATCATTGCTAAAAAGCCCCCCAGGCCTGCCCCTCATGCGGCAGCGGTGGAGCCAGCTGCTTTTTGCGCACTGGCCCGTAGCGCCCGAGCTTCTGCGGCCTTATCTGCCAGAACGGCTAGAGCTAGACCTGTTTGACGGTCAAGCATGGCTGGGCGTGGTGCCGTTTACCATGAGTCACATTCGGCCGCTGGGCCTGCCAGCCGTGCCAGGACTGCATCATCTGCATGAGCTGAACGTGCGCACGTATGCGCGCCTCAATGGGGTGCCGGGCGTCTGGTTTCTGTCTCTGGATGCCTCGCTAGCGCTGGGTGTATGGGCGGCGCGCACGTTTTTCCATCTTCCCTATTTGCACGCCCGTATGAGTCTGACACAAACGGGCGACACACTAAGCGCAACGGCTACGCGTACGCACCGCGGCATCGCGCACGCTGAGTTCGCGGCTACGTGGACACTGGGCGAGGCATTGCCGGCTTCGCGCCCCGGCACCTTACAGCATTTCCTTACCGAGCGCTATTACCTGTATACGGCGGGACCTGATTTGCAGCGCGCGGTGCGGGGTAACGGCCTCTGGCGCGGCAAACTATACCACGAGCCGTGGGCGCTTCGTGAAGCCAGTCTGAGCGAGTGGGAGTCTACTTTGGTAGAAAGTCATGGCTTACCTACGCCCCTTGGAAAGCCGCTGCTGTACGCGGCCGATGCGCTGGATGTGTGGGTACAGGAATTTAGACGGTTGTGAGAACAGGCAGTTTTGCCCCCAACGGATTTTTCGCCCGCAACAGATAAGTTGCGGTCAAACTTTTAAGCAAAGCCGCATACTATATAGCCGCGCAACGGTAGCTTGCAGGATGAAACACGCGTCAATGGCTGCTGGCTTCCTGGCACTTATAGCATCCGGCTGCGGCTCTACGGTGCAGGAGCAGCGCGCAGAACCCCGGCGGGGTGAGACGGTATCGCCGGTGCCAACCCCAAAAGCGCCGGCCAAAATCACGTTTAGCAAGACCCTGGAGCGGGGCGAGTTCACGGCTGAGGTCACGTCGACCGGCGAAGGCAACCGCCGTGCTCTGGCCCTCACGGCCCGCCGCGCCGGCCGGGAGATGGCCGTCGTTCGTGACTCCATAGCGGGCGAAATTACGGAGGCATTGCTCACCGACTTAAACCAGAATGAGCTGCCAGAAGCCTTGGTTTTCGTGCGCGAAACTGGCGTTAACGCGCGCGGCCAAGTATACGGCTTTGAGTTTGCCACCCAGGAGTGGGAGCGTTTTGAGCTGCCAACTTTGCCCCCCGAGGCCACCACTGGCTACCAGGGTCACGACCAGTTTACGGTGGCGGGCGCCGACCTGGTGCGCACCTTCCCTATCTACCGCCCCGCCGACGCACCTATGGAGCCCACGGGCGGCAAACGCACGATTCGCTATGCCCTCGATCATACGCTTCGACTAATGGAAGTCAGCCTTGAGGACCAGCCTTAGCAGTGCTGGGGGGCTTTTTTATGGCTGAACGAAGTTTGCGTCAGCAGCAAATTCACCTTTTATAACAGTCCGGCCTTATACGTCCCTTGTGCCCGGATTGGGCACACTAATAGCTGTTGCCTAAAACCGACCCGTAAGCTCTGTCTGCAACGCTGAGTATCCAAATTATATCCTTATTTAGCCCTAGGTTTGGCAGGTCTGACTATACCTTATAAAAAGTAGTTGCAAGTGTCTTCTTTACAGGTTGTTTATTTTGGTTTATGCGGCTGACTTTTACCATTTTACTGAGTTTTTTAACAATTCTAACCGGCCTTGCCAACGTGCCCGCGCCGGCGCCTTTTCAGTTCGTTGCCAACGCCGGTCAGTGGCCGTCTCAAGTGCAATTTGCTACGGCAGTGCCTGGGGGGCATTTATTTTTAGAGAACAACCAGTTTACTTACAACCTGCAGGCTCTGCCAGCCGAGTACAGTGAATCAACTGACAGCGGGGCCAAATCAGTGCAGGGCCACGCTTTTCGGATGCAGCTGGTGGGTGCTCAAATGAAGCCCAAAACGCAGGGCCAGGAGCGGCAGTCAACCTATCACAACTATTTTCTGGGCTCCGATCCTAAGAAATGGGCCACTAAGGTGCCGCTATTTGCCGCCGTGCGCTACGAGCAGGTGTACGCTGGCGTAGATATGGTGTGGCACTCCGTGGATGGGCAATTGAAATACGATTATGAAGTAGCGTCCGGCGCCGACCCCAGCCAGATTCGGATGCGCTACGAAGGTCTCGACAAAATGGAATTGCACGACGGGCAGCTTCAGCTTCACACTCAGTTGGGGGTACAAGCGGAGCAAGCACCTATAGCGTATCAGGTGCTGGCCAGTGGCGAACGACGCCCCGTAGCCTGTCGCTTCCGCCTATATGACAAAGAAGTACGCTTTGAGCTGACCGAAAAATACGATACCAAGCTGCCGCTGATTATTGATCCGGCCCTGGTATTCAGCACCTACACGACTAAATCCACGTTTTTGTCGGCCAATTCGGCGGCGGGTGATGAGTACGGCAACATGTACACGGCCGGGTATTCGCAGGATGCCACGTATCCCGTAACTGTAGGTGCGTATCAAAGTCAGCAGCGGGGCCAGAACATGGGCATATCAAAGCTTGACCCGACCGGCCGCACGGTGCTGTTTGCTACCTACCTGGGAGGCAATAGCATAGAGTATCCGCTGGACCTGACTATTACGGCCAAAAATGAGCTGATCGTGCTGGCTCTTTCGGGCTCCACCAACTACCCGGTCACCGGTGCAGCCTATGATAAGACCTTCAATGGCGGCCAGGATTACGTTATTTCCCGCCTGAGCGCCGATGGCTCCGCCCTTTTAGCTTCTACTTACTTAGGCGGATCGGGTTATGAAGGCGGCTCTCTTTCCTCCAAGCCGGCCACCGTTACCAGCACCTCCACCGGCGACGTGCTGATAGGCGGCAACACGAACTCTCTCAATTTCCCGGTTCGTAATGCCTTGCAGCCCGCACTTAAAAGCAGTAGTGGATCTGGTAGTCAGTTTGGTAATGACGGGTTTGTGGCGCGCCTGAATGAGGAGTTGTCTATGCTGCAATGGTCTACTTACCTGGGCGGCACGGCTGAGGATCAGGTGCATGATATCAAAGTAGCGCCTGATGGCAGTATCTACGTCTGTGGGCAGACCGCCAGCGCCGATTTTCAGGTGGGCAGTACAGGGCTGAACCGTACGTACCGGGGAGGGCAGTTGGATGGCTTTCTGCTGCACCTTAGTGCTACGGGCAACACCTTGCTGGGGGGCACTTTTCTGGGCACGACGGCCACCGATCTGGCTCGCTTTATCGACTTCGATTCCGATGGCCAAGTATTAGTGGCGGGCGCTACTGCCGGTAGCTACCCCGTTACGGATGGTGCCTTCACCTTGCAGACCCTGAATACGGAAAAGGTTTTTATTCACTGCTTTAATCCAGGGCTGACCAGTACCAGTTTTTCAACCCAGATTTCTACCGCCAATAGCGGCTTTATAGGCTCTTCCACGCTGATAACGGCCTTCAACCTCGACGCCTGCAACCGTATCTACTTTTGCGCTTACGGTAGCACCAGCGTCTCTCCTGTTACTTCCGATGGCTTTTCCAGCGCTCAGCGCAGCATTTATTTAGCCGTTTTGAGCCCTGAGGCTCGCCGCCTGGAGTACGGCACTTATTTCGGCGGGCCAGCGAATGGTGGAACGCACTTGCACCCTGCGGCTTCCAATGAAATTACAAAGCAGGGCGTACTGTACCACATCGAATGCACCACTGCTACTAACTTCACCACCACGCCGGGCACTTACGCTCCCACCAAAACCATAAGTTTCAATAGCGGGGCGGCATTCAAGTTTAATATGTTGCCTACGGGTGCTTCGTTACCAACGCTGACGGCCGCGCTGCCGCCGGTGCCGGCAGGCTGCGCGCCTTACACCGTTCAGTTCAGCAATGCCGGCAGTGGAGCCGAAACCTACGAGTGGGACTTCGGCGACGGTAGCCCGCTCGAAACCGCGGCTACGCCAGCCCACCGCTTCGAGCGACCGGGTAGCTACCAGGTTCGGCTGACGGTGACACGCACAGGTGGCTGTGGTCCGCAGCGCCTGACGACGACGACCACCGTCGGAGTTACCAGTCCGGCGTCGCCGCTGGTATCGGCGGTATCGGCCGTGGCGGCCGGTTGTGCGCCGTACACGGTTCAGTTTCAGAATACCAGCACCAGTACCGGCCCCGTACGCTACGAGTGGAACTTTGGGGATGGCAGCCCCTTGGAAACAGGAATTGCCCCCCAGCATCGGTACACGGTGCCCGGCCGCTATCTGGTGCGGCTGACGGCCGAGCAAGGGAGCCCCTGCGGTACCCAACGTAGCATTAGCGAAACCTTGGTTGTCGTTGATCCACCGGCGCCCATGCTGATTGCGGCCTTCCAGGCGCCGGCTGTAACCTGCGCGGCTGCCCCCGTGGAATTTGTCAGTACTGGCCTGGGGGCAACGCGCTACCAGTGGAACTTTGGCGATGGCAGCCCACTGGAAACTTCGGAAAAGCCTCTGCACCGCTTTTCGCGCGCGGGCACTTATCAGGTGCAGCTTACGGTGGGCCTCACGAACGTATGTGGCGACAAGCAGGAAATCACGCGCCGTAGCATTGTCGTGCAGGATCCGCCAGCGCTGGTGGAGCACCTCGATTCGCTGGACTGCCGCGCCCAGCTTACGCTGGATGCGGGCATTGCAAGTAACAAGTATGAGTGGTCGACGGGGGAAACGACGCGCTCCATCATCGTCAAGGCAGCGGGCATTTATCGGGTGAACGTGACGACAAGCGCCCCCTGCCCTACTACCGTTGCCTTTACCATTAAGCCCGCCGGAGAGCGAAACATATTCAACGTCATCACGCCCAACGGCGACCGGCGCAACGACACCTTTGTGCTGCCCTCGGAGCTTGGCATCCCGGAGCTGCGCATTTTTAACCGCTGGGGCCGGGAGGTGTACCAGAGCGCGGCCTACCGCAACGAGTGGCAGGCCGAAGGCCAGCCCGCCGGCATCTACTACTACCAGGTGCGTCAGCCGCAGTGCGCCCTCACGCTCAAAGGCTGGGTGGAGGTTATTCGCTGATAATCTGCGGGAGGCTCACATTTGCCCCCCACGCTGGCGGACGGCCTCAAACGTCATGATGGCGGTGCACGTACTCACGTTGAGGGAGTCTATATAGCCGGCCATCGGAATCTTAATTTGGGCATCGGCTGCCGCGAGCCACTCGTCGCTGAGGCCGGTGGCTTCGGTGCCCATCACGATGGCGCTGGGGCCGCGGAAGTCCATGTTAGTGTACAGCGCCGTGGCGGCCGGGGTGGTGGCGTAGCTGCGAATGCCATGTCGGCGCAGCCAGGCAACCACCTCGGCGGTGGGGGCAGCCACCACCTGGTTGGTAAATACGCAGCCAATGCTGGCCCGAATCACGTTGGGATTATACAGGTCGGTGCGCGGGTCGCAGACGATGACGGCATCCACGCGGGCCGCGTCGGCGGTGCGGAGCACGGCACCCAGATTACCAGGTTTCTCCACGGCCTCCAGAATAAGTAGCAGCGGGCTGGGGGGCAATTTCAGGTCGGTGAGAGCGCGGCGCGGGGGGCGGGCCAGCGCTAGTATGCCATCGGAGCCTTCGCGGTAGGCTACTTTCTCGAACACCGCTTTCGACACCGTGAAATACTCGGGTTGGGAGGCAAATAATGTTTCCAGTTCCCGCTGCCGCACTGGGTCAGCCAGCTCCGGGCACACAAACAGGGTCGTTACTTCTACCCCGGCTTGCTGGGCAATGGTCAGCTCGCGGTAGCCCTCAATGATGGTCAGGTGTTGCTGCCGGCGCTCAGCGGGCTTCTGCTGTAAGCGCAACAGGTTCTTGATGCGCGGATTCTGGGGACTGGTAATCGGGTCGGGGGGCATTTTTCCGAGGAATAAAAAGGATGCTGCGTAGCCGTGCACATAGACCAGGCGACACACAAAGGTAGACGCAAAGCGGCCCATCCATCCGCACGTTGCTTGACCAACACGCCTATAAAAGTGCGAACTTTACCTTTTATCACCTCCACTGGCACTTCTTTCTCACTCCTACTTGAAATCAAGTGCGGCTGAATCTTAATACTAAAATCAGGCTGGGCTTTGGCATCGCGCTGATTGTGCTGCTGCTTACCTCTTTGCTGGCTTATCTGAGCATTCAGCAGGTAGCTTATTACACCAATCGGGTGGAGCACACCTATCGGGTATTGCAGCATACCACCAATTTGCGCAGCCAAATGCGCGATGCGCAGGGCGCTATCCGCGGCTACTTACTGCTGGGCGACAAATCGTATTTAAATAATTACGATGATCTGCTTAACGGCGTCCGCGACGACTACGAAGGTTTACGGCATCTTACCATCGACAATCCCGACCACCAGCGCCGCCTGGATACGCTTGGCTCCTTTATGGCCCAGGAAGTACTGCTGCTGGATGCCTGGCGGCAGCGCCCGCCCAGCCCCTACGCGGCCCGCGACCTGGTGCGCGGCGACCGCCGCCTGCTGGAGCAGATTCGGGCAATCATTACCCGAATCAAAGACTCGGAAGATCTACTACTCCATCAGCGTACGCGCTACCGGGATATCTGGGAGCGTACCGCGCCGCTGGCCATCATTGGGTCAGCAGTATTAGCTATTCTGATTGTACTCCGGCTTTTTAGCCGAATCGTGCGGGAGCTTAAGGAGAAAGAAAGACTACAAGCCGAGCTGGCCGCCGTGAACCGCGATACAACCCAGCGCATTCAGCTTATTGAGAACCTGGCGGAACAAGTGGTACTCGGCGATTATAAGGTAAAAATCCGCGACAAAGAGCAGGATAGCCTCGGTAAGCTGGCCGGCTCTCTCAACCGCATGACCCAGACGCTGGATCAAAACTTTGAGGCACTGAACAAGCGCAATCTGGAGCTGGACCAGTTTGCCTACGTGACTTCCCACGACCTGAAAGCGCCCCTGCGCGGTATCGGGACGCTGGTAAAATGGATGGAGGATGAGTTGTCGCACGAGCTATCGGCGCAGATGCGCGAGTATCTGGCTATGCTGAAAGGCCGTCTCACCCGCCTCGATGACCTCATCAACGGCCTGCTGGCGTATGCGCGGGCCGGGCGCACGCAGCCGGTGCCGGAGGAGGTAGAGGTGCGCGAGCTGGTGGCGGAAGTGGCCGAAATGGTCGTCCCGCAAGAATTTACCCTTGATTTGCCCCCAAGCCTGCCCCCTTTCCTCACCGACCGTCTTAGTCTGCAACAGGTATTCACGAATCTGCTCAGCAACGCCATCAAGCACCACCACAGCGGCCAGGGCCATTTGATTATCGGGGCGCAGGAGCTGAAGAAGGAGTATGAGTTTAGCGTGACCGACGATGGCCCCGGCATCGCGCCGGAATACCACGAAAAAATCTTTCAGATTTTCCAGACCCTGCGCGACCGGAACACGGCGGAGAGCACCGGCATCGGGCTCAGTATTGTGCGCAAGATCATTGAAGAACATAAAGGCAGCATCCGGGTGCAGTCGGTACCGGGTCAGGGTGCTACCTTTGTATTTACGTGGCCCAAAGCGCTGATGCCTGTTTCTCTGGTGACAACACCAGTTACCATTCCTCTTTAGTATTTGCTCAATAAATAGTTATGCGTTCTATCCTCCTTGTCGAAGACGATTTCTTTGATACAATGATCGTGGAGAAATCCTTCGCCAAGTTCAGCGTGCAGCATAAGCTTTACACCGCCTTCAATGGCCTTGAAGCGCTGGACATGCTGCTGGGCCGCAATGGGCAGGAGGCAATTGAGCCGCTGCCGGAGGTGATTCTGCTGGATCTGAACATGCCTAAAATGAATGGACACGAGTTTTTGGAAGAGTTGCGTAGTCAGCCCACGCTGCGCGATATTCCAATATTCATTACGACCACTTCAGCCATGGATGTGGATCGGCTAAACGCCCAGCACATGGGCGTGACCGGCTACATTCTGAAACCCATCGACTTCGAAACCTCTACCGATATGGTAGACAGTCTGAGCTTGCTGGAGAAGCTGCTGAAGTAAAGCCGGCACCGCAAAGGTCAGGATCGAGACTACGGTCCGTAGCATTGCTGTAGCCTAAAGGGCAGCAACGACCTGAAAATTAAACCGGGGCTCGCGGGGCGAGAATGCAACGCTTGGGCGCTTCTGGGGCTCTTGGGTGTAAAAAGCCCCCCACGTTTGTTCAGCACGTATTTTAGCGAATACCTTCGGCTAAAGATGCCGATGAAAAACACTTTTGGCGGGGGGCTTTTTGGCATACTAAAGCCACGTCTTTCGTAGTTTTTTGAGCCTATCTTGCTGTCCATCTCACTGCCTTTTGCCCGCATGACCAGCCGTTTTCTTCTTCTGGCTTTCCCCTTGGCCCTGTGCTCCTCGTCAGCGCTATTAGCGCAGGACGCGCCGCGCGAGCTTAACACGCGCCCCCAACCCACTGCGCCGGCCCCCGCTCCGGCCCGCGCTACTCCTCCCTCTACCCTCAACACGCCCCCCGTACTCCCCGACTCCGTGCGGGTCGAGCAGCAGCGCCGCCGGGCCGCCGCACCACCCGTCGAGACTACCCGCTTCGCGGTGGGCCTCAAAGACGGACGCGTATTTCAGGCGTACGACGTTGAAACCAAGCAGCCTATCTTTGGGAAGGCTTTTCTGCTGCTGGATGGGCAGCAGCGCTTCGACCTGAATACCGTCAGCTACTACGACGACGAAACCGGCCATTATGTGCGCACGGTGCTGCCGGGCCGCTCTACCCGCGAGGCTACTCTGCGCCGCGACCGGGTGGGCCGCATTAGTTTATATTCTATTACGAATAATCAATACGCCGGCAACGGCCCCTATGGCTACAGCCCCTACGGCTATGGGCGCTACGGCAACGGCGGTTTTGGTGGCTTTGGCGGCCCCATGTACCGCACCACCAAAACCGAGTATTTCAGCAAAGATAACGGCCCGATTGAGGACCTCAACCTGCGTAACCTTACCATTGCCACCTCCGACTTCGCGGCCAGCCGGGGCTTGCTGGAGCAGGCGCGCAAGTACCAGACCTATAGCACACTGAGCTACGTAGCGGCGGGCGGACTTGTAGCGGCGGGCTTGTTTTCTTCCTTTGGCAGATCAAACGGCGGCCCTAGCATTTCGCCTTTGGTGTATGCTGGCATGCCCCTGCTCATTGTGCCGCTTATTATGCAGGGCAAGCAGCAACGCAACATTCGGCAGGCCATTACGCTGTATAATCGGGGGAATAACTAAGCAGCGGCAACCTCGGCTGCCCTGGCTCGCGTAGGCACTATTTGTGGAAACCATCGCCCCCAATTTGCCCCCCGACTTTGCCCCCCGCCAGGCGAAAGCCTTACTGGTTCACGAGCGCCTGTGCGCCGAGTACGGGGCACCCTTCCGCTTTTTCAGCTCCAAAGACCCACTCAGCGAGTTGATCAGCGCCCTGCTTTCGCACCGCACCCGCAACCAGGAGTCGCACAAGGCTTACCAGCAGCTGGTAGCAAGGTTTCCGACCTGGGAAGAAGTGCGCGACGCCCCCACCGAGGAAGTGCAGGCCGCTATCAACCCCTGCACCTGGCCCGAGCAAAAAGCCCCCCGAATTCAGGCCGTACTGCGTGAAATCAGTACGCGCTGCGACGGCCCCTGCGACCTGGAATTCTTAGCTGAAGTGCCAGTTACGGAGGCGCGGGCGTGGCTAGAGTCTATTCCGGGCGTAGGCCCTAAGACCAGCGCCGCCACCCTGTTGTTCAGCACGTTGCGCCTACCGGCGATGCCCGTCGATAGCCATCACCACCGCGTGGCCCAACGGCTGGCACTTATCGGCCCCAAAGTGGGCACGGAGGCTGCTCATGCTCTTTTATCCGAACTTTTGCCCCCCGACTGGTCGGCGCAAGAGGTGTACGACCACCACGAAGCCCTGATGTTCCATGGGCAGAAATGCTGCTACTTTAGTGCGCCGGCCTGCCAGCGCTGCGTGGTGCTGGATCAGTGCCCGTTTGGGCAGAAGCGCTTAGGTGGCGTGCGTTCAAGTGAGCCCGCTGCCGCTGGCACTTAGAAGCTGTTTATCTTTCGTCTTTCATCCCCTCCTTTCCTGCTATGAAACCAACCTACGGCGTGCCCGCAATCTTTTCCTTCTTCATTCCCGGCTTAGGGCAACTTATTAAAGGCCAGATTCTGAAGGCGTTTCTTATCTGGGCCCTTGGCGGTGCAATTGGCTTTTTACTCGCCTGGACACTGATTGTCCCATTTTTGATCTGGGCCTGGAACGTGTACGACGCCTACAATTCGCCCGCCTAAAAGTTGAGCATCGCTCGGCGCGATGGACATTCAGGAGAAGTTTCCTTGTCTGTTATCCTGCATATTACAGCCAAACCCAACGCCCGCACCAATCACCTGTTGGTAGCCGCCAATGGTGAGCTTGTAGTCCGTATAAAGGCACCAGCGCATGCGGGGCAAGCTAATACGGAACTTGCAGCGTATCTGGCGCAGGTATTTGGACTCAGCAAGTCCAGCGTTATTATTCTGACGGGCCACACCGCACCGTTCAAGAAGATTCGGCTTGACGGCTTGACCGACGAGGATTGTCAGCGCTTACTGGCGCAGCATCAAGCGTAAGTAAGCTGACGGCCAAGCTTCGGCTCGGCTCGTATAGGAATTCGTATTTGGCTTGCTATTATTTTGAGAATAGACATCAATAGCAGAAACTGACTGCACACGCCTACTTTTGCCTACTTAGCAATTCTACCTTCTTTCCATCTTTATGACCTTCCCTACCTGGGTATTGGCTGGCTTTTGGGGCTTGGTGTCGGGATCGGCACTATTGCTTGGGGCAGCCGTGGGCTACTATCTCAGCGTACCGCAGCGCCTGATTGCGGCGGTTGTTGCCTTTGGCAGCGGAGTGCTTATTTCGACGCTTTCGCTGGAGCTGATGGAGGATGCCTACGAAAAAGGGGGCTTTAACTCTACGGCGCTCGGTTTTCTGGGCGGCGCAGTCATGTATACATTGGCCAACTGGCTGCTGGCCCGCCATGGCGCTAAGCACCGCAAGCGCTCCGGCCACCACCAACACGCTGAACGCAAAGCCGTGCGGGCTCAGGCCAAAGCGGATAATGAGCCGGAGAGCGACAACGGCATGGCCATAGCCATCGGTGCCCTGCTCGACGGCATTCCCGAAAGCATTGTTATCGGCTTGAGCCTGTTGGCCGGTGGAGCAGTAAGCACGGTAGCCGTGGTAGCTATTTTCCTGTCTAATCTACCCGAAGGCCTGTCAAGTGCCTCGGGTATGAAAAAGGCCGGCCGGTCGTCGCGCTACGTGCTGCTGCTCTGGGGCGGCATTGCACTGGTTTCGGGGGTGGCTTCGCTGGTCGGCTACACCGTGTTCAGCCATTTCTCGCCCCAGGTAGTTTCAGCTACGACTGCTGTGGCCGCGGGGGCCATTTTGGCTATGCTCGCCGATACCATGATACCAGAAGCCTTCGCGGTAGCGCACAATTTCACGGGTCTGATTACGGTACTCGGCTTTCTGGCGTCCTTCTTTCTCAGCAAGATGGCCGAGTAAGCTTTTAACTAACCAGGCTATCAGACATGCGGTGAGCGATTTTACCGCTATCGGGCCGCTGGCTCTGATAAGTTTGCTCAAACTCTTCGTCCACATGATACGTGGACTCTTCGTGTTGGCTGAGGTCGAGGCCGAGCTGTTCTTCGGCGGGCTTCACGCGCAGGCCGAAGAGCTTAGCGGTTAGTTTTAGCAGCAGCCAGGAGCCAACAAACGAGTACGTTACTACAATCAGCAACCCCAACACATGGTAGCCAAATACGGTAGCGGTGCCGTGAATTAGGCCTACTTTATCGGCAAACACACCGGTGAGCAGCATGCCCACAATGCCCCCCAGACCGTGGCAGGGGAACACATCCAGCGTATCATCGATGGTGGGGCGGCTGTTTTGCCAGTGCACGGCGGCGTGGCTCACCAAAGCAGCCACCACCCCGATCAGAATGCTCTGCCCGTACTGCACATAGCCGGCAGCGGGCGTGATGGCGACGAGGCCCACCACTGCGCCGGTGCAGGCCCCCACGGCCGTAGGTTTGGTGCCGCGCACCACTTCTATTAGTAGCCAAGCAATCAGAGCGGCGGCGGAGGCGAGGTTGGTGTTTACAAAAGAAGTTGCCGCTAATTCGTTGGCGCCAAGCGCCGAACCCGCGTTGAACCCAAACCAGCCAAACCACAGCAAGCCGGTGCCGAGCAGCACGTAAGGCACATTCGGGGTTGAGGATGAAGTGTTGCGCACATGGCCGTTCCTTCGGCCCAGCACCATGGCCCCGGCCAGCGCCGCGATGCCCGCTGAGATATGCACTACGGTTCACCCGCAAAATCCAGCACGCCCCACTGGCGCAAAAATCCTTCAGGATGCCAGGTCCAGTGCGCTAGCGGGCAATAGATAAACAGGCAAAACAGCACCATAAATGCCAGGTAGCCCTTGAAGCGCACACGCTCGGCAAATGACCCCGTAATCAGGGCGGGGGTGATAATGGCGAACTTGAGCTGAAAAGCAAAAAACAACACAAACGGAATACCCGGCGACAAAACCGGGTGCGGGGCCGTGCCTACGTTGTTCAGCAACGCATACGTCAGCGGGTTGCCAATGAAGCCGTGCCAACTCGTGCCATAGGCCAGCGAGAAGCCCACAAAATACCACAGCAGCGAAATCACACCTAGGGCCACGAAGCTTTGCAGCATGGTGGAAATCACGTTTTTGGGCCGTACCATTCCGCCGTAGAAAAAGGATAGGCCGGGGGTCATAATCAGCACGAAGGCCGTCGCCGTGAGCATCCAGGCTACGTCGGCGGCTTGCAGACTACCGGCGGCGGCACTAGGGTGAGAGACCGGAACAAAGGCCGCTAGTCCGCTTAGGAGCAAAAGCCCGAACAGCGCAACTAAACTATAGGTTGAGCGGGAAGAAGTGATAAAGCCATAAAACAAGCAACTAAAAACCCATGATACTGTGATTTTCAATGGCAATATAGCTTTGATATACATATTTTTTACAAAACATCCCTTATAACGTAGGGTATTTCCATATTCAGTTTAGCTTTTTGAGTTGATACACCCTTTAATTAAGGGTGTAACTTATAAAGTAGTGTTTTTATACAACCGTCATAAACGCAAACAGCGTACCTTCCGCTCAGGGTGGGTACGCTGCCTTTACTTGTAGTAGATAACGCGAGGGCTATTAATAAATAGATCTTACTACCATTCTAAATTTGCCCCCCAAACACTATTTATTCCCTGAACAAGAAGGACCGTCATGTATCATCTGCCATCCGCTTGTTAAAAGCATAGCCTGGCGACGACGGCACGCGAGATGCTTCGGACGCAGAAAGCTTTGCGCAAAGAGAGAAGTTTACACTCCTATTCGCTAAACCGTCCGGCTACGTTGTCCATGTACTTTTGGCCGGAGCCGGTATTCAGGAGCAAAATCTGCTCATCGGGACTTATGGAGCCGGCTTGCAGCAACTGACGAGCCGCCATCCACACCGCCGCGCCTTCGGGGGCGACGAACAGGCCTTCCTGGCGGGCCAGCTCGCGCATACCTTCTAACATGTCTTCGTCCGAGATGCTCACTACCGTGCCACCCGATTCTTGCAGCACGCGCAGCATGAGCGGCTCACCCAGAGGGCGGGGCACGGCCAGGCCGTTGGCAATGGTAGGTTTACCCATATAATTGTGCGAATTAGCCTGCCGACCTAAGTAGGTTTCCAGCAGTGGGCAGCAGTTCTCGGCCTGCACGGCCACCATGCGCGGCAATTTGCCCCCCGGCGGCAGCCAGCCAATAGCCTGCATTTCCCGTAGCGCTTTCCAGATGCCGATGAGGCCGGTGCCGCCGCCGGCGGGGTACAAAATCACGTCGGGCAGTTGCCAGTTGAGCTGCTCGGCAATTTCGTAGCCCATGGTTTTCTTGCCTTCCAGCCGGTAAGGCTCCTTCAAAGTTGACACGTCCAGCAGCTCACCGCCAGCGTTTTTTTCGCGCACCCAGGCAGCGCAGTCGTTGATAAGGCCGTCGATCAGCTGCACCTCGGCCCCGTACCAATAGCACTCCTCTTTGAAGGCGTTAGGGGTGTGGCGGGGCATGGCTACGACGGCGCGCAAACCAGCTTTGGCACAGTAGGCGGCCATGGCTACGCCCGCGTTACCGGCCGTCGGGATAATGCAGCCACTCACGCCCAGCTCCAGCGCTTTGGAAATGGCCATGCTCAGGCCGCGCGCCTTAAAGGAGCCGGTGGGGTTCTGCCCTTCATCTTTCAGCACCAAAGACCGCAACCCGTACTGCGCCGCCAAGCGATTCAGCAACAGCATCGGCGTAAAGCCTTCGCCCAGTGTTACCTTATTAGCCTCATCGAGCAGCGGCAGTAGGGCTTGGTAGCGCCACATGCTGCCATCGGCTTGGTTGATGCTGCTTTTAGAAAGCGGCTGGCGCAAATCGTAGGTAGCCACCAGGGGCATGGCGCAGCACGTCGATACTTTCTGGAGCGTAAAAGCGGAGTGCTGCGTACCGCAGGCCGAGCATTCCAGCGCCTGCAGGTGGGTGGTGGTTTCGGTGCTAACTGACATCTTGGGTGGGTGGTATTACCCCGGCAAGTAGGTTAGTTGCTATGCGAAAACAAAATAGCAATTTGGAATAGTCTATTCCTTTTTGGAATAATAGCGCTTCGTAAACTGCACGAAATCCTTGTATGGCAAATTGTTTTCGGTGCCTTTGCGCTGAATAAAGTTGAAGTGACGCACCATAGGCAAGTCAGGAATTTGTACCTGTACCAACTCACCCGAAATCAACTCTTTCCCCACCGCTTGTCGGGGTAAAAAGGCTAAGCAGGTATCTACCCGCACGAAATTTTTTAGCGCTTCCGTGCCACCCAAACGCACTTTTACGGGTAGCTCACTCAGCTTTACATGCTGTTGCGCCAGCGCTTCCTCCAGCACCGCCAGCGTACCCGAGCCCGACTCGCGCAGAGCCAGCGGAATCTTATACAGGTCCTGCGCACTCAGCTGCTGCTGCTTCAGCGGGTTCTTGGCCGAGCACACTGCTATTACTTCATCGGTGAGGAAAGGCGTGTAAGTGACGTTGCTGACTTTATTAATGCCCTCAACAACGCCCAACTCAATTTCGTGTTCCAGCAGCGCCTTCAGAATATTCTCGCTGTTGCGGTTTTTGAGCGTGAGCTGCGTATTCGGATTCTGCTCCAGGTAAGCCGAGAGCACGGGAGGCAACACGTAGAGCGAAATGGTGGTGCTGGCCCCGATCATCATCTGAATGCGGGGCGAGAAGTCTTCGCTGATCTTCACGAACTCCTGGTGCAGCTCGTGCTGCAATTGCTTGGCTATGAGCAGCTTTTTATACAGCAATTTGCCCCCCGGCGTGAGCACCACGCTATTACCCAGGCGCTCGAAGAGGCCGGTTTTATAGTATTCTTCCAGCGCCTTTATCTGCTTGCTGATGGCCGATTGGCTGATGAACAAGGTCTGGCTGGCTTTGGTGAAGCTCAGCAGGCGGGCCACTTCCAAGAAGATTTCGTGCTTGTGGGAAAGCATAAGAGGTTAGCGAGTAGCTGGGGGGCGAATTTCGGTGTCTGTTTGCCGTAGAGGCGCAATATCTTGCGCCTCGTCGTTGAACGAATGATACCGCGCCGTTAAGGTAAACACCATCAGCAACGACGAGACGCAAGATATTGCGTCTCTACGGCATCAGCTTAAACTCCTGACGCAGCAGCTTCTCCGTCAGGGTGCGGCGGCCTTTGATGAAGGCTTCCGTCGCTGGTCCGTTATTCTTAGGCTCCACATTTAAAGCAAAGAAATACGGGTTACCGCCCTGCTCCACCCAGCCCACAAACCAGCCGTTGTTGTAGTCTTTGGTGGAGGTCCAGCCGGTTTTGCCGCGCAGCGTCCAATTTGCCCCCCAGCTCAGCACCAGCAGCGCCTTCACCGTTTCCTGGTGCCGCCGCGCCACCGGCAACTGCCCGCGCTCCAGGCGCTGCAAAAAATCTATTTCCTCAAACTGCGTGATGCGCGAGGCACCTTCCAGCCAGAACATATCCACCGTGGCCAGCGTCACCACCATGCGCCCGTACTGCAGCTTCGGCAGCCACTGGTTGTAGCGCGCCGCCCCGATGCGGCGGGCCAGCTGCTGGTAGCACGGCACGCACGACACGCGCAGGGCCGTGGCCAGCGTCATATCCTGATTCCAGGCCGCCGAGATGGTTCGGGTCACGCCGTCCCAGCGAAATATCTCGCTCGTATCGCGCACGGCTCCGGTTTCCAGCCCGATGAGGGTGTTTGGAATCTTGAACGTGGAAGCCGGCAGAAAGCCTTGGCGGCAGCGCTTCAGGTTATAGGCCGTGTACTGCCTGGCGTCGGCATCAAGCAGCAAAAAGGAGCCTTGCAGCCCGTATTCATCAAAATACTTCTGAAAATCTCGCTCGGTGATGCGCTGGGCCGACGCGACAAAGGAACTGAGAATCAGAAGCAGCGAGAGTAGCAGCAGACGCATAAGCAGCAAGGGAAACATGGAGCAGGCAAGTTTAGCGCTTTGGCTGCACACTGTAGCAAATGGCGGGGTATTGCGTTTATCTTTAGAACGTGTTATTCAGGTCATGCAGCGCGGCGCGAAGCATCTCGCGTGCTGATGGTGTTAATTAAAAGGCGGTCATGCTGAGCTTGCCGAAGCATCTCTACTGAATAGTAGCCTCAACGAAGCGGTAGAGATGCTTCGACTCCGCTCAGCATGACCGCCTGATTTGATTGGTCGCCTAGTTTTATAGAATTTAAACTTGCTCTTACCAATCCCAAATCCATTCCTCCCATGTCGCCCATCACCGACATCTCCCAGCTAGATTTATCGAAGAAATATACCTGCGCCGATTATCTGACGTGGCGGTTTGACGAGCGGACGGAACTAATTCGTGGTAAAATGCGCCAGATGAGTCCCATAACATGGCGAGTGCATCAGCAAATCTCTCTGAACCTGGTTGTGGCGATACATCCCTTTTTGAAGGGCAGGACTTGGCAGGCGTATACCGCGCCGTTTGATGTGCGTCTGCCCCATGCTGCTGGTAGCGCCGACGCCCAGGTTACTACGGTAATTCAGCCTGATATCTGTGTCATCCGCGACCCACAGAAACTGGATGAGTTAGGCGCCATTGGTGCGCCCGACTGGATTATCAAGATTATTTCACCCGAAACGATGGACCATGCCGTTCGCACAAAATTCAGTCTCTATGAGGAAAACGGTGTGCTAGAATATTGGCTGGTAACGCCCGGATTGAGAAACGTGGTAGTCTACCTTTTGATTGAAGACCGCTACGAGTTAGGTGGCACCTATTACTCCCCCGGCCCCATTCCGGTGCAAACGCTGGCGGGGTTTAGTATTGAATGGGATGAGGTGTTCGAGGGAGTGTAGGTTGTTCGTAATATTGGCTTTGCTGCGCATAATAATTAGGTGCACTACGCAGCAGTTCGGCTTCTATTATATACACACTCATCATAACGAGCTACCCAATTAGAAGTTATTCTGGTAAAAGTGCTTAAAACAGAAGCCAGCTCAGAAGGATAATTTTCAACTTGTCTGCTTATGATGAATAGAACTCCTAGCTTGGATTCTAAATCGCAAGCTAAGGGAATATCTATACAAAATACAGAATAATTGGCTTCCTTATTTATAAAATTTTGATTCACAAAGGATTTATTATTGAATGATTTCTTTATTATAGACTGCAATTCATATTCGACCCCTTCAGCATTATTATTATAAAATGTATCTTTTGGTAAAAAATTATTAAAGTTTAAATCATCTTTAAGTAATAACACACCTGTATCATAGAACAATTTTCCTGCACTATCCAAAACAGCATAATCTTTAATATATA